>JAEZSE010000038.1 GCA_023421955.1 Bacillota bacterium
GGCATGAAGGGTGCCGTGCGCCGGGCAGAAGAGCTGGCGGCGGAAACCCCCAATTCCTTTTTACCCCAGCAGTTTAAAAACCCGGCCAACCCGGCCATCCACCGGGCTACCACGGCGGAGGAAATCTGGCGCGACACCGATGGCCAGGTTGATATCTTCATCGGCGGTGTGGGAACCGGTGGTACGATCACCGGCGTGGGCGAGGCACTAAAGCAGAAGAAGCCCAGCGTGCAGGTGATCGCAGTGGAACCCAACGATTCCCCGGTGCTGTCCGGCGGCAACCCTGGCCCCCACAAGATCCAGGGCATCGGCCCCGGTTTCGTGCCCGATGTGCTGAACCGCGGGATTATCGATGAGGTGTTCCGTGTCAAGAATGACGAAGCCTTCGCCACCTCCCGCAAGCTTGCCAAGTCTGAGGGCCTTCTGGTTGGCATTTCCTCCGGTGCTGCGGCATTTGCGGCCACCGAGGTTGCCAAGCGGCCGGAGAATAAGGGAAAGACCATCGTTGTTGTGCTGCCCGATACCGGCGAACGCTATCTTTCCACCGTGCTGTATCAAGAAGAATAGGCTTACAACTGGACGAGCCGGCCAACTTCACCCAAAATATTACGGAAACGGCCTTGTGGGCGTACAGTGTACGCCCACCCTTTCTATCAGGGATGAGGCAGGGGGGGAATGAGATGCATATTGATACTGAAGTTGTCCATGGCGCAAGGGGTGGAGACGCTGCCACCGGTGCGGTCAGCTTCCCGATTTATCAGAGCGCGACGTTTCGCCATCCGGGCTTAAACCAAAGCACCGGGTTTGATTACTCCCGGTTGCAAAACCCCACCCGGGAGGAATTGGAGATGACCGTGGCGAAGCTGGAGCGGGGAAGCCATGGGCTGGCGTTCTCCAGCGGTATGGCGGCCATCACCACGGTTCTGAAGCTTTTCAAGCCCGGCGACCATCTCATCGTCTCCGATGACCTATATGGCGGCACTTATCGCCTCTTTGAGGAAATCTACAAACCTTATGGCATCCTGTATGATTACATCGATACCGCTGATCTGGATTTGACCCGGCGATGTATGCAGCCCAATACTCGATGTTTGTTCGTGGAGACGCCTACAAACCCGATGATGAAGGTTTCCGACATTGCTGCGCTGGCGGTGCTGGCCCACCAAAACGGTGCGCTGTTGGCGGTGGACAACACGTTTCTGACTCCCTATTTCCAACGGCCCATCGAGCTTGGTGCTGACATCGTGGTGCACAGCGGCACCAAATACCTGGGCGGCCATAACGACACGCTTTCCGGATTTGCAGTGGTGCGTGACGACAGGATCGCCGAGCGCTTGCGCCTGATCCAGAAAACCGAGGGGGCTGTGCTGGCACCCTTCGATAGTTGGCTCATCTTGCGCGGCATCAAAACGCTGGCGCTCCGGATGGAGCGGCACCAGCAGAATGCCTTGGCGGTTTCCGCATGGCTGAAGGAGCATCCCCGCGTGGAACAGGTGCATTATGCCGGCCTGCCCGACCACCCTGGCCATGGGCTCATGAAGCGGCAATCCGCCGGGTTTGGCGCGATGATTGCCTTTTCGGTGGATGATATCGCTCTGGTGGAACAGGTGCTGGGGCGGGTGAAGATGATCCGGTTTGCTGAAAGCCTGGGCGGGGTGGAAAGCCTGATCACCTATCCCATTGTGCAGACCCACAACTACATCCCCCGCGATATCCTGTTCCGACTGGGCATCACCGACCGGCTGCTCCGGCTGTCGGTGGGCATTGAAAACGCCGAAGACATCATCGAAGACCTGGCGCAGGCACTGAGGTGAACATATGAAATTCCAAACGAAGCTGATTCACAACGCTGCCACGATGGATGAATCCACCGGCGCGCTGAGCACGCCGATCGTCCGGGCCAGCACCTTTCATCAAAAGGATCTGGACAACATAGCTGAATTTGATTATGCCCGCTCCGGCAACCCAACTCGCAAGGTGCTGGAGGAAACCATCGCCCTGCTGGAGGGTGGCAGCCACGGTTATGCCTTTGCATCCGGCATGGCAGCTACATCGGCGGTTTTGTCCATCTTCTCCGCTGGTGACCATCTGATCGTCTGTCAGGATGTGTATGGTGGCACCTTTCGGGCCGTCAACACGATCTTCAACCGCTTTGGTATGGAATTCACACTGGTGGACGCGACTGACACTGACCAGATCCGCAAAGCAATCCGGCCCAACACCAAAGGGCTGTTTCTGGAGACCCCCAGCAACCCGCTGATGAAGATCACCGACCTCAGAGCCGCAGCTGCGCTGGCCAAAGAGCACGGCCTTATCAGCATCGTGGACAATACCTTTCTTTCGCCCTATTTACAGCGCCCATTGGGGCTGGGCATTGACATCGTGGTTCACAGCGCCACCAAGTTTCTTGGCGGCCACAGTGATGTGCTGGCAGGGCTGGCGGTGACTGCAGATGACAAGTTGGCCCGGCGCATTTACCGCATCCAGAACGGCATGGGTGCCGTTCTCCCGCCGGAGGAATGCTACCAGCTGATGCGCGGCATGAAGACGCTGGCTGTGCGGCTGGACCGCCAGCAGCAGACGGCGCAGGCACTGGCCCAATGGCTGTCCATCAATCCCGCAGTGCGGGCGGTACATTATCCAGGCCTGGCTGGGCATCCTGGCCGGAAAGTCCATTTTTCACAGGCTGATGGCCCCGGTGCTGTGCTCTCTTTTGAAACATCCGGCGAGGCTTCTGCCCGCAGGTTTCTGAAGCGCACCAGGCTAGCTGCAGTAGCGGTGAGCCTGGGCGGCGTGGAGACGATCGCCTCCTATCCTGTGCGCATGAGCCACGCCTCGGTGCCGCCGGAGGAGCGGGAGCGGCTGGGCATCACTGCCAGCCTCATCCGCATTTCGGCGGGGCTGGAGGATGCGGATGATTTGATAGAGGATTTTTGCCAGGCACTGTCAGATTAAGGAGTAAACCGTATGAGCAGAAACTATTCGGGCATCCGCGAAAGCAGGCCCAACACCTTCAACGACTGCGGCGGCAATAGCCTGGAGCTATCGGCTAAATTCGGCGATCGGTGCCTGAAGGCCGCCGACCGCACCTTCAGCCAGGGCTTGCAGTGCCAGCAGATCAACAGCATTATGGCTCTGATGAGCATGGAGGACTCGGTTTTCATCGTGCATTCGCCGCAGGGTTGCGCCGGCTGCGCATCGATGGGCCACGACCTTTATCGCGTGGGCCAGGCCCACCGGGGCATTTCGCAGATCAAGAATGCCCGCCTCATCGTGACCAATCTGGATGAGCGCGATATCATCCAGGGCGGGGAGGAAAAGCTGCGTCAGGCCATCCTGGAGGCCGACCGGCGCTACCACCCCAAGCTCATCTTTTTATTCACGTCCTGCGCGTCGGGCATCATCGGCGACGATATCGAGGCCGTAACGGCGGAGCTGCAGCGGGAAATTGCGCCATTGCTGGTGCCGATCCACTGTGAAGGCTTCAAATCGAAGATCTGTGCCTCCGGTTTCGACGCGGCGTTTTTGGCGGTCACCAAGTATATCCTGAAAGACCGGCGACCGCCCAAGGAGAAGGGGCTGATCAACCTGTTCGCGCCCACGTCGGTCAGCTTCAAGGACAATCTGGAGATGGAGCGCATGCTGGGCGTGCTGGGGTTGCACGCCAACATGATCCCGTTCTATAGCTCGCTAGACAAGCTCCTGCGCATCCCGGCGGCGGAGGCTTCCACGGCCATCTGCAAGGTGTTTGCCGATGAATTCATGAAGGATCTGGAGGCGGATTACGGCATCCCCTTCGCCCACACGGTGATGCCCATCGGCGTGCGTAACACTGACAAGTGGTTCCGGGGTGTGGCGGCGCTCTTTGGGCTGGAGCAGAAGGCCGAGGAATATATCGAGCAGGAGCATGCGCGCATCCTGCCGGAGCTTCAGGATATCCGTAAACGCCTGGAGGGCAAGCGGGTGTTTATCTGCGGCGGCACCGGCCGGTCTTTTGCCGCCGCGGCGTTGATCGATGATTTTGGCATGAAGCTGGTGGGGCTGGAAACACCCACCTATGACGATGATGCCCAGGTGGATATCGAACACCTCAATGGCATCCATGGCGGCTTTGTGCTGGATATCGCCAACATGCAGCCCTTTGAGCAGGTCAACATTGTGAAAAAGCTGAAGCCCGATGTGTTCATCGGCGTGCCAAGTTGGTCGGCCCGGCTTGGGATCCCCACCACCCATGTGCTGGATATGAAGCGGCCCACGATGGGTTATGACGGCATTTTATACTTGGGCCATAAAATAGCCGACCAGGTGGAAAACCCCGGTTTCAACGAAAAGCTGGCCCGCCATGCCAGGCTGCCCTATAAGCAGTCGTGGTATGACGCCGATCCCTTCAAATTCATTAAGCCCCTGGAGGAATAAGCGATGTCCAGAATCACAGAAAATCCCCGCGGCAACTGCGCGCTGGGCGGTGTGAACGCCGTTCTTTCCGCGGTAAACCGCGTGGTCCCCATCTACCACACCGGCCCGGGTTGCTGCATGCAGACCAGCGCCGGCGAGGCCGGGCAGGCAGGCGGGCGGTCGCCCTTTTATGTCTCCAGCGTCTCCACGCCTTGCACCAACATGCTGGAGCGCGAAGTGGTCTTCGGCGGCGTGAACAGCCTGCGCGACACAATCCAGGGAGCCATCGAGATTTTTGAGGCTGATGCCTTTTTCGTGCTCACCGGCTGCACCTCCGGCATCATCGGCGATGATGTGAAAAGCGTGACTGACGAGTTTTCAGGCGGTGATGCACTGGTGATCCCTGTGGACTGCCCCGGCTTTCTGGGGGAAAGCTACCGGGGCTATGAAATTGCGTTCAAGACCTTTCTGGATCATTTGGTCAAGCCCGCACCAAAGAAACCCAAGTTGGTCAACTTGTTTGGTATCATGCCCTATCACGATCCGTTTTGGGAGGGGAACTTCGAAGAGCTCACCCGCATTCTCGCCAAGCTTGGGCTGGAGGTGAACACATTTTTCACCCAGCATCAAG
Source organism: Bacillota bacterium (assembly GCA_023421955.1). Lineage (GTDB taxonomy): Bacteria > Bacillota > Clostridia > Christensenellales > UMGS416 > JAEYRA01. The sequence goes on from JAEZSE010000038.1 coordinate 5,027, forward strand.
GCATCGAGGCGATCCGGAAGTCGTCCTCGGCGGCGCTCAACATTGTTGTTTCGCCGTGGCTGCTAAAGAGCGCGTCGGACGAATACTGGGAGCGTTTTGCCATCCCCACGCTGCGCTGGCCAAGCTTGCCCATCGGGGCTACCGACACCACGGCATTCGTGCGCGCCGTGGGGCGCACGCTGTATCTGGACGAAGCGCTTGTGGAGCGCGTGGTGGCCGAGGAGGAGGATTATGTCTACAGCTATCTGGAAACGGCCATCGGGGCACTCTCCTGGAAGCGGTTCGCTGTGGTGGGTGATGCCAACACCGTTGTGGGCATCACGCGCTTTCTGGCCAACGATTATAGCTTCACACCGATTCTGTCGGTGATCACCGATCCGGTGTTCCGTGATGAGGATAGGGCCCGCATCACCCACGCGCTCACCCGTCTGGAGCACGCACGGCCTCCGAAGGTGCTGTTTGAGACAGACGACTTCCGCATTCGCCAAGCGCTGGAGGAGGAGGGCGACAAGATCACGCTGCTGGTGGGCAGCACCTATGAGCGGGAGTTTGCCATGGCCCGGGGCATCCAGTGCGCCGCCATTGCCTATCCCGTCACCGATCGGCTGATCTTCAACCGCACCTATGCCGGCTATCGGGGCTGCTTGACCCTAGTGGAGGATCTGTACGACAATCTGTAATCGCCGCACAGGATACTGCTGTGTTTGCACGGGCCGGGCTATGCCCCGGCCTTTTCCTTATCCCCGTTGGGGAGAGCACCCTGCGTGAGGGGCGGAATGAGTGTCGCCAATCTGGTCATTCCGCATTAATTACAACAAAACAGATTGGTTAAATAATAAAATTTCAACAGGTGGCAGAAAACAACTTGACTTTGCAGCAGCGGCTCAGTATAATTCGCTCAATCGCATGTCATACAAAACATATAAAAATAGTAAGTAATGCGATGCCGTATGCCACAGAACAGCGGTAAATCTCAATCAAGGAGGGATCGGAATGAAAGCCATGCAACACAGGCCCGCTCGCGCTCGATGCATCACAGATCGTATGATCACCATGTGGAACGGGCGAATGTGTAGACGCACTGATGAAGTGACCGGGCCATGGCTGAACTAAAAAATAGGAGGAACCCATTATGAAAAAGTCTCGCATCTTCTTGTTGACCATCGCGCTGCTGCTCACCGTGGCAGGTTTTGCCGCCTGCAGCACGCCGGCTTCCGCCCCCACCGCCGCCCCCGCTTCCGCTGCTCCAGCCACGGATGCGCCGGCGACTGAGTCCCCCGCGACCGAAGCTCCGGCCACGGAAACCCCTGCTGAAGTGCGCACTGTGATCGTGGGCACCGGCAACGGCTTCAAGCCCTATTGCTACCTGGACGAAAACGGCAATCTGCAGGGTTACGAAAAGGCAGTGCTGGATGCCATCCACGAGAAGCTGCCCCAATACAAGTTCGAATATCAGACCTTTGATTTTAAAAATATCCTGATTGGTCTGGAGGCCAAGAAGATCGACCTGGCTGCCCATCAGTTCGAGGTGAACCCCGAGCGCCAGGCAAAGTTCCTGTTTGCCGCCGAGCCCTATACCACCTTCATCCTCAGGATCACCGTAAAGAAGGACCGCACTGACATCAACTCCATTGCAGACCTTCACGGCAAAAAGGTGCAGGTGGGCGAGGGGTCCAACGACGCTTATGTGTTGGGTGAATACAACAAGAAGAACAACAATGCGATCAATTTGGTCTATTCCGCTGCCGACGCAGCCACCACGGTCAAAAACATTGAGAACGGCTCCATTGATGCCTTTATCTCCATCACCCGCATCGTGGAGTCCTACAATGAGACATATGGCGATATTCTCAAAACGGTAGGAGACCCTGTCGCGTCTTCCAGCACCTATTTCATTTACCGCCAGGATGACACCCAGCTTCAGCAGGATGTGGATAAAGTTCTGAAGGAGCTCAAGGCGGATGGTACGCTTGCCAGGATTTCCACTGAAATCCTCGGCGGCGACTATACCACCAACGACTGATTCCGGGCTTGCCACAACCAATGATATGTGTGCACCTCTCTGCAAGGAGAGGTGTACACATACAAAGAATCCGATTGCCGAAGCGCCGGTGCGCGCAAGGCGCGGGAGCTGGAGGCGGAAGCAATTTGACCGACTTGTTCTCTCTGCAAAGGGTATTGGAATACTTCCCGAAGGTCCTGTCCCGGCTGCCGGTCACGCTGCTGATCACGGTGCTGGCCACGGCTGTTGGCATCCTGCTGGGCATCGCGCTGGCCTTCGTCCGGCTGCACAAGGTGCCGGTGCTGAACCAGATCACGCTGGTGTTTGTGTCGTTCATGCGGGGCACGCCGATCATTGTGCAGTTGTTTGTAGTGTTCTACGGCCTGCCCACGCTGCTGTTGCTGGTCGGCATTGACATCAACCGCTGCGACAAGATGATCTATGTGATCGTGACCTATGGTCTGAATGCGTCGGCTTTTATGGCCGAGATCTTCCGCGCATCCATTTCCAGCGTGCCGGCGGGCCAGAGCGAAGCCGCCTATACGGTGGGCCTGACCAAATGGCAAACTTTCCGCCGGATCGTGGCGCCGCAGGCGGTCAGGATCGCACTTCCCAGCCTGGGCGTGAGCCTGGTGGGCCTGCTGCAGGACACTTCGGTGGCATTCCCCCTCGGCATTATCGACATCATGGGAAAGGTGCGTGCCATTGGGGCCAACACCTATCATTTCCTGGAGGGATATGTGGCCGCGGCTGTGATCTTCGTGGTCTTCAGCATCCTGATTGAGAAGAGCTTCTCGCTGCTGACGAAGCGCTTCGCCTACTGAGGGGGGCCGGTTATGGGGTTTGATATCAATCACCTGCTTCTGGCGCTCCGCGAGGCGCTACGCTATACACCGGTCACGCTGGAGCTGGCTTTCATGCCGCTGCTGGTGGGGTTGCTCCTTGGCACTGGTATTGTGCTCACCAGGGTCTATCGCGTCAAGGTGGTCTCGCAGTTCTTTCAGGCGTTGGTGGTGGTCTTCAAGGGCATCCCGGTGGTGCTGCTGTTGCTCACAGCCTATTTCCTGTTTGTCAATGGTTTTGATGTGGTTGCGGAGCGATTCCACTGGGTCATCCGGGCAAAAGACATCAGCAATGTTTATGTGGCGATCTTTGCGCTGTCGGTCTTCGCCACGGTGAACCTTTCCGAGGCGTTGCGCGGCGCGCTGCTGTCGGTGGAAAAGGGCCAGGTGGAAGCTGCCTATGCTGTGGGCCTGACCGGCTGGCAGGCGCTCCGGCGCATTGTGTTGCCACAGGCTTTCCCGGTGGCGCTGCCGATGCTTTGCAGCACCTTGATCGGCCTTGTGAAGGGCTCATCGCTGGTGTTTATGATCTCAGTGATGGAGCTTTTAAACGGCGCGATGGTCACAGCCACGGCCAACTACAGGTTTTTGGAGTCCTATGTAGCGGCAGCCATCGTCTATTGGGCGCTCTGCATCGTCATTGAGCGTGTGTTCTATTCCCTGGAGAAGCGATTCTCTGCCTATCGGAGGAAGTTGACAGCATGATTGAGGTAACCAACATACACAAGGCGTTCGGTAAAAACGAAGTTCTGAAGGGCGTGAGCCTTCGGGTGGAAAAGGGCGATGTCGTGGTGGTGCTGGGCCCCAGCGGCTCGGGCAAGACCACGCTGCTGCGGTGCATCAATTTCCTGGAGCGCGCCGACTGCGGGGAGCTCACCATCGGCGACCTGCATGTTTCCTTCAGCCATGCCACCAAGAAAGACATTTTGTCCGCCCGCAAAAAAACCGCGATGGTCTTTCAGAACCACAACCTGTTTCACAACAAAACGGCGTTGGAAAACGTGACCGAGGGCCTGATTGTGGCCCGCAAGGTGCCTAAGAAGGAAGCGGAGGCCGCCGCCCGCGAGGCGCTGGACAAGGTTGGGCTGTCGCAGAAATACGATGCCTACCCATGCCAGCTCTCCGGCGGACAGCAGCAGCGTGTGGGTATCGCCAGAGCGCTGGTGTTGAATCCGGAGGTGATCCTGTTTGACGAGCCCACCAGCGCGTTGGATCCGGAGCTGATCGGCGAGGCGCTGGAGGTAATCAAAAAGGTAGCCCGTGAGGGCATCACGATGATTGTGGTGACGCACGAAATGTCCTTTGCCTCCGATGTGGCCAACCGCGTGATTTTCATGGACGAAGGCGTGGTGGTAGAGGAGGGGCCTCCGGGTGAGATTTTCTCCCATCCCAAGGAGGAGCGCACCAGACAGTTCCTCAAGCGGATCCTTGGAGAATTCAGTTATTCGATTTAGTATGAACCCTCTCCCCCTAGCCCCTCCCCCATGGGATTGGGGGAGGGGAGTATGATTGTTGCTTGATCAGCATAAAGGAGGAATTACATTGTCCGTCAATCTGAACGTACCGGAGACCCAGAACCGTGAAAACCGCCTGGGCTCGATTACAGGATATCAGGGCACATTGCATGACCTGAATGAACGGGTGGAGTGCGGCACCTTGGGTAATCGCGAACGTTGTTTCAACCAGTCCAGCCTGTGCAACGCCGCCTGCGCGTTGGGGCAGCTGGGCGAGATCCGCGACGCGGTGGTGATCAACCATGCGCCATCGGGCTGCGCGATCACCTCGGTGGGCTTGCATGTGCTGCGCCGGCAGCTGGCCGACCGCTTCGGGCTGGACACCAGCCACGGCGCGTTTGTGGCCACCGACATGAACGAAAATGACACCGTGTTTGGTGCCACCGGCAGTATCCGCGACATCGCGCTGGAGGTCTACCGCCGCTACCAGCCCGGCGCGATTTTTGTGGGCACCTCCTGCGTCAGCGGTGTGATCGGCGAGGATGTGAACTCGGTGGTGCAGGAGCTGCGCGAGCTATTACCCATCCCTGTGGCGCCGGTGTTTTGCGAGGGCTTCCGATCCAAGATCTGGGCGTCAGGATTTGATGCGGCGTTCCATGCGATACTGACCAGTGTAGTGCAGCCGCCGCAAACCAAGAGCAACAAGGTAAATTTCATCAACTTCTTCGGCAGCGCCGCCGTGGAAATCAGCGAAATGTTTGCCAATTTCGGCGTGGAGCCCACGTTTTTGCTGGCCAACTCCACCATTGAGGAGCTGAAGCATCTCTCGGAGGCGGCAGCCACCGTGAGCATCTGCGGCACGCTGGGATCCTATCTGGGAAACGGGCTGGAGGAGCAATACGGCGTGCCCTATGTGCGCGTGCTGCAGCCCCACGGCATCGAAGGGTTCGAAACCTGGCTCCGCAGCCTGGGCGATGCCATTGGCAAGCAGCCGGAGGTGGAGGCCTATATCTCGCGGGAGCGGGCCCGCTACATCCCCAAGATTGAGGAAGTTAAAAAGGAACTGAAGGGCATGCGCGCCGTGATCGGCATGGGGCCTGGCTATACGTTCAACACAGCCCGCGTGCTGCAGGAGCTGGGTGTGGAAATCGTGTGGGCCTCCGCCTGGCATTTTGACCGGCAATATGATGACGGCCAGGTGCCAGCGGCCTTTGAGCATCTGGCGAAGCACTCGCCCACGGATTTTGGCGTGAGCGTGAGCGACCAGCAGAACTACGAGGTCATGAACATCCTGAACCACTTGAAGCCCGACATCTTCTTTTCCCGCCATCCGGGCACCACGGTGTGGGCCATCAAGCAGGGCACACCCAGCCTATGCATCACCGATGAATATATGATCTTCGGCTATAAGGGCATTCTCAACACCGCCTATGCCATCCTGGACACCGTGCGCAACCGCAGCTTTGCCAAAAACCTGGCCGACCGCGTGCGCCTGCCCTATACCAATTGGTGGCTGGAGCAGGGCAGCGGCTATTTTTTATCTGGGGAGGAAGCGTGATTTATGGCTAGGTTATTGGACCAACAGCGATATGTGTGCGCGCTGGGAGCCATGCAAACGGTGCAGGCCATCCATCGCGCCGCCCCCGTGGTGCACGGCGGGCCTGGCTGCACGATGCGGCTGGCAGCCGGTGTCTCCGGCGGAAACGGCAACTCCGGCTACATCTCGCCGCAAATCTATCCCTGCTCGCAGATCAGCGAAAAAGAAGTGGTGTTCGGCGGAAGCGAGCGGCTGGCTGAGACCATTGAAAACGCCCTGAAGGTGCTGGATGCTGATTTTTTCATCGTGGTGACCGGCTGCACGCCAGAAATTGTGGGCGACGATGTGGGCGAGGTGGTAGAACGCTTTCGCGACGCAGGCAAGCCTGTGATCCATGCCGAGACGGCGGGCTTCAGGGGCAACAACATCCTGGGCCATGAGTGGGTGGTCGATGCGATCATCGAGCAATACCTGAACGAGCCCAAGCCTGTGCAGAAGGGCCTTGTAAACATCTGGGGCCCGATTCCCAGCTACGACCCCTTTTGGATCGGCAACATCCGGGAGCTGGAAAACCTGGTGCGCGAGCTGGGCCTCACGCCCAACAGCATCTTCGGGGAATATCGTGGCGTGCCC
>JAEZSE010000040.1 GCA_023421955.1 Bacillota bacterium
GGTCTGCCCAGGTTCTGCTGGGGCTTGTAGCGGAACAGCCTTTCTTGCGCCAGGTGCTTGCGGTCAATGATCTGGCCCTCGCTGCCTGACTTCGGCAAATCAATGTGCACGCCGCCGGGCTCCATGCAGATCACGCGGATGCCGTGGGGCGCAAGCGCAATCGCCGCTTCGCGCTCCAACATCTTGATGCCGCCCTTCGTCATGCAATAGGCAGGGTCAAAATGGGTCGGGCGTTTGGCGTGCACCGAGGAGTTATAAAGTATTACACCCTTGCCGTTGGGGATCATGCGCCGTGCCGCCTCGCGGGTGCAAAGCCAGTAGCCCATCAGGTTCACCGCCACCAGCCGGTCATAGGTCTCCATTTTGTAGTCCGGCAGCGGCACATTGGCCTGCAGCGCGGCGTTGTTCACGAGGATATCCAACCTGCCACCCCATTGCACGGCGGCGTCCATCAGCGCGATGACCTCATTCTCTTGGGAAACATCGGCCTTGAAAGCCATTGCCTTTCCGCCCTGCGAGAGGATTTCATCGCGCACGCGCTCGGCGCCCTCGGCACTGAAGCTGTAGTTTATGACCACCGCCGCGCCCGCCGCGGCAAGCTCCCGGGCGATGCCGGAGCCGATGCCCTTGCCGGCGCCGGTGACCACGGCCACGCGGCCACAAAGAGGTTTCTCAATCATGTTCGCGCACCTCCCCCGCCGCCTTCAACGCCTTGTAGTTGGCTTTTACATCCAGATAGTGCAGCAGGAAGCCGCCGTCGGCACGCACACGGGCACCGTTGATAAACGAAGCCCGGTCGGAAAGCAGGAAAGCCGCCAAAGGCACGATGTCCTCCGCCATGCCGAGCCTACACACGGGCACCTTGTATTGGCAACCTTCATAAAGCGTGGTGACGTCGCTGGGGAACCGCTCTCCGTCGCCAGCCATCGCCCCGGCGCTGATCTGGTTGACACGCACGCCCAATTCGCCATATTGCAGAGCGGCCTCCATCACCAGATTGCCGATCATGCCTTGCGCCTGGCTGTGGGCAAAGTCGCTGCCATTGGGCTTTTCGTCATGAATCGAGGTGAGAAACAGGAGCGCCCCGCCCCTGCCCTGGTCACCGATGCACTGCCCGAACACCTTGCAGCACAGAAAGGCCGCTCTGGCTGGCACCATCCGTTTTTGAAACCCACCGGCATCCAGATCAAACAAACCGGCCTTCTGGGCGCCAGTCTGCCCGAAGACCACAGCGTCCAGCCTGCCGAACCTCTTCAGCAGCGCGTCTCGCAGCCATTCGGCCTCCGCCTCCTCTGCCAGGTCGCAATGAAATAGCTCGTCGGCGACACCCGCTTCCCCGAAGCCTTCCGGCAGGCATAGGGCCACTGCGGCCCCTTCTTGTTTCAACTCCCTGGTGAGCGCGGCGGCGATTTCACCGCCGTCACCCACGACCAAAATAACCTTACCACCAAGCATCAAATCCATAGCGCGCCTCAGCTCCAGAGCCTGTCCCAGCACTCCAGCTTGTGCCATTGCTCGGAGGATTCCCAGAGCTTGCCCTCAGGCCGCGTGCGGTGCTGCTCCAGCACCTCATCGTTGAGGCCCAGGATGCCCAGGCCAGGCGCGTCGGGCACGGCGATGAAGCCGTTGTTCACGATCTTACCCCGACCGGTCGTCACAATGTCTTCCCACCACGGCACATCCACCGAATGGAACTCCAGCGCCAGAAAGTTTTCCGTAGAGGCAACGCTGTGCACGGCGGCCATGCAGGCCACAGGGCTTTCGGCCATATGTACGGCCATCGCAACGCCATAATCCTGCGCCATGTCGCCGATCTTCTTGTTTTCCAGGATTCCGCCGCTGGACAGCACGTCCGGGTGGATCACTGACACGCCGCCGGCCTCAAATAGCGGCTTGAATCCTTCCTTCAAATAGATGTCCTCGCCGGTGCAGACGGGGATGTTCACTTCGTTGTTGAGCCTGCGGAACATCTCCGGGAACTGCCAGGGGATCATGTCCTCCAACCAGGCGATGTTGTATTTTTCCAGCCGCTTGCCCAGCCGGATGCAGCTGTCCAGGCCGATGTGGCCGAAATGATCCAGCGCCAGCGGGACTTCATAACCGATGGTCTCGCGCACGTCGTGCACATAGTTCTCAAGGATGTCCAGGCCCTTTTCGGTGATCTGGATGCCGGTGAACGGGTGCATCACGTTGAAGGCGTCGTAGCCCTTGATGCGCTTCTCAATGCTGGCCATATCCATCGCGCCGCGGGTCTCCCATCCGGCCCGGGCGGCGCTGTTCATATCGTGGAGCAGCCCAAGCGGCGCATTGAGTGTGCCGGGAATACCGTGGAGCATGTTGATGCCCAGATCCATCTTGGTAAAGGTGAAACCCAGCCCCAGGCGCTCCTTGATCCTCTGGCCCATCTCGTGGCCGTTGGCGGTGCCGTCGTTGTCGGTGTCGCAATACAGTCTGATCGTATCGCGGAACTTGCCGCCCAGCATCTGATACACCGGCACGCCGTAGGCCTTGCCGGCCAGGTCCCACAATGCCAGCTCGATGCCGCACACGCCGCCGGCCTGCCGGGCATGGCCGCCAAACTGCTTGATGCGCCGGAAGATCTTGTCGATGTCGCAGGGGTTCTGCCCGATCACCCTGCTCACCAGCATCTGGCCGTAGCTTCTGTCGGATCCATCGCGGATCTCGCCATAGCCCTCAAGGCCCTGATTGGTCTTGATCTTGAGCAGTGTGCAACGCATTGGTGCGTCTTTGATGTCGCAGAACTCGATGTCGGTGATGCGAAGGTCCGAGGGGCGTGAAAGCGTGTTCACGTTGCCGAGCGCCTGTTCAATCCGGTCATTTCCCATGGGAGGCCTCCTTGATTGTGAGTGATTGGTTGGTGCAAAATGAATGTGCGTCTCACACGGTTCTTATCATATCACAAATAGTTAACGTTGTACATTTTTTAGAATGAAATTGAACAATCATTGTAATTTTATACGAGGAATGCACAACACATGCGCTATTGCGTAGGCCATTTGGATTGGGGAACGTTCATATATACCTCTGCCATTTTATGAAACCCATCATTGATCACGGTGTCCACCATGTTGTCTTTATTCACCGCTTCCGGAGAAATGAAATAGCAGGGCACGTAATACTTTTCATCGCTCATGGTGCCATTCACACCAATGTCCTCTCCTCGCGCCAGTTTCACCGCAAACCCCGCCGCCGCAACCGCAAGTTGGCGGATTGGTTTATACACCGTCATCAGTTGCTGCCCCTCCACGACCCGCTGGCAGGCAGCAAGGTCAGCATCCATCCCCACAACAGGCACTAAGGGCACAAGGTGATGCAGGGAGAGCGCTTTGATGGCGCCGCCAGCCAGGCTGTCATTCTCAGCAATTACAGCGTCAATCCTCACATTATCTTGAAGGAGCTTGTTGATGCCATCAGCTGCTTCGTCTGCCATCCAATCCACCGTCTCGAACTCACTGACGATCGTGATTTCTTCATTATCCACATGGGGCTTGAGCACTTCTTCAATGCCTTTGCGAATCATCACGGAGTTATAGTCGGTGGCTGGCCCGTCCACGATCACATAGTGTCCCTCGGGTACAGCCCGCAGCATCGCCTGTGCCTGCAACCTGCCCACTTTCTCATTGTCAAAGGAAATATACAGATCCACATTGGCACCCAAGACCAGCCTGTCATATGACACAACTTTGACATTAGCCCGATGGGCCATTGCCACAGCCGCAGCGGCGCTGGCGGCATCATGGGGGATGATCACGAGCACATCGATGCCCTGGCTGATCATTGTGCGCACTTGCTCAAGCTGCTCGCCGGCATCATTGTAGGCCACATCCACAACGACATCGGCATCCATCTTCTGGGCTGCGGCCACAAATTCATCACGGTCAATATACCAGCGCTCTTCCTTCAGCGTTGCCATGGAAAAGCCAATCAGGATCTTGTCATCACGTATTCCAGATACGGTGTTGCCAGATGCGCATCCAAGCTGCATCGACACCGCGGCCAGGACGGCCGCCAGGCACAAAACCGCCCAGAATTTCCGTATATTCATTCCGCCGAACCCCTTTCCAGTCACATTGCTCACTGGTTGCCACCCAGTGATGCCATGCGATACTCCGTGGGTGTCACGCCGACCACCTTTTTAAAGATCCTGCTGAAATAATTCGGATCACCATAACCGATCTGGTAACAAATCTCCTTGTTGGCGTATCGGTTATCTGACAGGAGCCGTTTGGCTTTGTCTATGCGCAGAGCCGTGAGATAATCGATGAAGTTGCTGCCCAGTTCGTCCTTAAACAGTTTGCTGAAATAATTGGGGCTGATATTAACCTCTCTGGAAACCTCTTCCAGTGTAATGTCCTTGGAGTAGTTGGCTGCGATGAAGTCCCGCGCAGCCATCACGATACCGGAAAGCCTCTTCTCACGGGCGGAAGTAATCCCCTCACAAACCACGCGTATCCTGCTTTTCATCCAGGCCTTCATGGCCCCAGGCTCCTCTATTGCAAGCAGCTCACCCAGATAATCCCCGCAGACCGAGCCGGATGCCCCACTTTCCTTGGCGCTGCGCCCGAGCAGCATGGCAAGCTCCGCAAGCGCCGGTGCAATCTCCTTGCGGCTGGTGCCATATTCAGAGGAAAGCCATCCATATATCCGCTCAAATGCCAATAGGCAAGCGTCTGCATTACCCGAGCCCGCCGCCTTCAACAGCATCTTCTCATCGCTTTCCGGATAAGACCGGTTTTCCGTCCGGTCTGGAGGAATATCATTGATGTGGAACGCACCGCCCCGCCTTGCAAACGCAATCGCCCGCAGGGATTCCTCATAGGAACGGTAAGCCCGGCTCAACCCGCGGTAACTTTTACCAATACCAATCCGAAACTCTGCACCACCCGCAGCCGCCTTGAGCTTGACGCACGCCTCCGCTGCTGCGTGGAGCGCCTCAAGTCGCTGGGTGTACTCATCCGCATCGCAGGCGCCAGGCACATATGCAATGATACGGTTGAGCATGACTGGCCCCACGATGCAGTCACAGCTTTCCTTCATCGCCTCTCGTAGCATTGGCTGAAACTGTTGGCTGGAGATGCTGGCGCCAAGCTTGCCGGCAAGCCCCTCCTCTTCGCCGTCTCCGACGATCTCCGCCGTCATGACATACCCGCCTTCTTTGCGGATGTCCAGAATCCTTCGGAACGATTCCATTTCCAGCATTTGGTCATCGGAAAAAACCATCGTATAGATAAACCCGTTTTCAAGTACAGGCAGCACAAATGCCATCTTTTCTTTGAGTTCCAGTTCTGCTTCTAATTTTCTGCGCTCGGCATCCTTCTTGGCGATGGCGCTCCTGAGAGCCGCCATCACGCGCTCGCGGCTCAGAGGTTTGTTGATGTAGTCCATTGCGCCCAGCTGCAATGCCTCTTTGGCAAACTCAAAACGCTCATAAGCTGTCACGACAATAAACAGCGCGTCAGCGTTGTGCGCCTTGATCTCCGCCATTGCATCCAAGCCGCTGATTCCGGGCATCCGGATGTCCATCAGCACGATATCAGGCCGCAATGTCTCCGCTTTCTCAATGGCCTCGCGGCCTGAGCGGGCAGTTTCTGTGCGCAGCGGGTTGCCCATGTGGTTCTCCACAATGAACCGAACCGAATCCAGCACAATCTGCTCATCATCCACCACCAGCAGCTTATACATCACATCTCCTCCGATCCGGTCAAAGGCAAAGACAGCGTAATCCTGGTGCCGTCACCGGGTCCGCCATCGATTGCCAGTATCTGATCTGCCCTCTCCAAACCGAAATAGAGCATCAATCTCTCAATCACATTACCCAGGCCCAGGCCATGGCCGGAATGGGAGCGCTCAGCGGAGCCGGCATCCTGGGCGGACCATTGTCCGGCGAGCAATCTGGCCTGTGTGGCAGGGGCCATGCCGGGGCCCATGTCTCCCACCCGCACCATCACACAGTTGCCGTCACGCCAGGCTCTCAGGTGGATCTCACCGCCGCCCTCCAATTGGCCGATGCCATGTACGAACGCATTTTCCACAATGGGCTGCAGGATCATGCGCGGCATCGAAAGATCGGGCAGATCGGCCTCAATCTCCTTGACATAGCGCACGCTGTCTCCGAACCGCTCACGAAGGAGGTATACATAATTGTCAATGCTGGCAATCTCCTGGCTCAATGTGGCCGAATTGCCGATGTCACCCAGGTTGTATCTCAACGATTCTGCCAGCTTTTCCAGGAATGTCTGGGTTCGTTCGGCGCCCTCAAACAGCGCCAGTTGCATGCCGGCATTCAGTGTATTGAACATAAAGTGAGGGTTGATCTGCGCCTGCAGTGTTTTCAACTGTGACTCGTTGAGCATTGTGCGCATTTTCAGGTTCTGTACCTGCTGATCTTGCAGCCGGCTCTCGATCTCCGCCTTCTGGCGGATCTCCACCAATTGCTTTCTGATGCTTTCGGTCATGCGGTTGAAGGTGATCGCAAGCGACTTCACCTCATCATTGGAGCGCACATTCACCGGCGGCACATCATAATTCCCGTCTGCGATTTCCCCGGCCGCCTTGGACAATTTGATGATCGGCTCGGTGATGCTCCACGCAAACCAAAAAATCAGCGCAATGTTGACAAGCATTGCGACTAGAATAACAAGCATGTTGAGAGTTTGCAGCATGCCCAGCCATCGGTCCAGCTCCAGGTAGTTACGGTTGTTTTCCTGAAACTGATAAATCTTCAGCTTCTCGATATAGCGGTTGATATAGTCATAGACCTGGCTGGCCTCATTGAAATACTCACTATAACCATTAATGTCACGGCCACGTTTGCGGTATTCCGCGGCAGCCGTATGGCTGAGATAGGTGGATATCATCTGCTTGATATCCAGCAGCAGCAGCTCGCTCTCGTCGTTGGATAGCACGGTCCTGATCCCGCTGGTTTGCTCCCGGAGCCGGTTGCTGTTGTTGAGGAATGCCTCAAGGTCTTTTGAGTTGTTGGTTGTGAGGTAGTCCTTAAGACTGGTGTGCACCGAGTCCACACCGTATGAGAGGTTGGTGAGCGCGATGTCGTTGATGAAGATCTGGTTGAGCTTGTTGATCAGAAGCCGGGTGTTGTTGTAGGTATAAAGGCAGATGGAGTTCACCAACACCGCTGAAATCAGGAAATAGAGCAGCAGCTTTTTACGGATCACGTTTTTTTGTCTAACGCTCCGCAATAATCTGGTAACCCTTGCCCACAATGCGCGCATGCCCAGCCCCTCCTCACGAGCCATGGTAGCTCACAAGATTGGTGCGCGTGATGGTATAAACACCGGTGCTGTTTGAGCCAGGGGGATTCTGGCCAGTGATGCTTTGCACCAGTCGCTCGATACTCTGATAACCCGTGTCTTTGGGGTCTTCATATACAGAGCCGTAAAGGTTGTTGTTTTTAATGAATTCACGGATCTGGGATGTATTGCCATATCCGATCACAGTCAGATCGCTCTCCTTGTTCAGGTCGATCAGCACCTGAACGACTTCCATGGTATCGTCAAGATCTGTGCACACCACCGTGTCTATCTCCGGATGGTCAATTACGATCTGCCGGATGACCGTTTCGGCACTAAAATAGCCGGTGTCAGAAAGCTCAAACGGCTGATAGCGCACCGCCGGACTGGTCAGCGCGCTGTCCTTAAAGCCTTTCAGCAGAGAGTTTTTGGCATCCTTGTTGCAGGCATAATTCCCGCCGATGATGATCGCCGCGTTTGCCTTGCCATCGGTCGCCTCCGCTACAAGGTTGCCGCCATAATAACCGGCAGTGTAGCTATTAGGGCCCACAAACACCTGCCGCTTGCTCTTTTTATCATCAGACTCAATCGTGACCACATGAATGCCCATACTAACTGCCTTATCGATGAGCGGGGTGAACTTGCTATCGTCAGTCACATAAACAACGATGCCGTCAACGCGGCTTGCAATGGCAATGTTGATGAGCTCCAGCGCTGTATCCTCATCGCGGATCATCGAACCGTTGAATTCAATTGCGGCTTCATATTCTTCGCCGGCAATCTCCGCACCGGAGCGCACCTGCCGCCAAAAGGTGCTGCCCATATCCTGGGCAATCAGCATGAAATGGTATTTCAGCTCCGGCTTGCTGTCCTTGCCGCTGCCACCTACCAAGTTAATCTGTATTTCACTGAGCTGATAGGAATAAACCGCAAACCCCAAAAACAAGGCTGCGAACAAGGCAGTCAGAAGAATCCTCAGGTATCTTTTCACATCAATTACCCATTGATTATTTACATGGTTGTGATATATAAAATATATTAATAACAAAATTATGCAATGTCAACAAACAGCCTCAAACCACATAACATGAAGACCTTACCACTTCCAACCGTAATAAAATGCTAACCAACCCTAAGCCAGCCAGTAAGTTGATAAAGATGCAAAGATACTAGTAATTTTATACAGAGACACAGCAGCAATTCATATGTAAAATAACAAATATGGGATGCTCAAACCCATATTGCCAAAACAAAGAAGGAGGGTTAGCACATGAAGAGATTCCTGGTCGTCCTGTTGGCGCTGACGCTGTCGGTTGCCATGGTCCTCACGCTGGCATCCTGCCAGGCCACCTCCGGAGCCCCCAAGAAGGTCAAAGTCGGCATTGCAATGCCCACACAGTCATTGCAGCGCTGGAATCAGGACGGGGCAAACATGGTCGAGCAGCTGAAAACCGCTGGCTATGAGTCTGTGCTCCAGTATGCCAACAACGACGTGAACACCCAGGTGCAGCAGATTGAAAACATGGTCACGCAAGGCTGCAAGATTCTGGTCATCGCCGCAATTGAAGGCTCCTCCCTCACCGATGTGCTGGCCAAGGCCGCCAAGCAAAACGTGAAAGTGATCGCCTATGACCGCCTGATCATGCAGACACCCAATGTGGACTATTATGCCACGTTTGACAACTACAAGGTGGGCGCCATCCAGGGCCAGTTTATCATTGACAAGCTGGATCTCACAAAGGCTGCAGGCCCGTTCAACATCGAGGTCTTCGGCGGCGACCCCGGCGACAACAACGCTACATTCTTCTACAATGGCGCGATGGATCTGCTCAAGCCCTACATTGAGAGCGGCAAACTGGTTGTGAAGAGCGGCCAGACAGAGTTTTCAAAGGTTGCGATTGCCAACTGGACATCGGCCACTGCCCAGTCCAGGATGGACAACCTGATCACCGCCAACTACGCCAGCGGCACGAAGCTGGATGCAATCCTCTCCCCCAACGACAGCCTTGCCATCGGCATTGTGGCCTCGCTTGACAGCAACGGCTACGGCACAGCTGACAAGCCTTACCCGATCCTGACCGGGCAAGACTGCGACGTTGCCAATGTGAAGGCCATCATCGCTGGCAAACAGTCCATGTCAATCTTCAAGGACACCCGCACATTGGCGGCTGAAACCGTGAAGATGATCACCGCCATCCAGAACGGACAGACGCCCACCACCAACGACACCAAGACCTATAACAACGGCGCCAAGGTCGTTCCCACGTTCCTGTGCACTCCTGTGTTCGCCAACAAGGATAATTACAAAGACATCCTGGTGACCAGCGGTTACTACAAGGAAGATCAGCTCAAGTAATCTGAACAGGTAGCGCAATTCGGCCTGCGGCGGTTTGGCGGAAGCCTATCGTACGCAGGCCGAATGATATCAGGATCCTGCGAAAAGCTGCCGCCAGCGCGCGAGATGCGCACAGTTCTTACGCAAATCCATTGGAGGGGGATGACCCATTTGGATGATTTCATGCTGCAAATGAAGTCTATCACGAAACTCTTTCCAGGCGTCAAGGCGCTCGATAATGTGACGTTGAGCGTGAAACGGGGTGAGATCCACGCACTGATTGGTGAAAACGGTGCTGGAAAATCCACATTGATGAATGTATTGAGCGGCGTACACCCATATGGCTCTTATACCGGGGAGATTGTGTATGAGGGAAAACCGATCACCATCCGGCATATATCAGAAAGCGAACGGTTGGGCATCACGATCATCCATCAGGAGCTGGCGTTGATTCCCAATCTGACGATAGGAGAAAACATTTATCTCTGCAACGAGCAGGCAGCGAATGGTGTGATCGACTGGGATGAGACACACATCAAGGCAACGGCGCTGCTGCAAAAGGTGGGGTTGAATGAAAACACCCACACACTGGTGCGCGACATCAGCGTGGGCAAGCAGCAGCTGGTGGAGATTGCCAAAGCACTTTCCAGAGATGTGAAGCTGCTGATCCTGGATGAGCCCACGGCGTCGTTGAATGAGGCTGAGTCCAACAATCTTCTGAACCTGATGCTGGACCTCAAGAAGGAAGGCATCACGAGTATCCTGATTTCACACAAGCTCAAAGAGGTCACCAAGGTGGCTGATACGATCACAGTCATCCGTGATGGCGCCGTGATCATGACGCTGGATAAAAACTCCGGTGATATCACCGAAGACAACATTATCCGCGGCATGGTAGGCAGAAAATTGGTGGATCGCTACCCCAAGAGGACACCGAGCATCGGCGAAGTGGCATACGAAGTGAAAAACTGGATCGTATATGACCCGCTGATTACGGACAAACAGGTCATCCGCAACATCAGTTTTGAGGTCAGAAAAGGCGAAATCCTTGGCTTCGCTGGCCTCATGGGTGCCGGGCGTACTGAACTCATGATGAGCATCTTCGGCAAATCCTACGGCAAGCACATCTCCGGCCACGTTTATAAGGACGGCAAGGAGATCATGGTGAACACCGTGCGCCGCGCAGTGCAGCATGGCATCTCCTACGCCACAGAAGACCGCAAAAGCAGCGGGTTGATCCTGCAGGCAGATGTGAGAGAAAACATCACGTTGGCCGGGCTTGACCGGGTGGCGAAGAGTAGTGTGGTGAACAATGACCTGGAGATTCAGGTGGCGAAAGAGTATTGCCAGAAGCTGAATGTCAAGACACCAAGCATCTTTCAGAAATGCATGAACTTATCCGGCGGCAACCAGCAGAAGGTTGTGTTGAGCAAATGGATCTTCACCGAGCCGGACCTTTTAATCCTGGACGAGCCCACGCGCGGCATTGATGTGGGCGCCAAGTATGAAATTTATACAATCATGAACCAGCTGGTGGCAGAAGGCAAGTCCGTGATCTTCATTTCCTCGGAAATGCCCGAGCTTTTGGGCATGTGCGACAGAGTTTATGTGATGAACGAGGGCAGTATTGCCGGAGAGCTCACCGGTGCAGAAATCACGCAGGAAGCTATCATGAAATGCATCATGCAGAGCAACAGGGAGGCCGTGTAATGGATACCCTTATCAAACTGATCAAAAACAACATCCGGCAATACACCATGCTGATCGCGCTGGTCCTCGCGATGATCCTGTTCGGGTTTCTGACAGGCGGCACATTGTTGGTTCCGCAAAACATCTCCAACCTGATCCTGCAAAATGCCTATGTATTCATTCTGGGCATTGGCATGATGATCCTGCTGATCAACGGAGGCAACATCGATCTGTCAGCCGGATCTGTGGTGGCCTTCATCGGCGCAGTGGTCGGAATCCTGCTGATCAACTTGCATTGGCCGATGTGGCTTGGCATTCTGGTAGCGCTGGTAATCGGCGCAATCATCGGCGCTTGGCAAGGTTACTGGATCGCTTATATCCGGGTGCCTGGGTTCATCGTCACGCTGGCTGGTATGCTGCTCTTCCGCGGGCTTACGCTCACCATCACCAAGGGGGGAACTATCGCACCGTTTAGCGAGTCTTTCACGAAAATCGCCATGGGTTTCGTGCCGGACTATATTGGCAATGCCCCAGTGATGAAACCGGAGGAGTTCACGAGCCTGGCCTACCGCATCACACATCCGGAAACCTACAACTATACGGCGATTGCGCTGGGCGTTCTGATCGTGGCTGCTTATATTTATTTGCAAATCAAAAGCAGAAAAAACAAGCAGAAATTCATGCTAGAGACTACGCCCCAGCCGCTATTTGTCGCACAGTTGGCAGTGATGTCTGTGGCAATTATGGCCTTCTTCCTCTGGCTTGGTCTTTATGATGGGCTGCCAATCATCTTCATTATCATGGGCCTGCTTGTGTTGGGATATCAGTTCTACCTGACAAAGACCGTGCCCGGCAGGCACATCTATGCGATGGGTGGCAACGAAAAAGCCGCGAAACTTTCGGGTGTCAATACCAACAAGGTGTTATTCCTCAGCTATGTGAATATGGGTGTGCTTTCCGCAGTGGCAGCAATCGCTACAGCCTCCCGCCTGGTCGCCGCATCACCCATTGCCGGCCAGAACTACGAGTTTGATGCGATCACCGCATGCTTTGTAGGTGGTGCCTCGATGTATGGCGGCGCCGGCACAGCCGTAGGCGCAATCATCGGCGCATTATTCATGGGTGTGCTAAACAACGGCATGTCCATCCTGGGCTATAACACTGACGTGCAAAGCATACTGAAGGGGTTCGTGCTGTTATTGGCGGTTGCAGTAGATATCTTCTCCAAGTCCAGATCACAGTCCGTAGGCTTGCCGTTAGGCATGAAAAGGCTGAAGCTGCCGAATATCAGCAGTTTAGCAGACAAAAAATAGTAAACAAATTCTCCATATGGGATCAATTGCAGAAGTGAGGCCCGAGTTCAGGCCTCACTTTTCTCACATATGAACATATCTCCCATCGAAACAAACGTCACCGCAGGTCGTTGCCCACGATGGGCCGCAGCCACTCCACCACCCAGCACATACTTGCCACTTCATCCATCTTCAACGGGGTCCCATTCACCAGGGCAAGCATCCGCATCGCATTAGCGGAAGTCCGGACGGAGAATTCTCAATCCGGGCTTCTTCACAATTCACAATACCCTGCCCAGCCTGTCGCCGCCGGGGAGCGTGCGGATCATGTTTTCCATGCGGAAGCATGCCATCCAGCCCGGCATCCACGCAAAGCCCGAATCCTCATATGGCCGCCCCATACCGTAGGCTTCATCCTGGCCGCCACGCGGGATTGGGATGCCGCCCACCACGAGCGTACCATCGGAAACGCCTTCCGCGGCGTGCAACCAGGCAGCATGGGCACGTTCAGCCCACTCCGGCTCGCCGGTGAGCACTGACAGATCGTGCAACTCATGCAGATAAGGCAGCGCATATGGGTCAATGCCGATGCCGTAACCGTTGATGGAAACGCTGGTTCCGCCGTAGGAATCATAACCGATTTTTCCCAAATTACTGTCTGGCACTAACGGATGGGTATGCTGCCATTGCCAAGTTGATAAATAATGGGCGCCGTTTCTGGCGCACTCAATATACTTCTCATCGCCCGTGAGCTCATACAGCGCCAATGCCACCCGAAGCATTGGGATGCCCGACTCCTTGTCGATGGAGAACTTATCTTGCGCACCGCCGTAGGAATAGGCGTTCTTCATGAAGTCCTCATAGTAATAACGATAGCACCGCACCGCGCCGTCCAAATACTCGGGCTTATGCGTTCTCTTCGCAGCCTCGCAGAGCGGAAGTGCCAGGAATGCGCCGGTGCTGCCGTTTTCTGCAGCGGGGGTCAGGTCATCCTCATACCAGGTCTTTGCGAGCTTGCCATCGGCGCGCATACTCCGCAAAGTAAAATCACACAAACCAATGGCTGCATTGTAATATTCCGATTTCGGCTTACCAAGCGCCTGAGCATAATCGAATGCGCGGAAATAACCGAGCACCCCGGCAGAAAGATTGCAGGCATCCACCACCCTCCGCCCATTGCAGGGGAATTGTTGGCCCATGATGTGGGTGGGGAGCATGCCGTTGGGCAAGGCGCACTTCAGCCAGCTGTCCAGCGCCTTGAACCCCATGTCTTCCGCCTCACGATCTCCGGTGCGGATTGCTTCATAGAGCATGTTCGCACCAAGGGCGATCCCCTGCCCTGTCCAGCCCATCTCATAACGGTAATAGGGGCGGTGAATCCATTGGCCGTCAATAAACACCTTTCCCAGCGTGAAACCCCAGAAGCCGTTTTCTCCCTCACAGAACATGGACTTGGTAAACTCCACAGCCAGGTTCCAAAGCTCCTCATTGGAAAACTTCGGCGCACGATATCCCTTGTTCACACGCCAGGAGAAGGACATAAGCTTGTGCCAGGCTGACTTAGGCTCATCTGCCGGGGCCAACACCAGCATCACGGCAAAGTGCCTTCGGGGTTCCATGGTGAGACTGTAGGGGCCAACCATGGCAGGTGGCGCAAACATCGCGGATACATCCTCATCCCGATAAGCCGGCGGGCGATAATTGGATCTGCTTCGCCGCTGCTCCGGCACACGGGGGCCCTCCGATACAGGCCAATAGTAGGTATGGATCGTATTGTCAGAGCCTGGAGTGATCGAAACAGATGCATCCCGCTGATCCGGCGGCAGAAAGGTGCCCACGGATAAGCCGCCACCCTCAGTATACAGAGCCCCGGCCACTGCCATGCGCCACCATGCCAGCTTCCGCACCTCACCCGTAACAGGATCCACACACCCAACCGGATAACTTGGCTCTTCCTCCGCCTTCTGGCCCTCCTTGTCCCACACATCAGTGGACATACCGGTGATTTCATGGTTAAAATTTTGGTTGTACATGCGCGCGGGAATCATCTGGTATTCCATGGCATAGGCGGAGGAAAATGCCATTTCCATTTGCGTAACCGGCTCGTCTGCCACACGCTCCCAGCGATATGCACCCTCCTCCTCACGAGTGAAGCGGTCTGTGCAGCCAGGAACAGACAGTGCGCATCCCACATAGCGGCCATCCAGAGTAAACTCAACACCTCTTTGGCTTTGTCGAATGGTTATAGCCATGCAAACTCTCCTTTACATAGGGTAAATTGGTGTTATAAAGAGATTAGTTCTTATTATATGTGCGCCCATCAGGAAGTCAAACAAATAACATAATCCATTAACAGAAAACCGGGCGGAACAACATTCCGCCCGACTGTATAATCTATCGTTTCTTGCCATCATATGGTTCGCAATAGCTACAGACGACTCACTTGGATATCAAGTTTGCTGAATGCTTCTCCCTTTGAACTTTAGCCACTCCGGCAGCAGCAACTTGAAACCGCTCTTGCTTCGAAGCGCAAGCACGACGCTCTGGAGCAATATAAAGAAGGTCAGCATTAGCCCCGTGGTAATGCTCTGCCACCATGGCTCTCGAAGGCCGGAAGCACGCACAATGTTGTTGATTGTCATCAAAGTGAGCACCCCGAATAATGTACCGATTACGTTGCCAACGCCTCCGGTTAATAATGTTCCGCCGATGATGGCAGATGCTATGGCTTGCATTTCCGCTGCGGTGGCGCTGGTAGGATCCCCTGCTCCAGTATGGAGCAGATAGACATAACCGCCGATACCCGATAACAGCCCGCACAGCAAATAGGAATAGAATTTGGTGCGCTTTACATTGATGCCAAGCATCAGTGCGCTGAGCCTGTTGCCACCCACCGCATAAAGGTTCCGCCCGAATCTGGTCCATTTCAACAGCACCAGTATGGCGATCACCACTACGATGGCTACGATGACACCTGGCTCAATCGTGGTGGGGATGAAATTGCCGGACTTACCATAGTAGCCAATACTGTTCAGCACAATGCGGAAATCCTTCAAGGCGACAAAGCCTTCATGCGCTGCGGTGCGCGGCCCGTTGAAAATGACCGTGATCATGCCTCGCGCAAAGAACATACCTGCCAAAGTAACAATGAAAGGCTGTATTTCCAGATAGGAGATCAGCATTCCTTGAATCAACCCGAACGCCAGCCCAATCCCCAAAGCCAGGCACAGCGAACCCAGCACGCTGCCGCCATGGTCATCCAGATACACAATGCAGGCCATGGTCACCAGGGCGGTTACGCCTCCCACCGAAATGTCAATACCACCCGCTACCATCACAACGGTCAGCCCACAGGAAATTACAATCAAAAAAGCATTGTTGTTGAAAATATCAACAAACTGCTGCGGATTCCCGAAACCACCACCCCATACAATCCAGGCAAGCGCATACATGCCCACAAAGGTGCCTATCGTGATGAGCAGGAGCAACATGGTGTTGGAAATAGGCTCCAAGCGTTTTTTCCCCGGCTCCCCGGAGTTAAATTTCCCAATGCTCGTCGTCATATCATTGATTCTCCATTACATTCGTCGATTTCTTAAGCTGCCTGTTTTTCAATGACTTAAGCAACTTGAGGGCATATTCCTTCACCATTGGAGAACTGATCACGATGATGACAATAATGACAATTGCCATACAGACCTTCAGTGCCCTTGGATCTACCTTTACGGCATAAAGCGTGGTCGTCAGCATTTGAATCACGAAAGCCCCAATCACAGACCCAGTCAAGCTGAATTTCCCTCCACCCAGCACATTGCCCCCAATGGCAACCGCAAGAATGGCGTACATTTCGATATCCAGAAGAAGCTTTTCATGGCTGATAAGCCCAATTTTGCACACACCAATCACACCAGCAATGGCAGCGCATACGCCAAGAATCATAAAGGACAAAAGTTTCATCCATGCAGCGTTGATACCATTGAGGCGGGCGGATTTTTCGTTGACTCCAACCGCTTGTGTATATAGCCTGAGATTCGTAAAACTCAAGACAAGTGCGACCAGTAACCCGAATATAGCCACGATGAGTATTGGCGTGGGGACGGGGATGCCCGGAATCAACTTTCCGATATAATCGATCAGCGGGCCGCCAATCACTGGCGTTGCTCCGCCGTTGATCCAATACGCGATAGATCGCCCGGTCGTAAAAAGTATCAATGTCGCAATCATTGGCTGGATCTTGAACACGGCAACCAATGTGCCGTTGAATGCGCTGCAAATCAGGGCAGCAGCACAGCTTGCAAAGAAAGCAAGCAGCATATTCGGTACTGTGATCTGCTTCCCTAGCACACTGACAAACACGCTGCCTGCGATTGCAGCCACAGCGCCAACGCTGATGTCCTGCCCTCTCGAAGATGCCGTTACCAGCGTCATGCCGATTGCCAGAATCGCAAGCTCGGATGCGCCGTTTAAGATATCGATCACGTTTCCAGCAAGAACCCTATTCCCATCATTGTTAAACTTCATACTTATAGAGAAGAAATTGACATGATTAACCAAATTAAACCAAACAAAATCAAAAACGACCAGAAGCAGTAGCGCAGACAACGGGAGAATCAAAGGCCGAAAGAATCTCATGAAAGCCTTAGCCATTTTGAGCAGCCTCCCCCGCGATCGTGTGCATGATTTTCGCCTGTGTCATATCCTCGCCCCTCAATTCGCCCACTATTTTGCGATCGCGCATCACGATGAGCCTCGAGCAGGTGCGCAGCATCTCCTCGATTTCGGAGGAAATAAACGTCACGCTGACGCCCTCTTCAGCCAGCTTCAATACCAACTTCTGTATTTCCACTTTCGTGCCTACATCGATGCCGCGCGTCGGTTCATCCAGGATCAAATACTTCGGGTTTGTGAGCAGCCAGCGCGCAAGGATTACCTTCTGCTGATTGCCGCCGGATAGAGATTTGATTGGTGTGTCTGTCGAAGCAGTTTTTATCCCAAGGAGTTTGATATATTCATCCGCAAACGCTTCCGCCTCCGACTTGGAGAATGGCCGGAAAAATCCCTTCATGACCTGCAATGCAAGGATGATATTTTCGCGAACGGATAAATCCTCTACGATGCCATCCTGCTTTCTGTCTTCCGGCAGATAGCCGATGCCATGCTTCATGGCATCTTTTGGCTTGGAGATTGTAACCGGTTTTCCATCTATCCTCACTCTGCCGCCAGTCACCCTGTCAGCGCCGAAAATGGCACGCACGCATTCGCTGCGTCCGGAGCCAAGAAGCCCTGTGAACCCGTTGACTTC
Source organism: Bacillota bacterium (assembly GCA_023421955.1). GTDB lineage: Bacteria > Bacillota > Clostridia > Christensenellales > UMGS416 > JAEYRA01. Next base: position 17,890 of record JAEZSE010000040.1, read on the forward strand.
ACCCTTTTGTATTTTAAAGTCAAATGCTTTCGTACCCTCTGCGCTGGATAACTCAAACGCCTCATAAACAGGCATACATTCCGCTTCTTCAAAAGACTCGTTTTGATTTTGTATTGCCGAAATATCGTCAAGCTCCTTGCCCATCATCTTTGATACAAGCTGCACACGGGGCAAATCCTTGATTTCATACTCTCCCACAAGCTCGCCGTTTCGCAAAACGGTGATCTTGTCGCAGATTTCATAGACTTGGTCAAGGAAATGGGTAATGAAGATGATGCCCACGCCGCGGGCTTTTAGTTCGCGCATCAGGGAGAAGAGCTTCGCAACCTCGTGTTCATCCAATGAAGAGGTCGGCTCGTCCAGAATCAAAACCTTGCAGTCCATATCCACAGCCCGGGCAATGGCGACCATTTGCTGTATAGCCAATGAGCAAGTGGAAAGCTGCTGGGTGGCCCGCGCGGGGATATTCAACTTCGCCAATATATCCGCTGCCTTCTTTTTCATTGTGCGCCAATTAACCAAGCGGTAATTGCCCCGCCCGATAAACATATTCTCAGCAACTGAGAGATTCGGGCAAAGGGTAATCTCCTGATAAACCGTGCTGATTCCCAAATTCTGGGCATCCTGCGGTGATTTCACTGTGATCTCTTTTTGAATGCCCGCTATGTGGATCTGCCCTGCGTCTTTGGGGAACACACCGGTCAAGACCTTGATCAAGGTAGACTTGCCGGCTCCATTTTCACCCATCAGGGCGTGTATTTCGCCTTTACATAGGGTAAAATCCACATTTTGCAAAGCGCGCACACCGGGGAATGCTTTGCTGATATTCCGCATGGATAATACGATGTCGTTTTGCACGGGCAACCATCCTTTAATGTTGAGTGTTTTGCAAAGATGGCGGTGCGGGTATGCGGACGAACTCCGCATACTCAGCACCGCACATGCTAGAAATAAACTTCTGTTGTCAGGTAACGGTAACCTACTGATTATTCACCCAGACCATAGGTATCAATGTCTGCCTGCGTAATGGTCTTTGCGTCAAAACCCTTCTCTTCGGAAATGACTTTCTTCTGAGCAAGTGTCTTGCCGGCTTCCAGATCCTTGATCATCCCTTCGATCACAGCAGCCTGGAAGGGGCTGCACTGACCGTCATAGTTCCACTTGCCGGCAAGCAGTTCACGGAGCGCCCACTTGTTGCAGTCAAAGCCCATCACAATGACGTCCTTGCCCACGCCGTGGGTGATACCGGCTGCATCCAGCGCCGCAACGGCGCCCTTGGCCATGCCATCGTTCTCAGCATAAATCACGTTGAATTTCTCTTTGGAATTGATGGCCGCTTCCACGATCTTCTTTGCCTCTGCTTCATCCCATGTAGCGGTCTGCTGCACAATTTTCTTCATGGTGCCAGCAGCAAATTCCTTATCCAACGCGGCAGTGCGGCCGATTTGCGCATCAGAGCCCATGGCGCCCTGGATGTGAATCACATTGTACTCAGAAAGCTTCTGCGCCTTTAGCCAATCCACAGCCGTGGTGCCTTGCTTTGCCATGTCGGAAACAACGGCGGCTTCATACAGGCTCTCGTCAACGTTCATCATACGGTCGAACAGGAACACCTTAATGCCTGCTTCCTTGGCCTTCTTCAGAACAGAATCCCAACCATCTGTTGCGGCGGCTGAGATAAGAAGATAATCCACACCGTCGGTGATGAACTGCGAAGCTGCATTCAGCTGCTCATCGTTCTTCAGGCTGTAGAAGGTGGAAACCTTGTAGCCTTTTGCTTCTGTGAAAACCTTTGTAAAATCAGCCACGTTGGCAGCGCGATATCCGGACTCGGAGGGCGGGTTGTTGACGATGCCGATCTTGATCAGCTTGGAGGAAGAAGCCGGTGCCGGTGTTGCTGTGCACGCGACCATGATGATCGCCAGTAGAACTGCCATGAGAATGCCAAGGGTCTTCTTCATTACTTAGGTCTCCTTTCCAATTTTGAACGTGAGGTAGTCCCTCTTTTCTTTTTTGTATATATCATACGGAAATATTGATAACAATATGTATGAAAGAACAGTGTAAGAAATCCAACCATCCCAGAAAAAATATACACATGGGAAAAGGCACTATCCAAAAACGCGGTTGAAACTGCAGTAATTTTTCAAACAGTTACAATAAAAAAATGACTGCCGCAGGGCGCGGCAGTTCGCAGTCTGGAAAGAGCATTCAAACAGGTGGAACAGCTTCAGTATCCCCTGCCTTCAATCATTCCCTTCGTAATGGTAAAGAAGTCAAACTGGGTTTCATCGATGTATTTCTTTCTCTCAACAATCTCTCCGCGCCAGAGTTTCTTGATGATCTCATCAACATAGGGCCCCTGTAAAGGGTTGCATTCCACATTCAAAGCAATTCTGCCATCAAAGCAATATTCAAGACCTTTCTTCGTTGCATCAAAGGAAATGACGATCACGCCGTCCTCTGCATTGCAGTTCATGCCTGCCTCTTCCATTGCGTCAATCGCACCAAGAGCCTCTCCGTCATTCTCACAATAAACAACATCGATGTCTTGCGTCCTTTTCAAAATCGAGCCCATAACTTCATAAGCCTTTGCCCTGGTGAAATCACCGCATTCCTGCGCGACCAGCTCCCAGTTGGCATTCCTTAGGCTTGCCTGCTCAAGCGCTGCGGTGCGGCCGATTTGCGCGGAGGAGCCGATTGTGCCCTGGATATGAACAATGCGCACGGGCTCTGCATTTCTTCCTTGTCTTTCCAGAAGTTCCTCAAGCCATTGTACTGCTTTTTCGCCCTCTTGGCGGAAGTCAGAACCGACATAAGTCTTATACAGGCTCTCGTCCTCTGTTTTGATATCGCGGTCGATTACGATAACCGGTATACCGGCTTCTCTTGCTTCCTGAAGGATCGAATCCCACCCGGTTTCAATTCTTGGAGAGAACACAATATAGTCCACACCCTGCTGAATAAAGTTGCGGATTGCACGGAATTGGTTTTCCTGCATATTACGGGCGTCATCAAAGAACAACTCATAACCGTTTTCTTCGCTAAGCGTAGCTTTCATGCTTTCGGTGTTGGCAACGCGCCATTCAGATTCCGCGCCGACCTGCGAGAACCCAACCACGATCAGGTTGTCCTTTGAATCGCTTGCAGCAGGATGCGTTATCGTTGCACAGCCACTCAGTATGGCTGCCAGGCAGATAGCTGCCACGAGCACTCTCTTGATCATTTCTCCATCTCCTTATCGGCGGTTTGTTCTGGAATCGTCACGGTGATCCTTGTGCCTTTATCCTTCGTGCTTTCCAGCGCCAATCCATATTCCTCTCCGAACAGGATCTGTATCCTTTGGTGCACAGTCCTCAACCCGAATCCCTCTCGCTTGCCGTCGGTCAGAGAAGCCTGCATCTCGGTCAGCCGCTCCTCGGTCATACCGGCTCCGTCGTCCTCCACTTCCAGGATCAGGCAATCATTCTGTTCTCTGCCAGTTACGCGAATAAATCCTTTGCGACGCCTGTTCTTGATGCCATGGTATAGCGCGTTTTCCACCAGTGGCTGAAGGGTAAGCTTTGGCAAGACGAAGTTCTCCAGCTTTCCAGGAATCGTAATCTCATATTCCATCAGATCCCGGTAGCGCATCTGTTGAATTTCCAGATAGCTTCGGATATGCTTCTCTTCCTCCGCGAGCGTAATGACATTTTGGCCACGACTCAAGGAAAAGCGGAAGAAATTTGACAAGCTTCCAATCATCTTGACCGCTTCGTCGATATCCCTGGATTCGATTAGCCAGATAATCGTATCCAACGTGTTATATAGAAAATGCGGGTTGATCTGCGCCTGTAGCAAGGCCAACTCGGTGCGCCGGCGTTGTTTCTCCTGCTCGGTGGTCTTGTCAATCTGGCGTTGCAGGCGCCCGACCATGCTCTCTATGCCGTCTGAAAGAAGCTGCACTTCCTCCACTTCTGCCTGGATTGGCTCACAAACCAAAAGATTGCCCTTGCCGATTGCATCCAGGCGCTCGCAGATCCTGTCGATCGGGTCGACAATTCTTTGGCTCAGCATTCTCGACTTTGTGAGGAGAAAGTAAAGCAGCACCAGAGACAAAACCACAGCGACGCCAATCAAGACGATCATGTTGGTTACCATGGCCGATTGCAGAGCATTCAAGTGCGCTGCCTCGTAGTATAAATAGGTATACATATATTTTTGAATCAGGTCAGTCTGGATATAGATGTTGTTTTCCAATTGGTCCACACGAGAATCATATTGCTCCGTCTCCGCGATCTTCAGCATATCGTTCTCAAGATTGTGGCATAGGTTCAACACGCTTCTGATGGCGCGCAAACTCTCCTTTTCCGTTGTTGTGTCGATCAGTTTTTGGGCAATCGCCCTCGCGGACTGCACCTCTTCGGTTGGCAGGCCTTCTGAATATTGGCTATTGATCACATAATAATACATCTTAAGATCTACATCGTCTTTGAAATTCTGGTTGAAATCTGACGCTGCTGTGACATTGTTTAGTATTGCATGGTACTGCAGAGCATACGTAATCCCGATGGAGGCGATCGCAATGATGACGATCATCGGCGGGAGCGCGACGAACAAAATAATCCTCCAGAGTTTACTCTGCATGGTTGCTTTTCCATTTCTACTTTGCCGCAGAAAACTTATGTTCACAGCTTATTTCCCCTGCGATATTCGCTGGGCGTGCAGCCCGCAACCTTCTTGAAAACGAAGCTGAAATAGTGCGGATCCTTGTAACCCACCGCAAGAGCGATCTCGCTTGAGCGCTTATCCGTGTGGCGCAGCATGCGTTTTGCCTCACCAATCCGTTTGCTGGTGAGGTATTCCACGAAGGTTTGACCGACTTCCTGACTGAACATTGCCGAGAAATAATTCGGGCTGATGTTTACTCTTTTTGCGACCCGATCAAGTGAAATCGATTCATCCGGGTAATGATCATCAATGAAACCAATTGCTTTGGTTAGCAATTCGCGTTGCTGCCTTTTACTTTCGCTGTCTCGTAATTCAATCACATGCCGCATGACTTGCCGGACAAACACTCGTGCCTCCTCCGTTGTGGAGGTGCTGTAATCTGGCCGAAGCTCCCGTGGCCAAAAGCTATCCTTTCGGCAGCCTATAATATCCACATATTCCGCAGCCACAAAACACACCGTCATGATCAGATACCTGCAAAACAAAGGGTGAGACACGGCATCCTCGCCGGCGTTTTGCAGCAATTGGTCGATGAAGCAGTCGATCTCTTCCTGTGTGCCACTACTCAAAAAACCACGGATACGCTCCTGGTCAATCCCGCTAGCTCCGCTATTGGTAGCCGCGCCGTCCCTTTTTCGGAACTGTTGGATGCTTGTTTCAGACAAGACGTGTTCCTCGGGGCAGAGATATCGATATGACAAAACCCGGTTTGCCTGTGTGAAGCAAGCCGGTATGGACCCCAACCGTGATACAGGTGTACCGCAAGCAATATGCCAGTCTGCGTCATCTCCAGCCATGGCACAATGACTACGGATAGCTTCAACACAATCACAGGTGTGCTGTGTGATATCATCCTGCCCTCCTTTTACCAATACGGCATACGTCATAACGTTCCAACGGAACAGAATCATCTCAGGATGGGAAATGATATACTGCGTTACCTTGTCTTGCGCCGATGCCAGCACATCCGTGTAGCTTTCTGGCGAGCTTCCGTCGTACCCTGCGCTGCTTAATGAAAAAAGCACAATATTATAGCATGGAGCGTTCAATTCAATCCCCATTGACTTAGCAGTTTCAGAAATTTCAGACACACTTAAGCCTCCGGTGACGATTCGCTCGAAAAACCTCCTGCGCGAAAACGTTTCATATTCCTGGGCTTCCCGCTGAAACCTGGCCAGATATTCCTGTTGCTGCTGTTCAGCCTCCATTTTCTTCTGCAATGATGTCAGAATCTCAGAAATCTTTTCCTTCGCAATCGGCTTCAGCAGGTATTGCTCCACGCCCATTTGGATCGCCTGTTGCGCATACGAAAAATCATCGTATCCGCTGATGATGACGATCTTTGTCCTTGGCAGCTCTTTTCGGACAATCTCAATCAGCGCCAGTCCGTCCATGAATGGCATCCTAATATCCGTGATCAGAAGATGTGGTTGTATCTGTCGAATCAAGGGCAACGCCAGTTCGCCATCCGGAGCGTCTCCGGCAAAAGAAAAACCATATTGCTCCCACAGGATGTTGTTGCGTATCCCCTCGCGCACCACAATTTCATCCTCAACAAGAAAGACTTTGAACATATAGTTTTCCCTTCTATTAGGTACTCAGTTGTCAGTGAATCTATATATGTGAATAAGCAAAGTCCCCCTTATTATTATGGATAATTTGATAACTTTCGCCAATAGGTTTTTTTACGATAATGGTTCATTTTTCTAAGGATCATACATCTCATGTATACTAAAAAGTGATGAGTTCATAAGCAGACACGGCATGGATGCGACCAAAAAAAGATATCGTCACATGTATGATATTGTTTAAAACTGATTATGGGAAGCGTATCACTGCTACCCCATCATTCGCGCGTCGGCCATTTCGATTTTATGTATCACATCTCGAACCAACGCTGCTTCCGCGCTTCCCTCGGCCAACACGCCCGCCTCCACGAGCACCTCGAGCTTTGCGCGTGCTTCCTCAAGCAATACGGATGTTTGCTGGCCGCAGGAATGGCAAGTATCTGCCTCCCTCTGCATGGCTTGCATCTTGTTGGCGATCGCATTCAACCTGTGCTCCATAGTCATGGAGCCGGAGACGGTGGTTCCGCCGGGGGCCAGCAACTCCATACGGTTACATAGGCCTTCATATTGCCTGGCCGGACCGCCGACAAATATCGCCGCACCGGCAACCAGCACACCTGCCGTAACCAGCGAACCGGCCAGTGATCCCACATCCGTGCCGGGAAACACCACGGACATCGTTGCTTGCCCCATGCCGGTCAGCATTTGCCGCACCAATTCCCAAAGATTCACAGTTTTGTCAAACTTCAGAATGCCGGCTCCCTGCAGCAGAATCCATATACTGCTGGACAGCGCCTGCGCAACGATGGCAATCAACACATATGCAGCGATGAACCGGAGTATCAGCTTCCTTCGCATGGTATCCTCACATTCCATCGTTCGTTGGGAAGCGGGCTGTGAACGTAGTGCCAGACTGCCCGCTTTCAACCGTAATCGTGCCGCCATGCATCTGGACTATGTTGGCAGCGATTGCAAGCCCCAGGCCCGTGCCGCCGGTCTGGCGGGAGCGAGACTGCTCCACGCGGTAAAACCTCTGAAAAATGTGGGGCAATGCCTCCCGGGGGATTGCCGGCCCATAGTTGGTCACAGTCAGAATAGCGGCATCGGAAGCAGAGCGCACCGCAACATCGATATGGACCCCCTCGGCTCCGTATTTTACCGCGTTGTTCAAAAGGTTCTCCAGCAGCCGGTGCAGCAACTCGCCATCGGCCCATAAAGCAATGCGCTCATCTGGCACGGAGAGTCGGCAAGCCACGCCGGCCTGGTCAAAGACAGGGAACATCTCTTCCACGACCTGCCCGACCAGTTCATTGAGGTTGATCAACTGCCGGTTCAGCGGATACCCGCTATAGCTCACCTTGGTATACTCAAACAACTCGTCGATCAACGTCTGAAGCTTGAGCGATTTCTTGTATGCAATGGCGGCAAAGCGCTCCAGCTCAGCATCGCTGTGATGGGAGCGGTCCATCAGCAGGCCCTGAAAACCAATGATGGAGGTAAGCGGCGTTCGCAAGTCGTGAGACACACTGGTGATCAGGTCACGCTTGGCCTGCTCGGATTGGCGCTCCTCCTCAATGCTCTGCTTCAGCTTGCCTGCCATCTGGTTGATGGTGGATGCCAGGTTACCGAGCTCATCGGCGGGGCCTACATCGATGTGCGTGTCCAGTTTACCGCTCTCCATCTGCCTGACACCGGCGATGATGCGGTTGATGCGCTGTATGCTCCGCCTGGTGAGAAGAAAGAAAATGATGACAAAGAGCGCCAGCGCTATGCCAAACACGAGGAATTGCGCATCAATCCTGCTGCGGATCGCGTCAAACAGCATCCTGGCCAGACCAATCTGGTCGTTAAGCCGGGCAGCCAGCAAATACATGAGATATGTGAACGCCAAGGCAGCAGCTGCGGCGGCAGCCATGGCGACAACCAGCTTGACGCTGAGGCTGTTAATGATCGGCTTTCGCAAACTTATACCCCACTCCCCACACGGTGATGATGAATTTTGGAGTCCTCGGGTTTTCCTCTATTTTCTCTCGGATCTTGCGGATATGAACCATGACCGTATTGTTGGACTGGAAGTATTTTTCCTTCCACACCCGCTCAAAAAGCTCTTCGGCACTGAACACCCTGCCCCGGTTGGAGGCTAGAAGCAATAGCACCTCAAACTCCAGGTGGGTCAGCGTGACCGGCTGACCATATAGTGTCACGCTATGCTCCTCAGGGTTAATCTCTAAGCCCTCAGCGCGGATCACAGACGGCTCCTGGCGTGCAGCCGGCGGTGTATTCAGATAGAGATACCGCCGCAGCTGCGACTTCACCCTGGCAATGAGCTCCATCGGGGTGAAGGGCTTTGTAAGGTAGTCGTCGGCTCCGGAGCTTAGCCCCACCACCTTGTCAATGTCTTCGCTGCGGGCGCTGAGCATGATGATCGGGATGTTCATTTTCCTCCGGATCTCCTGGCAGGCGGTGAAGCCATCCATGCCGGGCATCATCACATCCAACAGCACCAGCTCAAAGGTGTGCTGATCCAGCAGGCTCAGTGCCTGCTGGGCTGTGGGCGCTTTCATAACGCCATAGCCTTCGCCTGCCAGATGCACTTCCAAAAGGTCGGCGATTTCCGGCTCGTCGTCCACGACGAGTATCGAGATTTGCTCCATTCCGCGCTCTCCCGCCTGAAAACATTCGTGCATGATGACCATAGTATAACATGATCAGGCAGATGGAAGCGGTTGGATTTCGAAGGAGTGATCACTCACCGCTGCGACAGGCCCCACTGAAGCAGGGAGGATGAATCACGCCAGATCCCTTCCTGGGTGCTGCCCATCACAACAGCCAGCACACTTCTGCCTTGACACTCGGCTGCGCTGATCAGGCAATAGCCCGACTGGCTGGTGTGCCCGGTCTTGACACCGGTGCAGGAATCCAAAAAGCACGGGCTGGAGCTGTCGATCAGCTCATTGGTGTTCTGCAGCACACGATGGCGTGTGGCGGATTTGCCATTCTCATCTTTGATTTTGATATCCGGCAGCGCGTATTGCCCGGTCGCCACAACCTGCCGGAAACTGTCATGGGTCATCGCCTGGCGGGCAATGAGCGCCATATCCCAGGCGGTGGTGTAATGCTCTTCCTCATGGAACCCATCGGGGTTCATGAAGCGGGAATGGGTTGCACCAAGCTCTTTGGCGCGGCTGTTCATGCGCTCCACAAACAAGCGCACGGCCTCATGATAATCCATCCGGTCATCGCCGCCGATTTTACGGCCTGTATAGGCAGCGATCACATAGGCGGCATCGTTGCCGGAAGGAATCAACAAAGCATGCAGCAGATCGTTGAGTGTGAGCTTCTCTCCATAGCGCAGGCCGGCGCTGCTGGAGCCGGGTTTTGGCAGGTTGGCCTCGTCCCCAACCTTGATCACATCATCCATCGCACCATATTCCAATGCCAGCAACGCGGTGAGCACCTTGGTGGTGCTGGCAGGATATCGCCTTTCACCGGAATCCATCGAATAAAGAACTTTCCCGGTATCATCCAGCAGTACTGCGCTGCCAGCCGCCAAGGGTTTTGTAAAGCTGCTGCTATGCTGAACCGGCTTGATCTGCGCGTCTGTTTGTTGTGGATTGCTCACATTACGGGCATCCGTAACGCCCTGCAACGTAGGCCTTGGGGTGGGGCTCAACCGGTCGTCGGCGATGAGGTTGGACGCAACGATCAGCAGCGCCACAAATGCTGCCACTGTCAGCACCGCAACCGCAACCGCAACCGCGCCGCCGACACCTCGCCTTGGCCTCATAATCCTTTTATCTGGTCTTGAACGCATCTGCATCAACAATTCTCCTTCTTGGTCATTTCCCGGTGCTCCAGCGCACCTAAAAATGTTTTCTTGATATAAGGCGACGCCATGCCCGCGATCAGGCAAGCATAACTGCTCACCTGAAAAGCCATACGGTCACCCACTCGATATGCGGTGTCACTGCCGGTGATATCTACGATCATGTGGTCAGAGCTGGCACCAACCACCTCCACTCTGCCATCCATCGGGATGAGTGAAGGGCAATCCATGTCCTGTCGGCCGATGGAGAGGATCGCCCGCCGGCGCATGCCCCTGTCTGCAGGCTGTGGCGGCGCACCAAAGGCGTTGCACACCGCGAGTTCACCAACGGGTCTGGAGGGCTTTCTCTCAATCTCCACCATCTCTGCCGTAACGGTGAACGCATCGGTGTGCCATTGATCAATCGGAGCGCCAAGCGCAAGCTCGCGACCCAACAGAACCGCCTGATTCACCCGCAGGTTGGTGATGCCTCGGGGCATCTGATCAGACAGCAGCAGCCGGATGCAGCTGGAATTCCCGCCGGAGACCATGGGCAGCGCAATGCCGTGTCGGGCACGGAGCAAATCCGCCATCTGGCAGAGATCGGTGTAGTTTTCCACCGTTGGTATCACCCCGCCATAACAGGTAAGGTTGGTGCCAATGCCGGCAAGCTCCAGCCCCTGGCAGCGCAGGGCCGCCCGCACCGCATGATGGATCGACTTCTCATCCTCGATCCAGATGCCCTCCCGCAAGTCACCCACGTCAATCATCAAAATCACTTTATGCCGCCTGCCTTGCCGCAGCGCCTCATCGGACAATCGCCGCAGGGTGATTGGCTGCGTGTTCAGGCTATAGTCAGCGTATCGCACAGTCTCGGCGGCCTCGCTGGGCCGAGGCAGCCGCAGCAGCACCTTCGGCGCAGGGAAATGCCGCAACCTTTTCAGGTTTTCAATGCGGGAGTCGGCCAGAAAATCCATACCGACAGCCTTAAAGACCTCTGCCAACTCCTCACTACCGCAGCAGCCTTTGGTGATGCCCATCGCGGTGATTCCTAGGGGTCGGCAGGCTTCCAGAAGCTTCGCCGCATTGTGGCGGATCTTCGCAAGATCCACAACCAATTCAGACATCATTCCGGGCCTCCAGGTGCTGCCGCAGCCACAGGGCAATGTCTTCAAAATGCCGGGAGTGGGACGCCTTGATCAAGACCGCGCATGGCTCAGACATATAGCCAGCCAGCGCCTGCAGCAGCTCCTCCTGGCTTTCAAAATGGCAGGCCTTCCCGGATGGAAAGCGGGCCTTCGCCGCATCGATTGTATGGACTGTATCGCTGCCGCAGGCAAACACAGCATCCAGCCGCTGCGGATCAAGCGCCTCACCGATCTGCCGGTGCAGCACCTTTCTTTGCACACCCAGATCCACCATGTCGCCCATCACAAAAAGCTTTCGGCCAGCAGCCGCTCCATACAGCACCTCCAGCGCTGCCAAAACGCTCTCCAGGTTCGATTTGTAGGTGTCATCGATGATGGTGAATTCTCCTGCCCGTACCACCTGGCAGCGGCTGCCGGTGGGCTCCACCCTGGCAAGCCCTGCGGCAATTTTGTCCCAGCTCAGCCCCAGAAACAGGGCTGCCTCCATGGCTGCCAATGCGTTAAGGGCATTGTGCTTTCCCTGCATGGGCAGAGAAAACGGCGCCCTGCCGCCTTCGACTGTAAAGGTAATCCCCCATGCTCCCTGCACAAACGAGCCAAGCCTTGCATCTTTGCCGGGCTCCTCGCCGAACGTGCGGGTGGGGATGGTGGCGCCTACGGCGCACCGGCGCAGAAGCGCGTTATCGCCGTGATAGATCAACAAGCCCTCCTTGCCAATGGCAGAGGCAATCTCCCATTTGGCGGAGGCGATTGCCTCAAGGGAGCCCATTTGCTCCAGGTGGGCGTGGCCCACGCCGGTAATGATCCCCACCGTGGGCTTGGCAATGCTCGCAAGCAGTGCGATTTCCCCCGGTGCGGACATGCCCATCTCCACCACGGCATAGCGGGTGTCTTCCTCCAGATCCAGTATTGTCAGCGGCACACCGATGTGGTTGTTAAGGTTGCCCCTGGTTTTTTGGGTCTTGCCCGCCGTGGACAGAATGCCTGCAAGGATATCTTTCGTGGATGTCTTGCCGTTGCTGCCAGTAATGCCCACAACGATTGCGCCCAAATTCTGCCGGTAGGCCTGCGCCAACCGCTGCAGCGCAGCCAGCGTGTCCTCCACAACAATCAGCGGCAGGCCCACAGGCGGGTTTGGTGCGCCTTTGCGCCACAAACTGGCCGCAGCACCTTGCCCGAACACATCACGCACATAGGCGTGGCCGTCAAACTTCGGGCCCTCCAGCGGGACAAACAGGTTCCCTGGCCCAACGGTGCGGCTGTCGGTGGAAACGCCGTGGATGGTTAAGTCTTGCGTAGCATGCAATTCTCCGCCGGCCCACAGGGCGGCCTGGGTCAAGGTGCAGCGAATCATTGCGCCACCCCCTCACTACAAAGGGCCGCTCTGCGCCCATGGCGCTGCATACCCAGCTCAATGAGCTTTTCCAGCACATCCTCAAAACGAAGCCCCCAGCTCTTTTCGCAAAGCAGCGGAAACATGCTGTGGGCCGTAAAGCCCGGCATGGTGTTAACCTCATTGAGATAAACCTCGCCGGATCCGGTCAGGAAGAAATCGGCCCGCATCAACCCCGAGCCATCCACAGCCCGAAACGCCTTACGGCCCATGTCGCACAGCTGACGATATGTGGCCTCTGAAACATCCGCCGGGATGATGGGGGTCAGGTTATTATCCAGATATTTATCTTCATAACTGAAGAAGGACGTTGACCGCTGCCACACACCAGGCAAGGAGCAGCGGATGTGGCCGTCCCCCATCATCGCCAGAATGATTTCTCGGCCCAACACCTCTCTCTCAACAATGATTTTCTCGTCATACCGGAATGCTTCTTCCGCCGCGCAGATCAACTCTTCCCGGTTTCCGCAGCGGGAAATGCCCACACTGGACCCCATGTTGGCAGGCTTTACATACACGGGATAACCGACTCCATCTTCAATTGTATGAATGATTTCAACAGCACCGGTAGTGCTCCGAAACACCTCAAACGCGGTCTGCGCGATGCCTGCCTGGGCAAACAGCGCCTTCATGGCGGCTTTGTCCATCGCAGCAGCAGATGCCAGAACACCGCAGCCCACATAGGGCATGCCCAGCATCTCGAACAGGCCCTGAATGGTGCCGTCTTCACCATATGGCCCATGCATGACCGGAAATGCGATACAGTCGCCCGTGGTGTTGCCCAAAACCTGCAAGGCCGCAACCATGCCGGCAGGCTCTCCGCAAAGGCGAATCAGTGGCTCTTTCTCTGCCAGCGGTGCTGTGACAGTAGCAGGCTTGCTCCACATTCCGTCCGGGGTAATATAGACTGCCGCGACAGTATGCCCACCCCTAAGCAGGCCATTGATCACATTGACCGCCGACGCAATGGACACATGGTGTTCTGGAGTTCTACCGCCAAAAAAGACGATTGCTTTCATTTGTGCACCTCTACTTTCCAGGCAACTATATCGGACAAGCCTTAAAGAATTCGGAGGGCAATTCTTAATTTTTATTAAAGTCATAAAGCAGAGCAGTTGATGTGAAATGCGGACTGAAAGGCTCCTACCAACGTGTTCCCTGCATATACATGAGACAGAAGCATGGGCAAGAACAAGGCAAACAGTTGGTTTGTGATGCAACCGGCTCCCAGAAAGGAGATTGTTTATGGGGATGTTAACCGGCAGGCAGCTTCTGCTATACCGCCAGATGAAGATGATCCACCGTAAAGACTTGGCCAAGAGCCTTGGCGTAACAGAAAATGAAGTGACCATCTACGAGTACCAGCTGAAGCCAATACCAAATGTCTTATATGCGAAATGGTTGATCGTATTAAAATAAAGGCAAACAGCGCCGCTCGGTCCGTCCTGATAGACCTCAAGAGATTGGAGTATTGTTACTGTCGGCGTTGTTAGAAAGGCAGTCCAGATATGGGGCGTTCTTGGTCGAGCAAATAGCTATATAAATGCTAACAGCCCCCAATAAGGAGGCTGTTAAGTCAGAATATATTAGTCAAGACAATCTTATGTTAAAACATTTTCTTCCCGCACTGCGTCTCCCGGAGATGCTCCAGTGTCTCACCAAAACGCTGGAAGTGTACAACTTCTCGCTCCCGCAGGAATTTCAATGGCGCTATCACATCAGGGTCGTCGGCCATGTTGATGAGGTATTCATATGTGGCACGAGCTTTTTGCTCAGCAGCCAGGTCCTCATAGATATCCGCAATAGCTTCGCCCTTTGATTGGAAAACAGTGGCCATAAACGGGACACCGCTGCCATTCACAGGATAGACCCCCCTACCGTGATCTGCGTAGTAACCGCCTGCGCCGGCAGCCTTGATCTGCTCCACCGTGGCACCTTCCAGCAACTGGCGCACCATCGCACCAACCATCTCAAAGTGGGCAAGCTCCTCCGTGCCAATATCGTTCAATGTAGCCTTGGCGCGATCGGTCGGCATTGCATACCTCTGGGAAAGATAACGTAATGATGCACCAAGCTCACCGTCAGGCCCTCCATACTGTGTAATGATCGTGGTAGCCATGCGCGGATCTGGCTTTTTTATTTTGATAGGAAACTCAAGAGACTTTTGATAAACCCACATACCTCTTCACCCCCTATAAGCAAGCGCGGTGTTTGCTGCCGGCTGCCATGGCCATGGGCTCTTGATCCACATGAACTCCTCTGTGCCCCCTTCGGCATGTCCAAAGCCCATGATCGGGCCAAATTTCATGCTAAACGACATCATCATCTCATGGAGTTGCTTATAAAGCGTGTTGTAAGTGGTCAAGGCCATCTTGTCCATTGGGTGCGTGTTGAGGTACAGGTTTAGGTCCACAAGTGTAAATTGCCATTGCTGTATTTGCAGTTGCATTGCCTGCATCTCGTTCATCACTTCGTTATTCACAGTAGATCTCTCCCTTCTGCCAAGGGTCAAAGAGGCATGGGAAAGCCGTTCCTCTCGCCAAAGCTTCCTCCGGCGGCCAGATGTTGCCATCCTTCTGAACCGGCACAAAGATACCGCCCTGGCATTCTCCGGCAGTCATTCCAGCCTGATTGTTTGGAGCTCCGTTTGTATTTCCTGATTGCTCCATAAAGTCATCTCCTATCTGTTTATGGGATTGATATCTCATTGCATCATATGCCAGTGCATCCGATGTGTGAGGAAAATGGCCCATGATCGAACGTTTCTGAGATATCTTCCGTTTATAACATAAAAAACGCAAACTTCCTCTGGTCTAACTGTGCAAAAAAATGTAGAATAGTACACTGTGAACGGCAGGCATGGGCATCTGGCTATGGTCTGCACACATAAATATATCAAGGTTTCATAAATCTTTTCCCGAAAGGCGGAATCACATGTTACAGGAACTGGCCAAAGGTATTATGGGTTTTGGCATTGGCGAACTGGTCATGATTTTGATCGGTGCCGTGCTAATCGTGCTTGCGATCAAGTTCGAATATGAACCGATGCTGTTGCTGCCCATCGGTTTCGGTGCCATTCTAGCCAACATTCCATTTTCCTCGGCGATTGGGGCGGAAGGTTTTCTTCACGTATTGTATGAAGCGGGAATTAAAACCGAACTCTTCCCCATCTTGATCTTCATTGCCGTGGGCGCGATGATCGACTTTGGCCCATTGTTGAAACAGCCTGTCACTCTGTTCTTCGGGGCGGCTGCACAATTCGGCATCTTTGCGGCTTTGCTGCTGGCCGTAGCCTGCAACTTCTTCTGGCCGGAAATATTTAGCCTGAAGGAAGCTGCAGCGGTAGGCATTATTGGTGCGGCCGACGGCCCCACGTCGATCTATGTGGGCAACCTGTTTGCGCCCAAGTATATCGGCCCCATCACAGTGGCGGCATATTCCTATATGTCTCTGGTGCCATTGATTCAGCCGCCGGTGATCCGGGCGCTCACGACCAAGCAGGAACGTATGATCCGGATGGACTCGCACACCGACGTGGAGGTGTCCAAGGCCGTTAAGATCCTGTTTCCAATTGTAGTTACCCTGGTCGCCGGCTTGGTTGCTCCGATGAGCGTAGGCCTGGTTGGCTCGTTGATGTTTGGCAACCTGATCCGCGAATGCGGCGTACTGGGCCGTTTGAGTGAAACAGCGCAGAATGAGCTTGCCTATCTGGTCACGCTGCTGCTTGGTATCACCATCGGCTCCACGATGGTCGCCAAGGAATTCCTGACATGGAATACAGCGTTAATATTTGGAATCGGCATTCTGGCCTTTGTGTTTGACACAGCGGGCGGTGTGGTGTTTGCCAAGTTCATCAACCTGTTTTTGAAAAAGAAGATCAACCCGATGATCGGCGCGGCGGGCATCTCCGCTTTCCCCATGTCGGCCAGGGTCATCCAGCGCATGGCGCAGAAGGAAGACCCAACCAACTTCATCCTGATGCCGGCCATCGGGGCCAATGTGGCCGGCCAGATTGGTTCTGTGATTGCGGGCGCGATTGTGCTGGCCCTGTTGGGAGGTCATTAATATGGATATGGGAACGATGTTTTCGGAAGCCCTCAAGGTAATGGGCATTGGTGTGGGTTCGGTGTTTGCGGTGCTGGCCATCTTTTTCGGTTTAATCAAAGGGCTGATGGTGCTGTTGCCGGCGAAAAAGGCCAACGACGACGAAGACTGACAAGTATCATGCTACAGACAAGCGGGCCTTTCGGTCCGCTTGTTTTCTATTTCACAGCCGGGCCGCAATACTGCCCCACAATCTGCTGGATTGTGCGCACCTCGCCTGCCGGCCTGTCCTCCGCCAAGCGCGCCGCTGCGACAAAGGGCACCCACTTCATTACCTTTTGTTTATCCGTGCCGGTGAGCGCACACACGCGATCCATGTAAGCCTTTGCCAATACAGGCTGCGCAATATCAGTGAGAAAACTGCTCCCCTTTCCTTCTGCGGCAGAATAGCGCACCATAAACCAGGTTCGTGCAATATCAGCCGCCGGATCACCCCTGCTACCGGTCATCCAATCGATGGCATGCAGGCCATCCGAACAAACCAGGATGTTCATCGGGTGAAGGTCTCCATGGAGCACATGGTCGCCATCCGGCATTGCCTTGAGGCCTTGCAGCAGACATGCCCGCTGCCCATCGGTGATCCCCGGCGCGTGAGTAATGGCATATTGCAGCCCATCCCGGTAACTGGGCAACTCAACGCAGACTCCTTTGAGAATCGCAGCATGGCACTCGGCCATATGGCGAATATGCCGCAGCACGTGGCTCATGTCATCACGAACCACGTCCATCAGCAATTTACCCTCCAAATAATCATAAATGATCGCCTCGCGCCCCTCCACACAAGTCATTGAATGGGGTTTCTGGCTGCAAACTCCTGCGTTCCAAACCGCGCTGGTCTGCTTAAACTCATATTCGGCCACGTTCTGATGCTTAAACACCTTCAAAAGCCTGCATTCATCAAGGCGATACACTCTGGCTAGCCTGCCTTCACCAAGAATCTTCAGATTTGCCAATTGTATCATAAATGGTTCATCCTTTAACGTTGATAAATTCATTATATAGATTGTATAAAAGGGAATCAATGGCAGTGCTGTAACAAAACAGTGAATGAATCATGAACAATGCATCTCAAAAATCACTGCCTATGTATTCGGCGCCACTGCGCCGAATTGATAAGTGGCTCCGATCAAACATCCAGCTTAATAAACGCATCTGCTCCTGGCACAATGGCCGCTGTCACTGCTTTCCGTGGCTCATCCATCCCCTCACGGTAAAAAAAGATGTCATACTCGCCTGCGGGGATATTCATCAGTCGAAACATACCGTCAGCATAAAGCTCCTGGTTGGTAGTAAGCACGTTGGTCTTGGTGGAGTAAGTCCGAACACGTGCACCGCCGCTCCGGGCGGACACAACAACGCCTCCAGCCGGAAGCCCGCTTACCATGTCCACCGCCACACCATAGAATGAACCTACACCTTCTTGATGAAGCCGCGACTGCAACGCCATTCGGACAGCGCCTGCCGCATCCAACACACCATGGCCGTAATATGGAGACCATTCTTTGTTCTCATGAACTTCATCACACCATCCCAGGTTGCTGCTACCCTTCTGCCCATCACCCACACAGCCACCGCTACAGCATGATCCAACCACCTCATTGAGTACCGGTCGTGCTGACTTCTCAAGTATCTGCACCACTTCTACGTTGGTAAGCAGCGGATTGACTGCCAGAAGCATCGCCGCCACACCACTGACAAGCGGTGAGGCATAGGAGGTACCGCTCATCGCATCATACATTGGTTGTAAGCGGGATACGGGATAGGTGGGTGATGTGGAAAGGATGTCCACTCCGGGTGCTGAAATGCCCACCGATATGCCCCAACTGGAAAAAAAGGCAAGGTCGTTGTCCTGATTGGTGGCCGATACGGCCAACACATGAGGAAAGCCAGCCGGATACAATGTTTGCTCGCTGCCGGCGTTGCCCGCAGCTGCTACGCAAACAGCACCCCGAGCCCACGCGAATTCGATCGCCTGCTGGAGGCTTGCGGCATATGATGGCGCCGAAAAGCTCATTTGCAACACTCGGGCGCCATGATTCACCGCGTAAACAATTGCCAGCAGCACCGGTACCAATTCGTAGCCATTCGAACCGATCTTGATGGGGATGATGTTAGCGGTGTTACCAGCGGCTCCAGCGATGCCAAGCCCATTGTCGGTCACAGCGGCAGCGATACCCGCCACAAAGGTGCCGTGGCCTGTTTCGTCTTGAAATGCCGCGGAATCGGCTGATGAAAAATTGACTGGATCTACAATCCTGCCGGCAAGATCCGGGTGTCTGGCATCAATCCCCGAGTCAATCACGGCAATTCTGACCGCAGGCGTAAGCAATCTAGCAATCTCCCACGCTTTCTCCATATTGATGCGCCGGAGCCCCCACTGGTCCCGAATACCTACAGATGTCATTGCACCGCGCCGAAAAAAAGGGTCGTTCGGCCCACAGGCCGGAAAAGCGACGTAGTTTGGTTCAGCAAACGTGACGTCGTCACGATGCAGGAAACAGCCTCTGCAGACTCCCTCCCTTCCCGGCTCAACGGCCACAATTTGCAAATCAAGCTCAGGGATCTCCCGCAACAATACTGAGCCTGTCTCTGCAAAAGCCTGCTTCCGAGCTTCTTCTGAAGTCTCAGGCTTGAACTTGACAATCAATGATCCGGGGATATATTGTTCTGTGAGGGCCTGGCGATCCTGTTTGCCTTGCATTTCAATCCACCTTTTCACTTTTATGTAAGGTGGATTGGTTGAACTGGAATCGGAATTGTACTATATACTACGGTGATAATTGGCTGCTTGTGCGAAACTCAATACAGCAGGATACTGGCAACACTGCTAGAGAAGGCTCTGACCCGCAGAAGCCGCTTCCTTGGCAACTCCTTCGTCACGACCCAGAAACACAAAGAACACTGCCGCTACGATTAAGACAAACGCCACGATATAATTCCAGCGCAGTTGCTCCTTGAGGAATGCCACGGAAAAGATGGCAAACGTGGTGAGTGAAATCACTTCCTGAATAATTTTTAGTTGCGCTGCGGAAAACGCGCCATATCCCAGACGGTTGGCCGGCACCTGAAGGCAATACTCAAAAAAAGCGATGCCCCAACTCACCAGGATTACAATCCAAAGCGGCTTATCCTTGAATTTCAAATGACCGTACCAAGCAAATGTCATAAAGATATTGGACGCCAGTAGAAGCCAGACTGTTTTCATATAGCTTTCTCCAAAAGTTGATGGTGCTAGAGCTGCAAGCCACGCAGGAAGCTCTTCAGATACCGGTAATTCACAAATTCTCCGGAGCCTACTAGCTGCTCAATCTCCTCCCGGCTTGCCCAGCGCACTGCGCAAACTTCACCTTGCTGCATCACAATATCGTCAAGATCGATTTCCTGCCGCATCAACCAAATGTCAGTAAAGAAATCCTCGCGTTTGATCCTGGCAAGCAGCTCCATGCGTTTGGGGTCGGGCCGGATGCCCAGTTCCTCCTCCACCTCGCGCAGTGCGGCTTCCATGCCGGTCTCACCCGCGATTGCAGCGCCGCCGGTGGCCGCCCACATGCCCGGCCATAACGGCTTCTCATTGTCTCGCTTTTGAATCAGGTATTCCCCCTTGCCATTCACTATCCAAATATGAACGGCCAGATAGTATTCACCGGGCTTAAGCCGATCACCTCTGGCGATGGTGCGGCCGGTGGGTCGGCCTGATTCATCGAGAATATCCCAAAGCTCCATCGTTCCCTCCGCATGCAAACCGATGGAAATCATAGCATAGAGACCGATGGATGTCGATACAGAAGTTGTCGGAGTTTGTCAGAATTTGCATTACTGTGATTGACAAAATATGGAATCAAATATAGTATAATACTATTTTTATATTATATTAGTATCGGAGGTATGATATGCTTTCCTACTCCTCCGCCCTTGTGCTCGGCATCATTGCCGAAAAACCCATTAACCCGTATGAAATCAAGAAACTGCTGGAACGCATCAGCATCCGTAAATGGCTGCCCATCGCCGTGTCGTCGCTATATGCCACGATCCGTACACTGGCCGAAGCGGGGCTGATTGTCTGCGAAACTGCCCGCGAGGGCAACATGCCCGAAAAGAAGATCTACACGATCAATGATGCTGGCCGTAAAAGCCTGCGGGAAACGCTGCTCTCGTTCCTTGGCAGCACGGAGCTTGACAACCGCAAGACCCACATTGCCATGCTGATGGTCTGCCATCTGGACAAGGATCAGGCAGTGGAAACAATCCTTCGAAAGCTAAAGAAGCTGGAAAACTCTGAGATGATGCTCAAACGCGTGATCGCAAGCTTCGAGGCAAGCCCCAACATGCCCTATACGGGCCTGATGGCCGTTAAGCACGAGCTGCTGGCTGTGCAGGCGGAGCTTTCTGCTGCACGCGAGTTGCTTGCCCGCATCGGCGGGGATCTGCTCTGGAACAGCTTTCTTTCCAATGTGCCATGACAGAATATTAAAGAGGAGCCACACAGTGGCTCCTCTTTAATATCTCTAATGGATCAATCGATCATTTTCAGTTCATACTCCTGTGTCCCCAATCCGTGGCGCTCCAGCGCCTCCAGTTGTACAAATGGATTTTTACCATGCAGCCGTTCAAACAAATGCCCGGTGCCTGACATGTCGTGCCCCTTCGGAATCCCCTGCGGTATTAAGTTTTCCATCTTGATCGCGTCAATGCTGGCCCGCTCTAAAGCCACGATATCATGTGAGGCCATAATGCCAATGTCGGGCACCAGCGAGGGCGTGGTGAACCCCCAGCAGTCGCACAGCGCCGTGATGCTGGTGAGCACGTTGATGTAATACACGTTACCTGGCTCAAAGCAATCCAACACCGTTTTGGTGCAAAGCGCCATCCCCTCCTGGAAATCCTTATAAGCCCCTTCTGTGAGCGTAATAGCCCCTGTCGGGCAAACCTTTACGCAATGCTGGCAGTTGGTACAATGGTGAAAATTTACCTCATATTGGCCTTCGTCGGTGAACTTGTTGGCATAATGGTTGCAGGACTTGACACATTGGTCACAGTGGATGCACTTGCTCTCGTCCCATTCGATGCCGCCCTCCAGACCGTGAATCTCGCCGCGCGTACGGTCGGTCACGCAACCCATGGCAATGTTTTTACAGGCACCGCCAAAACCGCAGGTGCCATGGCCTTTCACATGGGAGAAGTCAATCATCACATCAGCGTCATGGATATGACCGGCAACGTCCACATGTTTGAAGGTTTTATATTCTACTTCCTTGGGATAAAAGTATTTACCGAACATCCCCGCCACATCCACGACAGGGCAGCCGATGATGTCTTCGGTGTAGCCTCTGTCTCCTGGTTTGCGGTTCTGCACGGCATGGTCGGTCAGAAAGCAATCACCGCCCCACTCCCTAACCTTGGTCACAAGCTTGCGAACGAAGATCGGGGCAATCGTGCTGAAGGATAGAAAGCTACCCACATGGAACTTGATGGCGACAGTCTTGCCCTTCACGATCTCCTTCAGAGGTGACTCATCCAGCAGGCGGTCGAAGCGGGCGGGCAGCGACTCATCGGAGTCATATTGGGTATAGGTCATTGGAGCGAACAACACTTTTGACGACATGGCAATCTCCTAAATACGATGGATGAATTACAGTATAACAAGAATACAAAAAAGCTCAAGCAGCACGTTTCACATTGTGACGCTTGAGCAATCGTTTGATTGGTGAATTGCCTTTAACATGCTTTGAATCCTATTGATTACCTTACGCAGTGATTACCGCAGCACCGGTTGCATTGCGGCTTTCCAGTGCCTTTGCCGCCACAGAGATTGGCGATCCGTTTCCCACCGTCACCGTGCTCCGCATCAAAGGCAAACTCCCGCAGCAAGTCGCAAGGGAAATCGTCACACTGGCCGCAGTCTTCCTGACCACGCTCAATGCAACACTTGGCCACGCGGCAGGAGCCATGCCAAATATCTCCCTTGTAAGGCTTGCAGGTTTTGCAATTCATTTTCTCCCGCCAGTCGCAGGCGGCGCAATCAATGCCGCAATAAGAAAGGCTTGCCATGCTGATCCTCCTGATGTGTTTGTTACAAATATAACATGGCGAACAAGACAGCTATTTGTCAAGTCTATAAAGGTGATTCAGATTTCTCACGGTCTGCTTGATTTCCTCCGCCAGCTCAGGCGGGTCCAGCACAACCGCGTCATCACCAAAGCCCAGGATCCAGCGGCGAATGAACCGCTCATTGGTATAGTCCACGGTCATGCGAATGCGGCCCAGTGCGTCAAATGTATAGCTTTCCGGGCCATACTCTTCAGCCAGCAGATATTCTACCGACTTGTCAAACAGCATCGTCACGGTTTTGCCGCCCTCGAAGTATCCATCCAGGTCATACTCCTCAACAGGGATTTCCCTGGGGTAGAAGGATTCATCTGATATCCTGGCATCCCACAACCGGTTCAATTTGAAGAGCCGGAAATCGTCCCGATCCTTGCAGTAGCCAAACACATACCATGCATTCCACTTGAAGGCGATGTAGTAAGGCTCGATGGTGCGCTGCTGATGGCCTTTCTCTGAATAATACTCGAAGGATAGAAGCTTGCTATCGGCAATGGCGGAGCGGATCATCGCAATCTTCTGGGCAAGGCTGGCCTTTTGATGGGAGGCCAGATCGATCACAATACTGTCCTGGATGGAGACCACTGCCTCCCGGCCCGGCGCCAATTTGGAGATTAACCGCTCAATTCTGGAAGGATCCGACACGCTGACGATGCTTTTGAGGCCAGTCAGAATGCTGTTCATCTCGTCCACAGTAAGGGCGCTGTGGTTCAAGCGGTAACCTTCCGCGATGGAGATACCTCCGCCTCCGCCCTGCGCCGTCACCAGAGGAATACCAGCCTTACAGATATCCTCCACATCGCGGAAAATCGTGCGGGTGGACACCTCAAAACGCTTGGACAGCTCCGGCGCGGTGGCCTTCCCCTTCTGCAACAGTATCGTAATGATGCCCAACAAACGGTCGATCTTCATGGCTCCCCCGCCTTTCCATGCATGGATCAGTTGAGTTTATTCCTCAGCACGGATCCTCCGGACAATCTCGTCTGTCTCCACCACATCCACGCCGGCATCACGGAGCTTGTTGTTCCAAAGTTCGATTAATGCTGCGGCGTCGGCGTTGTAGCTACTGTGGCCGTCTGAGGACAACATCACAGAGTAACCCAGTTCGAGCGATCCTTCGCAAGCTGCTTTCACGCATCCATGGGTGACCAGGCCAGTCACTAGCACGGCATTGATACCAAGGCTTCTCAGTGCGGCCAATACCGCTCCTTCTTTGAATGAATTGCTCACCTTTTTGTTGAGTACCAAATCGCCCTCAGCCGCATGGAGCTCCGAGATCAACTGCCAACCCGGCGTGCCTTCTGCCATGGACGATGCATTCGTATGGCGGATGAACAAAACCGGCTGCCCGGCTGTGTGAAACGTATCAACAAGCCGGTTGATATTCGCAATCAGCTCGTCTGCATTATGCACTGGCTTGCTCTTATGAAACAGGTCCGCCTGCATGTCAATTACAAGCAATGCTGTTTTGTTCATTCTCTATCCACTCCTATTGCAGATGATACCACCCGTCGATCCGCACCGTGGCGCGGCCCCCAAACAACACCCTCTTTACGCCGCCCACATCCTGCGTTTTTAGTCGGATGATGTTAGGGTCTTTGAAGCTCCTGCCCTGTTCGATCACAAGGGGGGTGCCGTCCCACAAACCTTCATGGAGCAGCCAGCTGCCCAACGCCGCGTTGCCCGAGCCGGTAGCAGGATCCTCCAGATAACCGAACCGGGGCGCGAACACGCGGGTGCGATAATGGGAGCCAGGCAGCACCCGGTCATCGGTGTGCAGCACAACAATGTCAATATCATGTTTCACGCAGAAATCAGCCAGGTTCTCAAAATCGGGCACAACATCGGCTAAGGCACTGGCCTTGCGCATCGGCACCAGCAGCGCCGTCAGCCCGCAGCGCACCACTGCCGCCGGGAACCGCTCGTCCAACTCGATGGGGTTGAGATACAGCGGCTTGAGCAGGAAATCTCGCACGATTTGCTTCGGTATAAACTCAGGCTGTGGCGCGAGGATGAAGACTCCGCTTTCCTGATCAAACTGTACAGCCAGATGGCTATTACCCACGCGGATCATGGTTTCTTTCTTACCGCGTAACGCATCACTGCTTTCAAAAAGGTCAAACATCGTGGCGATCGTGGCATGGCCGCAGAAGTCCACCTCGCGCTCGCTGGACCAGTAACGCAGGAAATAGCCCTCGCCTTCGGGGTTTATAAAAGCAACCTCGCTCACGAACCCCTTTAGCTCCCTGGCAATTTGCTGCATCTGGGCGTCTGTGATGTCATCCGGTCTTTCCAGCCATACGCAGCCAGCCGGGTTCCCCGGTGAGCGGGCTCCGGTGAAGGCATCGATCTTTTTGAATCGAAACTTATTCATACTCAAACAACCTTGATTGAAATTTGACTGCTGTATATACGACACCATTGATGTATGGATATACATATTATAACAGCTTTGGAAGTAGTTTGTCATGTTGTACAGACAAATAGAGAAAACCCAAAGACGTCTGCCTTTGGGTTTCCATGTTTGTGAGACAAGCCTGTAAGCCGAGTTCTGTCTTGAACGGCCATCTATCTAGGCCCGCCGTTGCCGGAGGGCTCAAGCGATTATGAGGGAATGCAGCGGGCAACCGCAATCTCCCTGCTTCTTGCACCAAGTGGGGTTTACATGGCCATGCCTGTCGCCAGGCTGCCGGTGAGCTCTTACCTCGCCTTTTCACCCTTACCGCACCGGAGCGCGGCGGTATCTCTCTGTTGCACTTTCCTTGGAGTCGCCTCCACCGGGCGTTACCCGGCACTCTGCCCTGCGGTGCTCGGACTTTCCTCGAGGGCATTCCGCCCTCGCAGCCGTCCGGCTTGCTCACAAATTCGTTTTGTAATCATAACACAGTCGATTTGTTTTTTCAAATGTAAGGATTGGCAGTGATGTGTATTTCAACACTTAATTTGGCTTAATTGAGCTATGTGCAATAGATCAGTTTGTTATTAAGACCATAACTCTTGCGGCATACCTGTTATCACCGAATCATTTCCGGGGCACATACAGGAGTTTTATGATGACATCAGCGGCTGTATCCATACATGTGAAGGAGACAAAAAACCCCTTCCCTGATTGGGGAAGGGGTGATCTTAGCCTTCGTTCATTCAATAAAAAGCAGCCTGCCGCAATTTTCGCACTCCATCAACGTGCCGCTTTCCACCACCTTCTTTAAGACCACCGAAGGCAGCTCCATGTTGCATCCGCTGCACCGGCTGTTGCGCACCGGCGCCAGCGGGTTGATACGAGTTTTCTTGATGCTCTGGTAGCGTTGCAGCATCTTTGGGTTAATCTGGGCTTCCAACGCCTGCATTTGCTTGCGGTACGGTGCAGCCTCTGCCGAGTTCACCGCCGCCTCCTTGTCATACACTTCCTTGAGCTCGGTATAGTCTCGCTTGGCTTTGGGGGCGTTGCTCGCAATTTTGCTCACATTACCCTCAATCCTAGAGAGACGGTCCATAATCTGCTGTAGCTCCCGCTCATGCTTGCCAAGGTTGCTCTGAATCTCAGCCACCTCTTTGCGCATGCGCTCCAACTCCTGCATCGTTGTGTTGCCGTCGGAATCGGCGATATAGCCCATCAAGCTGTTAAGCTCGGCCACGAGGGCGTCGTTTCTTTGTTTGATGGAATCATAATTGATGCGAATCTCTCCGGCATCAGCCTCCATCTTCTTCATCAGGTTTTGCGCGTCTAAAATATAGTCGCGGGCCTGCATCAACTTCTTGCGTGTGGGTGAGCCGCGAAGCTTCCGTTCCACATTGGCCACTTGTAGGTCAATTTGTTGATACTCCCATAACAACTGGGTTTGTTGATCCACTGTTGATCCTCCTTATCAAGCTCAAAGAGGGGCGCGCCCCTCTTTGCTCATGGTTTTTCGGCGTTTTCATGGGCGTGCCACGTTCAGACGAAATAACGAAACGGGCAGGTCGATTCTTGATAAACCTCTGTCCGTACCTTATATTGTAACCTTTGGAACTGGCTTTGTAAATGCTTTTCTATTTGTTGCAGCACCGGGCGCTCAGTATGATAATGGCCAAGCTCGATCACTGCCAGGCCCGACTCCAGCGCGTCAAGGCCGTCATGATATCCTATCTCGCCGGTTAGCATACAATCCACTTCAGCATTCAAGGCATTGGTAATATCATGCCGGCCCGCACCGGAAACAACATACACCTGTTGAACCAGTTTTTCTCCAGACCCGGTCACTCGCGCGACAGGCGCACCCAGTGCAAATCGCGCCTGCATAGCGGCGGCATCAAGCCGAGTCACGGCCGGCAGACAGGCGATCCGGCCAATGGAACCCTCTTGGGCTTGCACCACGCTTTGAAGGCCAAGCGCGGCGCACAGCGTGTCATTCACCCCGCCGGCCGCCCGATCCAGGTTGGTGTGGGTTGCATAGAGTGCTACACCCTTCTCAATTGCCAGCATAGCAAGCCTTCCAGTAACAGAGCTATCTATAACGGCAGAGATCGGGCGGTAGATGAGCGGGTGGTGGGAAATCACCAATTGCGCTCCCACTTGAGCGGCATGGCAGATCACATCCGTTGTGACGTCCAAAGAGATCAATACAGACTCAACAGACCGGTCGGAATGGCCAGCCAATAAGCCGCCGTTGTCTCCCTGCTCTGCAATCTCCCTGGGTGCCCATTGCTCCATGATGCGGGCAATCTCACCTATCGTGCAAACCATTCAAGAGCCTCCACACAGCGCCCCCTTAGCTCTATTAGCTCGTTTCGGCGAGCCTCGGCCTTGGGAGTGGCTTTGTCGGCAATCTCGCTGAGAATCGTATCGATGATCTCCAACTTATTCTGAAGCAGCTTGCCGAGTAAGGGATGGCGTCGGCTCACCAGCAGGTGGCCCACCTCCAGGTCAAACAGCGACATCGGCGGGCGGGAATCCTGCCCCGGCGTGGCGGCCAGAACCTGATAAATGCGCCCGTCCTCCTCTGCTAATTGCTCATCGGAAATTTGAAAGCCACTGTCCGCCAACCAACGGCGCACCATGCCCACAGAGTTCATCGGCTGTAACACCAGCTTATCCACTTCGCCGACTTGCCGTGCTCCCGACTCAAGCACTTCGACGATAGTCTGTCCTCCCAAACCCGCCATCACAATCACATTGGCTTCGCCGGGTTTCAGTTTTTTCAGCCCGTCGCCCACCCTGGTCTGCACCACGTTGCCGATGCCCATCTCGCGCACCAGCTCTCGTGTCTTGGCCAGGGACTTGGCGCTCACATCCACCGCGATAACCTTCGGGCAGCCGCTTAAGGCCAGATACGCTGAAAGTTTGCCGTGATCGCAGCCCACATCGGCCACGGCGGCGCGGCTGTCGATCATGAAAGCGATGGTCTGTAGTCGGGGCGAAAGCTTAATTGGGATCACCTTTTTCGTCTCCTCAGCAGCCAAAGGTCCTGAAAGAGGAAGGAATTCAGGGCTAACGTCTGATACATCTTTATAGCTATTCGTTTTTGGTGAAACAGCACCAACCGCTGTCTTGGAATGAACCAATGTGGCTTCATCACGAAGATGCGCCTGGTTTGGCCCAACCAGTTTACTCTCAGGCTTTGGGTCTTCCAACGTAGCTTTGATGGTTTTCTGGGGGGCTTCTCTCTCTGGAACTGAAGCTCCATGCCGGCCAAGCCTCGGGGCGAGGCTTCCCCGCGCATGCCGGCCAATCGAATAGCGCGCCATTGCGTGCTCGATCAGAAGCAGGAGGCCAATTCCAAGAGCCATATCACCGATGCTGGCATAAGCAGACGGCCCGATACGGCATGGAATGATATCGCTGAAAAACCACATGGTTGCTTCGCGCGGACCCGGCATCACGAAGTATTCGGGGATTCTTCCATCTGCAATCTTTTGCACCGTGGATTCAAGACCTGGAACCAGCGGTGCTTGCCATGCCACAGGCATACGCCAGCCATTGGAAACGATCACAACGATGTTGAGCGCCAACCCCAAGGCTGCGAGCCAAATGCCATATTTGCGGATGTTGATCAAAACAAAGATTACAAGCGGCAGAAACCGAATAATTTGAATTGGAATCAGAAACTCCGGAAAAAGCCAGGGTATATAACCTGGCAGCACATAAATCGTTAGCTCCGCAGCAGCAGCCAGAAACACCAGCCACACACCATGCAGCCCGATATTGACAAGACCGCTCAACCCACCGCCGCGAATCAAGCCAATCACAAGCCCCAAGATGATGAAGATCAGCAATATCATTTGCTTTCCTGCGCGCTTCTTTGCTTCATTTTCAAAAAGGTGTCCACCACATCAGGATGGAATTGCGTGCCGCGCTCCTGACGGATGATGCTGAGCGCGGTTTCCTCGCTGAGGGCTTTCCGATATGGCCGGTCGCTGGTCATTGCGTCATAGGCATCCGCCAGGCTGATCACATGCACTTCCATAGCCACAGTCTTCCCAGGCTCCATCTTCGGGTATCCCCCGCCATCATACCGCACATGGTGATACAGGATCATATCCCTCACTGACTCAGGGATACTGACCTCCTCCAGAATTTTAACGCCAATGGCGGGATGTTGCATGATCCTCTCCCACTCCTCAGGAGCCAGTTTGGTGGGTTTCCTGAGAATCTCATCCTCAATGCCGATCTTGCCGATGTCATGCAGTACGGCAGCAACTTTCAGATTTTCGAGCCGGGCCGAACCCATGCCCATCGCCTGGGCGACTTCCTCAGCATACTGCGCCACACGTTTGGAATGACCTTCGGTATATTCATCTTTAGCCTCAATGGCGGCGGTGAGCGTACTGATCGTGCGGATATACTGCTCCTTGGAATCAACATAAAGTTTAAACGCGTATCTCGCAAACATCAACGGCACGAAGAACAGGATGGCCAACCATGGGCCACTGTCTTGCATCTGGAAAATGAACGCCAGAAAATAGCCAATTGGTGCGAACGCCAACAACGTAGGTAGCAGGTTCGTTACCACGCTTGTGAAAGAAGAAAGGAACGGAGCCCCCACCATCAGCTTGATGATCAGGATCGTGCTAATACTGTTGACGAGAAGCGTTACCACCAGAAACAAGATCGACGGCAGCAACAATCCCGGCATATCAAGATCTCCGGCGGCACCCCCAACGGCTTTAAAGGCAAGCCAACCGGCACTTACTGAAATAATGTAATTTGCATTATTATAGAGCGTCTTGGATATATGGGTGTTTAAGACCGTGCTGACCGTTTTGCCATCTCGCTTCTCAAACTCAAACAAAGCGCTGATGATAATCGCGAACACCGTAACCTGAACACCAAAAAGCACTGTGATTGCATAAAGAAGGATGATGGAAATATCAGTATATTCACCCTTACGTGTGGGCAACGGATATGACCTGCAGATGCAAAGCATTACCACAAGAACGAGATACTTGAACACCTCAAATAGTATGTTTCCAGAAAAGTCTTTTGTACTGGCAAAATCATAAACAAGAAGGGCTGCCAACCCAAATCCGGCCAACGAATACAGTGCCAGATAAGCATTGGCAAACCAGGATTTCATTCGGCCGGATCCACCGTTACCCATATATACTCCCGCAATTTATGGAAATTAGGCTCAGCTCCACAATGGTTTTCAGATGGTATTACCTCCAGGTGAGCATTGCGCCACCGGCAAGCAGCAAAGAAACCAGAGCTGCGAGTGCCATCGCGATCTTAGCCTTCATTAATAAATAGCCTCCTTCACGAAACTCTGTCGTCCGCTAACAGACAGGCTATTTATCCGCTACGCTTTTCAAGAATCGGCAAGAAAGTGGAACTGAGCCTAATATTCCGCTATTTGGTCAAAGGCATGAAAAGCCTTCGGTTCAGCGCGTCAAGCGCTGCCTTGACCACTGCCACGTTTTCATCCTCGCGGATGATCGCGGCGCCAAGCAAAGTGTCTTCGCGGCCCATATGCCGGCAGTATACCGCCACGGCATACGCGCTCTGGCCGTTGATATTGAAACGCTGCACATCCAGAATGCTCAGCGTGAGGCCCTGGTCCATATTATAGTTCACGGCGTTTACCACCGCTTGGGCCAGCGTGCGGAAACGGCTGTTTGCCCCGCTGTTGCCGGAAGCCTCGCCGGAGTATATGCGTTCGCCTGCAACCAAAGACACTGTGGCCTTGATGGAATTTCCTTCATATCCCACCATGAACGACTTCAGCAGCACCCTGGGGGCTTCCGCTTTCTTCTCTTCCACAGGCGAGTAATCGCGCGAAGGGCTTATGATGCTGTCAAGATTGTCCACCTGGGCCACGCTAATCAGCTTATAATCCAAATCAACATGGAATTTCGCCATCAACGCCGACTGCACATCGCGCACCAATTGCTTGACGTTTCGGGAGCGATCCGCCAACACATGGCACTCGATGATTTCGCCGTCGGATTCGTCGATCTTCACCTTGGCGGAAAACACGCCTTGCACTTTGCAGATCAATTCCTCATACAAGGCGGCGGTCTCATCGACCCGGTCCAATCACATCACCTGCCCTTCATTCGCAGATATTTGTCTTCTTTGCCAATTATGCCAACATTATACGCTATCGTGTTGAATCATACAATATCAAATATGCAGATAACCGCATAATTTGCATATCAGTATTGTGATATCAACACAACGCACTAATCCAGGAAATCTTTCAGCTTCTTGCTGCGGCTGGGGTGCCGGAGTTTTCTCAGCGCTTTTGCCTCAATCTGGCGGATGCGTTCGCGGGTTACCTGGAACTCTCGGCCCACTTCTTCTAGCGTGCGCGCTCGGCCATCGTCCAGGCCGAAGCGCAAGCGCAGCACCTTCTCTTCCCGAGGCGTCAGCGTGTCCAGAACGTCTGTGAGCTGCTCCTTGAGCATCGTGTAGGCGGCAACCTCAGCTGGAGCCGGGACATCGTCATCGGGAATGAAGTCACCCAAGTGGCTGTCTTCCTCCTCGCCGATTGGTGTTTCCAGTGAGACCGGCTCCTGCGCGATCTTCATGATTTCGCGCACCTTGTCTTCCGAAACGCCCATTTCCTTGGCAATTTCATCGGGTTGGGGGTCACGGCCGTGCTCCTGCAGGAGCTGACGTGACACACGGATCAGTTTGTTGATCGTCTCCACCATGTGCACGGGGATGCGGATGGTGCGGGCCTGGTCGGCAATGGCGCGGGTGATGGCCTGCCGGATCCACCAGGTGGCATATGTGGAAAACTTATATCCTTTGCGATAATCAAATTTCTCAACAGCCTTGATCAAGCCCAGGTTTCCCTCTTGAATCAGATCCAGAAATAACATGCCGCGGCCCACATAGCGCTTTGCAATGCTTACGACCAACCT
This sequence comes from Bacillota bacterium, assembly GCA_023421955.1. Lineage (GTDB taxonomy): Bacteria > Bacillota > Clostridia > Christensenellales > UMGS416 > JAEYRA01. Next base: position 50,065 of record JAEZSE010000040.1, read on the forward strand.
TAAGTTGGCTTCCGCCAGTTTACGGCGTGCATTCTGATCGCCTTCCTCCATCTTACGGGCATAAACAATTTCCTCATCGGCGGAGAGCAACGGCACCTTGCCGATCTCTTTCAAATACATACGAACAGGATCGTCCAGGCTCACGCCTTCCAGCAATGCCTTGTCATCCTGCATTTGCTCCAGGTCGCCTGGGGCTTTGCCCAGAGAATACTCAATGCCAAGCTTTTCCAGCGCTTCGTAGATCTGCTCGACCTCCGCCGGCTCCAGCTCAATGCCATCAAGCAGAGAGCCAATTTCCTTTTCGGTCAATACGCCCTTGGATTGCCCCAGCTCAATGAGCTTGCGGATCCGCTTCTGCTTGACCATCGGGATTTCCATGAGCTTGGAAAGCGAGATTTCAGCCAGGTTGCCCCGCAACTCCCCCAGGCCTCCAGTGCCAGCCTCTTCGGTTATCGGCTGCGTGGTTTGATTGAGTTCGTCGGCGATCCCGTTCTCCTCCGGCGTGATGTTGCTGTTGTGTTTCTTGTCGGCCAATGCCGTCCCTCCTCAGCGCTTGTTCTGATCTGGTTGCTGCTGCTTGAGCGCGGATATTTTCTGCAACAGCCCGTATAATTCCTTCTTTTTTGCCTGCCGCTCATCTTCGGCGAGGCCTGGCAGTTTTAGTGCTTCATTCACCGCCTCAATTTGCACGGTGAGCTCACGCTCCCGCAGTGTTTTAAGGCAGTCTCCAACAAGTCGGTTCCAATCCGTTTCCTGTGGCAGCGCAAGCAAATGGATGCGGGCTAGTTCAGACTGCCCAGCAGGAGAAAGCTCACTCATCATCTCCGCAGCGGACTGCTGTCTGACCCGACCGTTCAGCACGGCTTGGGCCAACTCTTGCCGCTCAGCATGGAAAAACGCAACCCCGGCTTCCGTGAGGAAGTTCATTGCTTGCTCTGAACCTTGCATCGCGAGCCGGAGCAGGAAACTCTCGGCATCCCGGCTGGCATTGTCACGGCGTCCCTCCATTGGTGAAGCATCCAGCGTTCTGGAAGAACCGTCCATTCCTGCATTAGTATACCTGCTGTGTTTCGCGCTATACTCGGCGGCCTTCCGTGCAGACCGTTCAATGCCAGATTCCTCATAGATCGCCAGTTCCGACACACCGGTCTGGCGGCTGAGGCGCTTCACATAGATATCCAATTCCACAGGGCTTGCGATTTTGGCAAGCACCTCACGGCAAGCTACTGTTACATACCGCCGGCGCCCATCCTCTGTGACAAGATTACACTCAGCGGAGATTGCCTTCAGCTTATAGTCTATGAGCGGCAAGGCCTGGTCCATTCGCTCTTCCAGACCCGTGAGCCCAAAGCGCTTGGCGTAATCATCCGGATCCATCCCATCGGGAAACTCCATCACCTTTACAGCAAGGCCGGCATCCCTGAGGATATCGAGCCCGCGCAATGTGGCTTTCTGCCCGGCTGAATCACCGTCATAGGCCAGAAAAACTTCCTCGCAGTACCTCTTGATGAGTCTCGCCTGCTCCTCGGTGAGCGCCGTTCCCAGTGACGCCATTGCATAGGGCACACCTGCCTGGTGCATCGAGATCACATCCATGTAGCCTTCCACCAGCACCATCCGCTGCAAGCCGCGGATCTGCTGCACCAGGTTCAGGCCAAACAGGTTTTGCCGCTTATTGAACACCGGCGTTTCCGGAGAGTTCAGATATTTGGGCTGGCTGTCATCCATGACCCTGCCGCCGAAGGCAATGATGCGACCCCTGCGGTCAATGATCGGAAACATCACCCGGTTGCGGAAGTAGTCATACCAGCGGCCTTCTTTTTCTCCGGCCACGGCAAACTGCTTGAGGTGCTCCCGCGAAAAGCCCTGCGCTTCCAAGAAACGGATGGCTTCGTCGCGGTTGTCCGGTGCAAAACCCAAGCCGAATCGCTTGATGATGCGCTCGCTCAGGCCCCGCTTTTGCAGGTATTCCAATGCCGGAAGCCCTTCGCGGGAATAGAGCTTGTCGTGGTAGAATCGCGCTGCCGCTCTTCCGATTTCGTACAGTGTGGTGCGAAGTTCTTCACGCGCCCGGTGGTCGCCGTCACTTTTGCGCTCCGGCATTGGCAGCCCGGCCCGACCTGCCAGTAGCTCAACAGCCTCGGAGAAGTCGCATTTCTCCATGTTCTGGATAAACTGAAAGGCGTTTCCTCCGGCATGGCAGCCAAAGCAATAGTAGAACTGCTTATCTTGGCTGACCGAAAAAGACGGCGTCTTCTCCCCATGAAAGGGGCACAGACCCCACCAGCTCTGGCCTTTGCGCTTGAGCTGGACATAGCCGCCGATCACATCGACAATGTCGTTGCGAGCCAGCACGTCTGTGAGGAATTCTTCGGCGAAAAAACCGGGCATTCGCGCTCCTTTTCAGTGATACGCCATGGAAAGAGAAAATCCTTCCCATGAGTTGGGGCAGTTGGAAATTCTTTATTCGACGGGAATCCCGGTTTTCCTGCAAGCACAGTGAAAATATACCCAAGTATAGAGCGGAAATATCATCTCTCAGTGGATTTCAAATCTAGAATCTACACTAGTTATTGCAGATTCTTCATATGTCCGTGAAAGACTCCACTACAAGACACTCCGCGGGCATGGCAACCCGCCCCTACTAACTCGTCAATGATTCTTAGAGACCTATCATCCCCTCACATACGCTACCCCTCCCCCAATGCTCTGGGGGAGGGGCAGAGGTGAGGGTTTGCTTGGGAGAGGAGCTGATGCAACAGCCCCATTCAGTCTGTTTACTTGCTCTTGGCCATAATGGCGGCATGGGCGGCGGCCAACCTCGCGATCGGCACGCGGAACGGCGAGCACGACACGTAGTTCAGGCCGATGCTGTGGCAGAAGATCACGGAGCCCGGATCGCCGCCATGCTCACCGCAGATGCCCAGCTTAAGACTGGATTTGACCGAGCGGCCCTTTTCAGCAGCGATCTTCATGAGGGAACCGACGCCGATCTGGTCCAGACGGGCGGTGGGATCCTGCTCATAAATCTTTGCGGTGTAGTAATCCTCCAGGATGCGGCCGGCGTCGTCACGGCTCAGACCATAGGTCATCTGCGTGAGGTCGTTGGTGCCGAAGCTGAAGAAGTCGGCTTCCTTGGCGATTTCGTCGGCGGTCACGCAGGCGCGCGGGATCTCGATCATCGTGCCCACATGATACTCAATGGTCACGCCCTTTTCAGCCATCACGGCCTTGGCGGTCGCGTCCACGATGTTCTTGCAGAACTTCAATTCTTTCACATCGCCCACCAGCGGGATCATGATCTCGGGCACGATGTCATAGCCCTTTTCCTGGCGCACCTCGATGGCGGCCTCGATCACGGCGCGGGTCTGCATCTCGCCGATTTCCGGATAGGAAACCATCAGGCGGCAGCCGCGGTGGCCCAGCATGGGGTTTAGCTCATGCAACGAAACAACCTTGGACTTGAGTGCTTCAAAGGTCAGGCCCATTTCAACAGCCAGCGCCTTGATGTCCTCATCGTCGTGGGGCAGGAACTCGTGCAGCGGCGGGTCGAGGTAACGGATGGTGACAGGGCGCGGGCCCATGGCCTCATAAATGCCCTTGAAGTCGCTCTTTTGCATGGGCAGCAGCTTGTTCAAAGCCTTCTTGCGCTGCTCGACGGTGTCGGCCACGATGATCTCGCGCATGGCAGGGATGCGGTCGGCTTCGAAGAACATGTGCTCCGTGCGGGTCAGGCCGATGCCTTCGGCGCCAAACTTCACTGCCACACCGGCGTCATAGGGGGTGTCGGCGTTGGTGCGCACCTTGAGTGTGCGGAACTCATCAGCCCATTGCATGATCATGGCGAACTCATTGGTGATGCCCGCTTCCTCAGTGGGGATCGCCTCGGCATACACGTTGCCGGTGTTGCCATCGAGCGAGAGCCAGTCGCCTTCCTTGATGACCACGGAGCCTGCGGTGAACTTCTTGTTGGGCTCATCCACCTTGATGGATTCGCAACCGGCCACACAGCAGGTGCCCATGCCGCGGGCCACAACGGCCGCGTGGCTGGTCATGCCGCCGCGAGCGGTCAGGATGCCTTCGGACACATGCATGCCCTCGATGTCTTCCGGAGAAGTCTCAAGGCGGACCAACACAACCTTTTCGCCCTTTTCAGAGGCGGCTACTGCGTCTTCGGCGGTGAAATACACCTTGCCGCAGGCAGCACCGGGGCTGGCGGGCAGGCCCTTGGCCACAGGCTTGGCGGCCTTCAGGGCCTTGGGCTCAAAGGTGGGGTGCAGCAGCGCGTCCAGCTGCTTGGGATCGATCTTCAACAGGGCTTCTTCCTTGGTGAGCATGCCCTCAGCCACCAGGTCCACGGCAATCTTTAAAGCCGCGGCGGCGGTGCGCTTGCCATTGCGGGTCTGCAGCATGAACAGCTTGCCGCGCTCAATGGTGAACTCCATGTCCTGCATGTCGCGGTAATGCTTCTCCAGCGTATTGGCGATGCCCACGAATTGCTCGTAGACAGCGGGCTGGGTCTGCTTCAGCTGGTCGATGGGCTGGGGGGTGCGGATGCCGGCCACCACGTCTTCACCCTGGGCGTTCATCAGGAACTCGCCATAGAGCTTGGCTTCGCCGGTAGAGGGGTTGCGGGTGAAGGCCACGCCGGTGCCCGAATCGTCACCCATGTTGCCAAACACCATTTCCTGCACGTTGACGGCGGTGCCCCAGTTGCCGGGGATTTCATTCAAGCGGCGGTACACGATGGCGCGGGGGTTATCCCAGCTGCGGAACACGGCCTTCACAGCCTCAATCAGCTGCTCCTTGGGATCCTGCGGGAAATCGCTGCCCTTCTCGGTCTTGTAGAGCGCCTTGTAGCGTTTGATGACTTCCTTGAGGTTATCAGCGGTGAGCTCGGTGTCATACTTGACGTGGTTCTCTTCCTTCACCGCATCAAGGATGTGCTCGAACTTGGGCTTCGGCACTTCCATCACGACGTCAGAGAACATCTGGATGAACCGGCGGTAGCTGTCATAAGCAAAGCGGGGGTTGTTGGTGAGCTTGGCAAGGCCTTCCACAGCCACGTCGTTGAGGCCCAGGTTCAGGATCGTGTCCATCATACCGGGCATCGAGGCGCGGGCGCCGGAGCGCACAGACACCAGGAAGGGGTTGTTGATGTCGCCAAACTTCTTGCCGACCATCTGCTCGGTGGTGGCGAGGGCTTCATAGATCTGCGCAATGATTTCATCGGCGATCTTCTGGCCGTCCTCATAGTAACGGGTGCAGGCCTCGGTTGTCACGGTGAAGCCGCGCGGTACGGGCAGGCCAATGCTGGTCATGCCGGCCAGGTTTGCGCCCTTGCCGCCCAACAGGTTCTTGTTGTTGGGATCGCCTTCCTTGAACAGATAGACATACTTGTGTGCCATCGGGGTTCCTCCTCTGTCTATTCACAATTTTTGCTGACACAATGATGTTATAGGGAACAAAGCATGCAACATTTAGTATCGCACGCAATTTTGTATTATAAACCATGAAGATTGGTAAAGCAACCAAGATTATGTCAAAATGCTGTTAATGTACAGCGAACGCCATGAATCATTATGATACGAATAGCTCGTATTGAGGTACAAGATAGCTCATACCAACTTATCAGAAATATCACTTCAGCTTATCCAAAAATCCATCAATCTTGTAGGTCTTCTCCAAGTGCCACTTCAAAAAGGGCCGCCACACCTGCTCCAGGTTGTCCATCACGGCCGGGGCAGGCTTAAGCACATTCATGCGCTCTATCTCCCAATCAAGCACCTGCCGCAACAGCGCGGCGGCACCGGGCAGGATGGCCTTTACATCTGCAGCCTCCGGCCTGCACGCTTCACACACCAAGCCGCCAGCGGAGACGGAAAACCATAGCTTTTCATTCAGATCCCCTCCACAGGCAGCACAGGACGAAACTTCCGGCCGAAACCCGAGGATGTCCATCGCCTTTACCTCAAAGAAGAGGCGTGCCAGCGCAGGGTTCGTCTTTTCGTCACACAGCGCAGCAAGCATACTTGTTAGCAGGTCAAACAGCTCCGGTTGGGGTTCCTCCTCATTGAGGACACTTTCGCAGAGCTCGGCAAAATAGGTGGCCAACGCCAGCCGGTCGATGTCAAATCGCAGGTTGTAATGGGCATTTTCGATGCAAGCGGTGTTCAGATAATAGCGGCAGGACCGCTCGGAAAGGCCATATTCACCCAGGGTGAATTGCTCTGTGGCAGCACGTTCGCGGCACTTGGGCCTGAGGCACCCCTTGGCAGATACGGTGATGCGGCCCTTGTCATAACTGAACAAGGTCAGGATACGGCTCGTCTCGCGGTAATTCACCGCCCGGAGCACAACGCCCCTGGTCACCAGCACGCCCATACTATTGCAAATCGCGGCTGTCGTAGCCCAGGTCTCGCATTGCCGTGGGGCTATCGCGCCAGCCCTCTTTCACCTTCACCCACAGCTGCAGATGCACCGGCGCGCCCAGAATGCCCTGCAACTCCCGCCGGGCCTGTGTGCCAATGAGCTTGAGCATGCTGCCCTGACGGCCAATGATGATGGCCTTGTGGGTCTGCCTCTCACAATAGATGTTGGCGTCGATCTCGATCTTGCCTTCTTCATCTGGCTTCATGGAGAGCACCTCCACGCCAATGCCGTGGGGCACTTCCTCCAGCAGCTGGTTGATCAGCTTCTCGCGGACGATCTCTGCCACGATCTTGAACTCCGGCTGATCGGTGTAATCGTCTGCCTCAAAATACATCGGGCCTTCAGGCAACAAATCCAGCAGCAGCTTTTTCAGGATTTCCACACCGTCACCAGTCTTGGCGGAAAGCGGTACGATATCCTTGATATAAGGCAGCTTGCTCAACTCCACCATGCGCGGGAGCAGCTCCTTTTTATCGATCTTGTCGATCTTGTTGAGCACGGCGATCACCGGCACACCGACATCCTTCACGCTTTCCAGCACGGCGCGGTCACCGGCTCCCGTGGGCTCGGACGCGTCAAATACCGCCAGCACGGCGTCCACACCATCCAGCGCGGAGCGGACAGACTGCACCATGTATTCACCCAGGCGGGTGCGGGGCTTGTGCAAACCCGGCGTGTCCACAAAAACCATCTGGTAGCCCTCGCCGGTGAGCACACCACGGATCGTGTTGCGCGTGGTCTGCGGCCGGTCGGAAACGATGGCCACCTTTTCGCCCACCAGGGCGTTTAAAAGCGTGGACTTACCGGCATTGCTGCGGCCGGTCAGGGTGATGAAGCCGGAATGAAATGTGTCGCTCATATTATCCTCTTTGATAATCCCCCTCCGGCTTCGCCGGTATCCCCCTTCACAAGGGGGATTCTAGTGCGTTTCTATCCAGCTACAAAGTGATAGAACGATACTTGTGCCCCCCTTCTGAAGGGGGCGGGGGGGGATTTATTTCTCTATTTCAAACTCCGTAAACGCTTTCGGCAGCAATTCGCTCAATGCCGCCTCTTCCCAACCGCCGGTTTCTCCGGCAGCAATCACTATCAAGCCCGGAGCGAATTCCACCAGCGCCTGCCGGCACACACCGCATGGCCATGCGGGCTTATTGCCGTCGCAAGCCACGGCAACGGTGGTGAACTCCCTCTCCCCTGCCGCTACAGCAGTAAAGAGGGCCGTGCGCTCGGCGCAGCAGGTGGGCGTGAAGGAGGCGCTTTCCACATTGCAGCCCGTATAAATCTTTCCGCTTTTGGCCACCAGGCATGCGCCCACCTTAAATCCTGAATAGGGAGAGTATGCATTCAGGCGGGCCTGTCGGGCTTTTTCCACGAGCTCAGCTGCAGTCATGCTTGATCCCCCTGCCTTGCCAGGCCCAGTGAGGCCAGCACAGCTTCCTCAGCTTCGCGCATGGCTTGGCGCTGGCTTTCCTCCTCATGGTCATGACCCATCAAATGCAATGCGCCGTGCACAGCCAGAAAGGCTGCCTCGCGCCCGACGCTGTGGCCGTATTCCTCCGCCTGCCGTTCGATTGCCGGCATGGAAATCACGATGTCGCCCAGCACCACCTCACCGGTCTCCGGATCCACATCCACATCGGTGATCTGCTGGCCCAGCTCCAGCATCGGGAAACTGAGCACATCGGTGGCCCGATCGATGCCCCGGTGCTCCACATTGAGCTCGCGGATGGATTCGTCGCCCACAATCAGCAACCCGATTTGTGCCTTCTCAGGACCACCGGCATGCCGCACCGCTGCGCAGATGGCGGCGGTGACGGAATCATTCAGGTGGGAAAACCTTTCGAGACCTTCTTCAACATCCAGCAGGATTCTCACCATTTGGCAGTCTCCTCCTTCTTGACAGGCTCTGTGGCGGGATAACTGACCCGCTCATGAAACACGCCGCCCAGCACCTTGCGGAACTCACCGGAGATCAGGCTGATGTCACGGAGGGTCAGGTCGCAATCGTCCAGTTGACCATCTTCGAGCTTCAGATTCACAATGTGTTGGATGAACTCATCCAGCTTTTCCTGGGAATGATCCTTCAGCGTGCGGGCACCAGCTTCCACAGAATCGGCCAGCATGATAATGGCGGCTTCCCTGGTCTGCGGTTTTGGCCCGGCGTAGCGGAAATCATCCAGCGAGACGGTCTCCCCCTCCTTGGCTTGCTTCACAGCCTTGTGGTAGAAGAACATCACCGGTGTGGTGCCATGGTGCTGCAGGACGATGTCCTGCACCTGCTCGGGCAACCCGTATTTGATCGCGATCTCCAGCCCGTCCTTGGTGTGGGCAGTGAGGATGCGCTTGGAAAGCTCCGGTGTGATCGAATCATGGGGGCTATCGCCGCCCAATTGGTTCTCTGTAAAGAAATAGGGCCGCAGCACCTTGCCCACATCGTGGTAATAGGCGCCGGTGCGGGTGAGCAGCGCGTTGGCGCCAACGGCTTCGGCGGCGCTTTCGGCCAGGTTGCCCACCACAATGCTATGGTGATAGGTGCCGGGGGCTTCCACCAGCAAGCGTTTGAGCAGCGGGTGGTTGGGGTTGCCAAGCTCCAGCAGGCGCATCGGCGTGACCACCTTGAAGAGGAACTCCCACAGCGGAAGCGTACCCAGGCAGAGCATGGCACTGACCAGGCCGCCGGCCAGGCTGATGCCAAAATCCTTGAGGATGGTCTGCCAGTCCAGCGCCGTGACCAGATCCACCGCTGCAATTACCATTGCGGATACAAATCCGGTCACAATGCCCGAAAGCATCAGCGTGGATCGGTGCGGGGAATGGCGGATCACAAAGAGCGCCGCCGCACCACCCACAAGCGCAGAAATGGCAGCCGGCATTGCAGCAGACGTAAACACACCATTGCTGTCACTGCCAGCAATCACGCCGGCAAAAAGAGCAAGCACCGGATTGACTGTGAAGGCCAACCGCTGGCTGATGAGCACCGAGACCAGCATGACCCCGGCAGTGGAGAGCAGGAAGTAATAGTGCAGCGAACGCCCCGCCCACATCGCCGCCACAGTGAGCGACAGGATGATGCTGAGCAGCAACAGCCGGCGGAAGCTCAGGAAGGTCTCCCGCTCGAAGAAGATGAGCGTGAACCACACAAGCAAAAGCAGGATCGCCGTGAACGCGCCCACGCCCACATACATTAGGATGTGCGGGTCGCTTTCATCCAGCATGCCGAGCTTACGTAGCAGCTCGATCTGGGCCTCGGTGACCGGGTGGCCGTTCTGCACAATGATCTGGTCCTGGCGGACGGTCTCGGGATGCACATCGGTTGCTGCCTTCTGGCGGGCTTCGGCGGTGGCTTCCTCATCAAAAATGAAGTTGGGTTTGAGATAAGTGGAAACAATGTTCATGCCAAGCCGTTGCGCGTCGTCGTCAAAGCGGTTCAACGGGTTGATCAGCTCGGTGTTCACCGCTGACATCCGGTCTTGCAGATAGTCGGGCTTGATGCCGCTTTTCAGCGCCTGGGTGACAAGCACGATGATTTTATCTTTCAATTCCTCCAGGGTCTTTGCGGAGCCCAGGATGATGTAGCGCACGTCGTCGTCGGTAAAGCTTCCCGGAAGCGCCTCATGGCACTGCTGCAGAAAATAGTCAGTGAATTGGGTCTTGCCTGTGTCATCGCGATATGCCATTGATGCTGCCTTGTCTTCCAGCTTGTTGATCTCGGCGATGCCGCTTTTCCGCACTTCGTCAATGGCAGTGAAACAATCCTCAATCTTGTTGAGCACATCCAGTGTGATGGCATCGTCCTGCCGGTATTTGTCCGGCACGCTGTCTATGGCTGCCTGCCGGAGCTTATTGGTGGTGATGTCATCTACCACGTCACGGGTGGCTTTGATGTCTTCCCTGGCGATGTCGCCCACAGCCAACACATGGCGCCTCGGGATCACGTTGAGCATCACCACCGCCACAATGACCAGCCAGCAGGCCAGCCCCATCACGACGCGGCCAATGACTGCCCTGGCGGGCAATTTCGCGGGTTTGCCATTTTGCTGGTTCACTTGCGCCTTCCTTCACGCTCGGCCGGATGCTGCGGGTGTTGCGGCGGCTTTCTGCTGCTGTGCTGTTCGTATGCCTTGATGATACTTTGCACAAGCTCGTGGCGCACCACGTCGCGGGCGGTCAGGTTCACCACGGCGATGTCCGGTACATTGCGGAGCACCTCCACGGCGTCCACCAGCCCCGACCGCTTGTCCGGCGGCAGGTCGATCTGGGTTACGTCGCCGTTGATGATCATCCGGGAACCCTGGCCCAGGCGGGTCAGGAACATCTTCATTTGCTCGACAGTTGTGTTTTGCGCCTCGTCCAGGATCACGAAGGCGTCGTTCAGTGTGCGTCCGCGCATATAGGCCATCGGCGCAACCTCAATCACGCCGCGCTCCAGCAGCCTTGCGTAGGCCTCGGTGCCGATCATCTCATACAGCGCGTCATATAATGGCCTTAAGTAGGGATCCACCTTGTTTTGCAGGTCACCAGGCAGAAAGCCCAGCTTCTCACCGGCTTCCACCGCCGGGCGGGTGAGCACGATGCGGCTGATCTCCTTGTTTTTGAGCGCAACCACCGCCATCGCCATGGCCAGATAGGTCTTACCTGTGCCCGCGGGGCCCACGGCAAACACCAGTGTGTTGGCCCGAACGGCGTTCACCAGCTTCTTTTGGCCCACCGTTTTGCACTTGATCTGCTTGCCCCGGTGCGTCACGATCAACACGTCGGTCATAATCTCGGTGATCAGGTTGGCGTTGCCTTCCCGCGCCAGCTCGATCGCATACCGGATGCGGCCCTTGTCGATGTTCTCGCGGCTTTTCAGCATGTCGCCCAGCTTGTCGATCACCTCGGCGGCCAGCTCTACGCCCTGCGGGAGCCCGGCGATCACCAGGTCGCTGTCGCGCGGGGAGATACGCACATCCAGCTCGCTCTCCATTGTCTTGAGGTTCTCGTCAAAATTCCCGAAAAGCGCCGCAACTTCCTCATTGGAACCCATGCGGATGCGCTTTTCCACTCTTTCGTCCGTCAACCGGCTTTCCTCCTGCTGTTCAACTCACCGGCGTTTCCACCGCGATGTTTACCAAAGTCTCAATGAACACCCTTACTAGGATGGACCCATTCTCATAAACATAATCGGTGCGGCTACCTAAAACCTGGGCACCCTGCGGCACTGCTGCCAGCGCGCTGTTCAGCGCCTGTTGCAGCGATTTGTCCAAAGCAGCCTGGAAGCTTTTCTCCTCGGTTGCGCTTACCGCCTCATAATACTGCGTGGTAACCAGCCGTGGCCCTTTGAGCCCCTGCCCCAGCAGGTATTGGGCGGTTTCCTCGGTGTCATAGAGCGCGAAGCCCTCCGGGCCATGCCCGCCGATGGGGACTGTATACCCGGCAAACTCCAGCCGCTGCCGGGCTGTCGTGTTGCCGGTGCGGCGGTTTTTCGCCGTAAACAACGGCGCTTCCGCCCGGCCCTCAGCCCACACGCTGGCCATCACCTCAGCCCTGGCGTGGGTCAGCCGAACCCCATCCGCTTCCGTCACTTCACTTGCTATCAGCACCTGCCCCCGCCGCACCGTGTCGCCGGAGGCAACCCTGGGGGTGCCGTCATACACAACAACCTTGCGCACCACGCCGTCACGGGTGGCGCTGAGGTTGCAGGGAGTCTTTTTGTCAATCAGCTGTGGCGGCTGCACGCCTTCCACCACGTTCACTGTGGCCACCACGCCGTTTACGCGCACAGCGGCGAACGAGATCTCACCAAGCCGCAGCATCAACTGGGTTTCCACTGTGTGCAGATCCAACATCGATTTGCCCACACCGGGCTTGAGACCCTGTGAACCGGCAATCTCCAGCACCCTGGCTTCCAGCCCGGGCTGGGTGCAGCCGGTCACGCGAACATCCAGAATGAACAGGTTCACCATTCCCAGGGCCAAAACGCAGGCAGCCATCCCAATCACAAATGCCAACCGCTTGGTGGCAGCGCCCGCAATTGCCGGCATGCCGGTGCTGGATAGCTCCACAACTCTAAGCGGTCTGTTATGGGCCAGCTTCAGGAGTCGTGTATAGTCGCGCCAGTTCACCACAGCGGTGAGCCGGCTGTAACCATCCCGCTCCAGCCGTTGAAGCCGGATGCCCTGCTCCGCTGCATCGCTGACGAACTGCAGAAGCTTCAATCCTTCAACCTTGATTGTAACACACCCAACCAAGAATTTCCACAACCACGCCTTCAACGCTTCACCCCGGCATTGCCCATTGTCACCATGCGGATCGCACCGGTGACCAGCAGGTCGTCGCGCCCCACTGACCGGATTGTTAAGCCCTCGCCCTCGATGACCACAACCCCGGCAGTGGTGGCGACCCGGATCCTGTCGCGGGCATACTCCAGCAGCCCCCGGTGGTTTTCCAGCAACAGACGCTCGCTGCCGGTGATGTGCAGCACCGGCAAGTTGAGCATGACATCCTGTTGCAGCTCCAGCGCATCGGCAATCCGTTTCCTGATGCCCATGTGTCCCCCCGTTGGCATGTGCTTTCCTATTAATCTATGTGCTAATGGTGCGAAAAAGACGGAGCGCTAAACTACGCCTCACTGGTGTCTTTTCTTTACTCGGGTAGTTTGACGGGATATAATTATCAGATACGAATTTGATGGAGCTTGCCAAAATATGAAAAAAGTTACTGATATCAAATATGCAGATTATCCGGCGTGTAAACTTGATCTCTTCTTGCCAGAATGTAGCCACTTTCCAGTTCTGATATTTTTCCATGGCGGCGGCCTGGAGATGGGTGATAAGGAGGACAACGGCGATCTCTTCGCCATCCTCATGGATAAGGGGATTGCGGCTGTGTCGGCAAATTACAGAATGTATCCGGATGCTTCATATCCCGATTTCATCATTGACGCGGCGGCAGCCGTGAGTTGGGTGCACAACCACATCGGCGAATACGGGCAATGTGAAGATATATTTATCGCGGGCTCTTCCGCAGGAGCCTATCTTGCGGCAATGATATGCCTAGATGAGCGATATCTGAGCGTCCATAATATGAGACCCGATGAGATCGCAGGCTATCTTTTCAATTCGGCACAACCAACTACCCATTATAACGTGCTGCGCGAGCGGGGCATGGACACACGCAGGGTGCTCATCGACGAGGCTGCTCCTGTCTATCACATCGCAGAGAATACCAACTCTGCTCCGATTCTGATTCTGGTTTCCGACCATGACATGCCCAATCGGTTGGAACAAACCAAATTGTTTTACAATACCCTGACGCTTTTTGGCCATAACGCGCGCCTTCTGGTGATGGAAGGCTTTGAGCATTGCGAGTACGACCATGCAACCGATGCTCATGGAAATCACATTTTATCCACAATCGTGATACAGTTTATCAACGGCGCAATCTCATGCAAAACTGAGGCTTAACATACAAAAAACCCGGCCCTCTTCGGACCGGGTAATCTTTTAGAACTTCTTACTGGACTTCCTTCTGGCCTCTAGCGCCTTCTTCTTGCGGCGCACGCTGGGTTTCTCATAATGCTCCCGCTTGCGCACCTCAGCAAGAATACCGCCGCGCTGGCACTTGCGCTTGAAACGCTTCAGCGCATTCTCCAACGACTCGTTTTCTCCAACACGGATCTCTGACACAACAACACCCCCTCTGCAAAAGAAGGTTCTGCCATAGTGTATGCCTCTGGCATATCGCTGTAGACAAATATGCAGCAATTATAATGCTCACACCATGTCATGTCAATATCAATTGAAATCTATCGCGAACCAGAGAAAACTCGTCAATTCCCTTGTTTTTTTGGCTGTCTTCCTCAGCCGTTGCTGCGCCGATCAAGAGCCCGACGGACAGCCTTGATCACAGGGATCGAGACCACACCGCCGATCGCCGCGGTGAACAATTGCTGCACGCCGAAATTGGCGACCAATGCCTTGGAAACCTGCGCCTTCAGGCCAAGGCCGGGCAGGATTGACGGCACAAACAGCAGTACAACCAAGCAATACAGTGTGATGGTTTTCAGAACCGCCGCCACTGCAATGCCCGCGCCGATACGCAGCGTGCTGTTGCTGCGGCGCTCCACTAGTTCAAAGGCAATCACCAGCACCAGATTGCCGGCAGCAACAAACGGGATCATCAAAGGATGAGGCAAATGCCCCTGCAAGGCTGAAACGACAGGTGACAGCGCAGCCACAAAGATACTGCCCTTCCAGCCCACCGTGGCGGCCGAGACAAAAAGCGCAAGGTTGACCAGTGAGCCGATGATGATCGTGGATGCGGGCGTAACGCCGAGGATCAGCCTGAGCTGTTGAAAAAGCAGCGTTATGGCCAGCAACAGAGCCGTGCGAACAATGAGTTGCGTATTTTGGTTTTTCATCGTGATCTTCCTTTCCAAACTCCTATTGGTCTGCCGGAGTCATCATGCTCCGCACCGTGACGTTTGGAATCGACCCAAGCTTGCCGGACAACGCGCCTATTTCATCGGTTGTGCCGTCCACGATCACGGAGATCACGGAAAGCCCCCGCTCCCGATAAGGGACGCCCTGCCTGGCCACAATGATCTGCCCGAAATCAGACAGCTGCTTGTTGACCATCTGCGCCGCCTCACTGCGCTCCTTTACAAAAATACCGATCATGCCAACGCGCTTTTGCATCTCGCACCTCCCTTCAAACAAAATGCCCTCCCGCATTGCGGGAGGGCATGGGAAAGCAATTTCGTCCAGTCTTGGGTGCGGACTCGCCCCCACCGTCAGACCAGGTTGTGAATGCTCTCCACCCTCCCCTCAGGCGCTTGCCCTTGGTGTCAGGCCGATTCTTTGTGAAAATTATAACAATCCCTGGGAGCCTCTGTCAAGAATGATTTTATCGGCAATCATCGCAATGAATTCACTGTTGGAGGGCTTACCCTTGTTTTCATCGAGCGTATAACCAAACATTTTCTCAATTGTTTCCACACGGCAGCGATCCCACGCGCTTTCGATCGCGCTGCGGATCCCACGCTCCACCCGCATGGGCGTTGTGCTAAATTGCTTGGCCACAACTGGGTAGATCCGGTAGGTGATGGAGTCAAGCATCCCCTTGTCGTTGACAACCTGGAGTATGGCCTCAGTCAAATATCGATAACCCTTCAAATGAGGGGCAACCGCCATTTTGTGCAGCAGGTCAGCGATACTGCGCCGAAGATCCTCATCGGTCTGCTTACGAGCCTGGATTTTCTGCTGCTCCCGGCTCTCTCCCATCAACGTGCGTAGCCTGCGTATGAGCACATCCAGGCTGAAGGGCTTCAGGAAATAGGCATCTGCACCAAGTGTGAGGGCTTGCCGGGTGATATAGTCCATTCCCATCGCTGAGAATATGGCCACCTTGGGCCGTATCGGCAATTCTTTGAGTTTTTCCTGCACAGCAAGACCGTCCAGGCGGGGCATAATGATGTCCAGAATCACAAGATCCGGCTGGAATTCAGAAATCCCGTTTAGGGCTGCTTCCCCATCCAATGCGGTGCATACCACGTCAAAATCCTCTTCCTGGCTGATCCGCTCCGACAGCATATCCAAGAAACTTCTGTTATCATCCGCCAGAAGCACTTTCCAACAGGCCATATCATTCCTCCTTGCTGGCAGAATGAATTCTACAACAAATTGGAAAATCCTTCCAGACTGTTTTTAGCTCATCAAATAGTTTCGTCAGGGTGCCTCACTGTTTTGTAACATCCACTCGATAAAAACGCCATGGCCTTTGGTGGGATCGCTGATGAACACATGAGTGATCGCGCCGATGATGTAACCATCCTGTATGATCGGGCTGCCGCTCATCCCCTGCACTATACCGCCTGTCTTTTTCAGGAGCTCAGGGTCGGTGATTTCCACGACCATTCCCTTTGCTGCCGGCTCACTCTGCCGTGTAATCTTGATGATCTGGCAATCAAACTCCCGCACGCCCTGATCGTCAATTGTCGAGAGCAGCGTAGCCGGTCCAGTGTGGGCCGTTGATTGACCGCCTACCGGCAAGGCTCGGCTATAGGCAGGGTTGTCAATCACCCCATAGGCACTGCCAAAGATGCCAAAGCGTGTGTTCTTGTCGATTGCGCCGATTCCAGTTCCTTCTCCGGAGAAGTAGCCTCTTAGTTCCCCAGGCGTTCCCTTTTCACCCACTTTCACATCGATGATACGGGAGTGCACAATTTCTCCGTTCTTAACGGAAAGCAGTGTGCCGGTATCCACATCAGTGATGGGGTGTCCCAATGCCCCAAACCGGCCGTCAGAAGGGTTATAAAACGTGAGTGTGCCCACTCCGGCAGTGCTGTCGCGGATCCACACACCCAACCTGAGCTTGCCATCTAGCTGGTCACGCACTGCCCTTATTGTGAGATCGATAGCGGCTCCGTCACGCTCCACCGTGAGTTTGAGATCCTCATCGCCATTTTTGGCCACAATTTGGGATAACTGGGAGCTGTTTTCAATGGTAATCCCGTTGATCTTCTCAATCACGTCACCTGGTCTCAGGTCCGATTCGCGGGCAGGGTTTCTTACCTCGCCGCTTTGGGTCACCACATCGGACCGCCCAACCACCAGCGTGCCCTTCGTATACAGCGATACGCCGATGGATTGCCCGCCGGGCACCAGTGACATTTTTGGAGAGACGACCACAGCAATGCTTTTGATCGGCAAAATGCCAAACAGTGACAGGTTTAGCTTTGACTCTCCCACAGACTGAGGAACCAGCTGCACGCTACTGCCGTGCTGCCATGCCTTTTCACCGAGCGACTCACTGTTGATTTGCAGTACGTTGGTGTCGGTGGCTGTGAGCGGGATCGGAAATCCGGTGTTCAGGCGCTCCACCTGGCCCTGCTGCAGGTTGATTTCCTGCGGCAGCGTGAAGAAACTCCTGACCGGCGGAGAATAATTAAACGCCAGCATTGCGGCGGCAAGCACACAACCGATTGCTTTTTTCAGCCGAGAAGGCGGTTTTTTGGGCATAGTCCAGCTCCATCAACAAAAATTTCTAAGATTAGTGTTCGGTTTTGAAAGAGCCGATTATACCTGCGCCGGGATTTGGCAAGAGGCTTGAAATGTGCCAGGATACAAAAAAAGGCCCGTGGATTTTCGCGCCTGATGCAACAATAACATAAGTTTCAATCGGTCAATTCTGGTAATAGCAGAGGACAAACAGAGAAATGGAAGAAATTTCATTTTTCGAAAGTAAAGATCTCCTCAGCCTCCTCCTGATCTCGGTTGTGGCGGGGTTCATGGTGCCTGCATGGGCCATTCAAAAGAAATCCCTCATGAAATCACCCCAGCTTTTCCCGGAACCTCTTGCTCCACTCCAGCATCTCGCGGGCATGCTGGCCGCTCAATGTGCTCACTTCGCCGCCCACCAGCCTGCCGATTTCAGCAACACGCTCGGCGGCGGGCAGCGGCGTGACAGATGTGCTGGTGCTCACACCGTCAGTGCTTTTCTCAATAAAGAAATGGCTCTCGCCCATCGCGGCGATCTGGGCCGTGTGCGTCACACAGATCACCTGGTGCGAAAGCGCGATGCCGGCCAGCTTCTCAGCCACCACGCGGGCCATCGTGCCGCTGATGCCGGTGTCGATTTCATCAAATATCAACGTGGGGATGCTGTCTGCATTGGCGGCGATGTTTTTCAGTGCCAGCATAATGCGGCTCATTTCGCCGCCGGAGGCAATCTTCGCCAATGGCCGCAGCGGTTCGCCGGGGTTGGGGCTGATCAGAAAGCGCAGCCGGTCAAAGCCCTTGGCGGTGGCGCTCTCCTCCACGCCACCTGCCCGTGCGTCAAACTCCACGGAGAACTTGGAGTGGCCCATACCCAGGTCGGCTAGTTGGCCCACCACCTGCTTCTCAAACTTCTGGGCGGCTTCCCGCCTGAGCTTGGTCAATGCCTCTCCCAGAGCCAATAGCTCCAGTTCCAGAGATTTGATCTCACCGGCCATGCGTTCCATCTGTTCATCGGCATGTTCGAGTGTTTCCAGCTCTTGCTCCATGGCGGCGAGGGTTTTCAGGATATCCTCGGCGCTGCCGCCGTATTTGCGCTTTAGCTGCCGGATCGTGTCCAGCCTGGCCTCCACGTCGTTGAGCGCCCCTTCGTCAAACTCCTGGCTGCCGGCCTTGGCGCGAAGCTCCGATGAAATGTCATCCATCTCGATCACAACCTGCTCCAAGCGGTTCTTCAGTGTCTGGAAATCGTCGCCATATTGCGAGATGTGGGATAGTTCCCTGGCCGCGGCGCCAATGCTGTCCAGCGCGGCGGCACCGCCGCCCTCGCCGGAATAAAGCGAGTCGTAGGCCGAACGCAGCGCGCCTGCAATTTCTTCGGCATGCTGCAGCAGCTTCAGTTGCTGCTGGAGCTCCTCATCCTCGCCGGGGGCAAGGTTGGCCGATTTGATTTCCTTGATCTGATAACGGAGGATGTCCGCCCGCCGCGCCCGGTCCTGCTCGGTGCCAAACAGCGAGCGCATGCTCTCCAGCAGCTTGCGATATTTTCCATAGGTGGCGGCAAACGTGTCGCGCTGCCTGGCCAGCGCCGGGCCGCCGAAGCCATCCAAAATGTCCATATGCCTTGCTTCATTGAGAAGCGATTGGTGCTCATGCTGGCCGTGGATGTCAATGAGCATCTGCGTGAGCCCCCGCAGCTGCGCCACGGTGGCAATCGCGCCGTTGATGCGGCAAGTGTTGCGCCCTGCGGTGGTGATCTGGCGTGAGATGATCAGCGTGCCGTCGCCGCTGTCCATCTCCATTTCGCCGAGCGCTTCCGCCACAGCTTCGTTGCCGGCGATCTCAAACACCATCTCCACACGGGCATCATTGCATCCAGCCTTGATGATCTCTTTGTCGCTGCGAGCGCCCAGCGCCAGGTTCATCGAATCGATGATGATCGACTTGCCCGCGCCGGTTTCGCCGGTGAGCACGTTGAGGCCCCGGCCGAAGTCGATCTCCGCCGATTCAATCAGGGCGATGTTGCGGATGGCAAGCTTGGTCAGCATATTTACTGCCCCATCATTCTTAATCTGCCATATTATCGTAACAGAAAAATGCTATTTGATCAAAGCCCTCAGTTTTTCTGCCACCTGGGCAGCGGAGAATTGCTCGCGCACCACGACCATGAAGGTGTTGTCGCCGGCAATGCTGCCCAATATCTCCGGCCAATGCAAAGCGTCCACCGCCTCTGCGGCGGCGTTGGCGCTGCCGGACAGTGTGCGGATCATGATGATGTTATGGCTGTGCTCAATGCCCAGCACTGTGTCGGCAAACACACGGATCAACCGGGCCGAAAGCCCGCCGCCCGAGTCGCCCACAGCGGCATAACGGCTGCGGCCCGAGCCATCGGCCACCTTCACAAGCTTCATCTCCTTGATGTCGCGGGAAACGGTGGCCTGGGTCACATCCTCCCCCATCTGCTTGAGGCGGTCGGCCAGCTCTTCCTGGGTGTAGACGCTCTCCTGCGAAATCAGCTCCAGGATGCGCATGTGCCTTTTGTTTTTCATCGGCTCTCCCCCTAGTCGTTCCATTCGGTGAGCTTGCTGCGGAGCAGGTCGAAAAAGTCATTGGGTCCGAAACGTAGAAACAGGGTCTCTTCGGCAGCCCTGCTCACCACGGCCCGCCACCCCTTTTTGAGCCTTGCGCACTCCTCACCGTCGGCATTGAGGCGGGCTTCACCGGTGCTGCCGATGGCGGTCAATGAGATCTCCGATTCCGCCGGCACCACCAGCGGCTCAGCGCTGAGGCTGTGGGCGCACACCGGTGTGATAAGCAGGCAGGGTACGTCCGGCGACACCACCGGTCCCCCTGCCGAAAGCGAATAGCCGGTGGAACCGGTGGGGCTTGCGATTAATAGGCCGTCGGCGGCGTAACGGCCGGCAAGCGTCTCGCCCACCGTCACTTCCACCCGCACCAACCGGGGTGAGGTGAGCCCGGAGAGATAAAAATCGTTGAGCGCAAGAGTCCTGCCCTGCTCCACGCCGCTTTCATCGCGCACAGATGCAGAAAGCATCATGCGCCGCTCCACGCGGGTTTCTCCCGACACTGCGCGCCGGAGCGCTTCCTCCATGCCGGGCAACTCCACCGCAGTCAAGAAGCCCTTGTGGCCCAGGTTGACGCCCAACAGCGGCGCGCGGCCCGCAGTGTTCCTTGCTGCTGCCAGAATGGTGCCGTCACCGCCCAACGTTAAGATAAACCCGGCGCCATACAGCTCCTCATCACCCGCCGCCTGCACGCCGGTTGGTAGCTGAACCGCCTGCTCCGGGCATGCAAGCACGCGCACACCCAGCCCAAGCAGCACCTCCGCCGCACGGGCAGCAACGCGATAACCCGGATCCTTGGCCGGATTGGCGATGATGGATACGTTCAACATAACACTTCAATTCTCAAAGAATAGATAAAATCATTATACCGGTAAAAATGAATAAAAACAACAGTGAATGCATAAAAGGCAGCATGGCTGTGGAAATCACTCTGGCAGGGGGTGGCATCTATCCCTTGGCAATCCCCCTACCTTGGAAATCCCCCCTGCCACTTCGTGGCATCCCCCCCTCCACAAAGGGGAGGTCTTGCCCAGAATATCGTTAGTGTGATGAAGAACGAAATGCATCCCCCTTATGAAGGGGGACTCCGGCGTAGCCGGAGGGGGATTCTCCCATGGCTTCGTCAGAAGCCATGGGAGAATTCACATCATAAACCGGTCAATCTCATCCACTGTAACCCCATCATGAACGGAGAGATTGATCCCCAGCGCCACCAGTCGGGCAACATCATCCACTATGGCGTCAATCTCTTTGGGTGTAACGATCAGGTCGCCCAGATGCTCCGACACCACCTTGCGGATCATGTTCTCGGCCTGGTCGCCGGCAGTAGCGCCGTCCAGCAGCTCAATCACATCGCGGGCGATGGTGCCTGCATACACCACCAGCGGCACACCGATGGAGATCACCGGCACACCCAGTGTTTGCGTATTTAGCTGCATGCGGTGGTTGCCTACGCCGGAGCCGGGGCAAATGCCCGAATCAGTAATCTGGATCGTGGTGCCCAGGCGGGCTGTGTTGCGGGAGGCCAGAGCATCAATGGCGATCATCGCGTTTGGCTTGATTTTTTCCACCACGCCCAAAATAATCTCCCCGGTCTCGATTCCGGTGATGCCCAGCACACCGGGTGCCATCGCACAGACCGATTTCACCCGTTCATCCACCTGGTCGGGGATCAGCTGGATCAGATGGCGGGTCACCATTAGCTTTTCCACCACGCGGGGGCCCAGCGCGTCCGGAGTAATGTTCCAATTGCCAAGCCCCACCACAAGAACCGTGCCCTCCCGGCCAAAGCCTGGAAGCATCTTCTTCAGTTCTTCTCCCATGCGGCGGCTGACACGCTCCACAAACTCAGGGTCTCGGTTTTTCAGCTCAGCCGCATCAATATTGATATACAACCCGACAGGCTTCCCCATTGCCTGCGCACCCACCTCGTTGAGCACGCGCACAGTTGTCACGGTGATATCCTGATCGCGGCTGTCAATGGTGGACTCCACTCCCGGAACCGTCTGCCCCGCCAATTCCCGGGCTTCCGCCGCCAGGTCGGTTCTGACGCTTCTATCCATGTCAAAAGGCACTCCTTTCATAAACCATTTACACAATGGCATTCGCCGCACCGGCATCAGCCATCCGAATCATTGCAACAATGGATTTCAAAGTTACATCCCATGGCGCGGCAAAAACAGTTTGGCCTGATTTGCTGGAGATTATGAATCGCGCTGCCACTTTTAGTAAAATAATCGTGAACGTGATTCGGGCGAGTCATCTGTGTTATAATACATATAACTATACATTGGGAGAGTATGCTGAATATGCCCCAGATGTACCGAAGAGGGCCGCGCACAATCCGGCCGCAGAAAACAGCCCACAGCTATTACCGCCCCACCAGGCGCAAATCGCCAGTGACTGAGCTAATAGAAAAAATCAAAAGGCTTCCGAAGCGCTTCTTGCTGATCATGGGTGCTTTGGTTGTGGTTGTTGCTGTGGCCATCACCGCCATCGCGCTGGCTTCCGGTGGAAAAAACGCCGGCAGCTTGCCCATCGGTGGCTTCGGCACGCCCAAGCCCAAACCAACGCCCACCAGCACCGACCCGTTGGTTTCACTTCCGCCGCGTAACGCGCCGTTGGATGTGCCAATGGTCACGCCGGAGGCGGTGACGGTGCGCGACATTAGCTTCAGCTCCATGGCGCTGAAGTTCAAGGAAAAGCTGATCAACACGCCCGGCATCAACGGCAACGAGTTGTTTTTCTCCGCCGGCTCCGGCCAGTTGGAAGCCAAGGACGATCCGCTGAAAAAGCTTTACCTGCACAATGTGGCCACTGGTGAGGAAAAAAAGATCGCGGACGTGAAACTGGCCGGCGGCGGGTTTTACGAAACCTACCTCAACGACGACTGGATGGTGTGGGTGGAAACCGATCACTACACCTTCAGCTATATCTATGTTTTAAACCGCAAAACCAACGAAAAGACACAGATCAAGAACTGCAAAAACGGCGTGCCCAAATTAAGGCTGGCCGGCGACACGCTGGTGTGGCTGGAACCGGTGGACAAAAACAAGCATCAGTTGATGATGTATGACTTGAAATCGCAGGAGAACCTGACGCTCACAGCATTTGAAGGCGAGAATACAGTCACTTATGGTGTCATGGCGCCGGCAATCTATGCAGAGCCGATCGCCTCCGCTGCCCCCGATGACACGGCGCAGGCCACCGCCACTCCCACTCCATCACCAACCTCATCACCCACTCCATCTCCGACAACCTCAGCTGCAGCCGGCGAGTCAGCCGCCCCAGGCAGCGGTGAGGAGCAAGCGGCAGCACCGGCATATCACACCACTGTGCTGTGGGCTGACACAGACAAGTCTCAAACCCTGGAGCAGAAAAAAACAGAGGAGCACAGCACAATTTATTGGCTGGAGCTGGGTGAAGACGCCATCAGTGACGACAATGGCACACTGAAGACCCAGCAATTCTCCCCTGGCACCTATGTGCACGATCCGCTTTATAATGGGCAATACTTTGTGTGGAGCGACGGCAATAACTCGCCGAAATCGAAGCTCTACATCAGCAAGCCGAGCGGAACGCCTCAGGTAATTGCGGAAGGCATTACCACTTACAGTCTGGGTGACGGATTCGTGGCCTATGGCAAGAACCAGCAGGTGTGGATCTACATCATCGCCACAGGAGAATACTGCCGGCTTTCCAGCGGCGACGAAAAGGGCATGCTTCCCGGCGCCAACGGCATGACTGTGGTGTGGTATGACAAGACTGTAGACAGTGTAGCTGACAAACTGCGCTATAAAGTGCTAACCGGGCAGGATCTGCTCCCGGGGGCTCAGGAGCAATGAGCACCTTGAAAACCGTCTACCTTTGCAGCGAGTGCGGCGCGGAAAGCCGCAAGTGGGTGGGTCGCTGCCCCGGCTGCGGCGCGTGGAACACGATGAGCGAGGAAGTGGAGGAAAAGCCCTCCGCACCCAACAGCCGCACGAATGATCTTGCACCAGGCGCTGAAGCTGCCGCTTTGCCCGACGTGCCCATGCAGGACTTTGGAAGGGCTTCCACAGGCATGGGTGAGCTTGACAGAGTTTTGGGCGGTGGCATCGTGCAAGGGTCTCTCATTCTGGTTGGCGGCGACCCAGGCATTGGAAAATCCACGCTGCTGCTGCAGGCCGCGGAAAACATTGCAAAACAAGGCGAACCCGTGCTATATGTATCCGGCGAGGAAAGCTTGAGGCAGGTTGCACTGCGAGCCCAGCGGTTGGGTGCCTGCTCCCGTAACCTCAAGCTGCTGGCTGAGACCAATGTGGACAGGGTTCTTCTCCATGTGGAGAAGCTGAAGCCCGCCACTATCATCATCGACTCGATCCAGACGATGTACCGCACGGGCATGACCAGCTCCGCCGGCAGCGTGACACAGGTGCGCGAATCGGCAGCCTCTTTCATGCAGGTTGCAAAAGACACCGGCTGCCCGGTCTTTCTGGTGGGGCATGTGACCAAGGCTGGAGCGCTGGCGGGGCCCAGAGTGCTGGAGCATATGGTGGACACCGTTTTGAATTTTGAGGGCGACAACATGCATTCCTACCGGATCCTGCGCGCCGCCAAAAATCGCTTCGGTTCCACCAACGAAATCGGGCTGTTTGAGATGCGGGAAACAGGCATGGCGGAGGTGAGCAACCCTTCGGAAATGCTGCTCTCCGACCGCGCCAACGGCCCCGGCTCCATTGTGACAGCCAGCGTGGAGGGCACACGGCCGGTGCTGGTGGAAATTCAGGCGCTGGTCTCCAATACTGTGTTTGGCACGCCCAGGCGCATGGCCACCGGTATCGATTACAACCGCATGGCGTTGCTGGTCGCGGTGTTGGAAAAGCGAGCAGGCTTGCGGCTTTATGATCAGGATGTTTATTTGAACGTTGCTGGCGGCCTGAAGCTGGACGAACCGGCAGCCGACCTGGGTGTGGCGCTGGCCATCGCTTCCGGTCTCCGGGGCAGGCCACTGCCCGACGGTGTGGCGGTGTTCGGTGAGATTGGCCTGACCGGCGAGGTGCGCCCGGTAGGCCGGGCCGAAACACGGTTGGCCGAATGCGCCAAAACAGGTTTTACCACCGTGGTGCTGCCGAAGCGCAACATCAGGGGTGTGAAGGCCCCCGACGGTTTGGAGTTGGTTGGCGTGCAGTCGGTGGAGGAAGCGCTGAATTTGTTGAGTTAACCCTCACCCCCCACCCCCCTCCCCCATGGGATTGGGGGAGGGGGCGCAGATTCGATAAAAGAAGGAGTTTCTATGGCCCAATATTATTCCACCTTCCCCTCAGGCTTTGAGCCGGCCATTGAGGAGTTTATCGCCCGTGACATGCCCGGCGTGCAGTTGCTGCGCATGTTGGATGGCGCAGTTGAGTATAAGCGAAGAGGCGTGCTCACAGACATTCCGCCGTGGTTCAACAACACGTTTTTATGCCTGACCACCTTCCCCAGGGCGCCAAAAGACCCGATCCAGCACATGGTGCGCCTTGCGCTCACCCACGGTGTGGACTCCGAAACAATCCTGAACCACATACCCGACGGCACAGCCACGTTCCGCGCGATGTTTATGGTGGACGGCCTCATTACCCATGCCGGAGAAAAGACGATGGGCAAGTCTGAGGCATTCCTCTCGGAAGTATCCGGGCTTAGGCCAGGACGGGCACTGCCGGATGTGGAGTTTTGGTTCTTGTATCGCAGCAAGGAGGGGCTGGGCTTCCTGCTGATGCGGCTGACCTATCGCAAGGATAGCCAGCGCTCCGGAGAACTGAGGCCGGACATCGCAAACCTTCTCTGCCGCCTCACCAACCCCAAGCCCGGCGAGACCTTCCTGGATCCCTTCGCCGGGAGCGGCATGATTGCCAAGGCAAGGTTGCGCACACCGGCGGAAAAGGTGATCGCCGGCGACATCGCGCCATCCGCCGAGCTTCGCTACGCCATGCGCGGCGCCGCCAACGGCTCAGTACTTAAAATGAACGCGCTGGATATGGCAGACATCGTATCCGGCTCCGTGGATGCCATTGCATGCGACCCACCCTGGGGTGAGAACGCGCCTTTGGCAGATCCACAGGCGTTTTTTGGAAAGTTGGCTGCCGAAACCCGCCGCGTACTCAAACGGGGTGGCAGGCTTGTGTTGATAACTCCATTCAAAAAAGAGGCTGAGGAAGCCTTATCAATGAATTTTGCATTGGATGATCGTTTGGAGGTGCTGGTGGCGGGAAAAAAGGCAGTGGTGTTTGTATGCCGCAGCACATAAGGGAGATTTCGTCTTGCTTATGAAATGTTAAGCGATTATTCAATGTTTATTCACATGGGCTATGCTATAATAAGCTGTCAAATTGGATGAAAACCGGAGGGTTGAATGCGAAAACTGCTGAAAGTGATCCTCGTATTGATCGGCGCTTCCCTGGGCGCCACATTGGTATTCCTGGGAATCAGCCTTCTAAAGGATCTTGGGGTGCTTACCGAAAGCAGATATATCCCCCTTTGGCTTTCCTTGGTATCATATGTTGTTTTTTCCCTTCTGGGCGGCTTCTTGTTTCTGCTGATCGCACCCTCCTTTTTCAGGCTGCTGGACCGTCTGGAATCCACACTGAGAACACGACCGATGGCCGATCTGGTGGCCGGTGTGATCGGGTTGGTGATCGGGTTCATCCTGGCATTCTTCATCAGCCAGTTAATCAACTACATTGGGTTGCCCTGGCTGTCTATTCCCCTGTCACTTCTGGTCTACCTGCTGCTGGGATATTTCGGTCTTTCGCTGGCGGTCAATCGCCGGCATGAGCTGAACTTTATTTCTCTGATCCGCAAGGCCATGGCCAATCGCGAAGGCCGCAGCGCCGGCAAGGATGGCGTCTCTGAGGAAACGTTGTCTCAGAAACTTCTGGATACCAGCGTGATCATCGATGGCCGCATCTTTGAAATCTGCAAGGCAGGATTCTTGGAGGGAAGGCTGATTGTGCCGTCCTTCGTGCTTGATGAATTGCGCACGATCTCCGACAGCGAGGACGACCTGAAACGCTCCCGTGGGCGCCGTGGCCTGGACATCTTGGCCAGGCTACAGCATGAGCTGGCTCGGCCTGTCGAGGTAGTCAACCGGGACTTCTCTGAGCTTTCCGATGTGGACAGCAAACTGTTGAAGCTGGCCAGTGAGCTGGGCGCCAAGGTGATTACGAACGACTTCAACCTCAATAAAGTAGCCCGCGTGCAGAACATCAGCGTGCTCAACATCAACGAGCTTTCCAACGCCGTGAAGCCCGTGGCGCTGCCCGGTGAAGACATGCATGTGAAGATTGTGAAACCGGGCAAGGAGCAAGGCCAGGGTGTTGCTTATCTGGAGGACGGCACGATGATCGTGGTGGAGGGCGGCGCCCGCTACATTGACGAAACGGTGCAGATTGTAGTGACCAGCTCATTGCAAACTTCGGCAGGCAGAATGATCTTTGGGAAGCTGGCCTGAGCTATACATTGCATACATGCCAATCCCCTCCAACCGACAGGTGGAGGGGATTTTATATAACCAGAATTTGGGAAATCGTGTATCGTTAAGGCTTCATCATGGCGGTCATTGTTCGTGCTGGGCTAAAGAATTGTCCCCCCGCCTATACACTCCTCGCCGATATAAAGCACCGCCGCCTGCCCCGGCGTGACCGCCCGCTGCGGCTGGTCAAAGGTGAGCAACCCTTCCCCATCGGCTAGTTCAAAATGAGCCTTCTGATCCGGCTGGCGGTAGCGCACCTTGGCACCGCAGTCTAGTGCCTGGGCCGGAGGCTTCCCGGTTGTGAAATGCAGGTCGCCAAGCCGGCAGCTGGTGGAGTAAAGCTCTGGCGAGTCATTGCCCTGCCGCACATAAAGAATGTTATTCTCCAGATCCTTGGCAACCACAAACCAGGGTTCACCGTTGCCCTTGCCCCCGATGCCCAGGCCCTTGCGCTGGCCGATCGTGTAATACATCAAGCCGTCATGCCTGCCGACCAACTCACCCTCCGGTGTGCGCATTTCGCCAGGCTGAGCGGGCAGGAACTGCTGCAGGAACTCCTTGAAACGCCGCTCGCCAATGAAGCAGATTCCGGTGGAATCCTTCTTTTCAGCCACAGGCAGCCGCTCCCGTGCGGCAATTTCCCGCACTTCCTTTTTCAGCATGCCGCCCAGCGGGAACAGTGCTTTACGCAGTGCCTGCTGCCCCAACATGTAGAGGAAGTAGGATTGATCCTTGGAGCCGTCCACACCTTTCAACAACAGGTGCGTGCCATCCCGCTCCTCAATGCGTGCGTAATGACCCGTCGCCAACCGGGCGGCTCCCATCTTTTCAGCGAAGTCCATGAGCTCCTTGAATTTGATTTCCCGGTTGCAGAGCACATCCGGATTGGGTGTGCGGCCCAGTCTGTATTCATTCAAGCAATATTCAAACACCCGGTCCCAATACTGCTTGGAAAAGTTCACGCTGTAATAGGAAATGCCGAGGCGGTCGCAGCAGCGACGCACATCGTCCCAGTCAGCGGCGGCGGTGCAAACTCCGTCGTCCTCTTCCTCCCAATTGTTCATAAACACGCCGATCACGTCATGGCCCTGCTGCTTCAAGAGCAAGGCCGCGACGGCGGAATCGACACCCCCGGACATGCCGACAACGATGGTTTCTTGCATTGGATCACGCTCCGGGGGTATTATAACACATTACATGGGATGGGTCATTGCCTGGAAGCCGGGCGTCGCAACTTGCCGCTCCTTGAGACTAGGCCCCTCTTTGCAGGATGTAGATAAAATGATTTGCCTCCCGCAGCGTGTGGTCTGCCAGCAATGGCAGGATGATCGACCGGATTTTGCATTGCAGAATCCCGGCTGTGCCAGCGGCCTTGAAATCCCTGATGTTCTTGGTAGCGTCCAGGCTCTCTGCGGTCACTTTGGGGATGATTTCCGGATTGTTCTGTGCTTTGATGGATTCGGCGGTCAACTCGTCGAATTCTTTCCCAAACAGATTGGCCTTGTCAAACAACGTCTGCTCTGTGGGATCCAGCAATCCGCGAATGAATTTGGCATGCTCGGCCATGATGCGGTTCCAGAACACTTCCTCTTCGATCAGGTCATTTCCTCCACGGATATTTGTGCCAGCTTGCAGCTTGGCTAGCATGCCATGGAAATGTACTGCCTCGCGCAGAATATGGTCGAGTAACAACGGATAGTTGTTCGTGAACAACTGGCAGGACAGCACATCGCTCAGCATTTTACTCTTGAGGCCTGCCAGGCCCGATACCGCTGTCATCGCCCGTTGGTTGAGGTCTGACACCTTGCTTTCCATCCCCGGGGGGATCACCATGCCCGGTTGCAGGTTCAGCTCGCTCTGGGTGATGGAGGTATCAATCGGAGCCCCGGTGTAGAACTGGGAAGCCCGCTCAGCGTCCAATGTATATTTTGTAACAAACTGCCCGGCGTTTGCGGCTTGTGCATTGATCACGCCATTGGCAAGCTGCACGGCTTCCTGCAGGAGCATGCTGAAATGCCTGGCAAACCAACTGGCGTCCTGAATGTAAGTTGTGTTCTTTGGCGGCAAGGAAACCGCCAGGAAAAATGAGTGTTCCTTCATGATGCGCAGGAAAAAGAGATCCAGGCTCAATGACATTTGTACAAACTCTTCCCTGGATAACATGGATCCAACTACCTTTCCTATATTCAGGCATATCCATGCAGGCAGTAGAATCCCGCATGGGCCATACCACATCATATGATCGGTTGCTGGATTGGGGAATGGATATCAAGCTATAAACAATGCCGTAAAGACTCGGTTAACCGTGGTTCTGCATGTAAGGATAATATGCCATCGAATCGGCAGAATCCCAAAAGCCGGCAGTTTCATATAGCTGCCTTCCCATCGTGGTCGCGTGCAACAAAACACGCTCACAGCCATGGTCCTTGGCTTCCCGCATTAACAACTCCAAAAGCCGCTTGGCAATGCCCTTTTTCCGATGGGCTGGCTTGGTATACATCGCGCTTAAATAGGCAGTGTGACCATTAGGGCACCAGTCATTTGGAGGCAGACGGTAAAACGTGAGCCCGCCCATCGCCACAATCTGGCCGTCTTCTTCAGCAACCCATGCCAGATAACTGGCGTCAGCCATGGCCTCACACAAATAGTGGACCGTGTTTCCATACAGCAGCGAACGGAGGTCAGCCTCCGAATGTTTTGTCTCAAAAAGCATCTCAACACGCAGTTTGGCAAGAACCTCTACATCCTCCAGCGTTGCCCGGCGAAACTCAATCATCTCCCAGCCGTCCTCCTCCCCCATTCAATGCCATAGCCAATTCTTGCACCTTTCCCAAGGCTTCCGCATCCATTGCGGCGGGCCTCTCGTCCGTTTTGTGGGAGAGGACCATGCCCAGGCGTTTGCAGTTGACGAGCCGGAACAATGTGTCCGCCAATTCAATGGCAGGCGCTGCCTTACCGTCCCCCCCGCCCACCAGTATAAGCCCGCCACGCCTGGCCTTACCGGCCAGAGGCTTTTCACCCCTGAACCGCCGGGCAGCATAGTACCGCTGCAGCCGGCTGGCCAGCGACAACAGCGGGCCGGTCAGCTGCGAAAAATAGAGCGGAGAGGCAATCACAATGTTGTCGGCGTCTTCCAGCACCTGATAAACGGTTTGCATGCCATCATCGATGGCGCAGCCATCATGCTTCCAGCAATACCGGCAGTCGGTGCAGGGGCCAATGTTGTCATAATACGCGCTGAACTCTGCGATTTCACCGTTCAGGTGCCTTTTCAGTTCCCCCAACAGGGTGACGGTATCGCCATATATCCGTGGTGAGCCGTTCAGGATCAGGGTCTTCATCTCTTCCTCACACCGTTCCAAGATAACTATTGGTTTCCATTGGCAGCGTGATGAATTCACCAGCGGCATACCGCGCAAACAGTGCCTTCATCGCGTAGATAAACGGCTGATAATTGTCATCACGGGCTAACGGCGCGTAGGAGTTGGACAGATTGCGCCCCAGAAAACCGGTGAGATCATGGCGCTCAGCATTATCGAACACCCGATACTCATACCGGCTGTTTTTGAAGAATGCTCGGAATACGTCCGGCTGGTCCTCAAGCCCGCCGCCGAAGGCCACGAAATTCGGGCATAGGTCAATACAGACCCTCTCAAGCTCCTGGTTGATCCCCTGCCGCATGTCTCGGTTGTTCCAAACCAAAGCAACCGGTCCACCGGGGCGTAGGATGCGGCGACACTCCTCCTGGAAGCGCGGGCGGTCAAACCAGTGGAACGCCTGCGCCGCAGTGACCAGGCTGACACTGTGATCCTCAAGCGTGGTGTTTTCCGCAGTAGCGGCGACCGACCGAAATCCCGGCTGATCCCCAAGATGCGCTTCCGCCACTCCGCGCATGTCTGCATTGGGCTCTATGGCCCACACCTGCAAACCCCATGCCAACAACTGCCCGGTCAGGATGCCGGTGCCGGAGCCTACATCGGCTACCACATCACCGGGGTTCAGCCCAGTGGTTGTGACAAGGTAATCCAGATAGGCCTCGGGATATCGGGGACGGTATCTGGAATACTGGTCAGCCTTGCCGGTGAACTTCTGAGTCGTGTCCACAGCCTCATCCTTTCACTCGTCGCGGTTACGCTTGCCGGTGATTGCGTCCACCGTCACCTTCACAATGGCCACGGCCGGCAGATATTTTTCGATGACTGCGTCCCGCCGGCTCTGACCCGGCGCGAACCGATCGCACAAGGCAATCAGTTTTTCCACAATCTCATCCCGGTCGGTCACCAAGGCAGCTCTGCCCGTGACCAGTGCGCTTTCATAATGGGTGATGAACCGATCCGGCACCACTGCCTGCTGCCCGATCACCACGAAGGACGCACGGGGGTTTTGTAAAATGTTGTCCAGCTTCTTCCCCTTTCGGGCGCAATGGAAAAAGATGCAGTTCTCGGTCTCCGAGTAGCAGTAGTTCACCGGCACGCCATAGGGCTCACCCTGGGCAGAGGCTGTGGACATCACGCCGTGGCTGCCGGCCTTCAGGATCGCAAGGGCTTCCTCGGTGGATATGGTGCGGTTGGACATGGGGGTTGACCTCTCATTCTTCACACAGGTGTTTCAGCATCCGCTCCGGATTCTCGAGAAATTGCCGGGTTAACTGATAATGCTCTGTCTGCTCATACGGCGTGCGGCAGATGCCATCCTCTGTGAGCACCAGGATGTCGGCATCGGGGAAGGCCATCACAATTGGTGAGTGGGTGGCTACGATGAACTGGGAATCCTGCCGCACCAGCTCTGCCATGCGGGCCAGTAGTGTGAACTGCCGCGAGGGTGACAACGCCGCCTCCGGTTCATCCAGGATGTAGAGCCCATTGCCGCCAAAACGATTGAGCATCAGCGACAGGAAGCTCTCACCATGGCTTTGCTTATGCAGCGAAACGCCACCATAGCTATCCAGCAACGGCGGGCCGAAGCTCATCATCCGGTCTTCCTCATCCAGCTTCTCCACCTCGGTAGCCACGTTGTAGAAGCTTTCCGCCCGAAGAAAAAAGCCGTCCCTGGGCTTCTTCACACCTTTGGCCAGAATCAGGCTGCGATGCAGCGGCGAATGGGTATCCCGTGAGGAAAAGTTAAAGTTGCGGGTGCCACCCTCTGGGTTGAATCCAAAAGCCACGGCAATGCCCTCCAACAATGTGGACTTGCCGGTGCCGTTCTCGCCGACGAGGAAAGTGACTGGTTTTATCAGCTTCAGCTCACCCAAATGGCGCACCGCCGGCAGCTGGAATACGTAGCTGTTCCGCTCACTATTATCCTTTAAGCGGATCCGGCTGATATACAAGCTGCTGAACGCGCTGTCCTCCATCAGAAGATCACCAGCTCCACCGGGCAGTGGTCGCTGCCCATCACATCAGGGCGGATGGCTGCCTCTTTGATCTCCCCTTTGATGCGGTCGGACACGATGAAATAGTCAATGCGCCAGCCCACATTCTTGGCGCGGGCATTGAACATATAGGACCACCAGGTGTAGGCGTCCTTTTGATCAGGATAGAGGTGGCGGAAGGAGTCCGTGAAGCCGCTGCCCAGCAGTTCGGTCATTTTGCCCCGCTCCTGCGGTGAGAACCCTGCATTGTTCACGTTGGACTTGGCGTTCTTGATGTCCAGTTCGGTGTGAGCCACATTCAAGTCGCCGCACAGGATCACAGGCTTTTTGCTGTCCAGTTCTTTCAGGTATGCGCGGAAATCATCCTCCCACCGCATGCGGTAGTCCAGCCGGGCCAATTCCGCCTGGGCGTTGGGCGTGTAGCAGTTCACCAGATAGAAGCAATCATACTCCAGCGTGATCACACGGCCCTCCTGGCCGTGCTCCTCGATGCCGATGCCATAAGAAGCGGAGAGCGGCAGCTCCTTTGCAAAGATCGCCGTGCCCGAATAACCTTTCTTCACGGCGCTGTTCCAATACTGGTGATAACCCTCCAGGTTCAGCTCCGCCTGGTCTGGCTGCATCTTGGTTTCCTGCACGCAGAAAAAATCGGCGTCGGTCTGCCGGAAAAACTCCTCAAAACCTTTGTTCAGACATGCTCGGAGGCCGTTTACATTCCAGGAAATGAATTTCATCGCCATTCTCCCCCATTGGTCACGATAATCTTGTCGTTGTTGCAGTCATCCCAATTATACAGGAACTCTCTCCAGCCTGTCCATCAATACAGGCCGCCAAGAACCGTCCTGCGATGAACCAACAGATATCCCCTGGAATATGATTGGATATATCGGGAAAGGGCGTGAGCAGATGCAGACTGAGAACCTGCGCAGACCCTGGAAGGAAATAATCCGAGTTGCGCTTCGCTATACCACCGCTGCCATCTTGTTATTGGCACTGCCAGCACTTGCGCTTTGTGTGTTGAAGATGCAAACGGAGATGGATGATTTGCGCGATATTCTTGAGTCAAGCGCGATGAACATCGAAACAATGCAAACCTCTGTGGAGCGATTGGCCCGGGCAATACCAACATTTTCCATCGCCCGCTTTGATCTGAACTATAAAAAGGATGAATACGGCGAGGGCTACTCCGGCACGGCGATCATCTCCTGTGATCTGCCGGATGCCAGCATCGTGATTTTGAAAACCACGCTGCTCTCCGGCGGATCAGCCTATACGGAGGAGGTTTCCTACAGCCTGGTTATCGTGCATGATGGCATCGGAAGGTATCCCACCTATGACTGGGGGGAGACCGGAAAGATTGAAAAACCGGAGTACAAATTTGAGGTGGTGGGCTATCTCCTGACGGAGAAGACCGGAGAATGAATCTGCCTACCCATAGAAAAACAGGATGGGAGTTGCTTCCCATCCTGTTCGTCGCATCATTGGGTTACTTCCCCAGCACCTTCAAAGCCTTGGCCACCACGTTCTCCACGGTGAAGCCAAACTTCAGGAACACCTGGTTGGCCGGGCCGGACGCACCGAAGCCCTCCATGCAGAGGATGTCTCCATCCAGGCCGATATAGCGGTGCCAGCCGAAGTCGTTACCGGCTTCCACCGCCACGCGTGCGCGAACAGCCTTGGGCAGCACCTGCTCCTTGTATTCGTCGCTTTGGCGGTTGAAGAGCTCCCAGCTGGGCATGGAGACCACGCGGGCGGCGATGCCCTGGCTCTCAAGCACGTCGGCTGCCTTGTAGATCAACTCCACCTCGGAGCCAGAGGCAAGCAGCAGGATATCCGGCGTCGGTTTGCTGGCTTCCTTGAGGATATAGGCGCCTTTCAGTGCTGCCTTGCCGGTGCCGTCATAAAGCGGCAAGTTCTGACGGGTGAGCGCCAGCGCTGTTGGACCATTTGCAGTGAGGCCATACACCCAGGCGGCGGCTGTCTCGCGGGCATCGGCCGGGCGGAACATCGTGAAATCCGGGATGCTCCTCAGGGACGCCAGCTGCTCAATGGGCTGATGGGTGGGGCCATCCTCGCCAACGCCGATGCTGTCGTGGGTGAGCACATAAACAAGCGGTAGCTTCATGATGGAGCTGAGGCGCATCGAGTGCTTCATATAGTCACTGAACACGAAGAACGTTGCCACATAAGCCCGCAGGCCGCCGTGCAGCGCCATGCCGTTGCCGATCGCTGCCATCGCGTGCTCGCGCACGCCGAAGTGCATGTTGCAGCCGGCATAGTTTTCTGCGGAGAAATCGCCGCGGCCC
This sequence comes from Bacillota bacterium, assembly GCA_023421955.1. Taxonomy (GTDB): domain Bacteria; phylum Bacillota; class Clostridia; order Christensenellales; family UMGS416; genus JAEYRA01. Next base: position 85,227 of record JAEZSE010000040.1, read on the forward strand.
TTCATGTCCGACTTGTTGGAGGGAGCCAGGTCGGCAGAGCCGCCGATCATGTTGGGCAGGATCGCCGCCAGGCGGTTCAGCACCGTGCCGGAGCTGTTGCGGGTGGCGTCGGGCTTGTCAAACTTCATGAACTCAGGATCGTCCAGCAGGCCCTCCGGCACCTTGCCGTGGAACCACTGGTCCCACTCGGCTGCCAACTCCGGATAGCTCTTGCTCCAATCGGCAAACAGGCGGTTCCAGGCGGCTTCGGCTTCCTTCCCGGCTTTCTTGATCGTTTCCAGATGGGCATAGGCCTCATCGGGCACATAGAAATCCTTGTCTGCCGGCCAGCCCAGGTTTTCCTTCAGGCATACCACATTGTCGGCACCGAGGGGCTCGCCATGGGCGGACGCCTTTCCCTGCTTGGCGGGGCAGCCGAAACCGATCTGGGTCTTTACGATGATCAGTGAGGGGCGGCTGGTATCGGCCTTGGCGGCTGTGATGGCGGCAGAGATCTCCTCCACATCGTTGCCGTCGGCCACCTTCAGCACCTGCCAGCCATAAGCGGCGTAGCGCATGCCCACGTCTTCACGGAAAGCGATGTCGGTGTGGCCCTCGATGGAGATGTCGTTGTCATCATAGAGCACAATGAGCTTGCCCAGCTTCAGCGTGCCGGCTAACGAGCTGGCCTCGCCGGAGATGCCCTCCATCATGCAGCCGTCGCCGCACAGGGCATAGGTGTAATGATCCACTACATTCAACCCATCACGGTTGAACTTGGCGGCCAGGTGTGCCTCGGCGATGGCAAAGCCCACAGCATTGGCGATGCCCTGCCCCAAGGGGCCGGTGGTGGTCTCCACGCCGGTAGTGTGCATATACTCAGGGTGGCCAGGTGTCTTGCTGCCCAGCTGGCGGAACTGCTTCAGGTCTTCAATCGTCAGGCCATAGCCGAACAGGTGCAGCAGCGAATACATCAGCATGCTGCCGTGGCCGGCGGAAAGCACAAAACGGTCGCGATCCAGCCAATTGGGGTTGGCGCTGTTGTGCTTCATGTGGCGGCCCCACAGAGTGTAGGCCATCGCGGCGGAGCCGAGCGGCAGGCCGGGGTGACCGGACTTGGCCTTTTCGACGGCTTCGGCGGATAACACGCGGATGGAATTGACGCACAGGGTTTCTACGTTGCTCACTTTCATACCTCCAATTAACGGCTTTGGCCGATAAATTTGTCCAATGCGGATGTGTCCAGCCCCTCGATGCCCTGGAGCATGGGAACCAGCTCTTTGGCGATGATCAGCGCGCCGCCGGCCATATCAGACTCAATGTTCAATGGCATCACCGGGTCATGCAGGCTCATGCGCAGCAACAGCCAGCCCTGCCCTCCTGCAGAGTTGAAACGGATGCCCTCATGGTTTTCCGCTTCCGCCGTCCAGCCGGGCACCTGTGCTGCTTTAACCTTCTCCAGCACCACCAGGCCAAATGCCTTGAAGTCTGGCACTGAGATCTTGAACCGCAGCTCCACGGCCTCCACAGGCTCCGCAAGGCCGGCGATCAGATCGGTCAGCTTGCGGCTTGCCTTGTTCAGTTCCGCCAGCTTGATCAGCACCTGCGTGACCAGATAAGCGCCGTCATCCAGGAAGTAGTTGTCCTTCAACGCGCAATGGCCCGACGTTTCAATGGCCAGCGGAGCGCTGACACCCTGCTCTTCCAGCCGGATGGCCTCGTCGATCACATTCTTGTAGCCACGTTTGAAGCGGCGGTGCACACCGCCCAGCCCGGCGATAAACGACGCCAGGCCGGTGGAGGTGATCGAGTCGGTCACAACCGTACCCCCTGGGTATTTTTCCAACACAATCGCCGACATCAACGCTATCAGGCGGTTGCGGTTGATCTCGCGGCCATCAGCGCCCACCACGGCGGCGCGGTCGCAGTCGGTGTCAAAAATGATGCCCAGATCGGCCCCGTTGTGCTTCACGGCGGAACAGATGGCCTCCATGGCCTCATGCTCCTCGGGGTTGGGGATATGGTTGGGAAACCGCCCGTCGGGCTCCAGGAACTGGCTGCCCGCCGTGTCCGCCCCCAGCAGCTCCAGCACGCCGCTCGTGAAGAATCCGCCGGCGCCGTTGCCGGCGTCCACGACAATCCTGAGACCGGCCAGCGGCTTATCCACACCGGTTGCCTGGCGCACGGTATTCACAAGCCCTGCTGCATAGTCTGCCAGGAATGCAGTCTTGACAATCTCCCCTGCCTGGGCAGCAGCTGGCACAAATCGCTCGCAGCGTTTCAGAATCTCTGTGACCTGGCTTCCCTCCAGCCCGCCGTTCCTGGTGAAGAACTTCAGGCCGTTGCGGTTCCAGGGCAGGTGGCTAGCGGTGACCATCACCGCACCGTCGCAGTTCAGAGTATCAGGTAGCGTGGTCATAAACATCGCCGGTGTGCTGCACAGGCCGCAATCGAGCACCACTGCACTAGTGGAGGCCATGCCTGCCGCTGCCCCAGCCAGGATGTCCGGCGAGGAAAGGCGGCTATCCATTCCAATGGAAATCTTGAGAGCTGTTACCGGTTTTCCCGCCTGTTCAGCCAGCCATACGGCGAACACGGCGGCAATCACACGGCTGTCGTCCGCCGTGAGGCTCACCGCCTCGTCGTTGTAGCCGGGCAGGGCCACGCCCCGCACGTCGGTGCCGCTTTTCAATTTGAGCCAGTCTGTCATAATAACCCCTCATAACTTGATCCAGTGAATTACTCCCCCCTGGCCTCTGAGGAGGCCATCCCCCCTCTATGAAGGGGGTAAGGAGTGTGGACGATCGGCTCCCTACCTCCCTCCTTGAGGGAGGTGCCGCCCACAGGCGGCGGAAGGAGTTCCAAAGGCCGCTCACTTCCAGCTAAAACCGATTCCACCGCAGTACATCTTCCAGCGCCTTCTTCTGCGGTTTTTGCGGCTCACCGTCGGGCACGCCCAAGGCGATCAGCACTGCCAGCTCATGGCTTGCGGGGCAACCAAGAAGCTTCTCGATGGCCGGCGCGTGGGGCAGTTTATGGGAGTTCACCCAGCAGGTGCCCAGGCCCTCAGCCACGGCAGCCAGCATCAGGTTTTCGGTGGCAGCCGAGCAATCCTCAATGAGGCAGATGGAAGTCTTGTCGCAGAAGACAGCCACACAGGCTGCAGCCTCCCCAAGGAACCGACCCCACTTGCACTCTTTTGCGATCTTGGCCTTCATTGCGGAGTCGTCCACGACCACAAACACCCAACCCTGGGCGTTGCAGCCGGACGGTGCCAGCACGGCGGCCTCCACAAGCCTAGCTAGCGTCTCGCGGGAGACCGGCTCCGGCTTGAATTTCCGCACACTGCGGCGTTTGCGCATCACGTCATACAGATTCATCCTTCCACCTCCATACCGGTGATAAAGCGGTATAATTGCCCATGATCCAGAATGCATTGACGGAGCCTGCCCGCCAGCTCCGGGGAGAATGCCGCCTCTGAGACCGGCTCCACATGCTCGGTATAAAACGTCTTCTTATTGTACCAGAAAGCGAGCTCCCCATCCAGACCGGGCTTCCTGGGCTTGGCGTAGTCTTCCCCGGCGACGTGATAAGCCTTGAGCGCCGGGTTTGCAATGATGCTGCGAAACAAGTCAGGCCGGGCGTCGATGCGCTTGCGGAAGCGGTTCATCGCCTCCGCCTGGGGCATGTAAAATCCCATCCCCCAGCCGATCTCCTCGGGGGTCAGATAGAAATAATAGCTGAGCGCCGTGCTGTTGGTTTCGCCGGTGCGTTTGAAGCTCAGCCAAAGATTGTCACGGTAAAACTCGCCCTTGCAGCGCCGGGCGTCTCGGTAGATGCGGGCGACGATGCGGTTGGGCCTGCCGTCGATGGCCGAGTCCACCGCCTGCGCCGCCGGAGCCAGCTCTGCAGCCAGGGCGTAAAGCGGGTCTTTCAGACACTTGATGTAGACATCCTTGTTGGCGTTGAACCACTCACGGTTGTTGTTGAAGCGGATGTCCAGCAAAAATTTGAACCCCTCGGGGGGGATGCCATTGAATGCCATGTGTTGTGCCTCCAAGCGGATTATAGGGGGAAGTAAAATAGAGATCAAGTCACAATTTGTAAATTGAGCTATTTCTCACTCCGACTTACCCGCCAATCGCTCCCCCAGCTCATAAGCCCTGCGGCAATCCTCTGGAAACGCCACGCGTCGGCGCTCTGCTTTGGCCTGGGGGTCAAACATGTCAGTCACATACTTCGAATAGTCGTCAAACTGCAATGTGTCGTTGGAATAAACCGGCGGCTCCACGCTGCCGATGATCCACCGGAGCAGGTTTTCCGCACCGCCCAGGCGCTCAGGGTAACCGATTTGTCGCATCCTCTGCTCATCCACGTTCATGGTATAAATGAAGCCCACCTTCGCGTGGCCAGGGTAAAGGCTCTTATGGGAGTGGTCATACACCAGGTATTGAAACGCAAGCCTCTCAAGAAAAGAACGGACTGCGCCGGTCACGTCACCCAGATAGATCGGAGAGCCAATCACGAGCCCGTCGCACCGCTCAATCTCCGCCAGCACCGGTGTGAGACCATCCTGCCGGGCACAGCGGCCATAGCTTTTCCCACCCTCCCGCTTGCATGCGAAACAGCTCACACAGCCCTTGAAATCCAGATCAACCAGGTGCACCAGTTCTGTTTCAGCCCCCTGGGCGCTGGCGCCGTCCAGCGCGGCGCGCAAAAGCGTGGCAGTGTTCCAATCCTTGCGGGGGCTGCCGTTTATGGCCAGGACTTTCATTCGTTTCTCTCCCTACATCATGTCAAACAGTGACACCTGGTTTTGCTTGGGAATGCCCTCCAGGCACCGAAATTTCCGCAGCACCTCCATCACGGCGCTGGAAATGCCGGCGCGCTTTTTCAGATCCTCCTCGGAAATGAAGGGGCCGGTGGCGCGGGCGCTGACGATATTTTGCGCGGCGGAAGCGCCCAATCCCGGCAACGCGTTCAATGGTGGGCGGATGGAGCCCTCGCCGGTGATCAGAAACTTCACCGAGTCCGATTGATAGATATCGATGTTGGTGAACTGGATGCCGCGGGCCATCATTTCCAGCACGATCTGCAGGATCGTGAGTTTGTTTTTGTCCTTCACAGCCAGCTTGTTTTCCTGATTATCGAGCTCGTCCACCTGCTGCTTGATCTTCTTGATGTCGTCCAGCATCACCGAGGCATCAAAGTCATCGGCGCGGACGGTGTAGTAGGTGGCGTAATACTCTCGGGGGTAATGCACCTTGTAGTAGGCCACCCGCAGGCCCATCGTGACATAGGCCACGGCATGGGCCTTGGGGAACATGTATTTGATCTTCTTACAGGAGTCGATGAACCACTGGGGCACGTTCTTCTCCACCATGGCCGTCTCCATGTTGGGTTTCAGGCCCTTGCCCTTTCGCACGCTCTCCATCGTATCGAAGGCGATCTTGGGGTTCACGCCCATGGAAATGAGGTAAAGCATGATGTCGTCGCGGGTGCAGATGGCTTGCTTGAGTGTGGCCACGCCGTTGAGGATGAGGTCCTGTGCGTTATTAAGCCACACGTCGGTGCCGTGGGAAAGGCCGGAGATGCGCACGAGCTCGGAGACTGTGGTGGGACGGGTATCATCCAGCATGCCGCGCACAAACTTGGTGCCGAACTCCGGTACGCCATAGGTGCCCTGCTCGCAGCCAATGTCCTCCGGCGACACGCCAAGGCTCTTGGTGGAGGTGAACAGTGCCATCGTATCTCGGTCGTCAATCTTGATCGTGACAGGGTCGAGGCCTGTGAGGTCCTTCAGCATCTTGAGCATCGTGGGGTCGTCATGGCCAAGGATGTCCACCTTGACAAGGCGGTCATGCAGCGAATCGAAGTCGAAATGCGTTGTGATCGTGCCGGACTCCTTGTCATCCGCCGGGTGCTGGATTGGCGTGAACTCGTAGATTTCGTTTTCCTTCGGCACGATGATGATGCCGCCGGGGTGCTGGCCGGTGGTGCGTTTCACGCCGGCGCAGCCCATTGCCAGGCGCTCGATCTCCGCGCTGGAGACGGAGCGGCCATGCTCCTCCATGTATTTGAGCACGAAACCATAAGCCGTGCGGTCGGCGATGGTGCTGATGGTGCCGGCACGAAACACGTTGCCGGTGCCGAACAGCTCCTCGGTAAACTTGTGCATCACCGGCTGGTTCTCACCAGAGAAGTTAAGGTCGATATCAGGCACCTTGTCGCCCTCAAAACCCAGGAACACCTCAAAAGGGATGTCAAAGCCGTCGCGTTTGTATTGCGTGCCGCAGTTGGGGCAGTCCTTCTCCGGCAAGTCCGGGCCGCAGCCAAGCTGCTGGGCATCCACCGACCAGTCGGAGTGTTTGCAGTTGGGGCAGATATAGTGTGGCGGCAGCGGATTGACCTCCGTGATGCCGGTCATCGTGGCCACAAAGGACGAACCGACTGAGCCGCGGGAACCGACCAGGTAGCCATCCTGGTGGGAGCGCTTGACCAGTGCCTGGGCGATCCAGAACAGCACGGCAAAGCCGTATTTGGTGATGGAGCCCAATTCCTTGTTCAGGCGCTTCTCCACGATCTCCGGCAGCGGGTCGCCATAAATTTCTTTGGCGTTCTTCCAGCTTTCGGAGACAATGAAGTCCTCCGCGCCATCCACCTTGGGGGCGTAGAGCTGATAGGGCGGCAGCGCTTCCACCACACCGATCTGCTCCGCCAGTGCGTTGGGGGCGGTGATCACCACCTCGCGGGCAAGCTCCTCCCCCAGCCAGGCAAACTCGGAAAGCATCTCCGCCGTGGTGCGATAATAGAGCGGCGCCTGCTGGTCGGCATCGGAAAAGCCCTGGCCAGCCTGCAGGATGCGGCGGTAGCACTCATCGCCGGGCTCCAGGAAGTGGGCGTCGCCGGTGGCAACCACAGGCTTATTCAGTTTCTTTCCCAGCTCATAGATTTTACGGCTAAGATCGTGCAAGCCCTCAGCGTCGCGCACTCTGCCGGTGCGCAGCAAGAATTGGTTGTTGCCGTCTGGCATGATTTCCAGATAGTCATAGAACTCGGCGATACGCCCCGCCTCACCGTCCTGGCCGGCCAGCAGCGCCTGATACAACTCGCCGGCCTCACAGGCCGAACCCACCAGCAGACCTTCACGGTGAGCGTCCAGCACTGACTTCGGGATGCGTGGTCTGCTCTTGAAGTGCTCCAGATGGGAAATGGACACCAGCTTGTAAAGGTTGATTAGGCCCTCGCGGTTCTTCACCAGCAGCACAGCGTGGTATTCCCTGCCCTCACCGGAGCCTGAAAAGGCATCATTCAGGTCGCACACGCGCACCTGCCCGTGGCGGCTTTCCACCTCGTGCGCCATCCTGAGGTAGATGTGGGCCGTAGCCTCAGCATCGTTGACGGCGCGATGGTGGCCCTCCAGCTTCACATTGAACTTCTTGGCAAGCGTGTCCAGCTTGTGACGGCGCATGTCCGGATAGAGCGACCGGGAAAGGGCCAATGTGTCCAGCACCGGGTTTGGGAACATGAGTCCGGACATTGCACCCCGCCCCATCAGAAAGGACATGTCAAAGGCGCTGTTGTGCGCCACCAGCAGGCTGTCGCCGGCGAAGGCCTGGAAATCGCGCAGGGCCTGCGCCTCTGCGGGGGCGTCCTTCACCATCTCGTCGGTGATGCCGGTCAGGTGCACCACCTTGGCCGGGATGGGCTTGCCGGGGTTCACAAAGGTGTTGAACCTGCCGGTCACTTCGCCGTTTTCCACCCGAACCGCACCGATTTCAGTGATGCCGTCGCCGCCGGGATCAAAACCGGTGGTTTCCAGGTCAAACACCACCAGCGGGCCCTTGAGACCCACGTCCGTGTCGCCGGTTACGATGGCGGCGGTGTCAGGCACAAGGTATGCCTCCATGCCCAGGATGATCTTCACGCCGGCCTTTTTGCCTGCTTCCACTGCCGCCGGGAAGGATTGTACAACGCCATGGTCGGTAATCGCCAGCGCCTTGTGGCCCCAGCGCTTGGCGGTCTTGATCGCAGCGTCCAATGGCAGCACCGAGTCCATCGAGCTCATCTGCGTGTGCAGGTGCAGCTCCACGCGTTTTTCCACCGCGGGGTCTTCGCGGAGCTTTTTGGGGATCTCCATGATCTCCTGCACCTTCAGCGAAAGCTCCGCCACCACGGTGGAAGCCCCCTCCGGGCCCTTGTTTCGGAAGCGCTGCTCCACAGCGCCCCGCACCCGCAGCTTCATGCCTGGCTTGATGGCTTCCGTCAACTCTTTGCAGGCCGTGTCTGTGTCAAACCGGATTGCCTGAATCGTATCGGTGAAATCAGAGATGTTGAAGGAAACCAGCGAGATTGTCTCGCCATTGCGCTCCCGCTTGGTAGGGCGGTATTCCACCTTCAACACCTCGCCCTCCAGGATCACGGTGCCGGATTCCTCGTGAAGCGCTTCCACCGCCGTCGTTTCGCCGTTGATGGGCCGCCCGCCAAGCAGGATCTTCACGCCTTCCTGCTCCACGGTTTTTGGCTTGCGCACCTTCACGACC
>JAEZSE010000019.1 GCA_023421955.1 Bacillota bacterium
AAATCACTGCTAGATTGGAAAAGAAGAACCAATGCATGAAATGATTTCCATTAAAAACGGGCCTTTCGGCCCGCGCTACAGGAGGTAGTTGTCAAATCAATGAATGGCCTGCCGGTGCCGGAACCAATACATCGCAAGCGGCCACCAGGCCACAGCGAAGACCGGGAACACCGCCCACAGCACGCCCGGCGATGTGACAAGGTTGACCGTAACAAAGAACGCAGTGATAAGTAGCGACCCGGCCACCGAATAGCCGAACCACCAGCGGCGTTGTGAAAAGAACAACGACATGGGCCACCACAGCACCGAAAAAGCAGGATAAATCGCCCAGGGGTGGCCGGGTGAATAAAACACATTGAGCGCAGCGTAGTAGAGGATTGTGGCTGTGCAGCCCAGGTTGGCGAACCAAAGCGTGTCTGCTCTTCGGCCCAACAGCATCACCACAGGCCACATCAGGATGGGCCAGACGGCATACAGCACCCACAGGTGACCCGGTGAAAACAACAGGTTTTCGACCGCAAGCCAGGCGATCGTGAGCGCACTGTCCACCACAGAGAGCGCCTTGGCATGGCCCCGGCGGCCAAAATGGACGCTGACCGGCCACCACACGAGCGGGAGCACCGTGTGTAGAAACCATGGATGCTCCGGGCTGGTCTGCATGTTCACCGCTGCCAAAAAGCTAATGGTCATCGCGCTGCCCACAAGCGAAAAAGCGACAGGCCGACGCGGCAGAAGAAATGCCGCCAGCGGCCACCACAGCAGGCCGAATGCCGCATAGTAAAACCAGAGGAACCCCGGTGAGAACAGCAAGTTTATAATAACGGCAAACAGGATACCCATCGCGGCAAAGGCGGCCGCGAGCGCCGCTCTGCTTTTGTTCATGGCTATTTCTGCCGCTTCCTGAGCCACCAGTAAAACACAGCGAGGGGCCACCACAGCACGGCGAAGATCGGGAACACGCACCACAGCACACCTGGGGAGAAATAGAGGTTGATGAACACCACCAGCGCGATGATGAGCCCCGCCCCCCAGATCGAGAAGCCCAATGCCAGCCCCGCTGTGTTGCGCACCTCCGGCGGATTCGCCAAGAGCTCGGCCTTGATGTCTTCAATGTCGCCGAACTCCACAATGGCCTTGTTCACCGCGTCTTCCTCCGACTTGCCGGTAGCCATGAGGTCGATCACCTTTTCCTGCATGTTGAGGATGATCTCGTTTTTGAGCTGCTCCTTGCGGTCACTTTCCGGCAACTGCTCAAACAGCTCGTGCACATGTTGCTTGACGCTCTTCATTGCTTTCCCTCCAAAAATATGTCAATGATATCCTTGACAGACTGCCACTCCTTGCGGCCCTCTTCCAGATAGGCCCGGCCCTGCGCCGTGATCGCGTAATAGCGCCGCTTGCCGCCCAGCGTCACGCTGCCCTCGTAGGAGCGGATAAAGCCGCGCTTTTCAAGCCGCTGGAAGACGGCATACAGCGTGGCCTCCTTGATCTGGAAGCGCTCCTGTGTCCTCAAGCTGATTTCCCTGGAAATCTCATAGCCATAGCGGTCCTTCTCGCCGATCAAAACGAGCAGGATGGCATCGAGATGGCCCCGGATGATGTCGCTGCTGATCATTGGCTCACCTTTATGTGTTCTGTGTGATAGTGCTCTGTTTGATAGAGCTCTATCTGATGGGGCAATAATAGCATAAAGAGCTCTGTGTGTCAAAGTATTTTTTCAGTTTTGTTTAAAATTTCTTTTGCACAAAAGAAACGTGATCAACATTGGAGTTATGGCTACAAAGCGCCCTCTCCCCCTAAGTCCCCTCCAGTGAGTAAAGCACTCACCCCCCTGACCCCCTCTCCCAAAGCGCCCTCTCCCCAACCCCTCCCCCATCACTGTGGGAGGGGCATTCTAGTATAGGGGCTTGCGCCCCTATTACCCCGAGTATAGTCCATCACGTCGTTATGGATAAGCCTGATAGGATTCGGGGATCGGGGCGCAAGCCCCGGACAAAAATCTCCCCCTCCCACTAGCAAGGGGGAGGGGGCTGGGGGGAGAGGGCACTCATGGGGGAAGGGTTGGAGAGCGGGTCTCTTGGGGAAAGGGGTATGTGGGTACTTACCTCATCATCCTCCACACCACATCATTGACCTTCAGCTTGTCCGTAAGCTCTGCCACATCGGTTTTGGCGCTGATGTGGATCAGCTCCAGGCCCAAGATCTCCGCAAAATCACGCATGTGCTCGATGGTCAGGCCATAGCTCATGATAGAGTGGTGGGCGCCGCCGGCCAGGATCCAGGCCTCGGAGCCGCTCGAAAGGCTGGGGGTGAGCTTCCACATCACGCGGGCCACCGGCAGCTTGGGCATGGCGCGGGGCGGCGTGACGGCCTCCACATCGTGCACGATCATGCGGAACCGGTCACCCATGTCGATCAATGTGACCAGGATCGCCGGGCCAGCCTGGCCGTCAAACACCAGGCGGGCTGGGTCAGCCCGGTTGCCGATGCCCAGCTTGTGCACCGCGATGCGGGGGCGGGAGGCGGCGATGCTGGGGCAGACCTCCAGCATGTGGGCGCCCAGCACCAGCTCGTTTCCGGGCTCCAGGTGATAGGTGTAGTCCTCCATGAAAGATGTGCCGCCGGGCAGGCCTGCGGCCATTTGCTTCATCACGCGCAACAGGCCGGCCATCTTCCAGTCGCCTTCGGCGCCGAAGCCATAGCCCTTGGCCATCAGGTTCTGCACGGCCAAACCGGGCAGCTGCTGCAGGCCGGCCAGGTTTTCAAAGGTGGTCGTGAACCCGCCGAACGCACCGGACGAAAGGAAGTTCTGCATGCCGATCTCAATGCGGGCCTGTACTTTCACAGCGTCCAGATTGCCGGTGTCCAGCACATAGGAGGCGGCATATTCCTCCATCTTGTCTTCCACATCGGCGGCGCTGACGGCGTTCACAGCGTCCACAAGCTCGGTCAGGCCGTAGCCGTTGACGCTCCAGCCCAGCCGGGCCTGCGCCTCCACCTTGTCGCCCTCGGTCACGGCCACTTCACGCATGTTGTCACCGAAGCGGGCAAGCTTGAGGCTGCGGCTCTCCATCGCGCCTGCGGCACTGCGGGCCCAGGCCCCGATGCGGCGCTGGGTCTCGGCGTCTTTCCAATAGCCGGACACCACCTTTCGGCGAGTTCGCAGCCGGGCATGGATGAACCCGTGCTCCCGGTCGCCATGGGCGGACTGGTTCAGGTTCATGAAGTCCATGTCAATGGTCTCCCACGGGATGTCGCGGTTATACTGTGTGTTGAGGTGCAGGATGGGCTTGGTGAGCGCCAGCAGGCCAGCGATCCACATCTTGGACGGCGAGAACGTGTGCATCCAGGTGATCACGCCGGCGCAGGCGGGCGAAGCGCTGGCCTGGCGGCAAAGCTCCAGGATCTCTTCCGGTGTGGTGACAACGGGCTTGAAGACCACCGCGCCGGGGATCTGCCCGCAGGCATCCAGCGCCGCGGCAATCTCGCGGCTATCCGCATTGACCTGGTTGAGCGTTTCAGGACCGTAAAGATGCTGGCTGCCGGTAACAAACCAGAATTCAAATTTCATTTGTACATACCACCTTTCTATGGAGATATTTTAGCACAATCGGGCAGAGAAATGACAGAGCCTCTCTCCCTGCCCCTCCCCCATCACTGTGGGAGGGGTATTTTAGTGTAGGGGCATGCGCCCCTATTACCCCGCAAATAATCCAACTTGTCGTTATAAATAGTCCTGACAGGATTCGGGGGACCGGGGGCGGCAGCCCCCGAACAAAAATCTCCCCCTCCCACTAGCAAGGGGGAGGGGGCTGGGGGGAGAGGGTCTCAGAGGGGAAGGACTGGGGTAAGGGTCTCTGAGGATAAGACAAGTAGATAAGCGAGGAAGGCGAAGAGCTACGCCCCCGCCTCCACATTCTTGAAAATCCCCGACGACACCGCAAACGACACACCGGCCGCCAGCAGCGCCCAGAGCCCGAAGCCCACCACGGAGAGCAACTCCTTGGTCGAAGGGGCCACCATCTCCGGCAGCAGGAGCGGCACAGCAATGAGCAGCGCAATGCCCGGCGTGATCACGAAGATCGTGAAGAACAGCTTGAGGAAAATCGTGAGCGGCTTACTGTGGATGCCGCCGAATAGCCTGCGGGAGAGCACATCCGCATAGACGAACACCGCGCCCAAAAATACATAGCACAGGATGCACGCGATCACCGTGAGCACTGGGATGCCGCCATACTGAGGTGTGGTGCCCAGATAGCCGCCGGCGATCACAAACAGCGCGATGCCATCGATCAGGTTCTTGATGTGGTCGCTCAGGGTGGCCCAGAAAAGCTTCTGGGCAGGCCGGGCCGGCAGCGTGAAGATGAACGGGCGGTTGAGCTCCAGCGGCCAGCGGCCCTGCATCTGGAGCAGGAACAGCATATAGACCGCAAACGAGAGCACCATGACCATGCGTGAGGAAAGCTCACCGGGCATGATGAAGTTGAACGCCAGCGCCGCGAGGATCACAATGGCCGACGTGCGGTCAAAGAACAACAGGAACGAAGACTTCCGGATCTCCAGGATGTTCTTCCCGAACAATGCCGAAGCCCCCTGCCCAAACAGGCCGTTGCGCACATTGTGGCGGGCTTTCACGTTGAACTGCATGCCCTTGCCTTCCTTTTTGGCGGCCAGGGCGGCTTCCTTGTATTCGGTGGCGTCCAGCACTTCCTCGTAATAATCGAGGTTCTGCCGGTAGAGGATCACCAGGAACGCCGCAATCAAAGCGACCATGAGGCCGGTGCCCACAAAGAACTGCCAGCTGATACCGTCAATGGCGGCGGCAGCGATGGCGCGCATCCAGCCGATCACCGGCACCCAGAACATCCAGTCGCCATCGAGCGTGGCGGTGGCGGCCCGCATCAGGTCCTTCACCTGCATGAGTTTGTACAGGAATACGAGCACCAGCGCCAGCACGGCCAGGTTCAACACAACATTGGCTGCGCGGCGGCGGGCCCTGGTCTTGCTCGTGAAGGCATAGAGCGCCATGCCGAAAATCGGGTAGCTCAGCGCGTAGAGCGCCACGGCCAGCATCAGCACCAGGATGCCGTAGGGCTGCAGGGCGAAGTTGTTTTTCAGGTTGGGGATCTGGTAAAACGCCACGAACATCGCCAGCACCATGCCGCCCAACTGACGGATGAAGCCATAGAGCAGCACGTCATTGGGGCGGAAGGGGCCGGTGAACACCAGCGCCACATCCGACGAGCGGAAGAAGCTGCCGCCTTTTTCGATGCCCTGCTTGATCGACAGGTAATACACCACGATGCCCAGCGCCGTCATGATCACGCGGAAGAGCGCCGGATCGGCCTTGTGCACCAGGTTGGAGGGCATCAGAAACACCATCACGATCATGCCCACCGATGCCAGAGCGATCACGATGTATAGGATCAGCAGCGCCGGCTTTTTGGCCAGCCCCTTCACAATATTGGCCAGCGTGCGCCGGATCAGATAGAGCAACGGGCTCATGCGCTCTCCTCCTCGCCCTCACCGGTCACGCGGAAGAACACATGCTCCAGCTCCTCACCGGTGGCTTCCAGCTCCTTGCGGGTGCGGGCCAGCACGATCTTTGCCCGGTTCATGATGAGCACCTCATCCCAGACTTCTTCGATGCTGTCGATGATGTGAGTGCTGATCAGCACCGCAGCGCCGCTTTCCCGAAGCTCGGCAAACACGCCCTTCAGCTCCTTGATGGCCTTGGGGTCCAACCCGATCATCGGCTCGTCAAACAGCACCATCTTCGGCTGGGGCAGCAGCGCGCAGCAAATGCTCACCTTCTGCTGCATCCCCTTGCTCAATTCCTTGCCCAGCTTGTCTTTCTTGTCATCCAGGTCAAAGCGCCGGAGCAATTCCTCAGCGCGGCTCTGCCAGTTGTCCACCTTGTAGGCCCGGCCGATGAACTCCATATGCTCCCACACGGTCAGCAGATCATAGAGCGCCGGCGTCTCCGGCACATAGCCGAACAGGCGCTTGGCCTCCACACTCTTGTTGTCCAGCCCGCCAATCGTGATGTGGCCCTGGAACTTCAACAGCCCGGAGATGCTTTTGATCGTGGTGCTCTTGCCCGCACCGTTGGGCCCGAGCAGCACAGCCACCTGGCCCGGCTGCACGCTAAAGGAAAGGTCGTCAGCGCCGGTGGTGTTTTCGTAGCGCTTGGTAAGATTTTGGACGGTCAGCATGTATGCCTCCTAAATAATAATTGCAATGGTGCTATTTTAGCATATTGGGAGGCAATGGGTGAAGGGTTGGGGGCTGAAATGACGGAAGAGGGGGTTGAAATGCCAATCTTGCTGATCGAACATGAAACTTAAGGGGTGGGTATGGAACCCCGCCCCTACCGGGACACCTCCTTCCGCCGCCTGTGGGCGGCACCTCCCTCCATGAGGGAGGCAAGAAGGTGCATCAAGTTTTCCTGGATTGGTTTCTTACGGTTGCGGCTGCTTGCTTTCTCTATGGATGGGCAGAGCGCGCATAAATATCCCCCCTGCCGCTTTGGCGGCATCCCCCCTTAGCCGTCGGTGCTAAGCGCACCGACTTAAGGGAGGGTAAAGAGCGAGTTAAGAGCATGTGTTTAGCTCAATCCCCACCCTCCCTTAGCCGATACGAAGTAGCGG
>JAEZSE010000014.1 GCA_023421955.1 Bacillota bacterium
GTCAGTTCTTCTGGGATGTTTCCATCCCCTTTGCCAACTGTGTTGGCTGTTTCGGCATCGTCCCTTCGATTTGATTTGCATCGCCTCTCCGGTCCGATGTTCGACCTGGGATACGAGCGGTCTTACCCACTCATGTCTCCCTAGAAAGGAGGTGATCCAGCCGCACCTTCCGATACGGCTACCTTGTTACGACTTCACCCCAGTCATCGGTCTCACCTTCGGCGGCTGGCTCCTTGCGGTTACCTCACCGACTTCGGGTGCTCCCAACTCCCATGGTGTGACGGGCGGTGTGTACAAGGCCCGGGAACGTATTCACCGCGACATGCTGATTCGCGATTACTAGCAACTCCGACTTCATGTGGGCGGGTTGCAGCCCACAATCCGAACTGGGACTGTTTTTGTGAGATCCGCTTCAACTTACGTTGTTGCATCCCTTTGTTTCAGCCATTGTAGCACGTGTGTAGCCCAAGACATAAGGGGCATGATGATTTGACGTCATCCCCACCTTCCTCCGAGTTGTCCCCGGCAGTCTCACCAGAGTCCCCGGCATAACCCGCTGGTAACTGGCAATAGGGGTTGCGCTCGTTGCGGGACTTAACCCAACATCTCACGACACGAGCTGACGACAACCATGCACCACCTGTCTCACTTCCTCCGAAGAGACCGCATGTTTCCATGCGTTTAAGTGGATGTCTAGCCTTGGTAAGGTGCTTCGCGTTGCTTCGAATTTAACCACATGCTCCGCTGCTTGTGCGGGCCCCCGGCAATTCCTTTGAGTTTCAACCTTGCGGCCGTACTCCCCAGGCGGAATACTTATTGCGTTAGCTCCGGCACAGGGGGAGTTGATACCCCCTACACCTAGTATTCATCGTTTACCGCGTGGACTACCAGGGTATCTAATCCTGTTTGCTCCCCACGCTTTCGCGCATCAGCGTCAGTTACAGCCCAGTAAGCCGCCTTCGCCACCGGTGTTCCTCCTGATCTCTACGCATTTTACCGCTACACCAGGAATTCCGCTTACCTCTACTGCACTCAAGCAACACAGTTTCGCATGGCCCCCCAGGGTTGAGCCCTGGTATTTCACATGCGACTTGTATCGCCGCCTACGCGCCCTTTACGCCCAGTGATTCCGGACAACGCTCGCCACCTACGTATTACCGCGGCTGCTGGCACGTAGTTTGCCGTGGCTTCCTCTCAGGGTACCGTCATTTCTTCGTCCCCTGTCACAGAAGTTTACAACCCGAAGGCCTTCTTCCTTCACGCGGCGTTGCTGGGTCAGGGTTTCCCCCTTTGCCCAATATTCCTCCCTGCTGCCTCCCGTAGGAGTCTGGACCGTATCTCAGTTCCAGTGTGGCCGTTCAGCCTCTCAGCTCGGCTACCCATCGTTGGCTTGGTGGGCCGTTACCTCACCAACTACCTAATGGGACGCGAACCCCTCTTTGACCGGATGTTACTCCTTTGACCCCTCTATTATGCAATAGCGTGGTCTCATGCGGTATTAGCGTCAGTTTCCCGACGTTATCCCCCTGTCAAAGGCAGGTTGTTCACGTGTTACTCACCCGTCCGCCACTCAAGTGCATTGCTGCACTCTCGTTCGACTTGCATGGGTCAGGCACGCCGCCAGCGTTCGTCCTGAGCCAGGATCAAACTCTCATGTTCAAATCCTAACTCAAATCCTTTAAGGATTCGATTCTCAAATAGAATTGCGTTTCTTTCCGTCTTGACTGTTCATATCAGTGCTATGCGGTTTTCAAGGTGCGTTCGTCGGCGTTTGACCGGCGGAGTTCATATGATACCGGATTCTTTCGACAAATGCAACTGGTATTTTTTATAATTCCATATTGCTTTGTTCCGATACTATATGGGGCCGCTTTGTGGGCGGAACTGTAGTATATCATAATAACTGCAAAAATCAAGTGGAAAATTAAGAGTTGATGTTCTACGGATTTGAAAGATCTTTCTTCAATGCTCCAGCAGTCAGTTGGATTGAGAATTCTGGTGCTTAGGCTTTCACGCGTTTATCTTCTTAAGTTGTTTGGCATTATATGAGCAAACTCTACAATCTACCAACATCCATCATAGGATCAGATCTATCAGCACCCCACACAAATAGGAGAATGCAAAGCTATAAAGAAGATATAGAACAAACCGCTTGGCCCCCAGCACAATTTTCAGCGCTCCAAGGTTTGTAATTTTGGTGGCAGGCCCGGTGATCATAAAGGCAGTTGCAGAGCCAAGGCTCATGCCGTTTTGAAGCCAGTCCTGCAATAACGGAATAGTTCCGCCACCGCACAGATAAAGCGGCACACCCATGGTAGCTGCCATCAGAACTCCAAAGGCTTGGTTATTGCCAAAAAGACTAACCATCAGATTTTCAGGGACATAGCGTTGAAACACTGCAGAAAGCACAATGCCCAGCAGGAAATATGACCCGGTGGCTTTGACATTACGCCAGATGCTCTTCATCAGTCGTAGAATGATATTGGGATCGGTGTCACGGTTTGCCATCTCCGAAAATCCGGAGAAGTTAAAAAAGCGTTTCTCCTTATTGGTATAGATGAACCGAACGCAGAGACCGGCTGTGGCGCCGCACAGGAAGCAACACAAGACACGGATTACCAGCGCAGTTGTGCCCAATGCCGCGCTGTATATGATTAGTTGAGGGTTCAGCAGAATGGAGCTCATCATAAAGGCCGCCAACCAATCATCCCGCATGCCCTTCTCCGAAAACGATGCTGCGATTGGTATCGTGCCATACATGCAAAGAGGCGAGGCGATCCCGAGGATGCTTGCAGGGATCACCCCCAACACACCAAGCTTTTTGTTTTGCATAGCGCCAAACAATTGATGAATTTTGCCCTTACCGAATACTGATATGATTGAGCCTGTCACGACACCGATCACCCAGTACAGTATGATCTGCTCAAACTGCACGGTGAAGTAATACCAGAGATAAATACCTTCCCTTTGCAGGATCTCAATCATCAACACTCACCAGTCTGTATTCACGGCTGCCAAGACCGATCTGTGCGGCATGATCCAAGGTAAGAAGCCCGTTTCGAGAATTGATACGATCCATCAATGATTTGCCGTCAGGCTCTGCCGCAACAATATCAATGCATGCCTGATCCAGAGCAACAGGATCCAAGGATGCCAGAATGCCGACATCATGCATATCCGGCTCGGCAGGAGTGCCATTGCAGTCGCAGTCTATTGACAGCCTGTTCATCACATTGATATAAAGGATCTTTCCGTTCAAGCTGTCTACAACACTTTTCCCTGCCTCTGCCATACTTTTCAGGAATGGATCCTGGGATCCGCTAAAGGGACTGGTTCGGCTTTTGCCTGCCGTGTGGATCAAGCTTTTGCCCTCAGAAGAAGCGATACCAATCGAGATGTTCTTGATCGCTCCGCCAAAACCAGCCATTTGGTGGCCTTTGAAATGGGAGAGCACGACAAAATAGTCATAGTTTTTATAGTGTGATCCGACGAAGTTCTCTTTGATGGTATCACCGCCAACCACCGGCAGGCTGATTTCTCCTTCGGAATCCATAATGTCAACATCTGCGATTTCCGTATACCCATGATCTTTTGCCACCTGAAGGTGCAAGGCAGTGCTGGCACGCTGCCCTCCATACGCGGTATTGCATTCCACAATTGTTGCATCCAGAGACTGCACAAGGTCTTTGATCAGCTCTGGGCGAAGATAATTGCTGGCAGGCGGTTCGCCCGTGGAAAGCTTCACTGCGACTTTTCCTGTTGTCTTTTGACCCAATGCCTGATAAACGGCCATTAAGCCCACAGGACTGATATCGGTTGTCATATAGACAACAGGAGCGGAGTTCGAATCCGTTTTATGTTCCAGTGTTTTGGCTGCATAATCAATGCGAGTCGCGCTTGAATTCGGTGCTGTAGGCAAGGCCGACGGGCTTGCGTCATTGGCACTTGCCGAAGGAACTGTTGTTTGAACAGTGGATGCAGGGCCGTTAACACCCGAAGTCCCAGTGCATCCGTCTGATGCCACGATAACCATGGCAATGATGAGAACGATCGGCAACCGCTGTCTTTTCGTTATCATGAAATACCTCCATTGTTTTTGATTGTGTTTGTGTTTCCATTTATTACTCGTAATTTCATATTCCCGTGTCTGACGAAGCCATCTCCGGAGCCAACCCTGGTCAGGCTCTTATTCCCTGATGAGGCTTTATGTGTAGTTCTGCGCCAAGTATTCCACCCATTCATTCCAGAGCTCCTGCTCCGATTTCCCGAAAATGCCCTGATAGTCAGCCGGCGAGAGTATCAGTTGCTTCACCTTTTCAAACCCATAAGTTTCAATGAAATAGCTGCCCGCTGGCAATGTGAAGAAGTAACCTCCGGTGGTAATAAAATCTTGCCCGTAGCTTGCAAGGTTATCAAATGTAGGCACCTTGTCCTGTTTCACTCGGATTGAAACCTGCTGCCTCATGATTTCCATCGGCATTGGCGGGCCGCCCTCATAAGAGGCGACTCCTTCGTTCAACCATCGTGGAACATCCGTAGGCCATGTGTTGCTATTAGTTATTTCGTTGATTACAACATGCGCGAATTCATGCATCGTGCTTGAATGCACCATATGATCATATGTTCTTACCGGCCCGGGGTTCAGCGGAGATACGAGGTAAATGCTTCTCCCGATTGTCCCCGCCGAAATATAATCATCCTGCCCGGTGCCTTCGGCATACCCGATGGCTGAGTGCAGCGTTTTGATATCTGGGCAAACTGTGACAGTAACCTTATAATTCAATGTGCAGTCGAGATCTGTGGTCACTTTAGTATAAGCCGCTTCAAGCCCGTCGGCAAGATCATCAAGGCACCCCCTATCCTGTTCCCGGCAGAATATTCTGAAGTTTGCAGTCTCTTTGCTGAGCGAGTAAGCTTTCTCTGTCTCAGAGGATAGTTGGGTTGTCGCTGGAGCGGTGCATGCCTGCACGCCGTTTTGATCGGAAATGTTCTTGGCAGTGGCCATCGATGGCAAAGAAACGCCGATACCAGAAGCAGCCTCTCTTCTCGCATTACAGCCTGTAATCAACGATGCCGCGCAGAGCAGGATAAAAACTGGTTTTCTCATTGCTTTTCACCCTCTCGGTTTGATGCGTCTTTATCCTCCAGATCCTTCAAAACTCCCAGCACCTCGTTGCTCCAATTGAGATAGGCCTGCGCAACGATCTGACCAAACCGTAACGTAAAATAACTATAGTATTCGGGCAACGTGCGAATGGACGACAAGTTAAAATATGTGGCGATGTTGTTATATGCCTGCAAATTCTCTTCTTTGGTATTCTGAAAGCCTGACATTAAGGCGATGCTATTGCTGATAGGAGCCACACTGCCAAAGTAAAGCTTCAACAATAATAAGTCTTCGTTGTTTACCCTCAGGTCAATGGGAGCTGCCATCCACTCACCGAAGGCACGCAAACCCTTATCCGTAATCGTATAAGTTATTCTGGATCGACCGTTGCACCGATTCTGCGAACAGGTTGCGAAGTTTTCTCCAAGCAGCTTGTTTAGGCCGGGGTAGATCTGCCCATTGCTGATGCGATAAAAGTATCCGATTTCCGACTCGATTTTCTTTTTGATTTCATAGCCTGTGCTGGGGCCAAGGCTAAGAATCCCCAGCAAAACATAATGACAGGTGTTTTCCTTACGCAAAGTGCCACTCCAATCATCTATGTGTCTTTTTGACATATTGTATGAAATAGAATTAGTATTGTCAATACAATTAATTCATTTATTGGCGGTAAACAGTTTTACAGAATGACTTTGATGATGGCAGAGCTGGCAGACGCCCTACCCTGTATCAAACCCGTCTCTTGCCGGCCATTTTTTGTGATTGTGTTTGACCAAAGGAACGCGGCCACAGCTCCATCGTATCCTCATTTCACATTTGTAAAATCACCTTCATTTTTCAAGAGTTATTAAAGGTAACGATGTAATAATGTACCAGCCGGAAAATGAAAAGAAACATCGGGGGTACTATGCAGACGAACATTGCCCGTGCAAGCAAAAAGGCCAGACTGAGCAAGGGTGAGCGGCGTGAGGAGATTGCCGCGTTCCTGTTCCTGCTGCCCAGCCTGGGCGGGTTCCTGGTGTTTTATCTGATCCCATTTGTGCAGTCCTTCGGCATGTCTTTTTTTTCCAGCCCCATCAACGGCCGATTCGTGTGGCTGAACAACTACAAGGTGCTGCTCACGAACCCGGTGTTTGGCAAGGCGGCACTCAACACGCTCATCTTCACCGGCATTGGCGTGCCGCTGCTCGTGGCGCTGTCACTGATGCTGGCGCTGGCCCTGAGCGGCAGGCTGCCCGGCCGCAAGGCGCTGGCCACAGCGTTCTTGACGCCTTTGGTGATCCCTGTGGCGTCAGTGGTGCTGGTGTGGCAGGTCGTGTTTGATAACAACGGCGCCCTCAACAGCCTGCTTGCCGCGGTGGGCGCAGCCCGGGTGGACTGGCTGAAGACCGAGTGGGCCCGATACGCGGTGATGCTGCTGTTCCTGTGGAAAAACATCGGGTATGACATGGTGCTGTTTATGGCGGCCCTGGCAGCGGTGCCTACGGAATGGATGGAATCGGCAGACCTGGACGGTGCCAATTACTTCCAGAAGTTCCTGCATATCGTATGGCCAAGGCTATTGCCCACCACGTTCTTTGTGATGATCATCTCCATCATCAACTCTTTCAAGGTTTTTCGCGAGGTGTATCTGCTGGCCGGAGCATACCCCCATGACAGCATCTATACGTTGCAGCACTTCATGAACAATATGTTCTCGTCGCTGGATTACCAGAAACTCACCAGCGCGGCCTTTCTGATGGCAGTGGCCATTGTGGGTCTGATGAGCGGCCTGATGGCGCTGCGGCGGCGCATCAGCCGGTATGCGGGGTCATAAGGAGATGGATGGGATGCATTTGACTGTCAGGGCAAAAAAAACTGCCGCCGGCCATGCCGGCACACAGCCGGTAAAGCGGCTTTGGCTTCAGGTTCGGCGATATACGCTGAGCGTCTTTCTTTGGATCATCGCGCTGGCATTCCTGTTTCCGGTTGTGATGACGTTTACCAATTCCTTGATGGACGAGGCGGAGATCGCCAACAACTACAGCCAGATCCGCAGTCTTTCCAATACCACCGCTGCTCTGGCCCCCGATTTTGTCACGATCAAGCTAATCCCGGATTTGGTTTCGCTGGATCAGTATTACACAGTGCTGGTGGGCAGCACCAGCTTTCTGATGATGTTCTGGAATTCGGTGCGGCTCACGCTTCCGATCATCCTTGGGCAAATGCTGGTAGGCAGCATGGCGGCCTATGCCTTCGCGATGCTGCGGTTTCGGGGCCGAAACCCGCTGTTCTTCCTCTATATCATCACGATGCTGATGCCCTTTCAGGTCACATTGGTGCCCAACTACCTGATGGCCGACACCCTGGGGCTCATGGGCAAAAACAGCTCCATCGTGCTGCCCGGCATTTTCGCGACATTCGGTGTGTTTTTGCTGCGGCAGTTCATGTCCTACATCCCGAAGGAAAACCTGGAAGCTGCCCGCCTGGACGGCGCGGGCCACCCCACGATTTTTCTGAGGATCATCCTGCCGCTGTGCGCTCCGGCGCTGGCATCGCTGGCGATTCTCTCCTGCATCGACAGCTGGAACATGGTGGAGCAGCCGTTGATCTTCCTGAAGGACGCCAACCTGCAGCCGCTCTCACTGTTTCTGTCGAAGCTCACGTCCGGCGCGTTTGGCGTGGCCTTTGCGGCGTCGGCTCTGTTTATGGCCCCGATCCTGTTCATCTTCCTCTATGGGGAGAACTATCTGGTGGAGGGCATCCAGATGAGCAGCCTGAAGGAATGATGGCCACTCCCTCCGCCTGCTGCCGCAGGCACCTCCCTCTAGAGGGAGGCAAGCCGTCCTTTGTTCAGCAGATGCTTGTCCCCCTCCTGAGGGGGATGCCGCCAACAGGCGGCAGGGGGAGTATCTGGCAAGAAATGATATTCACTACAGGAGGTCACACCCATGTCCCTTACCACCGCAGCCGCTCCCGCCAGCGCCTGGAAAAAGGCAATCTTGCGAGCAGGCATCGGATTCATGGTTCTGATGCTGCTGCTCACCTTCTTCTCTGGCACGCTCGCCAACATCTCGCTTGCCAATGTCAGCGTGGTTTCGCCCTCATCTTCAGGGCTGCAAAAGGTTATCACCGCCGACGGCAAGTTCAGCGCCAAAGAGATTGTGGATGTGAACGTGGAGGTGGCCGGCAAAGTCAGCGAAGTGCTGGTGGAAGAAGGCAGCCTCGTGAAAGCCGGTGACGTGCTCGTGAAGATGGACATGTCAGACCTGCAGGATCAGATCGCGGCGGAGAAAAACTCCCTCACGCGAATGCTGAACAACCGGGCCAAGTCGCTGCTGACCACCGCCCCTGATTATACGCAGCTAACCATTGCCAAAAACAAGGCATGGGACATTTATGTGCAGGCCAGAGAGGCTTATGACGCCTTGACCAAAGATCCCGCCGCCACCCAGGACCAGCTGGATGCTGCCAAGCAGCAGAAAACAGACGCATACAACGACTACAAGGTGAAAAGGGCACAGCTTGACCAGCAAAAGAAACAGGACGCGAACCAGAAAAAGGGCGCAGAACTGGATCTGAAAAACACCGATCTTGAGATCAGCACCCAGAAGACGAAGATTGCTGAACTGGAAAAGCAGCTCAAGGCCAGCGCTGAGGTGAAGGCCAAGGCGGATGGCCGCATAGAATCGATCAATGCGGAGCAAGGCAGCCAGATCGCGGCAAACCAGCCGCTGATGACGATGCTGGATACTGCAAAGGGCCTGGAGTTTTCTGTGGAAGTATCCAACGACAATGCGGATCTGATGTTTGTGGGCGACACGCTGGATATCCACTTGGCGGGCTCCTCTGACAGTGTTTCAGCCGTGATCCGCGAAAAGGCCAACAGCACCGTCAATCCGGGCCAGATGATGATAATCTGGCTGGACGCAGACACACAGGGCGTGCTGGATTACGGCGTGCAGCCCAACCAACAGGGAGACATCCGCTACACCAGCAATACGCAGAGCTACGGCATGACGCTGCCAAACGGCGCGATCCGGGAGGACAGCAGCGGCTATTTCGTGCTGGTGGTGCAGCAGAAGAAAACACCGTTGGGCAGCAGCCTGGTGCTTTCCAGGGTTGATGTGTCCGTACTTGATTCCGACAGTTATCGTACAGCGGTTTCCGGCGCATTGAGCACGCGGGACCAGGTGGTAAGCAATAGCGACAAATCGGTGGCTGACGGTGACACTGTGAGGCTGGCGTCATGAATAGCGCGCGCAGCGAGGAGGCCGGGCCCATGAAGCACAGGATCTGGTGGTTGGTGGCATTGGGTGTGCTGCTGATGGGCCTGGGCCTGAACGGCGCGCGGGCTGTGATGGCGGCGGGGTCGGCAGCCGTGCCTGAAGGGGTTGATCTCATTGAGGTCACAGTAGGCAGTGAGGCCCAGAGCGCTGTTGGCCTGGATGCCCTTGCGGAGGCGCAGGCGCAGCTGGAGGGTTCCAGGCTGTCCTGGTGGGCCCTGGGGCGCGGAACCATCGGCACCGATGACCGCAACACCATAGCCGATGTGTATGGCGTGACAGGCGCTTTTCAGGATTTCCATCACATGGACATGCTATATGGCAGCTTTCTGCCACGCACCCGCAACGGCAGCAACGCCGTGGTGCTGGAAAGCGACCTGGCCAACCGCCTGTTCGGCACGGAAAACGCCGTTGGGCTGGCCGTGGAGTTTATGGGTGTGACCTTCCAGGTGTGCGGTGTTTGCCGCACGGATAGCTCCATTCTTGGGCTTGTCAGCAGCAACAGCCAGTTTCGCGCCTATGTGACCGGATATGACCTTGTGAATACTGGCAAACTCGAAATCGGCGGCATGGAGGCCCTGTTGCCGGAAGCCGCACCCGGCGTGGCGATGCAGACGCTGAAAACAGCGCTGCAGGAGCAGGGCCTGCCCACCGCCTCGATGTTGTTTGCCGACAGCACCGACCGGCGGCGGGTGGATGATCAATTAACGTCGCTTCCTCTGGCTGCAGTGAGCCTGTCGGCGATGGCGGTGCTGCTGGCCATTGTGCTGCGCTCCGCCCGCGGCCTTTTCCTGGAAGCCCGCGGGATCCTCCGCGAGGACTATTTCCGCAACGCCTGGGGTGCCCTGTTGTGGAGAGTTGGCAAGCTTCTGCTGATCACTGTGGCAGCCGCGGCGCTGTCATGGTTCCTGTGGCGCCTCGTTGGCCTGGAGCCGTATCTGCCGGCCAAATACATCCCAGGCTCTTGGATCGACCTGTCGTTTTATCAGGAATTGATCCGCTCAGAATCACAGGCGGCCATTGAGGCGGCGAGTTACAGCCGGCAATGGTGGGCTGTGTCAAGAGAAACTGCACTGGCAATCGGAAGGGCATTGAATTCGCTTGCTGTACTGGGCGCTGTCACGGCCGCGCTCTCCCTCAGAGTTCTGTGGGCTGACCGGAAATGGGAAGGCGCATCACGCACCCCTGTGCACAATCCGGGCCGGTGGGACATCCCGGTGCTCTGGGGGCTGGCGCTGCTGGGATATGGGCTGTCGCTGCTGCTGACGGCGGCGGTGGGGTTGCCCCTATACACCAGCACGGATGTGCCTGCCGTGCAGGGCATCGCCTTAACGCTGTGGGCGTTGGCGCTTCACCGGGACACATTGGATCGTTTCTTGTTCAAGCAGGCGGCCGCACAGGCTGCCGGAAGCCGGCAACAAAAATATGGAGGGTAGAAAGCAAATGCTCAAACGTTTGATCGCACTCACCACAGCCATTCTGTTGGCAATGACCCTGGCTGCCTGCCGCGGCGGCAGCAATACAACGCAAAACGGAAAGAACAATGGAGACGGCAAAGCCTATACCCAGCAGGCATTTGACGGAGCCAGCGAGCCGGGCTTGCTTTCCCCCGCTGTGAACTCCTCCGGCGAGCTGGTCACTGTGAGCCAGCAAACAGGCCAGCCTGTGGTTGTGACAACCTGGGATGCCGAAGGGAAAAAGAAAGAATCCGTGACCACAGATGTGACCGACAGTGTGTCGCAGTTCACACTGAGCACCAAAGATGAGGTGTATCTGCTGGCGTCACCGAAAACAGGCAACCAGACGGTTCATGTGCTGGATGCCGGCGGAAAGACTGCCCGCTCCATTACACTTGATGGCATAGAGAGCAATCAAACCACACTGGGTGGGCTGAGCCCCGTCAACAACGCACAGCAAACAGCCACGCCCAGCTCCACCGCTGACGGCATTGCTACGGCTGATACAACGGCTTCGGCGGAAGTGACCGCAAAGCCCAACGGCAACATGCCCGACGAGAACCAAATCCGCAAGTCAATGCGCAGTCAGATCACGGGTATGCAGGTGGCTCCAGACGGTGGCGTGCTGGTAGCGGCTTTGGGGTCTGGAGTGATGCAGTTTGATTCCAACGGGAAACAGGTGCGCACGCTGGCAGAAGGTGGCATGACAAGCTATCTGGCTATGAATGAACAGAACCAGCTGCTGGTTTATTCTGCGGGCGGTGGCATGGGCATGGGCGGGGGCACGCCTTCGCTGAAGACATATGACACGACCAGCGGCAAGGAAGTCTCAACCTTGGAATTGTCCGGCGTGAACAGCATGCAGGCACTGTTTTATGACAAGGCTGGCAAGCGGCTGCTCTATATGACCGACGCGGAAATCAAGGTGTTGGGCAGCGACGGAAAGGCCGGAGACACGGTGGCCACCTTCTCCGAGTTCTCGCTGCTGAATGGATCGAGGCAAATGACGGGCTTTGCGCTGGACGGTAAAGGCACGATCTATCTGGCTGCATATAATTCGGATTTCGATACTGACACCAGCGGGAACAAAATGGGTGGCAGCGGCATGACCGCAGGCGTGGCTGTGGGCGGGCCGAGCGGTGGCAGCGTGAGCATCAGCGGCCCTGGCGATGGCGCGGTGATGCTGAAGCTGGGCGGCGGCGGTTCGGCCAACGAGATGATTCGCCTGGGCCTGGTGGACGCATCCACGATCAAGGAGCGCAAGGTCATCACGATGGCCGCCCTCAACAGCAGCCGGATCCTGAACCAGGCCATCAGCGCCTTCCAGCTGGCCCACCCAGAATACCGGATCGACCTGAAGGTCTATAACACGCAGGTGCAGGGCTTCCGCCGGGGCGGAGAGCAATTTGACGTGACCAGCCTGTTGCAGGCTCTGAATACCGACCTAATGAGCGGCAAGGGTGCCGACATCATCGTGCTGGACAGCCTGCCCTGGTACAAATATGCTGACAAGGGCCTGCTGGTGGACCTTGCGCAGCTGATGAACGACAAGAAGTTTGATACCACACCCTATTACAGCAATATCTTCGATGCCTGCAAGGCGGGTGGCAAGCTCTATGGCATTCCGATGAGCTTTGACTACAGCCTGCTCACCGGCAGCATGGACAGCATGCCCACAAGCCAGAACCCCACTTTGGCCGATTTCGTGGAGAAAGCCAAGGCTCTGCCGGAAGGAAAAACGGCTTTTGCACGACAGGACGCCCTGCAGATCTTCTATTCCTATCTGAGGTATAGCTATTCCGACCTTGTGGATGCAGCCAATCATCAGGCGAAATTCGACTCTGCGGAGTTCATCCAGACGATGAAGGACTTTAAAGAACTGATCGGTGAAAACAAAAGCTCCGACAACGAGCAGAATGCCAAGGGGATGATGCTGGACGGCTCAGTGGCCTACAACATTGAATCCATGAGCGACCCCATGGCGCTGGCGATGTCCAGGGCGATCCTTGGAGACGACCTGGCCACATCCAATGTGCCCACAATCAGCGGGAACGGCGCGGGCGTGTTCAATGCCTCGCTGATGCTGGGAATCAACGCCAGCAGCAAGAACCAGGATGCAGCATGGGAATTCATCAAGACCATGCTGGGTGAGGAGATTCAGGGCACCGGTCGGCTGCAAGGTTATCCAGTGTTGAAATCGGCCGCCAAAGCGATGATTGACGAGATGAAATCGGGCACCAGCGCCGAAGGATTCCAGCGGCGCATGGTGCTGCGGATTGGCGACAGGGAAATTGAGATCAAGCCCCTGTCCGATGCGGACTATAACGCCATCCTTGACAAGCTTGGCACGCTGGACCGGCTCCAGGCAATAGACCCGAACATTCAGAAGGTACTGAGCGAGGAGCTGCCCTCTTTCTTTGACGGGCAAAAGACTGCCGAGGATGTGGCGGCGCTGATCCAAAACCGCGTGAACACGGTGCTGAACGAATAGGGTGGATCTATCCAAGGCAATAAACAAAAGCAGGACCCCAGTGTAATCAACACTGGGGTCCTGCGCCATTCTCATGCTTTGGTCTTCGCTATGATCCTGCACTATATCCACTCAACCACTATTCATAACACGGGAAAGGGCATCTCAACGGCACCTGAAGGATCACGCATTTATCTTGCTTGTCACCTCAGCCGGCTTGCGCGAGACAAGCCTCAGGCGGGTACACAGGAAGATCGCCGCGCAGGAGGCAGCCGCCTGCAGCAAGAAAACAGGAAAGATCGAATGATTTTGAATGTATAGCCCCGCGCCTGTGCTGAGAAACGAGATGGGCAACAGCAGCAGCCCACGGATCACAATATGGAAGATCAGCTTGTCCTTCTCGACCACTTCGAGGATGTAGTTCGTATACCCCATCCAGCCATTGCGGGCAAAGCCCAGCAGGAAAACGCCAACAAGCATCGCAGGGTAAGCATTTTTTACACCCATGCTGGCCAACTCCAGCAGAGGGACCAATAGCCCCGCGCACTCGCTCAGGATGAGCAGGCGCTTTACGCCGAATCGTGTGGAGACCCGCGCCGTAACAAAGCCACCCACAATCTGACCAGCTGTCTGCACGATGATCATGTTGGAAATGAGGGCCGACGGCAGCTTCAGGATGTTTGCAGCATAGATGTAGAAGAACGCGTTTAGCACAAGAGAAACGTAGGAAGCCACGTTGGTGCTCGCGATCTTACGATAATCCTTGTTCTGAAAGCATGACGCAAGCTGCGTAACGTATTCTTTCACATTGTAAGTCTTGCCCGGTGCTGCCGCACCACCGCTTTCCCGCAAAGGCAGAAACCACAATACGGACGTGGACATCAGCAAACCTGCCAGGCCGAAGATATAGAAATACTTCATGTTTTCAGGCAGCGCAGAGGAGTCACGGATCAATTTAATCAGATTACCGGCTCCAAAGCTGATGATGCCAGACAACACCATGATCGATCCGAAGAGTTTTGGCCTTTCCAACGTGTCGAGGCAGTCATTCAACAGGTAGTTCCACACGAGACCTGTTACGGGTTGCACCGATGCCAGAATCACAAAGGCAAACAGGAAAACTCCCACGATTACTCCATCGGAAAGAGGGAGCAGCAGCGAGATTGGGATGAGCAATATCAGTGAGCGGGAAATCCCGTTGCCGACAAGGGAAAGGCGGCGCTTGCTCTTCACCCTTGCTGTGGCACCCCCGGCCAGCAACGGCATGACAGCTTGCGCAATACCCTGCACTGTCGTCAGCATGCCGATTAGCGCCAGGCTAGCGCCATACTGCGAAAGAAACAGCGGGGCGATCGAGGTAATGCCCAACAGGTCGAGACCAGCGGCATTAAATAAGCCCTCGCCCAATATGCTATAAAAGTTCATTTTTCCCCGAATGATATGAAACACCTGCCCATCGCCGCAAAGGCCGGCATATGCCAGCGAGCATCATTCTACCACACCATAGCTTGAGATTTTTCTTCAAAACGAAGGATGTTCAAATACGCTAATAACTTATTGCCACAAGATGAAAGATTGCGATATGTGATAACTGATTTTCCGGAGTCTATTTCACCAGCTCAGTGAATCTTTCCTCTTAGCCATCAATTCTCAAAAAAGAGTTGACACCCCCCCACGCTGTCTTATATTATTGAGACATATCATTCTTATAAACCTGAGAAAGAAAAGGACATGTCCGATGAAAAGACGTCTATTGGACTCGGAGTGGACTATACTCAAATCCCTCTGGAACAAAGAGCCTCAAACAATGAAAAACATCGTGGACTGCATCAGGCGAGACCAGCCCGATGTGGATTGGAACTATAAAACCTTTCACTCCTATCTTCGCATCATGCAGGAGAAGGGGTTGATCGGATCGGACAGCATCAACGGTAAAGACAAAGTTTATTATCCACTCATTACCCGGGAAGAAGCCCTGAAGTGTGAAAGCGAAAATCTGCTGAGCAGAATCAGCGCAGCATCGGTGGGCAGGCTGGTGGCAATGCTGGCAAAGAGCGACGGCCTGTCACAAGAAGACCAGCGCGAGCTGCTGGACTTCTCCGCAAAACTGGAAAACCAATCCGGAGGAAACAGCAATGACGGTACTGTGGATCATTCTCGATAACAGCATCGCCTTCAGCCTGCTCTTTGCCGGTGTTTGGCTCGTAAAAGCGTTGTTTCGGAAGCAGCTTTCCGCCAGGATGCATTATCTGGTTTGGGCGGCAGTGCTCACCATCCTGCTGATACCGGTGCGAATCGAAAATGG
This sequence comes from Bacillota bacterium, assembly GCA_023421955.1. Taxonomy (GTDB): domain Bacteria; phylum Bacillota; class Clostridia; order Christensenellales; family UMGS416; genus JAEYRA01. Next base: position 15,605 of record JAEZSE010000014.1, read on the forward strand.
CATCGACCTGTGGAGCCTTCTGCCAGAACAGACAGTGGCATCTCTGGCTCCGCAAGCGGAACATATGCAGCCCACCGGGGAAACCATCATCGGATCAAACAACCAAGGCAACTCTACGCAAGCCTCGAACTCAACCGGAAACAATACGCCGATAACCCAAGGTCAGACACAGCAGGCTCAGCCCAGCCAAGCACACCCAAGACAGTCTGCGCACATCGATTTGCCAACGGTTCTATTGGCTATCTGGCTGGCGGGCATAGGCGTCTCATTGCTGTGGCAGATCTTGGGAGGCAGGCGGTTGCGCCGGCAAATCCTCCGCAGCGGCGTCTCGCATACACCGGCATGGCTTGCGGACTGTGCAAAGGATTGCGCAAGGACTCTGCACCTGCAACAAAGCGTAAGAATCGTGTTGCAGCCTGTTTTGCCGATGCCGGCGGTGATGGGCGTTTTTCGCCCGCTACTGGCAATGCCCGAAGCTGCTGTTCAGGATGGAAACAAGGAGCGTGTCCGCCATATCCTGATGCATGAGTTCAGCCATGTCAGGCGAGGCGACCTGATCGCCATCGCCCTGTTGAACCTGCTCAGCGCAGTCTATTGGTTCAACCCCCTCACCTGGCTTTGCTTCAGCCTCATCCGTGCGGACATGGAGACATCTTGCGATACAGATGTTCTCTCCGCCCTGGGCACAGGGCAGCGGCAGGACTACATCCGCACGCTCATCCACTTCACCGGCAAGGGCAGGCGCACCCAGGCGCAGGTAGCATTGAGCCTTCATGATGCCAGAATCAAAATAAAAAAGAGAATCGGAGGAATGTTCATGACATCAAAAACAAAACCTTCCGTGGCAGTGCTGGTTGTACTGCTTGTGATTGTGTTGATGGTGGCGGCATCCGCAACGGGCTGCCTGCCCGTTTCTGCAAGTCTGGCAAGCCCTTCCGCTCCAGCCCCATCGGAATCAGCTGCTCCCTCCCCTTCTGCCGCAAACACGGCGGATCCTTCCGCAACGAATGCTCCCGATGGTGAAACGGCGGCTGAGACATCTCTGCAAACAGCTCGGCTTCCGGTTGCAGAAACTAAAGCACCAGTTTCCACTGCGTCCCAACAGGAAACCCTGTATCAGCCGGTGCTGGAGCAATACCGCAGTTTCACCAAAGGCCTCAGCCAAAACAAAGGGGACGGCAGTGTCTCCGGCCTGGGTGAACCATGGCAAAGCATCGCGCCAGACATCATGCTGAACCCCGGTAAGTTTGGCTATGCCTTCCGCGATATGGATAGCAACGGAACACCAGAGCTGTTCTTACTCACAAGCGATGGCACCATCTGGGCGATGTATACAGTAGCAAACGGATCGCCTAAACTGCTGGCTGCCTACTGGTCGAGAAACTCCTGCATGCTGGATCGGTCAGACATGATCTATACAGCTTGGAGCAACGGGGCGCTGGACAACGGCCGCGACGCATTCCGGCTTTCAAAGGAAAGTCAGTCTCTTGAGCTGGTGAAGCGGGTTGCCATGGAAAGCACTGATGAAAGCGGAAAGCCATTGGAGGAGCCCCGTTACTACAAATGTGTCGGATCAGAGAGCAATAAGAGCATCATCAGCCAGGCGGAGGCAAATTCTGAGACATCAACTTTCCCGAATGGCAGCACACTCAGTGGTCTCACATTCATCCCGCTTGGATAGCGGGCGATCAGCCAACGATAGCCAACGGTCTTTTAAGCCGAATTGGTTGATAGAGGTCTATCCTCTGAATTAATCAGAATGATGAAGAGAAAGAATCGAAAAAGCCCGTGTGCATTGTTTACGATGCTCGCGGGCTGTTTCTTTGCGTCAGTAAGCACTTTGCTTGCCTGTTGTTATAGAAGCTCTTCTGGACCTTTGACAATCCCGCCATCGATCAGTGCAATCAGACTCAACAACGCACCCCAATGGTAAAACTTGTCGCTGTTGTGCACGCCGCAACCCCAGCCGGTGTCTCCGCTGTAGTTTTCGTGCACATGGCCGTGGCCTCTCCACTCCTGCAGCAACAACGCAGCGCTCTTATTGGCCAAGTCCCGGCAGGGCTCCTCCAACCCATGCTTGCGCATGGCAAGATAGGCCAGGAAATTCACCGGCGCCCAGATGCGCCCGCGCCAGTAGTCCTGGTCGGGATATGCCGGATCGTTACGGGTGATGGCCGGCAGAATAAAGTCGCCCCAAAACTCCTGCGGGTTGTAGAAATGCTCCCGAATCATGCGCTCCGCATGACCGGCGCTTACGCGGTCACTGAACAATGCATAGAAATTGGTTGGCGAAAGCCTGCGGTGGAATTTGCCGGTATCGGTCCGTTTGTTCTGATAGATGCCGGTCTTCTCATCCCAGAGGGTCTCCAGCCCCTGTTTGACCAGTTCCGCCTGCTCACGCAGTTCCCCCTCCTCCGGCCTGCCCAACACCCGCGCCAAATCAGCCAGGCACTCGCAATCCAGCACATAGATGCCTGTGAGCCCCACATCAGCCAGGCACATCAAGTGGGCATGGCTGTCAAAGGGCACGCCGTCATACATGGGCGAGTTATCGAGGCCAGATTCAAGCGCAGCGCCCGCTGTGTCACCCACACAATTGCGCTCCCAATCTGCGCCCAGATGCGGCTCATAGGGATGGGAGCCCCAGCATAACACATGGTCCGCAGTCATTCGGTGATCCCTCCACCAACGGTTCCACAGGAGCAGGTCGTCAAACAATTCCTCCACCAGCCATCGGGTGCGCCAGCGGCGATAAATCTCCCGCACAGCCAGCGAGCCGACCGGCGGCTGAGATCGATCTCGGCTTTTGTAGTCATTGGCTCCAGCAAAATTGGGGATGAAGCCGCGTTCGGTCATCTCCCGCGTGATCGCGACGGCATTGGCGCAAGCCAGATCCTCGTTGTCAACCATCGCCAGCATTGCAGCGAAGTAAGTATCCCAGCAGAATAGCACATAGCCGCCCCAATTGATGTTCCACAGCCTGCTGACCGGCGTGCACACCTGGTCCTTCTCCGGCTCATAAATTGTATCCCACGCCACGCAGGTGCGCATTGCGCTGTAAAGCTCTGCCATATCTCCATAACTGTCCAGCGTGCCCGTCAGGGTTGCCCTTGCTTGCACCATCAACTCGGCCATCCGGCCCGCATCTATAAGCGAACCGGTGCTGACTGCCACCGGTCGGTCCAAACAGAGTGAGAAATAGGGCCCCGTAATGCCGGTGTTGAGTTCCTGGATTGGCTCGCCATCGGCAAACACATTCACGGTGCGGGTTGGCAACTCAGCCTGAAGGGTATTCCCCTCGCGGCGGACAGCACCAGGCCGATTCCAGAGCATCCCGAGCCCCACCAGCAGAGCCGGTGCCTTCTTGGGCGGCCGGTGCAGCGGCGTGACCAGCAGGTGCTGTTCGCCTTCCATCACTGCGCTTTGCACCAGGAGCTCCAGGCCGTCCTGCTTCCAATTGAGCTCCGTGTAGGCCCCGTCATAGCTGCGGGGGCCAGGGTGAATTTTTTCCTCATGGTCGCCGAAGCGCCCAATCAGTGACTCCAGCGTGACACGCCCGGTCTGATAATTCTTGACGCCTAGGCTGAGCGCCAGCCCCTCGGGCAGCAAAACATGGGAAAGCACGCTGCGGGTATTCCAGGTGTTCCAGCCCTGGGCCATACGGCTCATCATATCACGGGTTGCCATTGACACCTCATCAAAATGCAGATTACGCCCATCATGGTAAGGCCGGGCAAATGGGGCTGTCAAGGCCATTCGATCAACCATTATTCATGTAACTGATCTGAATCGGATAAGGTAACGTTATCTATTTATTCGTTATCAAATTGATGTAATATATATACAATTCCTATGTTCTCTGATACAGTATATTTAACAAATAAGTGCGTGTGCAGGAGGTGTTTATGACCAACTTTGATTTGCTTCCGAATAACGTTACATTCGCATTCTGGGAAGACAGCACCAAGTATACGAAGACCTACTATGTCGCTCAGAACGCGCCCAACGCCAGCGATGCAAACCCCGGCACCAGGGAGTTGCCGTTCAAAACGATTTCCAAAGCAGCGGAAATCCTGCAGCCCACTGAAAAAGTCGTCATTGACTCCGGTGTTTATGAGGAGTTTGTTCGCCCGGTGAACGGCGGCACAGGCCCAGATGGAATGATCTGCTACGAGGCAGCTCCGGGGGCCAAGGTGGTGATCAGCGGCGCAAGGGTTTGGAAAGCCGACTTTACCCGCTCGGAAGGCTGGGGAATGAGAGAATTCTCCTTTCGCCCGGCAGAAAAGTCCGACGAGAACATCGTGATCTGGCACGGCACATTGCCCTTTGACCAGTTCATCGTGAGCAACCCCTTCTCGATGACGAATCTGCCGGCGCAGCGTTTCTCAGGCTGCGGGTTTTTGTTTCACAAGATGCCAAAGGAATCAGACTACAAACCGTTCATCCGCCGCCGTGGCATGCTCTTTTCAGACGGTCAGCCGCTTGTGCAGGTGAATCACTATTATGAGCTTGCCAGCACCCCCGGCTCCTTCTGGCCGGAAGACAACGGCATCGACATCCACTTCCGGCTGGCCGATGATGGAGACCCAGCCAGCCATACACTGACATTCACCTGCTGCGAGCAGCTTTTCTCGCCGAAAACTCCCTATCTGGCCTACATCCGCGTGAAAGGGCTCGGCTTCGAATACGTGGGCAACGGCTTCCCCGGCTCGCAGCGCGGAGCGCTCTCCACCCATTGCGGCCACCACTGGATCATTGAGGACAATACCGTCCGCTGGTGCAATTCCATCGGCATCGATATGGGCCATGAGAACCCGATGCGGTCTTCCGAGCACTTCTCCGGCGGCCACATCGTCCGCAACAACCATGTGACCGACTGCGGCATCTGCGGCATCTGCGGTGTACCCTCCAAAAACGGCATGCAGGACCTGCTGGTGGAAAACAACCTGGTGGAAAACTGCTGCTGGCAGGACGCCGAATTCCTCTACGAATGCGCAGGCATCAAGATCCATGTGATGCAAAACAGCCTGATCCGCAACAACATCGTCAATAACACCATGTATGGCACCGGCATCTGGGCGGACTTTGCCAACCGCAACACCCGCATCACCGCCAACGTGGTAATGAACACGAAGCACACCATCTTCGGGGCGATCTTTGTGGAAGGTTCTCAGGTGGTGAACCTGGTGGATCACAACGTGGTCTGGAAGGTGGGCGCGAACCCGCTGGGCGACCTGCCGCAGCGGACAGGCACCGGCGGCCACGGCCTCTATGAGCATGACTGCGACTACTTGCACCTGACCAATAACATAATCATTGGCGCGGAAGGCTCCGGCGCGTTTCTGAATTACGGCGACCCGATCCGCGTGGTCGGGGGCCGGGGGCCGATGGGCATGAAGCACCGGGTGATCGGCAATCTGATTGCCGACTGCGGCTTCGCCATTGTGCTACCCAATGAGAAGAACTTCACCGATGAGAATGTGTTCGGCACGCTAAGGCACATCGGCCCCTTCCGCATCCGCCGCATTCAGACCGACTATGAGTGGATCAACCTGGAGGCGTGGCAGGAATTCCACGAGTGGGAGCTGAATGGCCTGCAGTGCGCCATTGAGGCCGAGGTGGATGAGGAGAAACTGGAGCTCGCCATCACACTGACGAACAAGGACAAGCGCATTGCAGAGAGGATTGACCTGCGAGACAAGGAGCGCCTGGCGGCGTTCATAGACGGCCTGGCGGCAAGGCTGAAGAACTGATAGAACAGCAACGCTTTGAGAAAGCCCGGATTCACTCCGGGCTTTTCTCTCATATTAGGGCTTGTCCAAGACAGCCAAAGTGTTTATGATCCAAATAAGTGGTAAAATAGTGAATGTGCCGACGAATTATGACAAACACTGCATGGACCTTAGCAACCAGGAGGTATGGCATGGGCAATCGGGTTTACCGGTTCGACGCGGTGCTGCAAAAAGTCCCTGACATTGACGGAGCATATGTCGAGTTTCCATATGATGCCAAAGCGGAATTCGGAAAGGGGCGGGTCAAGGTGCACGCCACATTTGATGGCGTGCCCTACGACGGCATCCTCATCAAAATGGGCACACCCTGCCACATCATCGGCGTGCGGAAAGAGATCCGGAAGCAGATCGGGAAGCAGCCCGGAGACACGGTTGCGGTGACCATCGAGGAACTCTGACGCACCCTAAGAACACGCTGGCCCATCTGACCCCTACTCATATCACATTGGACAGCTTGCAAGCCTATGGTAAAATAAACCTATTCCCAACCAGGGAGCGCGCCATGAACACACTTGAGTTGTTCCACCCCCTCACCGCCCGGTGGTTTGCCGGCTCCCTCGGCGCACCCACGGCGGTGCAGGATGCTGCATGGCCGGAGATTGCCACAGGCCGTCACACGCTGGTCTCCGCCCCCACCGGCACGGGCAAAACGCTCTCAGCCTTTCTGGTGTTCATTGACCGGCTGCTGGACGAGGCACGGCGGGGCGAGCTGCCGCAGCAGCTCCAGCTCATCTACATCTCGCCGCTCAAATCGCTAGCCGGAGACATCCGCGAAAACCTGCGCCGCCCGCTGGAAGGCATCTGGCGGGAGGAGCACGGCGGCAGCTCATTCCCTGGGGATAAACCCGGCGGCCTCGATATCATGATCCGCACAGGCGACACGCCGCAGAACGAGCGACGGCGCATGATCAAAACACCGCCCCACATTTTGATCACCACGCCCGAATCTCTTTACCTGATGCTCACGGCCAAATCCAGCCAAGTCGTATTGAAAACTGCCCGTTGGATCATCATTGATGAGCTGCACGCACTGATCGATACCAAGCGCGGCGCCCACCTGATGCTCTCCATCGCGAGGCTGGACAGGCTTTGCGGCAAGCCGCTGCAGCGGGTGGGTCTTTCTGCCACGCTGGAGCCGCTATCTCTGGCAGCCGAATACCTGGCGCCCGATGAGGTTTCCATCGCCGCCCCGAAGATGCGCAAAAACGTAGAGCTTCGCGTGACCAGCCCCCTCACCGGCATGCGGCAGGTGAAGAAAGACCCGGTGTGGCAGGAAGTGGCCCGGTCGGTCTTTGAGCACTGCGAGGGCACCCGGAGCGTGATCGCTTTCGTGGAGGGCCGGGCCTATGCCGAAAAGCTGGCCTATTATGTCAACCAACTGGCCGGCGACGGCTTTGCCCGCACACACCACGGCAGCTTGTCAAAAGAGCAGAGATATGAGGTGGAGCATGCGCTGCGCGGCGGCAGCCTTCGGTTGTTGTGCGCCACGTCATCGATGGAGCTGGGCATTGACGTGGGTGATGTGGACCAGGTCTTCCAAATCGGCACGCCCCGCTCCATCTCCAGCACGATGCAGCGGCTGGGCCGGGCAGGCCACAACCCGAACCGCACCAGCGTAATGCACATATTTCCAAGAGCCGCCGCCGACAGCCTTTACAGCGGCCTGGCCGCCGAGGTAGTCCGCCAGGGCGGCGTGGAGCACGCCCACCCCCCGCGCCTGTGCCTGGACGTGCTGGCCCAGCACCTGGTCTCCATGGCGGCGGACGGCGGCTACACCGTGGACGATGTGCTCGCCATCCTGCCCAGAGCCTACCCCTTCCGCGAAGTGACTGCCGACGATGTGCGCGCGGTGCTCCGGATGCTTGCAGGCGATGAAGAGCATGAGCGGGACATCCCTGCCCGGCCAAGGCTGTTGTATGACCGCATCCATGACCGGGTGGAGGGTGACCCCTACAGCCGCATGCTGGCCGTGTCGGCCGGCGGCACGATCCCGGACAAGGGGCTCTACGCCGTTCGAACAATGGATGGCGTGCGCCTTGGTGAGCTGGACGAGGAGTTTGTGTTTGAGGCCCGCAAGGGTGACAAGTTCTTGCTGGGCACCTTCGGCTGGCAGATCTCCGACATTAAGAAAGACACCGTGGTCGTAGTGCCCGCCACCACCAGCGGCGCAAGGCCGCCCTTCTGGAAAGGCGACATCAAGGGCCGGCGGATGAAAACCGGCATCGCCTACGGGCAGATCTTCCGCAGGCTTGCAGATGCCAACGAAGCTGGCAGCCTGCTTGACACGTTGCAGCAACTGGGGCTGGATGAGGTGGCCTCGCGGGATGCCGAAGACCTGCTGAAGCGCCAACTGGCCGCCACCGGTACGCTGGCCGATGACCGCACATTGCTTGTGGAGCACTACAAAGACGAGGCCGGCAACCACCAAATGATGGTGCACTCGGTGTTTGGCAGGCAGGTGAACGAGCCGCTCTCCATCCTGGCGGCGGAAGCGGCCAAGCGCATCACCGGCTCCAACATCAACTTCGTGGCCGACGACGACGGCATCCTGCTCTTCCCCTACGCCGACTGCCCGATGCCGGAGCGTCTGCTGCAGCAGATCGCGCCGGAGATGGCAGAGCGTGTGCTCTCGGCGGCGCTGCCGGCCACACCGGTCTATAATATGGCGTTCCGCTACAACGCGGCAAGGGCACTGATGACCGGCATACGCAAGGCCAGCCGCCAGCCGCTTTGGGTGCAGCGCATGCGCAGCGCTGAGATGCTCGATTCGCTGGTGCGCAAACCCGACCACCCGCTGGTGCGGGAAACAAGGCGTGAGTGCCTGGAGGATTATTGGGACCTGCCCGGTGTGCTGACCGTGCTCCATGGAATCCGCGCCGGCACGATCCGCGTGACGGAGCTTTCGCTGGAGATCCCCTCGCCGCTGTCAATGCCGCTGCGGCGGCAGACCGAGGCGTCGATGATGTATGACTACACGCCCACGCCCGTAGGCATCCGTGTAGCCGCGCAGGAGGAACTGAGCAGGGCCAGCATGATCGCCCCGGAGCGGGGGCAACTTGAGCAGGCGTCCCAGCGGGCAAAGCTACCGGAAAACGAAAACCAGCTGCACTCGTTGCTGATGATTGAGGGGGATCTGGCCGCAGGCGAGCTGGCCGTGCCCTTTGAATGGCTGGAGGCGCTTGAGCGGGAAGGCCGGGCATGTTATGTCGAGCCGGGGCTGTGGATTGCCGCAGAGCAAGTGGAAGAATATGACGCGGCGCTGACAGCCGGAGACCCGCAGGCGCGGGAGCGTATCACGCGCAGGCTGCTGCGTTATCGGGGCGTGCAGTCCACCGAACGGGTGGCCGAGCGTTACTTGTGGGCGGAAGAAGAGGCAAAGGCGGTGCTGGACGCGCTGTGCCGCGGCGGTTCTGCGGTGGAGTACGAGGGCCTCTTCTACCATGGGGAGCTATTTGACCGGGCGCAACGGGAGACTGTGCGGGCGCGCCGCAGGCAGATCCGCACATTGCCACCGGAACGCTATGCGGCGCTTCTGGCAAGCCGCGTGCGCGTGGCCGCGCCGAAAGAAGAGCAGTTGGAGGCGGCGCTCATCGCGCTCAGCGGCATTCCCTTTCCTGCTGCTGCCTGGGAAAGCATGCTGTTACCAGCACGGGTGGCTGGATATAGGCCTGAATTGCTGGATGCACAACTTGCCAAAGGCAAGTTGTTCTGGAGGATGGGGCCTAACGGCAATATTTCATTCCACACCTATGATGATATCGACTGGGACGCCGATATGGCAGATCCGAGCATCGGGCTTGATGGTGAAGAAAGGATTATGTTTGACGCCTTGATCAAGCGTGGAGCGACCTTCGCCCATGGTCTTGCGCCCTTGCTGGGTGGCTTACCACCCACGGAGCCATTAATGAGGCTTGCCGAGCTGGGTCTGGTCACAGCTGACAGTTTCATGCCCGTGCGGCAATGGGTCGACCAGGGAAAGCCAGACAACCGCCCGGTGCGGCAAAAGGTGAAATCGCGGGTGATGGCGATGACGACAGGCCGTTGGGAGATCGCACGCCCGCTGCTTGCGCTGCCCATCGAACGGCAACTGGAGCAGGTTTTCACCCGCTCGTTGGTGCTATGTCGCGAGACGGCATTGGGCCTTAATTGGACTGAAGCGATGCAGACGCTCCGGCTGTGGGAATACACCGGCCGCGCCCGGAGAGGATACTTCATCGAGGGGATGTCCGGCATGCAGTTCATCCTGGACCGCGACTTTGCCGGTATCATGGCGGCGCTGGAGCAGCCGGACAACCAAATCCGTTGGCTGCATGCCTCCGACCCTGCCCAGCCCTGGGGGAAGCAATTGAAACACAAAGCTGGCAGTGAATTCCTCAATGTGCCAGGCACAGCAGTAGCACTGCGCGATGGATTGCCGGTGGCGGTGTTTGAGCAGCAGGGGAAAACACTCCGGGTGTTCGACATGGTCTCATTGCTCGAAACACTCCAAGTGTTCGCGCGCGACTATCACACCCGGCGCATCTACCCCACTCTGCGGCGGCTCACCGTGCGGCAATATCCGCCAGAAGCTACCGAGGCGTTGAAACTTGGCGGATTCGAGCGTGAGATGCAGGACTTCGTGCTCTACCGCAGTTTGTAACCATTCTTCACCATCAAATCTAGGCCTTATGGTTTTTTACCTCTATGGCGTTACTTTCCATTTTTCGGTATAACCGCACAGCCTGGCGTAAAACTAATTCCCGATGCTGTTGTGTGGAGGGAAGATATGAAGAAGGTTGCGGCGTGGGTCATCATGCTGGTATTCGCATTGGGGTTGTGTGTAGGGTTATATTTTAACAAATCACAGGCCATTCAGACCTCCACCGCCGCGGTGCATGAGTTCACCACATTTATCGAGGGGGCGGGCGCGGTGAGCGCACCCACACAGGTGATTGTGACACCAATGGCAGGCACGGTGAAAGGTGTATCCGTTGAGGAAGGCCAATTCCTGAGGCAAGGCAGCCCGGTGCTGCAAATGGATGATGATATCCTGAAGCTCCAGCTGCAGGAAGCCCTGCTGGCGTTGAATGCCCAGAAAAAGTTATGGATCAAACAAAATGGCCAATTAAGCCGCAAGCAACAGGAGGCTGCGATGCTGGCGGCTCAGCAGACAGGCTATGGCATTACCCAATTCAACGACGCAGCCAACGGGCAGAATGCCGAGGAAATAAGCTCCGAACAGGTGGATCTGGCCCGCGTCAAGGTGCAACAGGCCAGCAGGCTCATGAAGGATGCCACCGTGCTAAGCGCTCTGTCCGGTGTGGTGATGGATGTCACCGTCCGCCCGGGTGAGCTGGTTTCGGCCGGCACGAAGGCGGCCATCATTGCAGCGATGGACCAGGTGGAAATTGAATCGGTGTTCGCCGACCAGGATGCCGCTGATATCCAGCCCGGCATGGAGGTGGAGCTCTACGGCGGTTGTCTGGGTAGTGTAACAAGCGTCGGTGTTGTCACCCAAACAGCTCAAATGTCACAAAGCCAGCAGGCCCAGACCGGCCCGAAGAGTATGGCCGTGGTTCGAATAAAGCCGGAAAACGCATCGATGTTCAACCGCCTCGGGGCTTCAGTGGAACTGCGCGTGATCACCGGCAGGAAGACTGCCATGGGGGTGCCTATAGAAGCATTGGCACAGGATTCCTCCGGGCTGTTCGTTTATGTGATCCGCAATGGCCGGGCGTACCGCGCGCCGGTGGAAGTAGGCGTGCTGGACGAGACACACGCCGAAGTCAGATCCGGAATCCGGGCCGGAGATGTGCTGGCGCTAAATCCCACGGAGCTTCGAAACGGCGAGCGGGTGAGCGTGTCATGAGATTCCGCTTTGTCGTTGATACACTAGATGCCGTGTTGCACGGCCTGAAAGCAACACGCCTCCGAACAGCGCTGGCAGTGTTGGGCGTTAGCTTCGGTGTGGCTGCCGTGATGGCCGTGCTTTCCATCGGTCAGGGCGGCGAGGAGCGAGTGAAGATGGAGCTTAATGACATTGGCATCAACCGCGCCTGGATGTATCCTGATAAGGAGGCAAACCGGGGCTTTAAGCTGGAAGATGCCTCCTGGCTGGCCCAGCGTGTAGAGAACGCCGTAATCTCCGCAAGGTCGGAGCGGAACGCGGATATCAGCAATGGATCTATGAAGGTATCCAGCACGGCAATCGGCTGCCAATGGCTGCTTCCCCGGATGGAAAACACCGAATTCGTGTCCGGCAGGTTTTTTACCAACTGGGAGGAAGAAAGCGCGCGGCCCGTGGCAGTGTTGGAATCAAGGCTCGCCAAAAGCCTGTATGGCACGCTGGACCCGGTGGGGCAATCAATCCTGGTGGATGGCCGTCAATGCTCGGTGGTGGGCGTGGTGTCCAAGAGGAATATCCTGTATAACGATGGTTGCTGCTATGTACCCATTACTACATACAACAATTGGTACGGCGAGTCAAATGTGGAGGAGATCTCAATTTCAACCCAGTCGCCGACTGAACTCAGGGCCATCCGGCTCAAAGCCTCCATGCTACTGGAATCCCGGATGGGCGATGTGAAACTCGTTACGTTGGATGGTGAGACGAAAATCGCCGACAATGTGCTGGGCATCTTCCGAACAGTGATCCTCTGCGTTGCCGTTGTTGCGCTGATCGTGGGCGGCATCGGCATTATGAACATGATGTATATGTCGGTAAACGAACGCGTGCGCGAGATTGGCATCCGCAAGTCTCTGGGAGCCCGCCGCAACCAAATTCTGCTTCAGTTTTTACTGGAGGCAGTGCTCCTGGCACTGGCCGGCGGTGTTTTGGGCCTGATATGCGGCGTGCTCTTAAGCCTTGCCGCAAGCGCGCTTGCTGATGTGCCCTTTGTGATTCCGGTCTATGCGCCGTTTGTCGGCACAGGCTTTTCCGCGGCGGTTGGATTGGCTTTTGGGGTGTTTCCGGCGGTGAAGGCAGCCAACATGAGCCCGGTGGAGGCACTGAGGAGCGAGGCTTGATCACTGGTCGGAATCCACAAATTGTGGGTTTTGATGTTGTGCCCTTTCAATAACAACTATATAATGTACTATGCTCGCGATGGCAAGGCAAAACCGAACCGTTTCGCGGTGTAAAACCATCAAAACCGCAGACGTTTCCCTTTGAATTGGCAAACCTCACTGGTAAGAGCGTCTAATTTGTTGCATTGCTTTTTTGTGCATATCACACATAGCTATTTCTCTGATTGTTAATTATAATTAACGCATACAGGAATGTGCCGCATGCTCGCCATAGCGCGCGGTACGTAAGGAGGTAGCAGCATGGCAAACGTCTCTCTGAGGAAAATCTACAAGGTTTACGCCGGTGGTGTTCAGGCAGTCAGCGATTTCAACCTTGACATTGAAGACAAGGAGTTTATCGTTCTGGTTGGCCCGTCCGGTTGCGGCAAAACAACTACGTTGCGCATGGTGGCAGGCCTTGAGGAGATTTCCGACGGCGAGCTGTACATCGGCGACAAACTGATGAACGATGTCGCTCCGAAGGATCGCGACATCGCGATGGTATTCCAGAACTACGCCCTCTATCCCCATATGACTGTGTATGACAACATGGCGTTCGGCCTGAAGCTCCGTCGTATGCCCAAGGCTGAAATTGACCGCAGGGTTAAGGAAGCCGCCAAGACTCTTGGCATCGACCACCTGCTTACCCGCCGCCCCAAGGCTCTGTCCGGCGGTCAGCGCCAGCGTGTTGCCCTCGGCCGCGCCATCGTTCGCGAGCCCAAGGTCTTCCTGATGGACGAGCCCCTCTCCAACCTGGACGCCAAACTGCGCGTGCAGATGCGCGCGGAGATCATCCGCCTGCACCAGCGCTTGCAGACCACCTTCATCTATGTTACCCACGACCAGACCGAGGCCATGACGATGGGCACCCGCATCGTGGTCATGAAGGACGGCTTCATCCAGCAGGTTGATAACCCCCAGAATCTTTATAACAACCCCGTGAACCTGTTTGTGGCAGGCTTCATCGGCACCCCCCCAATGAACTTCTTTGACGCTACGCTGCTGAAGGAAGGCAATGACCTGCTTCTCGGCTTCGGCGAGTTCAAGGTGAAGATCCCCGCCGCCCGCGCCGCTCAGGTTGACCAGAGCTATGTGGGCAAGGAAGTCATCATGGGCGTGCGCCCCGAAGACATCCATGACGAGCCGGCCTTCATCGCCAAGACCCCTGACGCCGTGGTGACCGCCAAGGTTGACGTGGTGGAACTGATGGGTTCTGAGACCAACCTCTATCTGATCATTGAAGGCAAAGACGGCAGCGCCACCGCCGTTGTGGACGCCAGGAGCCTTTCGAGAACCGGCGACACGATTAAGATCGCGCTGGATCTCTACAACGTCCACCTCTTTGACAAAGAGACAGAGGTTTCACTGATCAAATAATTGGATTCGCCATGATGGGGGCAGGGCATGATCCAAAGGGAAATGCCCTGCCCTTTCTATCAAATCCTCATCGTGGTTGAAACGGGAGGGAAACAATGCATTTGGATGGAAAACTGGTAAAGGCTGTGCTGGACGCCTCGGACCGGCTGAAAGTAGGCGTAAGCCTGATCGACGAGATGGGCGACGTGCTGGTTTCCAAAGACGAACAAGCTGTGGGCATGGTGGACAACTGGCTCGAACAGGTTGTGTTTGAAGACGGCGCTGCCGAAGTCAAAGAAGCGGAGCGCTGCTATTTTCAGCTGCAAACAGAAAACTACAAGCCACTCTACCTGATGGTGCCCGGCAAAATGGCCGATGTGGCTCAAGTGGGCTGGTTGCTGTCCAACCTGCTGAGCGAGATACTAAAAACGTCCATTCGCAAGCCCGGCCGTGAAGAAGTGTTCAAATCGCTCCTGATCGACAAGGCAGACCCCCTGGAGGTGCAGGAAGCCATCCGGGACTTCAAACTTGACCCCAATGCCAAGCGCTGCGTGATCCTGGTGCAAACCTTCGAGGGCGACGCTTCGCTGCTTTATGATACATTGATGAAGGTGTTCACCCGCAGCAAAGGTGACGTCGTCGTTGCGCTGAACCGCTATGTGGTGGCCCTTGTTCGCCAGCTTGAAGATGAAGACGATATGGATGATATCTCTCAGCTCGTGCAGGCGCTGGACGACACGCTCTCCAACGAGGTCAATAATCGGGCTTGCCTGGGTGTGGGCGGCATTAAGAGGGGCCTGGCCGGTGTGCGCGACAGCTTCATGGAGGCGCAGGAAGCGATCAATCTGGGTCTCATGCAGCAGAATAGCGGGCGAGTGTTCATGTTCCACCAGTTGCTGCTCGAGCGCTTTTTGCAGCAGGTGCCGCGTGACATCCGCCGGCGTTTCTATGAATTGGCTTATACCGAGAGCATCAAAAAGGTGATGACCGAGGAGATCATCGAGACGATCACCAAGTTCTTTGAGAACAACCTGAACCTCTCGGAAGCCTCCCGCAAGCTCTACATCCACCGCAACACATTGATCTACCGTCTGGACAAGATCCAGAAGGCCACCGGTTTGGATCTCAGGACTTTCGACGACGCGGTGCTCCTGAAGATCATCCTGATGCTGAGCAAGAGCCTGAGCAGTACCAACAGGATCGAATAGAATACTGGCAGGTTTGAAAAGGCGAGGTTGAGAAACCCCGCCTTTTTCTATACCTATTTCGGTTGATCCCAGTACCAGATATACATAAGCCCCTCTTCCGCTGTTTCGGGAGAGGGGCTCAAGACAATTGCCGTCAGGGAATCGTAAAAGCCACGTCAGCCGAGTAGATTTTGCCATCGGAGAACACATAGGTGATAGCGACATACCATGTGGTGCCCGAAACATATTGCTCGCCGGAAAGTGTAACCGATGAGCTTCCGTCATTGATGTCGCTGACCACATCCACATAGCCATCATCCGGATACTTGGGGTTGGCGTGGTCTGCTACCACAACTTTATAGTATTGGAAGTCGGTATAGGATCTGCCCCCACAGGAGACGGTGTCCGCCGGCAACCTCCTCCAACTCACAGAGAGCGTGGAACCATCAAACGACGCGCTGCAGGTGGGCCCGGTGAATTCGGTGGGCGGAGTCTCAGGTTCTGGTTCGCCAGGCATTTTCACGCGCACCGTATTGCCATATTTCTTATAGCCGTCATACACATAGGTCACGCTGATGTAGTAGGTCTGGCCAGCCTTGAGGGTGCCGCCGATATCACCGCCGTTATAGCCGTCGCCGGGGCTGGCGGTGCAGGCTGTCGTGTCGATGTTGGAGATGGCGTAAAGATAGCCATTATCCGGATATTTCGGAGAGGAATCACCCCTAGACAGCACAACCTTGTAGTAATTGAACCCCTCCGCAGTGGGCGATTTGTCCCACTTGATGCGGATGGAATCATCGGACACAAAAGCCGACACAGAGTAGTCGCTACCTGAGGGTGCCGTTGTTGGCGCCACCGTTGGCTCCGGCTCCGGCTCGGGGCATTTCACACGCACCGCATTCGCAGACCGCACCTCATTTTCATACACATAGGTCACGCTCACATAATAACTTACCCCGGCCTTTACCTTGCCGCCCAAGTCACCGCCATGATACTCACTGTTGGGCACGACGACCGTGGAGAGGGTGAATTTGTCGGATATGACCTTCGCATATCCGTTATCCGGATATTTGGGTGTTGCATCATTCACAGACAGCACAATTTTATAGTAGAGGAAACTGCCGTCACCGGCGGTGGCTTTGGGCCAGGTCACCTTAATGCCGCTGCGCACAGCGCTTGCCGCAACGCCCGATACGGTTGGCTTGGCAGTCGGAGCGGCTGTGGGTTTTTCCGTAGGCTCCACCGTTTTTGTCGGCTCAGGAGAATTGGTGGGTTTTAGGGTGGGTTCATTCGTAGGCTCTTTCGTGGGCTCTGTTGTCGGAGACTCAGTGGGTGTATCAGTTGGGTCCGCTGTTTCCGTAGGCTGCGGTGTAACCTCAGGCAGGCAGTTGGCTGCACTGTCTCCGATCTTATCCAGCAGGTCGGCAATTCTCCCGCTCCGAATTTCATCATCATCTACTTCGATGTTGTTTTGCTCGGCATATTCCCGCAGAAGCTCACGCCCAAGTGAAATGCCGCTGCGATCCGCCTTCTGTTTCACCGTGCTGTCGTCAATATAAAACGCAAGCACGTCCGCCCCGCCGCTGTTGTTCATTTCCCGCAGGATTGTCTGCAGCTTGGCTTGATAGGCTGATCGGCTGGTGTAGATGTCGGTGTTGTCATCATTAAGCGCACCCGCCACCAGTACGACACCACTTTCATCCTGGAGATAACCAAGCTCCCTGGCCCGCTTGAGTGCCTCATCCACTGCTGTATTCACTGGTTTGCCCGCCAATCGCAGCCCTGCCAGCAGTGACCGGCCATCCTCATTGAGGGCATCCGCTGATATCACAGCGCCATCCCCATCGATCCTGAACTGCACACTGGGGTTGATATCTAACGCAATAAACGCCGCGCACTGGCCTGTCTTCTGAACTGGCAGAAACCCGCCACCCATAAAGCTCATCACAACCATTGCCACAATAAGCACCGCTGCCACTGCCGTGGGTAACGCAACATACAGCTTGATCGGGCGCTGCTGTACCAGTTCCTTACGGGAAAAAGTAATTTGTTGGCCCACAAAAAGGCCCAACCGTGGCTTGATAAATACAACGCCGCCATCCAGCGTAAACACAAGAGCCTTTTTCTTCTCTATTTCCATCACGGTTCCCATCGTGATCATTTGCCTCGCGCCCCTTCCTCGATGAAGTCAATGTATCCTTTGATGATCTCCATGCCGCTGGTCAGGATGATATAGATAGCAATGATGTACTTGCGGTTGTTCTCAATGGCTTTGCGCCCAATCCTCACCGTATCCATCAGTTGCGCAATAGGCAGTTGGCCGGTCCGCTCCAGACGGGCAGACATTTCCCCGGAGGAAACAATCCGCCGGGCCAGCATCACGCACATCGCACGGGTGTCAATGTGCTTGGGAGCGCATTGCACCAGATCGGATAGCTTGATCCCAAATGAATCAAGCCTTTCGCGGAAGGCATCAATCTCCTCCTTGATCTCCAGGTGATCGGCAAGCATGCCAGGGTTCTGCTCCACCGCTCTCCCCACCGCTTCCTCATCACCGTCCACCTCAAAATAGGTGAATGGATAGGTTCGCTCATGCTTTTTGTTGCTGCGGATGTAGTCAATAACCCTATGATTGATCACCAGATCGCTCCATGACAAGAAGCCACGGTTCCGCGAAGGCTCGTAACGGTCAATCGCCTCGTTGAATGCGTCCATCGCCACGCTGTACTCATCACGGCCTTGCGCCGAGCCATTGATGAGCCGCGCAGTAACGGAGGCGATATAGGGCTGATATTGTGAGATGAAGGCGTTGCGAAGCTCCTCCGCTCCCTGGCGGATCATCATCACAATATCCTCCGGGGTGTTCAGGGCGTCCTGCTTGTAGTCGGCTATTGCTGCAGGCATAGGCATACGCTCCCTTTGCAGAATGTGGGTCCACGTCATATTATACGGAATATAGCAATATTTTGCAGGGGCCGCTGGAAAAGCATTTATTTCTTAGAATATCAAAATATTTGTACGCAGTCTATTGACCGTGCCCAACAAATTTGATACGATTTGACCATATCCAGTCAATCAAGAGGTGGTCATTTGAGCAACATACAGATCGTGACTGACAGCACGGCGGCATTCACCCGGCAGGAAATCGATCAGATGGGCCTCGAAATTGTGCCATTATCCATCCATTTTGAAAATGAGGTCTTTGAAGAGGGCCAGCCGGATACCTATTCTGAATACTTCAGCCGCCTTGCGGCCTCCAAGACCATCCCCACCACATCGCAGCCGTCTGCCGGCCGCTTTTACGATGTGTTTCAAAACGCATTGAGCCAAGGCAAGCAGGTGATTGCGATTCTGCTTTCCTCCAGCCTCAGCGGCACGGTGAATTCCGCACAGACAGCGGCAGAAATGGCAGGCGGCAAAGGGATCACGGTAATAGACTCGATGACAGCCGTGGGAAACCTCAGGCACCTGGTCAAGATTGCCTGGCAGGCTGCCGAAGCGGGCTCCACCGCGGAGGAGGTCGCCGCTTTGGTCAACGCCCAGGCCCCCACAATGTTTGCGGCGCTGACGGTGGGCGACTTAATCTACCTGAAGCGGGGTGGCAGGCTCAATAACTCGCAGTATTTCGTGGGTAAGCTGCTAAACATCTTACCCGTCATTGTTCTGCGGGAGGGCAAGCTCTTCCCCTACGCCAAGGTGCAGGGCAGCAAGGCGATGTTCGCGGCACTCCAGCAGGCAGCCCCGGCAAATGTAAAGGGCATCTCGGTGCTCCACATCGAAACACCAGAAAATGCCGAACAATTGCGCCAGCTGCTGCGGGATCGCTTCCCCACTGTGCCGATTGACATTGGCCCGATCAGCCCGGTGATCGGGTCTCACCTGGGGCCAGGAGCGTTTGGATATACTTATTACTATTAACCGGTTGTGGAAAATACGAAAAGGGCTGACGAACGTCAGCCCTTTCGCTTTGTTAGCTCACACCGGCATTATAGGCAGCCAAAACTCCACCAGCATCTCCTCCCCCGGATCATCCGGCGGGTAGACCTCCATCTCCGGCGCCGCGGCGTGACGGTATCCTGACGTTGGCAGCCAAGTGCCAAAGGCATGCATCTCAGCATCCACCAGTGCCATCGGCATCGCACCGCGCGCTCTGAAAACAGCCCAGCGGGAAGCCGGCACGGTGTAAGCCTCCAACCCACTTGCAGCATTCTGTTCACTTTCCATGGCAACCATAAACCAAAAGCTGCGGTTTTCTGGGTCATTCTCTACGCGGGATACGCCTAGAGCCATACCACCGGTGCATGGGCCAGGCTGGATGCCAACCGTCCGCAGCAGCTCCATCGTGCCGTCATTGTTGCACTGTGCCCAAAATTGGCCGAACTGCTCGTTCTCTTGGCCGCCAATCCAGGTTTTCTTGCCAAGCACGGCAAAGGAAGGCTTGTCCTCGATCCGGATCTCAATCATCTGTGCACCTCCTGCTTTCTGAACCGAGTATAACCCAGTTCAAGAACAGCATCAAAACAGCAAATGCCATGCAATGCTCCAGCAGCTGCATTTGACGATGACAGCCATTGCCAGCCTGCTTCATTCACACATTTCACGCAGTTTACTTGACAACCGGCCGGTTTTCAGATACTTTATCATTATTCAGAGTTCAGATTCATCAGGCTTCATATTTGCGTCTTACAAATGAATAGGAGTTATATGTAGAAGTACATTTTGGTGAATATTTTGTCTTGAAACTCTGTAAAAAAACTCTAACAGTATGTTAACAGTGCATTCACAAATTATTCACAAGTATTGATTATACTGTAGTCGCAGTCAGAGATGAGGCCATCATTGAGACGGCAGCAGTGCTTTTTCATTACAATCCTCCTTACTCCTGCCCGGCCTAAAAACCGGGCTCCTTTTTTTATGTAGCACAATAACTCTGTTTTGGGTTTCAACGAAATAGGATTTTCTTATCCACGCACTGGTGGCCGTGCACCGAAGATCGCTGTGCCAACCCGCACCATTGTGGCACCTTCCTCGATCGCGACCTCAAAATCATGGCTCATCCCCATCGAAAGGTGCTCCATGCGCACATTGTGGTGATGGTTGATGCCGGCTATGCGGTCAAACGCCTGCTTCATCGCGCGGAATTGGGGCCGCACCTCTTCAGGGTCTGCTGTGGGCGCGGCAATTGTCATCAAACCCTGAATCTCCAGGTTTGGAAATGCGGAAAGCTCCACCACAAATTGCTCCGTGTCCGCCACATCAATGCCGGATTTGGAATCCTCGTTGGAGATGTTCACCTGCGCGAGGATGCGGGCTTTCACCCCGGCTGCTGAGGCACGCCGGTCAATTTCTTGGGCCAGCGCAACACTGTCCACCGAGTGGATCAGGTGGGAGTTTGCCAGCGCGTCACGGGCCTTGTTGCTCTGCAGGTGGCCGATAAAGTGCCAAGTGCAATCCAGATCCAGCTGGGACCGCTTCAGAGCAAGCTCCTGGGCGCGGTTCTCACCGAAGTGCCGCACGCCGGCCTCGTAGGCAAGGCCGACCATCGCGGCATCAACAGTCTTACTCACGGCAATCAAGGTGATGGCATCAGCCGGCCTGCCACTCCGTTGCGCTGCCTTTTCGATCCGCTCCATCACAGCATCCACATTGCGCCGGATCATCTCAGAATTGTCCATACTCACACCCCGCGCTTCGTTTGGCGATATGATAGCACAATGCTCCGCCAGTGGCAAACAAGAGCACTAAACATGACAATCACACTTGAACTCCGCATCAGAAGTGTATATAGTAATCAACTGGAAGGAGTGATGGCAATTGGCAAAGATGAAAGTGGCAGTCATGGAGGCGATCGGGAAGATCGTGTTTGAGGAACGGGAGATTCCTACCCCCAAGCCTGACGAGGCGCTGGTCAAACTGGAATACGTGGGCATTTGCGGCAGCGACATGCACTATTTCGCCCATGGCAGGATCGGCAACTTCATTGTGGAACCGCCCTTTGTGCTTGGGCATGAGGCCGGCGGCACGGTGGTGTCCGTGGGCTCGGAGGTCAAGCACCTGAAGCCCGGCGACCGCGTGGCGCTGGAGCCCGGCAAGACTTGCGGCAAGTGTGAGTTCTGCCGCACCGGCCGTTACAACCTCTGCCCCGATGTGATTTTCTTTGCCACCCCCCCGGTGGGTGGCGTTTATCAGGAGTATGTTGCCCACGAAGCTGACCTGTGCTTCAAACTGCCGGACAATGTGAGCACGATGGAAGGCGCGCTGATTGAGCCTCTGGCTGTGGGCTTCCACGCCGCGAACCTGGGCGGCGCCCACGCCGGGCAGACCGCCGTGGTGTTTGGCGCCGGCTGCATCGGCCTCATGTCCATGATGGCGTTGAAAGCCGAAGGCGTATCCACTGTCTATGTAGTGGACGTGGTGAACAGCCGCCTGGAAAAGGCAACAGAACTGGGTGCCACCGCCGTGATCAATGGCGCCGCCGAGGATGCGGTGCAGGCGCTGGAGAAGCTGACCGGCGGCCGGGGCGCAGACCTGGTCATCGAGTGCTCCGGCAACGAAAAAGCTGCCCGTCAGGCCATCCAGATGTGCAAAAAGGGTGCCACCATCGTGATGGTGGGTTATTCAAAAACAGGCGAGCTCACGCTGCCCATGGGCATGGCGATGGACAAGGAGCTCACAATCCAAATGGTGTTCCGCTATCGCCACATCTACCCAATGGCGATCGAGGCCGTTGCCAGCGGCAGGCTTAACCTGAAGGGCATCGTCTCCAACACTTTCGAGCTGGACGACCTGCAAAACGCCATGGATCGCAGCATCGCGGACAAGGACAACATCATCAAGGCGGTCATTAAGATTTGATCCCTATCACAGCAAGCTGAGAAGAACCACCCATGGGCCCCATGATGCGGCTGACAGCCGGACCAGGGGGCCCATATGTTTGCCTGGAAGGAGAACCGTATGAGCGAAACGCGAAACATCGCCTTGCCCGAGACTGATTTCTATTACAAAATGGTGAAAGACTACGTGGAGCAAACCCCCGACGAAGACTATTCCCACGCCTCCCAGCAGGCTTTCGAGGCATTCAAAGACATGAAGTACGGCATCCGGATCCATTGGGGTCTTTACTCCATGTGGAGCTTGCCGGGTGAATCATGGCCGTTTTTGAAGATGGACTACAAAAGGCGGCAGGAGTATGTGGATCTGAGCCAAAAGTTTAATCCCCAGGGCTTCAGTGCAGATGCCTGGATGGGGTTGTTTGAATCGGTGGGTATGAAGTGCATGGCGTTCACCACGAAGCACCATGAAGGCTTCTCCCTGTTTGACACAAAAACCAGGGTGAAACGGCGCGTGCAATGGGACGAGGAGGGCGGCCCAGTCATCGAGGATTGCGATTGCGCCTACAGCGTGATGGAGTCCCCCTATGGGCGGGACATTGTGCGGGAAATCTGTGATGCGGCGCGGAAGCATAATATCCGCATTGACCTCTACTTTTCTAACCCCGATTGGTATGACGCAGACTTCAGGCCCTACGGCTACCACCCTCTGACCGTGCCAGGCTCGGAGCACATGATCACGCAGCAGGAGCTGGACGACATCCCGCGGTTCTACGGCCCAACACCGCCGGTAATGGCCCCTGCCCTCACCGAAGAGGAAAAGCAGCGGATGGTCGCACGGCACCGGCAGCAGCTTCAAGAGATCCTGACCAACTACGGCAAGATTGACATGGTCTGCCTGGACAACTGGTTTGGCCCTGATGTGTGGCCTGAGTTTAAAGAAACAATCAAGATGGCCCGCAAGCTCCAGCCGGACTGCATGTTCCGCGCCAGGGGCATCGGCAACTACGGCGATTACTACACACCGGAGGGGTTCTTCCCAGGTGCCAAGGCCAACACCGACATGCCCTGGATGGTGATCTATCCGCTGGGCAAGTCCTTCTCCTACGACCCGGACGGCAGCTTCTATAAGGGAGGCCGCTGGATCATCCACAACCTGGTGGACATTGTGGCCAAGGGCGGCAACTTCATGGTAGGCATTGGGCCGGACCCGAACGGCCAGTGGCACCCGAACGCCATCCGCGACCTGGAGGAAGCGGGCCGGTGGCTCAAAGTGAACGGCGAAGCGATCTATGCCACCAGGCCCCGGCCCGGCACGCTATATAAAGAAAGTGACACGCTTTTTTTCACGCGCACCAAGGATGGGCAAACTTCTTATGCCATCAGCACCCAATGGCCAGGGCAATCGCTGCAAATCAAAACCCTGCAGCCAAAAGATGGTTCTGAGATCACGATGCTGGGGCACGATAAGCCGTTACTTTGGCATCATGACGAAAACGGCCTTGTGATTGAGCTGCCGGAGTGGTTGCAGCAGGAAAGCGCCAGGCCCTGTGATTTTGCGTATGCGTTCAAGATCCAGGCTGTCCCTGATTGACCGAAATACTGAGGAGCCGCCGGATATCCGGCGGCTCCTTTTGTTAATGCATCAATTAGTTTATAGTTTCTTGAACCGGAATACGTTCCACGAAAGCTTCTTGGCCACCGTAGACACCTTGCCGTCGGCAAACTTGGCTGTGGCAGAGATCGTGGGCTTGATGGTGTCAGGGTTTTCGTAGGAGTTGGCTGCTTCCAGATCGTTGGAGAAAAGCTCAATCTGCTCCACAAAGCCATAACCGGCAAACCCGCTCACATCCAGATCGAGCGACGTGTCCTGCTCCCAGTTGCGGTTGATCACAAACACGTTGAGCTCACCATTGGCTTCGTCAAACGCCGCGGCGGACTCGATGTAGGGAACGCCCTCATGGGTGTCATACTGGTGGAAATCGTCCACGGCATAGCCGGGGATGTCATAGGTATCACAATCCACCGAGGTGCGCATTGACACACCGCGACCATATTGGATCAGCTGGCTGTAGGGATAATAGGCAGCGGAGCGCCACACATGGTCACGGTCGGTCGCGGCCAGCGCACCGAGGCCGCCGGTCATGCAGCCGATCTTGATCCTGTCGGCATATCGAAGCAGTGTGAGGATCGTGGAAGCCTGCGCGACAGCGCTGATGATCTCGCCGCTCCGGGAGAACATCCTGCGGGTGGACCAATCGTCCGGGTCGTGGAACACATAGGTGGTGTCAGGCTTGAAGAGGTTGAAGCTGGAGAAGTTCAGATTGCCGCCCCTGCCATAATTGATGCCCTTGGCCGGCCGCATCATGCTGCCGTATTCGTCAAAGGAAAGCATCATCTGCTTGGGCGCGCGCAGTTTGGTCTGCACAAAGTCGCAGAGCGCGATCTCGGTGCGGATATAGTCCTCAAACATCGCCGAGCCACCCAGCAGCGCGCCCAGGTCGCCGGAGGGCGCGGTGTGGTAATGGTGCAGCGAGATGTAATCCACCGTCTCATAGCATTCCTGCAGCACCTCGAGATCCCACTGGGGATAAGTGTGCAAGAACGGCGAGGAGGAGACGCACGCCACGGTCTCAATCTTGGGATCCACCCATTTCATCGCCTTGGAAGCCTCGTGGGCCAGCACGCCGTAACCCTTGGGGTTCTTCTCCCAGGAGGCGATCTGCCAGGGGCCGTCCATCTCATTGCCCAGATACCAGATCTTCACGCCATAAGGGTCCTCATGGCCATATTCACGGCGCAGGTTGGACCAGTGGGTGCCGCCCTTGTGGTTGGTGTATTCCACGATGCTGATCGCGTCGTTGATGGTGCCGGTGCCCAGATTCACTGTGTACATCGGCTCAAAGCCCACGCGCTCGGCCCATTGCAGATATTCATCGTGGCCCACATCGTTGGGGATGTATTGGAACCACGCCAGATCCAGGTTGGTCTTGCGCTTTTCCATGGGCCCGATGGAGTCCTTCCAGTCCCAGCCGGACACGAAGTTGCCGCCGGGCAGGCGCACCGCCGGAAGGCCCGTGCCCTTCAGTGCGTCGATGTAGTCGCGCCGGAAGCCTTTGTCGTCGGCGGTGGGGTGCTTGGGGTTATACATGCTGCCGTTGACCATGGACCCGATCGGCTCCAGAAACGCGCCGTATAAACGGGGCGAAATGTCACCGATTTTGAAAGCGGGATGGAGCGTGACTGTTGCTTTTTTGCCCATACTCTTCCTCCATGATGTGATTTATTCCGGCGGTTGATGCAATCCGCCATATACCCAAAGACCAGTGCGCACCCAAGCGCAGTGAACCTTACCCATCATAACACATTTATCGGAACAATACCTTCATGAAATCGCGGGCGGAAAAACGCCACACATCCCACTCGTGATGGCCCGGATAGGGGTGGTAACTCACGTGATAACCCCTATCGGCCAATTCCTGCACCTGAACGCTTGTGTACTTGTGGCGCGGGTCGTCGGTGCCGCAAGAGATGAAGGTGAGCTTCATGATGCTGTTATAGTGCTCCGGCGTGGCAAACAGCTCCGAGTAATCATATTGGCCGTCGGCAGGATCACCCTTGACGATGAACCCGCCGCCGCTGGAAAACTGCCCAAGGCTTGCGAACACCTCCGGATGCCGGTGGGCCAAGGCTCTTGCCTGGCCGCCGCCCATCGAAAGCCCGGCGATGGCGCGGTGTTCACGATCCGCGATGGTGCGGTATTTGCCGTCGATGAAGGGCACGATCTCACCGACCATCACATCGGAGTAATCCACGGAGACAAACGTGCCGTCCTCCAGCTGCTTCGGCGCATAGCCGGCACAGCACACAATGAGCATCTCCTCGATCTCTCCGGCATCCAGCAGGTTGTCTGCAATGTAGTTGATCTTGCCCTGCCAGATCCACCCCATCTCGTTTTCCCCGCCGCCATGCTGGATGTAGAGCACCGGGTAGCGCTTGCCGCTTGTTTCATAACCGGGAGGAGTGTAGATCCAGGCGTTACGATAGCGACCGCACAGTTCTGAATTCAACAACTCCATATGCAGTGTGCCATGGGGCACATCCTTGAGCAGGTAGAAATCCTCGTTAGGATCTGGGACTTCCAGATAGTTCACCACCGCGTGGCTGCCGTAGCCAAAGGGGATCGTGGGGTTAAAGGTCTTGACACCGTCCACAAAATAGTCGTGGTAATGAAAGCCCGGCCCCAGATCATCAATAACGACTCTCCAATAGCCACCTTCCATCCTCTCCATGTCATAAGAGTTTGGCATGGAGCCGCCATGGCCGGCGATCCTCACACTATGGGCATCCGGCGCATAAAAGGTGACCTCCACCCTGCCGTCATCCAGCGTGCGCACACCGGGCATGTCGTGATAAGGGGTGTTGGGAGCCGGCGGGAGGCGCGGGAGCTTGCCGTCCGTCGGAAAGGGCGGCATCGGCGCGACCTTCTTGTTCACCGGGTCAAAGAACAGCATGTGGGAGTTGAGCGTCTGGTTCTCACGGATTTCCTGTTTCATCTTGCTTCCGCCTTTCCTCGTGTGGGTTCCGTCATCGCCAAAGCCGGGCGATGAACTCACGGGCGCACCACCGCCACACCGGCCAGTCATGATAACCCGGTGTGGTGTAGATCACGCTGGCGATGCCAAGATCGCGCCACTCCTGCAGGATGGAGCGGTTGTAGTCCGCTACATTCTCATATTCGCCCCAGCTCACAAAGAGCAGGTCGAATTCGGGGCTCACGGTATCCGGACCAGCAATGTACTTCTGCATGTAGCCGCTCCGGGTGTCCAGCGGCGCGCTGAAAATGCCGGAATTGGCAAACACCTCCGGATATTTGAACGCGGCCATCTGCGCCTGTCCCCCGCCCATCGATAGGCCTGCGATCGCCCGGTGGTGCCGGTCGGCGATCGTGCGGTATTTGCTGTCGATGAAAGGCACACTGTCCTGCGCAATCACATCGTCAGCCACGCCCAGCATCGGGTTATCCACAGCGCTGCCATCCCACGGCAAGGCATTGCCGCAGTTCATCACGATGATGAGCTCCTCACAGGCTCCGTCCGCAATCATGTTGTCGGCGATGTGGTTGATCTTCCCCTGCCAGATCCAGCCAGTTTCCGATTCACCGCCTCCATGCTGCAAGTAGAGCACCGGATAGCGTTTGTCCTTCGCCGTTTCATAGCCCGGCGGTGTATAGACCCAGCAGTTGCGCACCTTCTTGGTCACTTCAGACCTGAAATACTCCATCCGCACGGTGCCATGGGGCACGTCGCGCATCAGGTAGAAATTGGAGTACTTGTCGGGCAGCTCAAAGAAGTTGATCACCCGGCTGCAACCGTAGCTATAAGGCGCATAGGGGTTCAGCGCCCGCGTGCCGTCCACGAAGTAGTCATGGTAATGGAGGCCGGAATCAATGCCGCTCACCGTGGCATGCCACCAACCACCTTCCCCCTTCTCCAGGTCGCGCCGCTCGGCGGAGAACCCGCCGCCCAAACCGGCCACCTGCACCGAGCTTGCGTTAGGCGCAAAGAAGGAAAACGTCACATCGCCGTTTTCATGCACCTTGCAGGCCTCCGGGATCACCGCATATTTGCCGGCTGGCCGCCCCTCGCTATCCACAGCCAGCACAACGTTGCGGTGCACATCATCAAAGAACAAGCCGTGCGCAGCCAGCGCCTGATTGCCCAGCATCTCTTTCCTTAGCATGACGCACCCTCCTGCCCAAATAGTTTCTGCAAAAACTCATAGGCCGAGAAGCGCCACACATCCCACACATGAAAGCCGGGGCGGTGGTAACCGGTGATCCTGACACCCTTGGCCTTCAACTCTTCCAACACAGGCTCGGTGCGCTCCAGATAGCCCTCGTCGTCACCGCCGGAAACGAAGATCAGGTCGAAGTCGTTGTTTACGGTTTCGGCGTCGTTGAAGTATTCGGTGTAGTCATACTCGGCGCGCTTCAATGGGAATCCGCCGGAAAACACACCGACACTGCCAAACAGATCACGATGCTTCATCGCGATGTAAAATGCCTGCGCCGACCCCAGCGACAACCCGGCAATGGCTCGGTGGCACTTGTCTGCGATCGTGCGGTATTTGCCATCGATGAAGGGGATGCAGTCATTCACAAGCTCGCTGTCAAAATCCCCGGGGAAAAACACCGGGTCTTCTCCCGGCTTGAAGGCATAACCGGCGTTCATCACGATGATCAGCTTGCCGCACTTGCCTTCAGCGATCAGGTTGTCCGCAATGAGGTTCAATCGGCCCTGCCAGACCCAGCCGGTCTCGTTCTCCCCCACACCGTGCTGGATATACAGCACAGGGTATTGCTCCGTTTCCGCGTCATAACCGGGCGGCGCATAGACCCAGGCACATTTGGTACGGCCATTGACCGAGGACTTGTAATACTCCATGCGCACATCGCCGTGGGGCACATCCTTGAGCATCCAGAACTCATCCTCATCGGAGGGCAGGTCAAAGAAGTTGATGCCATAGAAGCAGCCATAACCGCACTGGGCGTCGGGGCTCACCATGCGGTTGCCATCCACGAAATACTCATGGTAATGGAAGCCAGGCAGGATGCCGGAGACTACCGCCGTCCACCAGCCGTCAGCACCTTTCGCCATCGCGCGCCGCTCTTTGGTGAACCCGCCGCCGATGCCGGCGACCTCCACGGTCTTTGCTTCCGGCGCAAAGAAGCGGAAACGCACATCGCCGTTTTCCAGCACCTTCACACCGGGCTCAATGGGTTCGATCTCGATGACCGGCTTCTCACCAAAAAACGGGGAGCGCTTCTTGCCTTCCGTTTGTTCCGGCGGTTTGGGCGGGCGTTTGAATGTGCCCCATTTCTCGGGGGGGTCAAAGAACAGCATTTGCGCCCGAAGGGCTTGATTTTTCAGGAGTTCTTTGTTCATAATGACCAACCTTTCTATCAGGTTCTATCAACGTGAGATTTGAATGCCAGCCGCAGGAAGCGGTAAAGGCCATATTGCCACACGGCGTAATCGTGCTTGCCGCCGACGGCCTCTTCGGCGGTGTAGTTCACACCCTCAATGATCTTGTCTGACCCGGGGATCTTTTCCGCCAGCAGCGCCACATCGCGGGAGAACGTGCCATAACAGGCGGGATCCAGAGTGCCGCAGAGCAAGTAGAGATAACCAAGGTCATAGGGGCTGTTGTGGATGATCTCCAGCGCCTTGTCCACGGAGAAGGTCATGCCGTTGCCACCGTTGAACGAGGCGCTGAACACGCCGTACCAGCCGAACAGATTATACAGCTCGCCGATGCCGATCTGTGCTGTCTGAAATCCACCCAATGAAAGGCCGCAGATGGCACGGTCTTCCCTCTGTTTGCCCACAGGGAACTGCGCTTCGATAAATGGAATCAGGTCGTTTCTCAGGTCAGGCCCGAAGGTATAGGCGGAATTCCACTGGAGGTAGCCATGGGCCTGGTTGATGTCGGAGCGGCAGTTGGGAAACACAAGCACACAGGGCTCCACTTCACCGGCCTGCACCAAGTTCTCCAGGATCCAGGTGGGGTTGGGGTCGTTCTCACTGAGCCAGTCGTAGTAATCGTCTCCACCACCGCCGTGCAGCACATAGACCACTGGGTAGGTCTTGCTTTCTTCATAACCGGCGGGCAAATAAACGCGCACCGATTTGGTGTATTCCTGCCCGTATTCCGGCAAATCAGGGTTGTATACCTTCGAACGATAATGCAGCTGCCTGACCTCACCCACCGGTTCGGCTCGCTTACGGAACCGGTCCGGGATGCGGAATCCTTCCATTGGCTCCTCCTCACAGGCCGCCGTAGGCAGCGGCCCGCACGCGGTGGTGGTGCTCCATTTCCTGATTGGGCATCATGTTGTGCATATAGACGATGGAGACATGCTCCACCGGGTCTGCCTCGCACCAGGTGCCGAAGCCGCCGGTCCAGCCGAAGGAGCCGATGGAACCGCTGGCCCCACCCGGATAACGGTCCATCAATGTGCGCACTCCATACCCGTAGCCATAGCCAGCGTTGTAGGCGTCATTTTGATAATCGCGCAGCGCGTCGCCGGTCAGGCAATTGGTGCGCATCAGCCGGAGCGAGTGCTCGCTGATCAGGCGCTTGCCGTTATAAGCCCCACCGCAGGCCCACAGCTGCATGAGTTTGGTGAAGTCCCGCACGTTGGTCATCAGCGACGGGCGGCCTTCCTCGTTTTCCTCGCCGGGGATCTGGCCGCGGTCGAGGCTGGCCGGTATTTTCTGGAACCCGTCCGCCATGGGCGCATAAGCGGTCACTAGCCGCTCCTGCAAGTCATCGCGGAACAGCGTGTCGGTATCCTTCATACCAAGTGGCTCAATGATGAACTCCCGCATCACCTGATACAACGGCTTGCCAGTGAGCTCTTCCACCACGCCACCCACCAGCTCGCTGCCAAAGCCATACATCCAGTGGGAGCCGGGCTCAAAGGCCACCGGCACATCCGCCATGGCGCGGATGGCCTCCCGCACGCGGTAATGGCCCTTGGCCCAGAGCGGCTCCATCGCCTTGCTCATTGCCAGCAGCGTGAGGTTGGTGCTGTCCTCACTGGCCGGGCCGAAGCAATAAGGCATGCCACAAGTCATGATCACAGCGTCTTTCACAGTGATAGGCTTTTCCAGCGGCACCACGGCGACATCGCCGTTGACGCTGCGCACAAACTTGGTCTTGTGCGCCCACTCGGGGAAGAAATCGGAGATGGGCTGGTGCATCAGAAAGGCACCACGTTCATGGAGCATCATCAGGATTGTGTAGGTGACCAGCTTGGTCATGGAAGCCTGACGGTACAGGGAGCCTGGCCCCACTGGTTTCTTTGTTTCCAGATCGGCATAACCGTAGTACCCCTCATAAAGGATCTCGCCATCACGGGCAACGGCGCAGGAGCAGCTAGGCACACTGCTCTTTGCGAACTGTCTGAGGATTGCGTCCAGATTGGAAAAATCACTCATTGCTCTCTCCTCATTTCAGGCAGCCGTAGGCCGTGGCCCGCAACCGCAGGTGGTGGTATTCCTCCAGGTTGGGCTGCAGGTTGTGCATATAGACGATGGAAACACCCTCGGCGGGGTCCGCTTCGGCCCAGGTGCCGGAGCCTCCGGTCCACCCGAACGCACCCAACGAACCGTTGTGGTTGCCTTCACTGGGGTGCGACATCGTGCGCACGCCGTAGCCATAACCATAACCAGCCAGATAAGAATTCCAGTAGTCCTCACGGATCATCGTGTCCGTCAGCGTGTTGGTACGCATCAGATCGATTGTCTTGCGGCCCATCACGCGCACACCATCGTAAACGCCGCCATTGGCCAGCATCTGCATAAGTTTTGTGTAGTCCCAGCAGTTGGTGATCACGCGGGAAAAGCCAGGCACGGTGCCCAACGGGCCCACGAACTTGGCATCACGCTCAGCGGAGGGCACCGCGAGCGCCTCTGCCTCGCCAAGTTGCTTGCCAGGCTTTAGGAAATAATTCTTGACGAGCCTCTCCGAAAGATCACCAAAGATGAAATTGGCAGAGCTCTCCATGCCAAGCGGCTCAAAAAGCATCTCCTTGATGACCATCTCCGCCGGTTTGCCGCAGATTGCCTCCAGCAGGCCGGCTGTGAGCTCGCTGGCAAACCCATAGAGCCAGCGGGTGCCCGGTTCGAAGGCCAGCGGCACTTGGGAGATGGCCTTGATCTGCTCGCGCAGCGTGTAATACCCCTTCTCCTTCAACGGCTTCATCGCGGCGGCCATCCGTTCGGAAGTGGGATGCTGCACCGGCACGTCGCCCATGATCATGTCATAGGGCAGGCCGCAGGTCATGTTCATGATGTTCTTGATGGTGATCGGGTGATCCACCGGCACGATGGCAACGCTGCCATTCTCATGATGGACGGTCTTTGTGGAGTTGCGCCATTCAGGGAAATACGAATAAAGCGGGTCGTTCATCAGGAACTTGCCCTGCTCAAAGAGCATCATCGCCACGGTGTACATGGCGATCTTGGTAAGTGACGCCTGGCGGAACACATGGCTGCGGTTAAGCTTCACCCCGGCCTCCACATCAGCCCATCCGAAATAATTCTCATATAGGATATCGCCCTTTTTGGCGACCACACAGGAGCAGCCAGGCAGGCCGTCATCCACGAATTTCTGCAAAAGCTTGTCCAGATCTCTGAAGTCAGACATAACCCGTCCCTCCTCTATTCGATGCAGCCATAAGCAGCGCTGCGCACGCGATGGTGGTGATAAAGCTCCTCAGTGGGCATCATGTTGTGCATGTAGACAATTGAAACGCCCTCTGCCGGGTCAGCCTCGCACCAGGTGCCAAAGCCGCCGGTCCAGCCAAAGGCCCCCAGCGAGCCATTGTGATTGCCCTTCTGCTTGTCGATCAATGTGCGCACACCATACCCGTAGCCGTAACCTATCTCATAGGGGTTTTCATAGTCCTTCATTTGGGCTTCGGTCAGGCCGTTGGAGCGCATGAGATCGATGGTTTTGCGGCCCATAATCCGCACACCATCAAATTCGCCGCCATTGGCCAGCATCTGCATGAGCTTCGAAAAATCACCGGCAGTGGAGAAGAGCCTAGCCCACCCCGCCTCATGCTCAGGGCCCGGCAGGTGCTTCTGGTCAAACATGGTTGTGCCCGAAACCAGCTTGCCATCCTGCTGCTTTTGATACAACTTGACCATGCGCTGCGGGATGTCACCGAAGAAACGGGAGCGAGTGTCCTCCATTCCCAGCGGATCAAACAGGAACTCCTGAAAAACATCATCAATAGGCTTGTTGCACACTGCCTCGATCACCGCTGCGGCAAGCTCGCTGGAAAAGCCATACAGCCAGTGAGTGCCCGGCTCAAAGGCCAGTGTGGCTTGCGCCATCGCTGCCACCTGCTCCCGGTTGGTGAAATGGCCCTTATCCCACAGGGGCCGCATGTGCTTCTGCATGCTCTTTAACGTAAGGTTGTCGGTCTGGCCGGGAAAGTTGCAATAGGGCAGCCCGCATTTCATCGACATGACATCGCGGATTGTGATGGGCCCGTCGGTGGGAACCACCCGGACAGTTCCATTCGAATCCGTGGTGAATTTCTTCGTTTCCCTCCACTCAGGCAGGAACTTATGGATCGGATCGCTCATCAGGAATTTGCCGCGCTCATAGAGCATCATCATCGTGGTATAGAGCGGGAGTTTTGACATGGAAGCCAGCCGGAACACCGATTGGTCTGAAACAGGGGCTTTCGTATCCACATCGGAGTAACCGTAATAGCCCTCATAAACCGTTTTACCCCGCTGCATCACCTTGAGCGCGCACCCAGGCAGACCCTTGTCCACGAAGCCTTGCAGCAGCATGCCCAAATTCGCAGTTGCCGTCATGATAACCCTCCTTGGATGTATACTGAAAACCGGATAGGAAACAAGACATGATTTAGCATTCAATTTAGTTAGTGTTCTAATTAGCTAGATTATAACCCACAGGAACCCAATGTCAAGGCGGATTTAGGAGAAAGGGCTTTTGCCCGATCGCGTCAGACAAAAGCCCTTCGATTTTGATTTGGTGTTAATTGGTCCGTGATCTTACAGGCAGCCGTAGGCCACAGCGCGGACGCGGTGGTGGTGGATTTGCTCCAGGTTGGGCATCATCTGGTGCATATAGACGATGGCCAGGTTCTCGCTGGGGTCAATGGCCGTCCAGGTGCCCAGAGCGCCGGTCCAGCCGAATTCACCCACAGAGCTGTTGCTATTGCCCGCCGCCGGATCCATCATCGTACGCACGCCCAGGCCATACCCGTAGCCGGCCAGATAGGGATTGGTGAAGTCCTTCATCTGGGCCTCATTGAGCTGGTTGCGGCGCATGAGATCGATAGTTTTGCGGCCGATGATCATCTCACCATCCATAGTGCCTCCGTTTGCCATCATCTGGGCAAACCGCAGATAGTCGCGCACCGTGGAATAAAGCCCTGCGCCGCCGGCCTCATAAATGGCGTCCGGCTTGTGGTTGTCATCCAAAAAGCCCACTGATCGCACCAGCTTGCCATCGTCGCTGCGCTGATAGTGCGTAATCATCCGCTCCTCAATGTCACCGCGATACCGGTAACCGGTGCTGGTCATGCCCAGCGGCTCAAAGATTTCCTTTTGCAGGAATTCGCCCACTGTCATGCCGGAGGCCACCTCAATGAGGCCTGCCACGAGCTCATGGCCGTAGCCATACAGCCACCGGGTGCCCGGCTCAAAGGCGATCGGCACCTGGGCCATGGCCTTGATCTCGGTCTGGAGGTTGTATTTGCCGTGGGCGGCCACCAGTTCGTTGCGAACGCGAACCATCTCCTGCGCTGTGAGCGACTTGCCGCCGGCATAGGGCAGGCCTACCGCCATGGAGAAGGCGTGCTTCACCAGCATCGGGTTCTGCACAGGCACGATGGACACGTTGCCATTTCCATTGGCCTGTACGCGGTTGATATTTTTGTATTCCGGGAAATATTCATACAGCGGATCATCCAGCAAGAACTTGCCACGTTCAAACAGCATCATTGCTGCTGTGCAGACAATCACCTTGGTCATCGAAAACAACCGGTAGACAGTGTCGCTGGTCACTGGTTTGTTGTTTTCGATGTCTGCCAGGCCATAATAGCCCTCATAAAGCATCTTTCCATCTTTGACAATGCCGCAGGCACAGCCCGACGGGCCGTTTTTGGTAAAGGATTCCAGAAGCGCGGACAGGTCTTTGAAATTGGACATGATCTTCACCCCTTCCAGTCTTTGTCACACAGGCATCACTATACTGTCATCAGGCGGCAGTGTCAACCGGTAAAGGCAACGGCTATACCCCGGAGACAAACCCCTTCACCCACCGGAGCGCCCGCTTTGTTTCCGCCTGGAAATCACCGTTGCAACCGGCTTCGATGGATATTGTGCCATGATACTTCGCCTCAACCAGCGCCTTCAGGAACGCTTCCAAACCAGGATCATCACTGTCCGGCATGACCCGCCCCAGCGTCCGGGCAATGTGGATGTGCCCAAGCGCAGCGACCTCTGCGGCAAGCGACGCTGGGTCTTCGTTGCCGACGGAAAAATGGAAGCTGTCTGCCAGGCAGCGTACCGAGGGATGGTTGGCCTCCCGCATCAGCACGAGTGTCTCCGGTAATGTGTTCAGGATGTTGCTCTCGATCCGGTTCAATGGCTCCAGCACGATGAGGATGCCCCGAGCGGCGGCTTCCTCCCCCGCCATGCGAGCGGCGGCCACGAGTTGCTCCCAGCCCTGCTGCCTGCCCCACCCAATGGGCAGGTTGCGCGCGCCTGAAGACCCGAACACCACCTTCTCCGCCCCAAGCAATGCCGCCCGATCCAACGCTCTACGGGCATACTCCCTTGCAGCGGGCAGGTTGGCCTCCGGCCCCGTCAACCGCAGGGTTGCCGGTAAAAAGTTGTTGCACGCCCCGCAAGGCAAGCCTGAGGCCCGCAGCGGCCCTAACACTGATGAACGGAATGCCGCATCGTCCAGCGCCATCATCTGCGCCAGCGGCAGTTCTACATAATCATACCCCGAAGCCAGCAGCACCGGTAGGGCGCCCATGCCGATCCCGGTGCTGTCATCCCGGGCAGCCATGCCTGTGCAATATCCGTATTTCATAATCATCCCTCCCGCTCCATTATCAGAATCTGGTCAACGCCTGTCAACCCATAACCTTCCCCGGCCAGCTAAACAGGAGTATACTATCTGAGGACTTTCTTTCAGGAGGAACGCGATGTCATCTTTGGCTGGCAAGACGTTGGGCATCATCCATGCCGCCGTGTTTACCGCGCAAACGGTGCAGCCCTATATAAGCGAGCTGCTGCCCGGCGTGGAAGTGATGCACCTGGGCGATGATACGATCCAGCGTGACAACCTGCGCGCGCCCGTTGGCACAATCCCGAAGGTCAACTTCTTTAAGTTCGCCACCTATTGCCGGTTTCTGGAGGAGGCTGGGTGCGACCTCATTATGCTGGGCTGCTCCACGTTCAACCAGGCCGTCGAGCACGCAAGGCCCATGATCACCACGCCGCTTATAAACATCGACCGCCCGATGATGGACCTGGCTGTGCAACAGGGCCGCCGGGTGGGCTTGATCGGCACGCTGCCCTCCACAATGCCTTCCTCCCAGCGGCTGCTGGAGCAGGCTGCAGCGGAGGCCGGAAAGCCGGTGGAAGTGACGCCGGTGCTGCTCTCAGAGGCATTTCTGGCGCTGCGCGCCGGTGATGTGCGCCACCACAACGACATGCTGCTGGAGGCCATCGAGAGTCTATCCCACAAGGTTGATTCCATCGTGTTGGCGCAGGTGTCCATGTCCGCCATTGAAAAGGAGCTGGGCACCACGGCGGTGCCGGTCTACAACTCCGGGCGCACCGCCTTTACCCGCGCCCATGAGATCCTGGAAAGCATGTGAGGTGCGGCAAGTGAGCAATACGATTGAAATCCGTGTGGATGCCGGGCAGTGGCTGGGGGACTTCCCCCACTACTGGAACTACATCGGCTACGATGAGTGCAACTACACCCACACACCGGGCGGCATGGCGCTTTTAAAAAAGTTCGGGCAGATGGAAAAGCCCTATTATGTGCGGATGCATCACATGTTCTGCACCGGCATCCTGCACCCATTCTACAAGTGGGGCTCCACCAACCTTTATACAGAGGACGAGGACGGCAACCCCATTTACACCTTCAACACCGTGGACAAGATCCTGGACACCCAGCTTGCTGCCGGCTGCAAGCCCTTCTTTGAGTTTGGCTTCATGCCGCTGGACCTGGCCGACCCCAGGGATGCCGCTGACGGTAAGCGTTATCAGGGTCACGGCAACCTGAGCGAATATCAGCGGGTGGGCTGGGCGATGCCACCGAAGGACTACCGCAAGTGGTATGATATGATCCATGCGCTGGCCAAGCACCTGAAGGCCCGCTACGGCGAGGCGGAGCTAGCCACATGGTATTTCGAGCTGTGGAACGAGCCGGACATCTTTTACTGGCGCGGCACTCATGAAGAATTCTGCAAGCTCTACGACTACACCGAGGCGGCGCTGCACGCGGTGTTGCCGGATGTGCGCTTCGGCGGCCCCGCCACCACCGGCACGCGGGACCCGGAAGGCAACGCCACAAAGTTCCTGGACGGGTTTCTCAACCATGTGAAAAACGGTGTGAACCATTATTCCGGCGCCAGGGGCACCCGGATCGACTTCACCAGTTTCCACACCAAGGGCGGACTTTACAGCTTTGACCCGAAGAATCTGAAGCGCAAACAGCTGCCATCGGTACAGACGCTGGTGGAAAACGTGCGCACCCAGGCCAATGTGATCAAAAAGTATGGCTATGACCACCTGGAGTGCGTGCTCTCCGAGGCAGACCCCGACGGCTGGGCCGCCGGCGGCCGCTTCGACAACTTCAACCTGAATTTCCGCAACACCGAATATTACGCCAGCTATGTGGCGTCCGGCTACAAAAACATCGCCGACCTGGCGGAGCAGCTGGGCATGGACATCCGGCCCCAGGCCTGGGCTTTCCTGTTTGAGGGAGAGCGCTGCTTTGAGGGCACACGCACCTTTTCCACGCAGGGCATCGACAAGCCGGTGTTGAACCTCTTTCGCCTGCTGGCTCGGTTGGGCACAAAGCGATTGGAGCTCACAAGCTCCCGTGACCAGGATGTGACCTGTTATGCTGACCCGTGGGGCCTTGCCGAAGGCCCGGAGGCCGACGGCTGGGCCACGATGACCGCCGATGGCAACGTGCAGGTGCTTGTCTATTGCCACCACGACGACTGGGATGTAAAGGAATCGTTTGATACATCCCTGGAGCTTGCGCACCTGCCCTTTGACGGTGCTGTGCGGGTGCGGCACTACCGCGTAGATGAGACCCATTCCAACGCCTATGCCGAGTGGGTGCGGCAGGGCCAGCCCGATTGGCCGGAGGGGCTGCAATACGAGGAGATCCGCACTGCCGGCGCATTGGAGCTGTTTGCACCGGATGCCACAGTGGAGGTGGCGGGCGGCAAACTGAGGCTTGACTTCCCGTTGCCGGTGCACGGCATCTCTCTGATTCTGATTGACAAAATGAAATAAACAAATAGGGCCCTCAGGCAAAGATGCCTGGGGGTCCACCTGTGATAACTAAATCAAATTTTAACATCCAGTACCGTTTTCAACACATCACTTAACAACGAAACATCCAAAGCCCTGGGCTGCACACCCCTTTGCACGCATAATGCAGCCGCAGCCCCGGCGGCTTCGCCCAGCTCCATCATATTGCCCATGGATTTGCCGGCGCTATGGCCCATAAAGGTGGCCGAGGCGCAGCGCCCCGCCACCAGCAGGCCGTCCACCCTCTTGGGCACAAGACTGCGGTAAGGGTAGGCATAGCCGGAAGCCATCGGGCCGATGTAGATCTGGTTGGCGTCGATGTGGCCGTATTTCCTCGCAACGGTGTCCGAAAACTCCTGTGACTGCTGCGAGTCCTCAAAGGTCTGCACATACTCACCGAGGATGCGCCGGGTGTCTCGCACACCCAGGATGTTGCCCACCTTGTCCAGAAAGCAATTCTCTGCACCGGGCACCTTGTAATCATGGAGCACACGCACCAAATCCACGGCCACCTTCAGCCCGTTGCGCCGCGCCTTCGTGAGGTCTCCAGCGTCAAGGCCGTTCAGCCGCAGACCCTGGCCCCGCCAGGCGCCGTGGTTCACACCGACGATGCCGGGCACCGTGCCGGGGTTGAACCCATACCAGGCTGCGATGTGGTAGCCTCGCCCGTGGGCTTCATCGAAGATCTTGTTCAACTGAGCATAGGGCACAGGAAAAAAAACATCCTTATCTATCCCGCCAAGCGAGAAGCCCAGCGTAATTGGCATGTGGATGCCGTCTTCCTCCCGCCCCTCCATGAACTCGCAGCCTGCCGCTGCAGCCGCGTCGCCGTCGCCGGTGGCGTCCACCACAACGGTGGCATGATAGGCGACATGGCCCCGCTTTTCCCGCACCACCACGCCGGTCACGCGGGGTCCGTCCATCAACACATCGCAAACGGGGCTGAAAAGGCGGTATGCAATCCCGGCCTCATCAAGCATCTCATAAATGGCAAGCTCGGAGTATTCCACATGGCAACTCAGGCCGTCACCGTTGATCACATCCTCACAGCCCGGCTCTGAAGCCACCGGGCCCAGCGCCTCGATGTGGCGCACCAGAATATCGTGGGCATAGGAGCGTTTCTGCCCCTTCAGCTTCAGGCGGTTCACCGGCATCCACGGCACAGCGTTGATCGTGCCTCCGGGCAACCCGGCGCTTTCCAGTAACATCACTTGTGCGCCAAGTTTCGCCGCTGCCAGCGCCGCGCCCAGTCCCGCCGGGCCGCTGCCGCACACCACGACATCAACTTGTTCCTCTGCCACAAACCTCAACTCTTGCATGTCTCTCCTCCAGCCAGATGATTACGTGGCGGTCACTCCACCACGGTCAGTCCATGGGTTCGCATAATGGTGCGTAGTTCCTCCATCCGCTCAGGGCTTGGCTTTTCCACACGGGGCATCGTGTCCGCAAGCCCCAGCGCGCCGAACTTGGAACGGGCAAAGTCATGATAGGGCAACAAGCGAACTGCTGTTAGCGATGGCACCTGTGTGAGAAAACGGGCGATGCCCTCGATGGCGCTGTCGTTGACACCAGGCACGCAGGGCACCCGCACCTCCACCGGCACGCCGGTGCGCCCGACCGCCAGCAGGTTTTCGAGGATGCGCTCGTTGCCCAGCCCCGTCCATCGCCGGTGTGGCTCGGAGTCAATGTGTTTGATATCGTATAATACCATACTGGTATGCGGCAACACCATTTCAAAGGCGTCCCACGGCACAGCGCCGCAGGTGTCCAGCGCCGTGTGGATGCCTTCTGCCCGGCCGGCAGCAAAAAACGCGGCCACAAACCGGCTTTGCAGCAGCGGCTCGCCGCCGGAGGCGGTCACGCCGCCGCCCGATTCCTCGTAGAAAGCGCGATCGGCCAGCACTTCCCCCATTAGTTCCTGCACCGTGACGGGCTTGCCGTAAAACCTGAGTGCCTGCGGCCAGCAGGCTTCGACGCATTTGCCGCATTGCACGCAGCGGGTTCTGTCTATAGTGTGCGCGCCATCTGCGATGGCATGGGCGCCGTGGAGGCAAGCCTCCACACAAGCGCCGCACAGCGCGCATTTCTGCGTTGTAAATGAAAGCTCCGGCTGGCCGGCCATCCCCTCAGGGTTGTGGCACCAGGCGCAGCGCAGCGGGCAGCCCTTAAAAAACACCGTGGTGCGGATGCCAGGCCCGTCGTGCACGGCGAAGCGCTTCACATCAAATATGATTCCGGTATCTGTATTGATAAGCCTATCTCCTCATAAAAGATGTTTGTTTGCCTCGATGTATTGCTCCTGTTCATCAGGGCTCATCGAGGTGAAATACACGTTCCAGCCGCACACGCGCACCTGCAGCGTGGCGTAGTTTTCCGGGTGGGCCTGCGCATCGCGCAATGTCTGGCTATCAAACACATTGAATTGCATGCCGAAGCCGCCCAGCTTGAAATAGGTGCGCACCATCGCCAGAAAGGCTGAAAGCCCGTCGCTGCCCTGCACAGCCGAGGGGTGCAGGTAAATGTCCACCACCGAGCCGTTAGGGATGTCGGTATAGTTCAGCTTGGTCACAGACAGGATTTGGGCGGTGATGCCCTTCACATCCCGCGCCGTCATTGCGCCCACGCCGCCGGCGATGTATTGCCCGGCGGGCCTGCCGTCCGGCGTGGCGCCCATGCGCTTACCCAGGCGGTAGCGATAGTCAAGCGTGAACATCGACGCCCGGAACCACCCGCCCCGGGTGTTGGGTGTGGCATTGACACAGGCGGTGTAGTGGTCGGCCACGCGTTTGGCAATGGCGTCCACCTCGGC
The DNA here is from genome assembly GCA_023421955.1 of Bacillota bacterium. GTDB lineage: Bacteria > Bacillota > Clostridia > Christensenellales > UMGS416 > JAEYRA01. The sequence continues at coordinate 56,753 of JAEZSE010000014.1, forward strand.
GATATCGTTACCCCATTTGGGCACCCGGTGCACAAGATAACGGTGCAATGCCTCATAGCCGCCAAAGTTATGATCAAGGGCGTCAATTAGTTCGGCCATCCCGCAGCGCTTTTCCTCAAACACCACCTGCCTGACTGCCATCAGCGAGTCGGCAATATTGGCCAGGCCCGCGCCCATGCAGCCGGTGTTGTTGTATTTGGGGCCGGCCTGCCCGATGTCACGACCCTTTTCCAGGCAGTCCACAAAGGACCCAGCCAGCATCGGCGACGGGTTGATCTGCGGCCAGTGGTGCTCAAAACGGCGGATGTATTCAGTTGCCTGATCCACCTGATTGTTGACCTGCGACAGCACAGCCTGCTCAAACTCGTCGTAACTACCCATCAGCCGGGGGTCGCCGGTGGCTAGACCGATCGCCTTGCCCGAAATTGGATCAACCCCATTGTACAGCGCCAGCTCGACAGCCTTCAAAAGATTGATCTTCAGGCTCATGTTGCAGGCGATCTCCCTGCCCTCAATGGCCGGCTCGTAGCAGCCGATCAGCAGGTAGTTCCGGGCCTCCTCCAAGGTCTTGCCATGTTTCACAATCGCCGGGATCGCCGCATCGTCGTTGACCAGAACAAAAGCCGTCTTGCCCTGGCGGATGATTTTGAGCACCTGCGCCAGGAAGGTATCCGGCGTGTCGTGGCCGATGCGGATGGAAAGCTTGGGGTCGGTGGTGTCCAGCTCGTCATATGCTTCCAGCGCCAGCACTGACAGCTCGTTGACGGCGTCGGAACCATCCTCCAGGCAGCCGCCGAAATAGAAATTCTTTCCGTTGGCCACACCCCGCGTATGAGCAAAGAACTTGGTCCAGAAATACTTGATGAGCTCCTTGGCCTGTTCGCGGTTCAAGCGGCCAGCGGCCAGGTCGGCACTGTAGTAGGGCCAATAGAGCCGGTCGAAGCCGCCCATGGAGCGCAGCCACTCGCCCTCCATCTCGATGGCCTGGTGCAAAAGATAGGTGAACTGCAGCGCCTCGTGCAGCGTGCGGGGCGGGTTGGCCGGCACCCATTCCAAAGCCTCTGCCACCATGAGCAGCCGGGCGGAGCCTTCGGGGCAATGAGCAGCTTCCTCCCGAGCGAGGGCCGCCAGCCTGCCGGCCCATGCGATGATCGCCTGATACACAATCTCCACGGATTCATAAAAATCAGCCTGTTCTTGGGTAAGCTGATCCCTATGGGCAGCCCTGCAGCGCCGGGCATCCTCGATCAAGCCGAGCAACCCTCGTGAAAGCATGTGGGTCCAACCAGCTGCCGTATGCCCAAGATCCAATTCACCTTCCAGCAGGCCTGTTGAAACGGCCTCGGCCATCCACGCCGTTTCTTCCGGCAGGATCGTTAGCTTCACCTCATCGCTCCAGCGGGTTTGGAGCTTTCGCAGAATGCCGCCGTGCTGCAGTTTGTCGGCAAAAAAGTCCAGCGGGTCCACGCCGATGCAGCCCCGCTCCAGCACCAATTCCGCCACGCGGGCTTTCTGGATGACGCGGCTGTGCCCGGCATACTCGGCAAGGCAATCCTCCGATGCTTGTTCCAACGCTTCCGGCGAGAGGCCTGTGGAGGCGTCGTAAGCAGGGCTCACATATTGCTGCTCCAGGCGTTTCCTGTCGCGGTCAAAGCAGCCCCATATAGACTCCATATGGTGGGTTAGCCGTTCCTGCATCTTTCCCTCCGCTTACTCTTTCAAACGATTGTCCACAGAAGCATTATATCATTTTATATGGATGCCGGACGCTTGGATTTGCTAAATAACCGAATGTTCCCATTCATGATATAATGGCGGGAGTAACCACGGAGGTGACGCCATGAAGCCATTAAAGAGCTACAAGTTTGTGCGCGGGTTCAACTACACACAGAGCAATGTGTGGACGGACACCAACTTCTGGGAGGAGTATGACCACGACATCGTGGAGCGTGACATGGGCTACGCCGAGCGGCTGAAGCTCAACAGCGCCCGTGTTTTCCTGACCTACTCTTCCTATGCAAAGGATCGGGAGGGCTTCCTTGCCAATGTGAAGGACTTCGTGAAAACCGCCTGGGCCCACGGCATTTCCACCAACCCCATCATCTATCACGGCATGCGGTTTTTGCCGGAAGACCTGGCACGGGGCTGGTCACCGGAGCCCTCCAAAACGCTGCTGGACAAAAGCAGCTGGGTGCTGGGCGAGCGTTACTTCGATGATTTGTATGAAGCCATCGGCCAGGAGCCAGGCTTGTTGTTCTGGGATATCTCCAATGAGCCCGGTTACCGGCTGGATGAGGGCACCTATTACCCCGAAGAGCCGGCCCATCTGCGGGATGACATTGCCCATGGCGAAGCGGACCTGGAGCAGCTGCGTTACCGGCAGGAGCTGGTGTGGGAGTTCATCCGCCATTTCTGCCGCTATGTGAAGAGCAAGGACCCGGTGAATGCCATCGGCCTGGGCAACACGTTCATTTATGAGACCGAGGCGAGCAAAACGGCAGAGCTGGTGGACATCATCGTGTTCCACGACTACTCTTCCACCCGCAAGCGCCTGCGGGAAGTCTGCGACATGGCCAAGGCGCTGGGCGAAAAATATGGCAAACCGGTGGTCAACAACGAGACCTGCTGCCTCTGCCGCGCCAACCCATATGACATGACGCTGGAAATCCTGGAGGAGTATAACTTTGGATGGTATATCTTTGAGCTGATGATCGGCAGCGACGTGTGGAACCGCGTGCATGGCGTGGTTTACCCCGACGGCACGGTGCGCGACCCCTCCATTGTGGCGGCATTGATGGGCTTCTACCGCAACCGCGGCGAGAGCGCAATCTATCCCAACGTGAACCAGGAGCAGCATGCCCAACGGGCAATCCGCCTGGCGGAAAGGGCTCTATCAGAAGCCAGCATCAGCTTCAGCGGTGATCACAGCAACGACACGGAGGGCTTGCTGGAAGCTTGTGAATACATCGCCAACCTGCTGGAGGGCGGGGAGCATGTGCCGATGGACGTGCCGCCGACAGCAAGAATAGCAGCCTACCGCCGGCAGGCCAAGCCCAACGCCGATGAAATCAGGCGCTGGCTCAGCGAGCTGGTGCGCACTTTGAAAACGGCCTGCCACATTTTTTAGTCACACGCATACACATGAGAAAGCCCCGGAACCTGATAGAACAGGATCCGGGGCTTTTGATTCCATTTCATGTCTGCCCGAATGGACAAACTGAGGTGTCAGATTATACTTGAGGCTTGCCATCCTGGCCGGGTGCCCGCCAAATGATCTTGCGGGGGCATTTTTCAACACAGGCCATGCAGGCGGTGCACTTGTCATAATCGAAGGCCGGCAGGTCGTTCACCATTGTGATCGCACCAAACTCACAGGCTTTTTCACACAGGGCGCAGCCGATGCAGCCCACCTGGCAGTTGTCGCGCACCTGCTTGCCCTTGAACACATTGGAGCACTCCACGCGCACCACGCTGCCAGCCGGCAACAGGTGGATGATGTGGCGGGGGCATTCGGCTACGCATTTGCCGCAGGTGATGCAGCGGCTGTGGTCGATCACGCTGAGGCCGTCCACAATACGGATGGCATCGGTGGGGCACACTCTTGCGCAGTTGCCAAAGCCCAGGCAGCTCATCGGGCAGTTCTTCACGCCGTCATCCAATGCGGCTACTGCTGCACAATCGTTCAAGCCCTCATAATGAAACTTGAGGGGCGAGTTGTGCAGCGTGCCCCGGCATTGCACATGGGCAATCAACGGCTTGATGCCGCTGGCGTCCACACCCATGAGCGCGGCGATCTTTCGGGCGTTTTCCGCCGAGTTCACCGTGCAGGCATTCACAGCGGCGCCTTCGGTCACGATGGCGGCGGCCAGACCGTCACAGCCCGGATGGCCGCAGGCGCCGCAGTTTGCGCCGGGCAGCAGCGCGCGCACCTCATCAATCTTCGGGTCGCGCTGCACGCTGAAAAACTTTCCAGCGATGGCCAGCGCCACCCCGAACAACAAACCCAGTGCGGCGATCACGCCGGCGCTGATCAGAATCGTTTCCACAGGAGCCCTCCTTTATTTACCCAGGCCGCTGAAGCCCATGAACGCGATAGCCATCAGGCTCGCCGCGATCAATGTGATCGGGAAGCCCTTCAATGGCTGCGGGATCTGCATGTTTTCCAGCCGCTCGCGGATGCCAGCCATCAGCACGATGGCGATCGTGAAACCGATGCCGCCGAACGCACCGTTCACCACGCTCTCCAGCAGCGTGTAATTGCTCTCAATGTTGAGGATCGCAACGCCCAGCACGGCGCAGTTGGTTGTGATCAGGGGAAGATAAACACCCAGAGACTTGTAAAGCGACTCGTTGGTCTTCTGCAGCACCATCTCCACAAACTGCACCAGCGCCGCTATCACCAGGATGAACGCGATCGTCTGCATGAAGCCGATGTTCAGAGCATCAAGCACATAGCGCTGCACAACCCAGGTGACCAGAGAGGCCATCGCCATCACGAATGTGACGGCCATGCCCATGCCGGCGGCAGACTTGATCTTTTGCGACACGCCCAAAAACGGGCAAATGCCCAAGAAGCGCACCAGAACAAAGTTATTTACAAGCGCTGCACCCACCGCAATCAGCGCAAGACTTGAAATCGTCATGCATGCGCACCCCCTTCTTCTTCAAGGATAACAGATTGAGTAAACCAAGCAACAAGCCCAGGGCAAGGAACCCGCCGGGGGCCAGCAGCATGATGATCACCGGTGTGTAAGCCTGGCCCAGCACCGCAATGCCAAAGAGCGTGCCCGCCCCCAATAGCTCGCGGATGGAGGCCAGGATCGTGAGCGCCAGCGTAAAGCCCATGCCCATGCCCAGGCCATCCATGGCGCTGAGCCACGGGCTATGAGAGCTGGCGTAGGCTTCTGCTCGGCCCAGGATGATGCAGTTGACTACGATCAGCGGAATGTAGAGCCCCAGCGCCTTGTCCAGATCCGGCGCGTAGGCCTTCATAAACAATTGCACGATCGTGGTGAAGGATGCAATGATCACCACATAGGCCGGGATGCGCACGCGGGAGGGGATGAAATTGCGCAGCAGCGCCACAAACACATTGGAGCACACCAGCACCACCGTGGCGGCAACGCCCATTCCAATGCCGTTGATGGCGGCGGTGGAGACGGCCAGCGTGGGGCACATTCCCAGCAGCAGCCGGAAGGTCGGGTTCTCCTTCCAAAGGCCGGTCAGTATCGTCTTCCAGGAATTCATGGTTTCACCTCAATCGAAAGCGCGAAGTCGCGCGCCCGGTTCACTGCGTCGGTCACGGCCTGGCTGGTGATGGTGGCGCCGGTCAAAGCATCCACCTCGTTGCCGGTAGCGCCGCCGCCCTTCTTCACGGTGATTGCGCCGTCTTTTCCGGCAAACTGGCCGGTGAAGCTTTCCTTCCCGGCATTTTTACCCAGGCCCGGCGTCTCGTTGTTGCTGCCAACGACCACGCCGCGCACCACGCCGTTGCCGTCCACACCCACAGTGACCACAAACGCACCTGCATAACCGGAGGCCTCCACCTCCAGCACGCGCCCGCCGGTCTCAGCATCCACATAGAGCCCAAGCACACCTTGCGGCAGGGCTGTTGTGGTGTCCTGGGTGAAGTTGCCGCTTAACACCTTTGTCCTGGCCTGCTCAGCCGCCAGCCTGGTCTGCTCGGCAATGGGCTCTTTGGTAATCACATAGGTGGCGCCCAGCGCCAAACCTGCGATCAACGCAATGAGGAGCAGCCTGCCGCCCAACCGTATCATCTCACGCACGGGCCTTCACCTCCCCATACACACGCACCCGCAGGAACCGCTCAATTAGCGGCACGCACAGGTTCATGATCAGAATCGAGTAACTGACGCCCTCCGGATAACTGCCCAGGAAGCGAATGACCACAGTCAGCACACCGCAGCCGGCGGCATAAATGATCTGCCCCCACGGGGTGACCGGCGAGGTGGTGTAGTCGGTGGCCATAAACACAGCGCCAAGCACCAGGCCGCCGGAGGCCGCCTGCAGCACGCCGCTCCACAGCGGCCCATAGGCGGTTTGGCCAAAGGCTCCGGCCATTACTGCACCGGCAAACACGGTGGCGATATACACCACCGGGATGCGCCAGCCCACCACGCCGCGGGCCAACAGATACCCATAGCCAATCAGCAGCGCGATGACGCTCACCTCACCGATACAGCCGCCCCGGTCGCCCATCAGCAGCGTCATCAGCACCTGCACGGGGTTGGCACCGGCTTGCCCCTGAGCAAGCTGGACCAGCGGCGTGGCACCGGTGGCGGTGTCGGCCACGGCGGCAAACACCGAGTTCACCGGCGCGGCCCAGGCCGTCATGGCCACCGGGAAGCTGGCAAGCAAAAACGCCCTTGCCGCCAGCGCAGGGTTCACGATGTTGCCGCCGATGCCGCCGAAGGGCACCTTGACCACACCGATGGCAAACACGGAGCCCACCACACACATCCACCAGGGCGCGTTGGCAGGCAGGTTCATGCCCAGCAGCACACCAGTCACCAGCGCGGAAAGGTCGCCCACGGTCATGTCGCGCTTCATCAGCTTGTGCAGCAGCCACTCGGTGAGCACCGCTGTGGCTGCGCACAACGCCAGCACAATCAGCGCCTTGTAACCGAACCGGTAGATGCCCACGGCCACAGCCGGCAGCAGCGCCAGCAATACATCGCCCATAATCCGGCGCGTGCTCTGCGGCGCGCGGATGTGGGGAGAAGCGGAAACGTTCAGTTTCATGCCAAACAAACCTCCTGCGGCCCCGCCTTGCGGCCGCGTGTTACCGATTATTTCTTGGGTGCCAGGCCGCGGATGCGGTTCTTGCCGATGCGGATGTTTTGCAGCAACTGCCTGCGGGCCGGGCAGATATAGGTGCAGGCACCGCACTCCACGCAGTCCATCGTGTGAAGCTGGGCGGCCCTTGCTGTGTCGCCGGTGTCCACCGCGTCGGATATGAGATAGGGTTGCAGGCGGATCGGGCAGACCGCAAAGCAGCGCCCGCAGCGGATGCAGGCCGTGGCGGGCGGCACATGGGCTTCCTCGCCGGAAAGCACGATGATGCCGGACGTGCCCGCGATCACCGGCACGGCATCGCTGAACTGCGCCACGCCCATCATCGGCCCGCCGGAGAGGATTTTGGCCGCGTCGTCAGTTTTACCGCCGCAGAACTCAATGCAGGCGTGGAAGCTGGTGCCGATGCGCACCAGCAGGTTTGCCGGATTCCTTACGCCACCACCGGTCACGGTAACTACGCGCTCAATCAAAGGCTTGCCCAGAACAACAGCTTCGTGGATGGCATAAAGCGTGCCCACGTTGAGCACCACGCACCCGGCATCGGCCGGCAACCCACCGGAAGGTACCTCACGGCGGGTCAGCGCCCAGATGAGCTGCTTCTCGCCTCCCTGCGGATACTTCACCCGAAGAGGCCTCACCTCGATGGCGGTGCCCGCAGCAGCTTCGCGCAACGCCTGGATGGCATGGGGTTTGTTGCCCTCCACGCCGATCAGCGCCCGCTCAATGCCGAGTGCCCGCAGAGCGAACTTCACACCGGACACCACAAACCTGGCCCGCTCCTGCAGAAGCCGGTCGTCTGCGGTGAGATAGGGCTCGCACTCAGCTGCGTTGGCGATCAGCGTGTCCACCTTTTTGTCCTTGGGGATCGTAAGCTTCACATGGGTCGGGAAGGTCGCCCCGCCCATGCCCACAATTCCCTTGTCGCGGATGATCGCGATGATTTCGGCGCCGGTGAGCTTTTCCACATCCGCAAAGGGTTGGAGGCTTTCATCGGGCGTGTCCTGCTGGTCGTTTTTGATCACGACCGAGACCACATGGCTTTTGCCTGTGGGATGGGGCCGGGGCTCCACCGCCACTACAGTGCCTGATACACTGGAATGGATCGGTGCGCTCACAAAGGCCTGGCTTTCACCGATGCGCTGGCCCATCCTGACCGAGTCTCCCTTTTTCACCAGCGGTGTGCAGGCCGCACCCGTGACACGGGCCATTGGAATCACCACGATTTCAGGAGCCGGCATCTCTGTGATGGCGCAGCAGTTGGATAGCGGCTTTCCATGGTGCTCGGATTGCAGCGGATGAACACCGCCACGAAAAGTTACGGGTTTCATGAAAGTCTCCTTTGTCTCAAAAACCAAAGTGTGAAAAAAATATCAATCAATGAGTAAGACCGGATCGGGAGAGTTGGGAGCGCTTTTTTATGACTGCACCGCAAATGTCGGTTCAAGTCAGCATTCCTTTCCCGGCAATGGGCACCAATCGGTGCGTAAAGCCGGAGCGATTTGAAAATGCAGTTCATCCGGCTACATACATTATTCTATCAGATATATATGACCCAATCAACATGTGTCATGAATGATTTGCATCATACCAGCAAATTACAGTATGGATCTATCAATCGATCACATCTCAATGGCGATCAACCCATTGAAATACGCTGGCGATTCAGATATATTGAAAGCCAACACGAGTGAGTTTATACATCGGCGCTGCATGCGCCAGCGCGGAGGGAACATATGAAACAATGCCAAATCGGAGTGGTGGGTCTTGCAGTCATGGGGAAAAACCTGGCGTTGAACATGGCCGAGAAGGGATTCTCTGTGGCGGTGTTCAACCGCAGCCGCGCAAAGACCGACGAGCTTATGGCCGAAGCAGCCGGTATGGACATCACGGGTGCCTATTCTCTTACGGAGTTTTGCGGCCTGTTGGAACGCCCCCGCCGCATCATGCTGATGGTGAAGGCTGGCCAGGCAGTGGATGACACGATTGAGCAACTGAAGCCCCACCTGGAAGCCGGCGACATCCTGATTGACGGCGGCAACTCCTTTTTCAAGGACACGATCCGTCGTAACCGGGCGTTGGCAGCAGAAGGGTTCCGTTTCATCGGCACAGGCGTTTCCGGCGGCGAGGAAGGTGCGCGGCACGGCCCGGCCATCATGCCCGGCGGCCAGGAGGATGCCTACCAGCTGGTGGAGCCGGTGCTCACAGCCATTTCCGCCCATGTGGATGGTGACCCCTGCTGCACCTATATTGGCGCGGACGGCGCGGGTCACTATGTGAAGATGGTGCACAACGGCATTGAGTATGCCGACATGCAGCTGATCGCCGAGGCCTATTACCTGCTGAAGAACCTGCTGGGCATGGGCGCAGACGAGCTTTATCAGACCTTCTCTGACTGGAACGGCGGCGAGCTGGACAGTTATCTCATCGAGATCACGCGCAACATCTTCCCGCAGAAGGATCCTGAGACCGGCTTGCCCATGGTGGATGTGATCCTGGATGCCGCCGGCCAGAAGGGCACCGGCAAATGGACCAGCCAGGAGAGCCTGGATCTGGGCCTGCCAGCCCCCACGATAGCCGAGGCCGTGTTCGCCAGGTGCATGTCCACCGCCAAGGCCGAGCGCGTGAAGGCATCCAAGGCGTTCACGGGACCGTCGCGGGAATATTCCGGGGACAGGGCTAAATTTATCGAGGCAGTGCGCAGGGCACTCTATGCCTCCAAGATCTGTGCTTATGCCCAGGGTTTTGCCCTGATGCGTGCGGCTGCTGCCGAATACGGCTGGACGCTGGACTACAGTGCGATCTCGATGATCTTTCGCGGCGGCTGCATCATCCGCGCCCGCTTCCTGCAGCGCATCAAGGACGCCTACGATGCCAACCCCGGTCTGGAAAACCTATTGCTTGACAGTTACTTCAACGGCGTTGTGCAGGATTACCAGCAGGGCTGGCGCGAGGTTGTGATCGCCGCTGCCCGTGCGGGCATCGCAGTGCCGGCGTTCTCCAGTGCTCTCATGTATTTTGACGGATATCGCGATGCCCATTCCCCCGCCAACCTTATTCAAGCCCAGCGGGATTACTTCGGCGCGCACACCTTCCGCCGGGTGGATAAAGAGGGCGATTTCCACCACCAGTGGTTCTGACCCAAGCCTGATCACAACGAAAGAAATGGAGTCGTCATCATGCCGATATTGGCGCTGGAAGCCAGCACATCCTCTGCCAAGGCCATGCTGTGGGAATTGGAGCGTGGCCTTTTGGCCGTGGAGCAGCTTCCCTACCCCGCCGGTGCGTGCGATGGCATGACATTTGACCCTCGGCGGGTTGTTGAGTCGGTGCTGGCCTGCGGCGCGGCGCTGTTGGGCCGCCACTCCGATGTGGCGGTGGAAGCCATTGGCCTTTCCAGCATCTGGCACAGCCTGGTGGTATTGGATGGACAGAAAAACCCCATTGGCCCCGGCTTCACCTGGGCAGACACCTCACCTGCACCCACCGTGGCGGACTTTCGGGCAGACAGGGAGTTTGCGGATCACTTTTATCAAACAACAGGCTGCGCCCTGCACAGCTCCTTCAACATATTCAAATGGCTGCACCTGCGCCAAACGGCGGACACAAGCGCTGTCCGGCATGTTTCCTGCCTGCCGGAATACCTGTTTGACGCACTCACCGGCCATCTGGCGGTTTCGCTGAGCTGCACCGCCGGGTCCGGGTTCCTCAACGCACATACGCTGAACTGGGATCCCGGCCTGCTCCAGCTGGCTGGTATTGATAGCGGCATGCTCGGCAAGCCGGTGGAACCTCATTTTTCACTACCCCTCGCTCAAGCTGCCGCGAAGGCGCTGGGATTGCCCACAGGCTTGCCGGTGACCGTGGCCGGGCCCGACGGCGCGCTGAACCACATCGCCGCAGGCGGCCTCGGCAACCCGGCGATGACGCTCTCAGTGGGCACCAGCGGCGCGATCCGGATGGCGCACACGGGGCCGGCGATCCCCAAAGAACAGTCCACCTGGTGCTACTATGGCGCGGAGGGGCAATACATCATCGGTGCGGCCACATCGGGAGCCGGCAACTGCGTGAATTGGTTCATGAGCCAAATGCCAGGAAGCAGCGCGGGCTTTTCCACAATGGAAGAAGTTGCCATTCTAGCAAAATCAGAGAACACGCCCTATTTCCTGCCGTTCCTGTTTGGGGAGCGCTGCCCCGGTTGGGATGACAAGCGGCGGGGCGGTTTTTCATGCCTAAGCGGCGCCATGGGCACCGGAGAGCTTTATCGGTCCCTGCTGGAAGGCATATTGTTCAACTTGTATCAAAACTACCAGATCCTTGTGGACGTGGCGGGATCCGCGCCGGAGCGGATCGGCATTTCCGGCGGCATCACCCAGTCTCCATTCTGGACGCAGCTTGCGGCAGACATCTTCAACCTGCCGGTGGAGGAAAACACCGGCGAGCACGCCTCGCTGCTGGGCGCGGCTTACGTGGCAGCAAAGGCTGTGGGCATGATCCCGACGCTCACGTCGATCCCTGAGGCGCGGGGCAAGCGCCACGAACCCGATGCAAAGGCCCATGAGATCGAGATGGAGCGGTTTCAAAACTGGCTTCTGGAATACAAAAAAGGGTAAAAAAGCGGCACCGCATTCACGCAATGCCGCTCAGAATACAGTCTTCATACCCTCCACAACCCAAGCGCCGGATTGGAAATTGAGAACACTTCCTCCCCGTTCACCACATTGAACCCATCGGAAAGACCGCCATACTCCTTGAGAGCCTGGTCATAATCCATCCACCGGAACCCGGCAGCTTCAATCTCCTGCCGGGTGAGCTGTGGCGCGGCGTAACAAATCTCAAACCGCCCCTCCGAGGAGCCGTGGATCAGATGCGCCGCCGCCGAAAGATTGCTCGCAAGGTCCTCGTTGGCCGCCACAGCTTCCAGCACATAATCGGTTCCTTTGTAGCCGTATTTGCGGATCAAGCGGTCCATCCCGGCATCCTCACCAAACTTGTCCACACCGGGGGCAAGCACGATCAGCCTGCCGCCATCGGCCATGGCCATGCGCGTGCGGTAGATCGACTTGTTGGCCAACCAGAAGCTGCGGAACTCCTGCGGCTCCATATGGCACACGCAGGTGGAAAGGGGCTTTCCCAGCCAGTTGATGTTCTCCTGCCGGCTGCGCTCCACCGCCGCCTCAAAGGCATCTCGCCGGTCCCCGATATAAAGGCCCTTGATCCGGTCCTGCCCGTTTTCCTGACGGATCACGGTCATCACATAAACGACCGGCAGGTTGCCGATGAACCGGCTGGCCGCGTAGTCAAACACCTGCCGCACCGGCGCGTGGTCGTTGCCGAGCGCCTGCTCCATGCCGCAGACAGCGCCAAGGAAATGGGTCTTGTGTACCATCCCGATGCCGCCCACGCCCACGAAGATGTTTTTGGATTGGTTCGCCATGCCAGCAACCTCGTGGGGCACCACCTGGCCAATGGAAAGGATCAGGTCATAGCCATCAAGCAGCTTGCCATTAACCTGCACCTCAATGTCATAGGAGAGCTTGCCGGCAGAAATCTCCCGCACAAAGTCTCCCGGCACGGTGCCGATAGACTTCAGCCCGGTGCGCCAGTCATGCACCAGAAAGGTCTCAATGGGAATATCCGGCCCAAACATGGAGGTGAGTTCCTCATGGGTCATCGCCATATGGCTGCCCAGTGCCGGCAGGATGTCCACCTGGCAGGAGCCGCAAAGCCGGGCATAAAGCCTTGATGTGATGTCACCGGCGCGGGAGTGCACGCGGGTGAGGTCCGGCGGCACCAGCAGCACCTTTTTGAGCTGCCTGCCAGCAAGCAAGTTGTCCAGTGCCGCCTCAAGCTGCCCAGCGCTGACTTCACCCTGCGCGGGGGCGTTGATGATGATGCTTTCCATGGAAACCTCTCAGATCGAATAAACGGAAAAACCGCCGTCGATGGGCAGCACCGCGCCGGTGATGAAACTGGCCGAGTCGCTTGAAAGGAAGATCACCGCTCCCACCAGCTCCGCCGGGTCGCCATAGCGGCCCATGGGGGTCTGGGCGAGGATGTGGGCGCTGCGGGGCGTGGGCTTGCCCGCGGAGCGGTCAATGAGCAGGTCACGGTTCTGGTCAGTCAGAAAGAACCCCGGCGCAATGGCATTCACGCGAATGGTTCTGGACACATTGAGGCAAAACCAGCCGGCAAGCCACTGTGTGAAGTTGGCCACTGCCGCTTTGGCAGCGCTGTAGCCCATCACATTGGACAATGGCCGGATGCCAGCCATTGAGCAGATGTTGATGATGTTGCCGCTGCCCTGCGCAGCCATCACGCGGCCAAAAACCTGGCTGGGCAGCACGGTGCCCATCAGGTTGAGATCGAAAACACCCTCTATGGCCTCCTTGGGCAGATCGAAAAACGGGCGGTCAGGCGTGGTGTTGGCCTCCGCCTTGTTACCGCCGGCGCCGTTGATGAGCACATCCACGCGCCCAAACCGTTCAAGCACGGAAGCGCAGGCCGCCTCCACACTTGCCTTTTCCGTGACATCGCAGGCAAACCAGGCAGCATCACCGCCACTGGCGTTGAGCTCCTCGGCCAGCTTCATGGCCCGCTCCCCATGACGATTGATCACGGCGATCTTCGCGCCGCGCTCGCTGAGCTGCCGAGCCATCTCACTACACAGAATACCGGACGCGCCGGTGATCGCAAACACCTTGCCACTCACGCTGAAATCTGTATTCATTGCATCCACCACCATCCACCACGTTACATACACATTAAGATAAATGCGAAACAGCTTTCAGTATATCTGCCGATATAGAAACCTGTCAATCGCGCTTGATTCCCGGATATCGGCAATCGAACCGGAAACACTATGCCCGGAGGTGTCAGGCTATGATAGCACGCAAATCAGTCATCACATTCGGCATGGTGGCAATCCCGATCGCAATGTATACCGCCACGCAGGACAATGACATCCACTTCAACCAGCTGCACAGGGAAGACAATAGCCGAATCCGCTACAAGAAGACCTGCGCCCATTGCGGCAAGGAGATCAAAGCGGAAGACATTGTGAAGGGTTTTGAGTATGACAACGACCAGTATGTGGTCGTCACCGATGAAGAGATCGAAAAGGTCAAGACGGAAAAGGAAAAGTCCATCCAGATCCTGCACTTCGCGCAGTTGAACCAGATTTCGCCCGTCTATTATGACAAGACCTATCAAGCGGCACCGGAGCCGGGCGGAGAAAAGGCATTCGAGCTGCTTCGCGAGGCGCTGATGGCCGAGCAGAAAGTCGCCATCGGCAAGGCTGTCATGGGCACCAGCGACACGCTGATGGCAATCATCCCCCGGGAGGATGGCATTCTCATCTCCACCATGTTTTATAATGACGAGGTGAAGGTGCAGCAGAAGCAGTATGCAAAGCCGGAGCTTTCCGAGCAGGAGCTGAACATGGCAAAGCTTCTGATCAACTCCATGGACACACCGTTTGACCCTGCCAAATACAAGGATGAATACCAGGTGAAGCTGCGCGCGCTGATTGAAACCAAGATCGCCGGCCGCGAGGTCGTAGCTGCCGAGCCGGAAGGCACCGGCAAGGTGATCGATTTGATGGAAGCGCTGAAGGCAAGCATCGAAAAGGCAAAAAAGGAATCAGCGTGATCTATGGCCGGTAATCTGGACGAGTACAAGCGGAAGAGGGACTTTGAGAGAACCCTGGAGCCGGAGGGCCAAACAGAAAAGCCGGAAGAAGGCTTGCGGTTTGTGATCCAACACCACATGGCTCGAAAAGAGCACTACGACCTGCGCCTGGAATGGGGCGGCACGCTGTTGAGCTGGGCCGTGCCCAAGGGGCCATCCTACAGCACCAAGGACAAACGGCTCGCCGTGCAGGTTGAGGATCACCCTCTGGAGTATCGGAATTTTGAGGGCACGATCCCAAAGGGGGAGTATGGCGGCGGCACCGTGATGATTTGGGATGAGGGCACCTGGGAGCCCGCCGGGGATGTGGAAACAGGGCTGAGGGATGGCTCGCTGAAGTTTGCGCTGCACGGCAGAAGGCTCAAGGGGAAGTGGGCGCTGGTGCGGCTTAAGGCCAAAGAAGGAGAAACAAAAGACAACTGGCTTTTGCTCAAGGAAAAGGATGCGTATGCCAGGGAATCAGACGGGATTGAGGAGTTCACCACCAGCGCCCGGACCGGCCGCTCAATGGAGGAAATTGAGGCCGGCGCAGAGGCTCGAGTAACGAAGAATCCCTTTTCCATGACCGACGTGCAGCTGGCAAAGCTGGTCCATGAGGTGCCAGAAGGGGATGACTGGCTTTATGAGCTGAAGTATGACGGCTACCGGATCCTGGCATATCTGGAAGGCAGCGTCATCCGGCTGATGACCAGGAATGGCCATGACTACACAAAGCGCTTTCAGGATGTTGCCAACTTCCTGCTCGATTGGGCATCTGGGCGGGCCTTGGTTCTGGATGGAGAAATGGCCGTGATTGACGCGTCGGGCAAAACCGATTTTCAAGCGCTGCAGAATTATCTGAAAAACCCCAAGGCTCATGCCCTCACCTATCTCGTGTTTGACTTATTGGCGCTTGATGGTGAAGATTTGCGGACGCGCTGCCTGGCGGATCGAAAAGAGATTCTGGAAGGATTGATGAAAGACGCACCGAATAACCTGCATTACAGTCAGTACGTGCAGGGGCACGGGAAAGAAAGCCTTGCAGCAGCCTGCGAACTGGGCATGGAGGGGATCGTGGGTAAGAAGGCAGGATCTCCCTACAGTGGCACAAGAAACGGCGACTGGATCAAGCTCAAATGCGACAACCGGCAGGAATTTGTGATCGGCGGATACACGCTGACGGACAAGAAAACAGAAGGCATCAGCGCCCTGCTGCTCGGTGTGTATACTGGTGATGACCTGGTCTATGCCGGGCGGGCAGGCACGGGCTTGAGCCAGGCGGAGGCAAAGGGGCTTCTGAGACAATTTGAAGCATTGATAAGCCGGGAATCTCCATTCAAGGAAGCACCAAAACCCAAAGCGAACGAAGAGATCACCTGGCTGATGCCCCGCCTGGTTGCAGAAATCAGATTTGCTGAATGGACTGAGGAGCACTTGCTGCGGCAGGCAAGCTTTCAGGGCCTGCGGGTGGATAAGGATGCCAGACAGGTGTCGATGGAAAAGACAGATGGCGATACTCCCCCGCCACCCAATCCCAACGAAACGGAGGCCCCCATGCAAGCAGATGGCAGCAACAGCACCCTGATCAGCGGAATCCGAATCACCAATCCGGACAAGGTCATTTTCAACAGCCCGCAGACAAGCAAGGCTGATGTGGTGCGGTATTACGAAACAGTATCATCTCGCATGATGCCGTTTGTGGGCAGCCGGATCCTAAGCATTGTACGCTGCCCCAAGGGCATCTCCAGCAGCTGCTTCTACAAAAAGCACCCGGGGCCGGACAGCAAAGGCATTATGACCATACCCATCACCAACAGCGATGGCCAAACAGAAGACTACTTCTATGTCAACGATCCATCGGGGCTCATCATGGAAGCACAAATGGGCACGCTGGAATTCCACACCTGGGGGAGCCGGGTGGACAATTTGGAAAAGCCCGACCTGATGGTTTTTGATCTGGACCCCGACGAGGGTATGGATTTGGCCGGTGTACGGCAAGGGGTGCGTGATCTGAAGAGCATCCTGGCAGAACTATCATTGGGTTCCTATCTCAAAACCAGTGGCGGTAAAGGTTATCATGTGGTAGTGCCGTTGCAACCCTCCGTATCATGGGAGGTGTTTCACGACTTTGCCCGCCGGGTGGCGGAAGTGATGGAGGCGAAGTGGCCGGACCGCTACACCAGCAACGTGCGCAAGGCAAAGCGGGTCAACAAGATCTTTATCGACTGGATGAGAAACGGCAGGGGCGCCACCAGCATCGCCCCCTATTCCATCCGGGCCAGAGAAGGGGCTCGGGTGTCCATGCCCATCCCATGGGAGGAGTTGGACGCTGTCGCTCCGGATGGTGTAAACATGGCCGAAGCATTGCACAGAATCCATGGCAAAGACCCATGGGCAGGATTTTTTGAAACTACACAATCCTTGAGCACCGGATCAGCAGGGTAATGCAATCGAGAACAAGAATTTGGATGAAATGAAAAAGAGACCCGGGAACCGGGTCTCCAAAAATCACAGATGCTTACTTCTTATGCAAATGGTGCGTGAGCTTAATATATAGCTCTTCATCGTATGCCCGCACCATCAATTCCAGCTCCTCATCACCGATTGAGGTGGTGCGCCCATCGGCAAATTGCCGGTCAATCAGGTCTTTCATATAGCCAACAAGCGGGTGTTTCTTATCGATTGTAATGCCCACAGGCTTGAAATAGCCCATGATCCAATAAGCCAGGCCGGCGGCGCCGGAGTGGGGCCCCACCACAACGACCGGCGGGCGGTTCAGGATCTTCTGCGTGTCAAAAATGTTGTAGATCTCCTCATCCTTCAAAAGCCCGTCGGCGTGGATGCCGGCACGAGTCGCGTTGAAGTTGCGGCCCACGAAGGGCATACGAGATGGGATCTCCATACCAATTTCCCGTTCAAAGAAGTCTGCGATCTCGGTAATAACCGAAAGATCCATGCCGTCAGTAGTGCCGCGCAGCTGCGCGTACTCAATGGCCATTGCCTCCAGCGGGCAGTTACCGGTGCGCTCGCCGATGCCCATCAGCGCGCAGTTGACGGAAGAGCATCCATACAGCCACGCTGTGGCGGCGTTGGGTACAACTTTATAAAAGTCATTATGGCCGTGCCACTCCAGCAACTCACAGGGCACGCCGGCATAATGGTTCAAGCCATAAATGATGCCTTGCACGCTGCGGGGGAGAGCCGCGCCCGGATAGGTGATGCCCAGGCCCAATGTGTCGCAGGCTCGCACCTTGATGGGGATGCCGCTTTCCTTCATCAGACTCATCAGCTCCGCCGCGAAGGGCACCACGAACCCATAAAAGTCCGCCCGGGTGATGTCCTCAAAGTGGCAGCGGGGCTTGATGCCCTTGTCCAATGCGCTCTTGACCACACCGAGGTATTGCTCCATCGCCTGAGCGCGGGTCATGTTCATTTTCTTGAAAATGTGATAATCAGAAGCACTTACCAAAATGCCTGTCTCTGCAACGCCCAGGCTCTTGACCAGGTCAAAATCGCCTTTGGTGGCGCGGATCCAGGTGGTTACTTCCGGAAAATCATAACCCAAATCCATACATTCGTGTAATGCTTCCTTGTCTTTGTCGGTATAGACAAAGAACTCGCTCTGACGGATCAAGCCCTTGGGACCGCCTAACCGGTGCATCATCTTGAAAAGCTTCACAATCTGCTCCACCGTGAACGGCGATTGGCTTTGCTGCCCGTCGCGAAATGTGGTGTCGGTAATCCAGATCTCGCCGGGTGTCACCATCGGCACCATCCGGTGGTTGAACGGCGCCTTTGGAATGCTCGTGTATTCATACAAATGCCGATACAGGTTGGGCTGTGCCACATCCTGCAGCGGGTATTTGTGGGCGCTTTGTTCCAGCAGATTGGTCTTGTCACTGAATTCCAACACCGGCATGACGATTCCTCCTTCAAAAATCTACGGCTCCCACCCCACCCCGTTAGTTTACCGAAGTAAAAATACGCGGGGCTCTGTCGCTGCGGCGGCAGGCACTGCCTCCGGCTTTGCGTAGTGTCGGTAAAGCCGATATATGAGCAAAGCCAAGCATTGCAGAGCAATTCGGCGAGGGGAGATTTACTCCAACATCTGAACGAACTCGGCGATCCGCCGCACACCCTCTTCCAGGTTGTCCATGTTGAGCGCATAAGAAAGGCGCTCATAGCCTTCGGCAAAGAACGCCGAACCTGGCACGACGGCAACCTTCTTCTCTTCCAAAAGGGCCGTGGCAAAATCCATGCTGTCTTTGATCTCCACACCCCGGAGCTTTTTGCCCAGCACCTGGCTTATGTTCATAAACAGATAGAACGCACCGCGAGGCAGTATCGCCGAGAGCCCCTCCACCTGGTTGACCAGTTCGTGGATGCGCTTCCTGCGTCGGTCAAACTCCGCCACCATGCTGTCCACCACATCGTGGGGGCCTTTTAACGCTGCGATCGTGGCATATTGGGCGATCGAGTTGGGGTTGCTGGTGGCCTGGCTCTGGATGTTGGCCATCACGGCAGCAGCAGCCGTGGGAGCAGCCGCCCAGCCGATTCGCCAGCCGGTCATTGCATAAGTCTTGGATACGCCGTTGATCACAATGGTGCGTTCCTTGATCTCCTCGCCATAACTGGCGATGCTGCGGGGCTTGAGGCCGTCAAAGCTCAATGCCTCATAGATTTCATCGGAAATGACCCACAGGTCGCGTTTCACAGCCAATGCTGCGATCTTCTCGATTTCCTTGTTGTCAAAGGCACCGCCAGTGGGGTTCACCGGGTTATTCAGCACAATTGCCCTGGTTTTCTCGGTGCAAGCCGCCTCTAACTGCTCAGCGGTGGGCACAAAGCCCTGCTCCTCTCCGGCATGCACCAACACCGGTACGGCACCGGTCATCTTCACCATCTCTGGATAAGAGACCCAGCAAGGAGAGGGGATCAACACCTCGTCACCAGGATCCAGCACCGCCAAGAAGGCGTTGTAAAGCGAGTGCTTCGCACCATTGGAAACCACAACCTGGCGCGGCGTATACTTGAGCTCATTGTCTTTGAGCATCTTTTCACAGATGGCTGTTCGCAACTCCATCGTGCCGGCAGCAGGTGTGTAATGGGTCATGCCCTTTACCATTGCTTCCCGCGCGGCAGCACAGATGTGCTCCGGCGTGGTAAAGTCTGGCTCACCCAGTCCAAAATCAATCACGTCATGGCCTTCAGCTCTGAGCGCCTTTGCTTTCGCGGAAATGGCAAGGGTAGCGCTTTCCTCCACCGCCATACCCATGATCGAAAGCTTCATGATGTTACCTCCTTGTAACACTCAATTTTGCATGTTCATCTGTATCAACTTTCAAAATCGAAGTTTCTGAACAAAATAAAGTATTGCCTACGCAAACTTTGAGCCAATTTCTGCAACATCGACTATTGAAATATTCATTTGCTAAATAATATCATTCCTTCTTGATAAATGCAACCGCTTTGGCATGTATTTTTATCTTTTAGAAAGAGTCTATCCGTCAGCATCGTAACCATAGAACTAGCCGTATTATGGATAAGGGCCCTGCGCCTGGCTGGCGCGGGCCCTTTGTATTGAATATGCTCACATTTTAAATCAAATACCAATACCCATGAATGTCAGCGAAACAGATCGGCAAGCTTCTCAAAGAACCCTTTGTCCCGTGGTGTTTGTTGAGTTTGTTCTCTCTCTTCGGCTGCCGCAATCTCGCCGGTCTTATAGATGAACTGCACTGAGCGAGGATGGTTTCGATCTGAAACAAAGGATACAGGCGCGGCATCCGGATTGTTGCCAAAGTCAAATTGGTCAAAGGTCTTTCCGGCCTCTTCGATGCCATCCTTGAATTCGGTCTGCCCGTCCACCAGCTTCTGCACTTCATCAGGGAGCTTGGCCATTTCCTTGGAAGTAGTCGCAAGCCCGTTGGAGAGGCTGGACATGCCATTGATGATCTGCCCCAGGCCGCTCAGCAACTCGGGGCTGCCTCCTTTCAGCTTGGAAAGGCCATCAGAAAAAGCCTTCATACCGGCGGCAATCTGGGAAATACCGTCCGTATAGCTGCCCAGCCCCTGGCCATAGGCGGTCAACTTGGCCCGCAGCACCGGGATTTGACCGGCCGTTTCCGGCGGGGCCAGCGGTGCCATCGCCGCCAGTAAGCCGTCCACACCAGCGTTCAATTGATCATAATTGGCTTTAAGCGCCTTGCCATTGGCGGCAAGCTCCTTGAGGCCGGCGGCAATATCTTTAGCCTTGGCCGAAAGCGTTGCGACACCGTATGTATAGTCTTTTACACCGCCACGATATGTTGAGAGGCCCGATTTAGCATCGGCAGCGCCGTCGGCCATCTTGTCCACACCGTCGGCCAACTCCTTCAGGCCGTCGCGCAGCTCCTCGGTGCCGTCCACTAACTTCTGGGCGCCGTCGGCCATCTTGTCAATGTCCTCCCGCATGCCCTCGGTGTCAATACCGGTCATTGCCTTCTGGTCAAAAGGCATCGCGGTCATCGTGAAGCCATCAAAACTGAACTCATCGGTCATAAAGCTGATTGTGAACGATGCCGACTTGCCCGGCATCACCGTGTAGGCAAAGCTCTTGGAACGGCCGGTCAGAATGGTAGTAGCCCCCTGAGCGTCAATATCCTGGCAACGATCCAGATCAAGGGATGCCTGGAACTGGGTGAAGTAATTCGTCACATAACTTTGGTTTGCCGTGCTGTTGGGCTTGGCTTCCACATGGATTGCGACCTTGCCCGACTTGCCGGCCAGGTCAGTGGGGGTGATTGCCTGGCCGTCCAGCATGTAAGTCACCGCAACCAGCAGCGGAGGTTGAGCATCACTCAGCGTGCCCTGATAATAAAAACCTTTCGGGTCCGCTTCCAGTTGCCAGATGATTTCATCGCCGGAGACCTGCGCCTTGGCGTCGTTGGCGAGATTCACGACACTTGTATAAGTACCGTAGTCGGTATAGGAACCGGCGGCAGGCGTGTCGATGCGGTTCACCACATCGGTGCCCATGAGCGCGCCGGAAGCGTCCAGCTTGAAATAGACTGTCTCATCTTTGGATACAGTCTGTGATTCCGCTATGGCTGTGTTTTTGGCGGCAGCGGGGCTATCAGAAAGGCCCAGCGCAATGCCTGCCGGTGCAGCCGCAAGCAATATGCCAAGTGCCATGGCAGTAAGTTTCTTGTTCATCCTATCGTCACTCCATTCTTGGATTTCAATGTGGTCTTTTCAATGAGCCAGTCCGCCGCAATCAACAACGCCGGCAGCAGCAAGACGGACAGAGCGCCGCTGATCAACGCGCCCCTGCCCAGCAGCGCACCCAATTGGGAGATGGAATCCACCTTGGAGATCAACCCGAATGAAATGCCTGCCGTAGCCAGGATCAGCGCAGAGGTGATGATTGGCGGAGCTGCAGCTTTCACCGCATCAACAGCTGCGTCCTTGGGCGACTTGATGCGCCGAAATTCCTCGAAACGGCTGGTCAGCAGGATGCCGTAGTCGATGGTGGATCCCAATTGCAGCGAGCTAATTACCAGATAGCCCAGATAAGCCATGCTGAAGCCGGAAAAATAGGGCACAGACATGTTGATCCAAACCGCCGACTGAATCGTTAGTAATAGCAGCAGCGGCAATGTGACCGACCTGAATGTTAGAAGAACGATGAGCCCCACAGCAAGCAGCGACACGAGAGTCACCACATTACTGTCCACACTGACTGTGTCTTTGATGTCGGCCAGGCTGGTTGCATGACCGGCGGCCAGCCATGCTCCGGGGTAATGGCGCTCAGCTGCTTCCCGCACTTGTTTCACCGCTTCAAAGGTCTCCGGCGTTTCCCCGTCGGGGCGTATGTAAACGATTATGCGGCTGTAGTGCGCAGAGGTGAAGCTATCCACCACAGACTGAGGAAGGAAACCACGGGCGATGGCATTGTCGGCAATCGTAACCAGCGCCGTGACCCGCAGCACCTGCGGCTGTGCTTCCAGGTCTTCAGCCAGGGCGATCTCGCCTGCAGTGTCGCCCACAGGAACCAGCAGCATGATGGCATTGTTGACACCAAACTTGTCAATGATCTCATTGCGCTCTTGCAAAGCCTTACCGGCACCGGCGCTGGCCGAGCTGTCGCCGTAAAGGAATTGATTCTTGTTTTGAGCAAGCAGCGCCGGGATTGCCAGCAGCAGTGCCACGGCGATGATTCCGAACCGCACCTTGGAGATTGCTTTGCCGACCGGGCCAAAGTTGGGGATCAGCGACCGGTGGCGCAGGCGGTCCAGCGGTTTGTGCAACAGGCGGATCAACACAGGCATCAGCAGCATGACAGTGACAAAGCTGATCACAATTCCCTTGAGGAGCACCAAGCCGATGTCCGCGCCGATGCCGTAGCGCATAAAAAGCAGCGCAGCAAAACCGGCCACCGTGGTGAGCGCGCTGGCAGCAACCGCCGATAGAGAAGCCACGGCAGCGTTCACAACGGCTGTTTCCACAGCAGCGCCCTGGTCTCGCTCCTCAAAATAGCGATGCATCAAGAAGATGGAGTAGTCCATCGATACGGCCATCAACAGCACCGCAGCCATGGAGTTGGTGATAAAAGACACGCTGCCAAACAGCGCGTTGGTGCCCATGTTGATGGCTACCGAAACGCCCATCACGGTGAGGTAAACCGCCGGCTCCAGCCAGGACATAGAGGCCAGCACCAGGATCAGGATGCACACCGGCACAACAATGGCGACCACGCCGCCCATCTCACCAGCCAGTGTTTCCTTCATGCTGCGGCTGCTCTCGGCGTTACCGGCAAGGATCAGGCGGCTGTCCAACGCACGCACTTGCTGCAGCGCCTGGCTGGTGGTCTGCGAGTAGTCGGTATCGGTGAATTCGATCTGGAAGAGCGCGTCACCGTCTTTATAGTAGCTCTCCACCGTGTCTTGATTGATGAAGCCCAGAGGCTTGCTCACATCAGCCACATCGTCCAGCCACAACACCGACTTGATGCCCGGTACAGCCTTAATGCGCTCTTTGAGCGCCACCGCCTCCGCCACTGTTACACCTTTTGCCATGGCCTGAGCGGTGCCGGGGTAGCCAAACTCGGCGCGGGCAACCTTGATGGCTTGGCTGGTGCCGGCATCGGCAGGTAGATAGTTTGCCATATCGTAGTTCACCGTGACCAGCGGCAGCATCGCCGCGCATACGATGACCAGCACCGCAAACAGCGCCGGCACGGCGATCTTTCTTTTGATCAGGCTGCTAAAAAAACGTTGTAGCATTCCTGTCACCTCAGCCTTCCAACGCCAACAGGTCACCCATCAGGGCGACCAGCAGATCGCGCACCAATCGGTTCAAACGCTGTTCGTCGCCGCCATAATGGCTGAACAACGTCACAAACCCAGCAAACAGGGCTGCTGTCAGAGCTTTGACAAACAGCGAGTCTGCGGCCTCTGTCCGGGCCCCAAACTCACGCTGCAGCCTGGCGCTAATATAGTCCTCGATACGCTCGCGGATGTTCTGGTATTTGGTGCCGGCACTGCCGTTGAGCAAAATGAAAAACTGCTGCTTGTTGTCAACAAAGACCCGGCTGATGCTGGTGGAGATATCCAGCAGCGCGGTGTGGTTGCTCCCATTGTGCATGGGCATGTTCATCAGGCTGTTGAGCGCCTCCCACGCCGGCGAGACCACATGGTCAAACAGGTCTTCCTTGCTGGAAAAATAGGAATAGATGTTTCCGATTGTAATGCCGGCCTGGGCGGCAATGGTGCGAAGTGATGAATTCGTATATCCATCCACGAGAAATTCCTCTGTGGCTGCATCCAGAATTTTCTGCTTCACTTCATCCTTGAGCGTCTGCAATACTGATCACCTGCTTAGTTTTTCTCCATAATATACCCAATGGAATCACACGTCAATAATGAATGGGTGATTAATATTATGAAAAGTTTGTGAAGAAGCTTAAGAAATTCAAAAGAAAAGCCCCTTCCGGTTACAAATCGGAAGAGGCATGAATAAAGACTCAACAAATGTATCAAGACGGCTCGTCCAGCACCGCTTTCAGCTCCGCAACAAAGCCAGCCGCAATCCGGACAGCTTCATCTTCGCAGGCGGCCTCGGCCATGCGCCGCACAATGGCGGAAGCCACGATCACCGCGTCGGCATAGCCCTTGAGAGAGCGCACCTGCTCCGGCGTGGAGACGCCGAAACCAAGCGCGGTTGGCGTGGTTTTCGCTTGGTTGATCTGCTCAAAGTACCGATCGAAGTTGGTGCCAAACCCCTCCCGCACGCCGGTAACACCAAGAGACGATACACAATAGAGGAAGCCCTCCGCTTCCCGTGCAATCCTCTCGATCCTCTCACCGGAAGTGGGCGCCACAAGGCGGATCAGCCGCACCCCATAGGCTTTGGCATCGCCACTGATCCCACCACTTTCCTCAAAGGATAGATCGGGCACAATCACACCATCCACACCGGCCTCCGCGCAGCGGGCGAAAAACCTGCCCGGCCCGTATTGCAGGATGCAGTTCAGGTAGATCAGATAGACCAGAGGCACCTGCGTGCCCTGCCGAAGATCCCGCACCATCTGGAACAGTGTGTCCATCCTGACATCGTTTTTCAGTGCTCGCACATTGGCCGCCTGGATCACCGGGCCTTCGGCAATGGGGTCAGAGTAGGGCACACCGAGCTCAATGAGATCCGCACCGGCCCGCTCCATTTCCAGCACCAGCCGCTTGGTCATGGCAAGGCTTCGGTCACCGGCGGTGGTGAAGGTGATCAGGGCTTTCTTCCCCTCCGCCGCCTTGCGTTCAAACATCATGTCAATCCGGTTATTGTTCATTGATATCCACCCCCATGTAACGCGCCACCTGATAAACGTCCTTGTCGCCTCTGCCCGAAAGGTTGATTACGATGATCTTGTCTCTTCCCATCTGCGGGGCCAGCTTCATTGCGTGGGCTACGGCATGGGCTGACTCGATGGCCGGGATGATACCCTCGGTGCGGGCCAGGTACTGGAATGCCACCACCGCCTCGCGGTCGGTGGCTCCGGCGTATTCGGCCCGGCCAGTGGTGTGCAGCCAGGCGTGCTCCGGGCCGATGCCGGGGTAGTCAAGGCCGGCGGAGATGGAATACACCGGCAGGATCTGCCCCTCACAGTCCTGCAGGAAATAGCTCTTCATGCCGTGGAACACACCGACAGAGCCACGGGCAATCGTGGCGGCGTGACGTTCGGTCTCCACGCCTTCGCCCTGCGCCTCCACGCCGATCAATTTCACATCCTTATCCCCTATAAAAGGATGGAACAGCCCCATCGCGTTACTGCCGCCACCCACGCAAGCCACCAGCGCGTCGGGCAGGCGGCCCTCCTGCTCCAGCATCTGTGTGCGGACTTCCTTTCCGATCACACTTTGGAAATCCCGTACAATCATGGGATAAGGGTGGGGCCCCATCACAGAGCCAAACACATAGAACGTGTCGTCCAGGCACTCCGTCCAGTGGCGCATGGCCTCGTTGACGGCATCCTTCAGCGTGGCCGTGCCCGAGTCCACAGCGGTCACGCCGGCTCCCAGCAACCGCATGCGAAACACGTTCAGCGCCTGGCGCTCGGTATCCTCACGGCCCATGAAGATATGGCACTGCATGCCGAAGAGTGCCGCCGCCGTGGCGGTGGCCACACCGTGCTGACCAGCGCCGGTTTCGGCAATGAGCCGTTTGCAGCCCATCCTCTTGGCAAGCAGCGCCTGCCCCAGCACATTGTTGATCTTGTGGGAGCCGGTGTG
>JAEZSE010000043.1 GCA_023421955.1 Bacillota bacterium
AGGCCAGGCACCATGCCATGGTCGCGGATCATCTTCGTATAGTCCGGCAGGCGGTCCAGCGTGCGGGTGTTTTTATTGACCAGCTGCTCGGCGGAGGAATGGTGGATCAGGCAGAACGAAGCGCCCTCCCGCTTGCAGTCGGCTATGACCTGCTCGGCCTCACGGCGGCCCTCTGTGGTATCGTCCATGTTGAGGATGGGCGTATCCACCCGGATGATGCCCTTGCCGGTGCGGTCTTCGGCCAGCTTCATTGCGTCCAGGATCAGCGGCTGGGGGCTGAGCGGCCCCATGAGCGTGTCCACGCCATGGCGCAGGAAGACTTCGAGCAGGTCCGCCACCACTTCCTTGCTGTGGTTGGTCTTGTGGATCATCGCGTCGGCGGCGGCGCCGGTGTGACTCCAGCCCAGGATCCAGTTGGTGCCGATGATCATGCGGGATAAAGAAATGCCTTCCACTGAGGTTCTCGGAAACAAGTCGCCCATATCGTCCTCCATCGGGTTGGATGCCTTTATTATAACATTGCAATATCAAGAGTTGCATTCGAAAGAGAGTTGATTTATTTGATTGTTGAATGAAAAGGCCGCCCGACTGTGCGGGCGGCCCCAGCTTGTCAAAAACCATCAGCATATTGAGTGAGAGAATATGGCTAGAGCCGATAGCCGGTTTATCCGGCAGAGGCAAACGCTAAACTGGACGGAGTAGATAGCAAAACTAGCCCACAGGCTGGAACTCTTAACTCTAGATATCTTGAAAACGAGACTAATAAGCAAAGAACCCACCCGACCGCTTCGCTTCGCTCTGCTCGGATTTGCTTCTGTATCGGTTGCACCGACACTACGCAAATCCGGGTAATACCCAGCGACCATATTCAACCCCTCGCCCGCATCATGCGGGCTGATGTGGCATTGCCACATCCGGTGTTGAATGGCCGGAAGCGCCATCCTGGCGCAAAGCATGCGCGGTGGGTAACGGGTTGTAAGTACGAGAACCAAACTCGCCGAGGTGCGATAGCACCGAAGGCGAAAGGCTGCTCAAAAAGCCAAGTGGCTTTTTAACAGCTAAAGACCGCCCGCATGTGCGGGCGGTCTGAACGAAGGGGGGTGGGGTGTCAATCCTTCTCCTGCTCCGGGGCTGTCATTGTATCTCAATTTTGCGGGGGTTGTTCTTCTGGGGCTCCTGCTTGGGCAGGTGGACGATCAGGATGCCATCCTTGTAGTCGGCCTTGATGGCGCCCTCCTCCACATTGTCCAGCGAGAAGCTGCGGCTCACATGGCCATAACGGCGCTCGCGATAGATGTAATCGTTCTTCTCTTCCTTTTGCTCGGTCTCTTCATTGGCGCTGATCGTCAGCACGCCGTCATGTACATCCAGGTTGATCTTGTCCTTCGGGATGCCGGGCATCTCAGCCTCGATCACGAACTCATTGCCCAAATCCTTCACGTCGGTGCGGATGCCGCCATAGGCGGAGAACGGCGTGACCTTGAGGTCGCTGAAAAAAGGATCGTCAAAGATGGACCGCATAATCTGGAAGGGGGAAAGCTCCCGGTTTCTGTTTCTGCCATAGGGAATCAAGCTTGACATGGTGATTTCCTCCTTTTCATTTTTTGTGATGGGCAGTTGATACACTGCCCTTTCGACGGTTCCATTATATTGATTTGGTCAAAGATGGTCAAAGTTATATTTTGTCAACAAAACCACAAGAAGAGCAACGAAAGGCGATTATCCTCTCATTGCTCCGTCAATCTCTTGTTTACAAGTTTTTTCTTTTACTTACGATCTCATAAAATAGTCAGCCACTCGGCAGTATTGAGGACCCTGGAAAAGCGCATTTGCTGCGTGACCAGGATGGCCCGGTGAAGCTCCTCGGCGGTGACAGCGCCTGCGCTGTTGCTCACATTCAATGTGCCTGTGGCGTCAGCCAGGAACTCTACGGCGTAGCCCAGATGGAGCGCCTGCCTTGCGGTGGTGTCGCAGCACATCTGCGTCATGTAGCCAGCGATTACAACAGTGTCCACACCCATGCCCCGCAGCAGCTCATCCAGCCCCGTGCCGGTGAAGCTGCCGGGCAGGCTCTTTTCGATGATCCGGTCATGGGGCATGGCCAACACCTGTTCGTGGATCTCCCACTCCCGGCTGCCGCGGCGGAACGTGGCTGAATCGGGCTGGGGGGCGGAGTGCTGCACCAGGATCACCGGGATGCCATGGGCTGCGGCACCACCCATCGCCGTCAGGATGTTTTCAAAACTGCCTTGCGGATGGGTGACCGGCATCTTTCCGGTGAAATATTCCATCTGCACATCAATGACCAGCAGTGCTCTTTTCATACGCTCTCCCCCATTCCTGATGCTCATCATACGCTCCCTGGAAGCCGGGCGCAATGCTTCGGCTAATCATCCAGCGCCTTAAGGTCGGAAACCACGCCGTCATACTCCACCTCCAGCTTCTCCCGCTCCGGCCCGGCCTTCATCGTGGAGATTTTGGAAAGCAACATGTCCCTCCGGAGCGACAGCGCCATCCGGGCGGCATTGTCCCATTTGGGCGGAGGGGCGGGCTTCAATGATCTGTCCTGCAGTGTGCCGTGCTCAACGACCAGACGCCGGTCCGCCACCTTGTCCACAAAGTAGCGGTCGTGGGATACGAACACCACTGTGCCGGGAAACTGGCCGATCATCTCCTCCAGCCCCTCCAGTGCGTAGACATCCAGAAAGTTGGTGGGCTCATCGAGCAGCAGCAGGTTAGCATTGCTGGCCAGTAGCTTGACGAGCGCTGCCTTGGCCTTTTCACCGCCGGAGAGCACCGAGGCCGGTTTCCGGAGGCTGTCAGCCGTCAGCAGCACCCGTGCCAGCATGTTGCGGCAGGTCTGCACCGGCACAGCCGCCGTTTCCACCACATTGTCCAGCAGCGTCTTTTTATCGTCCAGCAGCGTCAGGTCTTGCCGGAAGTAGCCCTTGATAAGCCCCGGCGCTTCCTTAATTGCCGAGCCTCCGTCCATCAGGCAATTGAGCAGCGTGGTCTTCCCCGCCCCGTTGCCGCCCACAATGGCCAACCGCTCCCCGGTCATCACCTGGAATGACACATCCCGCAGCACCGCCTTGCCGCCGGGGTAGGCGAAGCCCAGCCCCTCCACCCGCAGCGCCAGGCGGCTCATGGGCCCCTCCACGTCACGGGCATTCAGGCGCACGCGGGCGGCGTCGCGGGGCTTTTCCTTCACATCCAGCCGCTCCAGCCGGTGCTCCAGCACCTTGGAAGCACGGGCCAGCTTCTGGGAGATCTCTGTGGACTCCCTCCGGTGCAGCCGGGCTTCCGAGTTGCCCATGCGCTTGGGAGCCTTGCGAACCGACTTACTCTTCTGCATGGCTCCCCGGGCAGCCTCCAGCAGGTGGTCCCGTTCGTCCACATAACCTTCATACTCATCCCACGCCCGCCGCTCCTCGCGGGCCTTCTGCTCGCGGTAGGCAGTCCAGTTACCGCGATAGACCTTGAGCCTGCCGCCCTCCAGCTCCCAGACGCGGGTGCAGAGCTTATCGAGCAGCGCACGGTCATGGGAAACCACCACCAGTGCACCCTCGTAATGTTGCAGTTCCTCTTCCAATTTGGCAATACCATCAGCATCCAGGTTCGAGGTGGGCTCGTCGCAAAACAGCGCCCCGCTTTCGCGGCCCAGGGCCCTTGCGATCAAGAGCCGTGTCTTTTCCCCGCCGCTCATCGCCTCCGCCGGGATGCCCCACAGCTCCCGCTGGCGCTCCAGGATCGCCGAGCCGTCGGTGTCATCACTGAATTGCGGGATCATCGCCAGCGGCATCAGCGCCGTCACCGACCCTGCCGTCGGCTCCTGGAAGCCGCACAGGATGTTCATCAGCGTGGTCTTGCCCTCGCCGTTGCGGCCCACCAGGCCAATGCGGTCGCCGGAGTGCAGCTCCAGGTCGGGGATGTCAAACAAGAGCCTGTGGCCATATTCCATCAACAACTTTTGCGCTTTGAGCACTAACATAAAAAATCGCTCCCTTCAAATCCGGAAGCGCGAAAAAGAACAACGATGGCCAACCCATATGAGGCAGGCAAGTTGAACGTTCGGCGTCTTCCGGCGATGCGGCAGCCCCTCCGTAGTATATACGGAACGGCCCGTTGGTCACCATCCGAAACGCCTAGTTCTTCACTGCTCTGTGAACCTCCATGATTGGATTTCAGGGGTATTATATGATAAAGATTACGAATTGTAAACACTCAGTGAGAGACTTCCAAGTCACCTCGCACAAGATAATAATGCCCGAAGAACTCCTTCCGCCCTCTGTGGAGGGCACCTCCCTCAATGAGGGAGGTCAGGAGAGAGCCAATTAAGCAGGCACCTCCAACTTTTCTTGAAACTAGAAGTAAGAAAACAGCTCCCCCATCGCCTCTTCCAGCCCGAACTCAAACTCCTTGAGCTTCACCTGGTCATAGCCCTGCTTGCTAGCAAACGGATTGTGGGCGATGGTCTCCATCGGCACTGCCCCCAGCACCGCCCAGGCGTGCCAGGTGCCCTGCGTCACGACCATCTCCAGCAGATCCTGCAGCCGCTCGCCGAAGCGGCACAAGTACAATCGGCACACGAATGGACGCTGGGCGTAAACTCCACAGAGGTTGCCCTGTTGGTAAACGCAGCGCTCGCTCTCGGTTTGCAGAAAGGAGATCGGTTCCGACTGGTTGTATTCATAGAGCACAGCGGCATCCCGCTGGCTGACGCCCGATTGCTTCATAAACTCAGCAAGGCCCTTCTGCCGCGCCGAAAGGTATGGCGGATCGGGCAGAAGCAGGTGCTCTTTGGCCCATTGCGCCGCGTCCGTTTTGGCCTCACCGGCCATCGCAAGGATGTCCAGCCCCAGCACCGGTGCCCGGTGGCAGCACTCGCCGCACATGCGGCACTGCACCGACTGCTTTTTGAGCGCAGCAACAAACGCCTCCGATTCAACCAGCAGATCGGCCAGTGTGGCGTCGCCCACATCGCCGGTGAGCTCGAGTATACCTTTTTTGATAGAGAATTCCAGCACCAAGGGCCTCCTACAGCAGCCTCCCCACCCGCCCTTAACAAGGGGGGATGCCACCGCAGCGGCAGGGGGGATTTCTTCATATGTCGCCCTCAGGCGACAGGCCTTAGCCTCCGGCCTTGCGCAATGTCGGCGTAAGCCGATACGAGAAACAAGGCCGAGTATTGCGTAGCAATGCGATGAGGGGGGGATTCACACCTTCCGCCTCAACATTCCCAGCACCTCTTGAAAGTCCTCCGGCAGTGGCGCTTCAAACTTCATTCTCTCCCCGGTCTCTGGGTGGGTGAATTCCAGCCGTGCTGCGTGCAGCAGCTGGCCGTCGAGCCGGTAGCGCTGCTTGCGGATGCCATAAACCGGGTCGCCCACCACCGGGTGCCCGATGTGCTTCATATGCACGCGGATCTGGTGGGTGCGGCCCGTCTCCAGATGGCACTCCACCAGCGTGAGGTCACCAAACCGCTCCAGCACATAATATCGTGTGGCAGCCTGCCTGCCGTCTTCCACCACCGCGATCTTCTTTCGGTCAACCTGGCTACGGCCCAGCGGCGCGTCCACGCGGCCAGAGTCCTCTGTGATGTTGCCCTCCACCAGCGCCAGATAGATGCGCTTGGCGCTTTTCTCGCCGATCTGCTTGGAAAGGCTCAGGTGCGCCCGGTCGTTCTTGGCCACGACCAGCAGGCCGGTGGTGTCCTTATCGAGCCGGTGTACGATGCCGGGCTTCAACTCCCCGGCAATGCCGGAGAGGTCGGTGCAATGGTTCAGCAGCGCGTTCACCAGCGTGCCACGCTCGTTGCCCGCCGCCGGGTGCACCACAAGGCCCCTGGGCTTGTTGATCACCAGCAGGCTTACGTCCTCATACACGATGTTCAGGGGGATTTCCTCCGGCCTGGCCTCCACCGCCGCCAGCTCCGGCACATCGAGCTCGACAACATCACCGACCATAAGCTTTTGTCCGGCCTTGGCGGCCTTGCCATTGACGGCGGCGTGCCCATCGTCGATCAGGTTCTTGAGCCTGGAGCGGGTATAATCAGGGAAGCGCCCGGTCAGGAACGTGTCCAGCCGGGCGCCCGCATCTTGCTGATTGGCTTCACAGCGGAGCTTGTTCCCCATCATGCCCCTCCGGGGTTTGGGTGCCTTCGACAACAGGTTCGGCAGCCTGCTCCGCAGGCTGTTCGCCGCTGGCAAGGCCCTTCACCTTTTTCACATACTTCTCGTGTTTGAACAGGATGTAGGAACACAGCAGGATCGCGCCGACGGTCACGCAGGAGTCGGCCACGTTGAAGATCGCGAAATCAAATTTGATCGCCGGGATGTTCACATAGATGAAGTCGATCACCTCATGGTTGGCGTGCATCAGCCGGTCAAACAAATTGCCCAGCGCACCGGCCATGATCAAGCCCAGCGCAAGCTTGCCTACCCAATGGATCGGCGTTTTGGTGCGGGCCAGATAGATGATGATGGCGACCGTGGCGCTGGCGCTGGCGATCATAAACAGCCATTGGAAGCCGGTGAGCATGCTGAACGCCGCGCCGCTGTTGCGGGCGTAATGCCAATAGAGCGCGCCTTCGATCACGGGGATCGTCTGCCCGAGGGTCATGTTGGAAACCACCAGATATTTGGTGGCCTGATCGGCAATCAGAAAGAACAACGCGGTCAGCAGCGCGATGAGCATTCGGCTTCCTCCGGAAATTCGTACAGGATATTATAGCATACAATGGCACGCTGAGAAATGAAGGTTTTCTAACGATTCATCGTCTGGCTGTTGATGATTGCGCGCACTGTTTCCGCAGGATCCCGCCAGGCGGGAGATTTGATCACCTTGCCGTCTGGCCCGTGATGAACCAGCCCATCGGGCCAAACCTTGTCCATGTTGGCCCGATGCACCGCGTCAAACACCTTTTGCGGGCGCACGCCCATCTCCACCAATGTGCCCAGCGCAAAATAGATCAGGTCTATCATGGCGTCCGCCTGTTCGTACACGTCAGCCGACTCCTTGAACTCGTCCAGCTCTTCCAGCATCCAACGGTAGCGTTTTTCCACGCGGTCTTCCGTGAGCATTGCCGGGTGTTCCGCAACCGGCGAGTCAAAGCATCGGTGAAATTCCCTTACATTCTCCCAGCATTGATCCATAGTTAATCCCTTCATGTAAGCAGTTTAGTCAAGCAAAGCTGCCAGCTCCCCGATGGAGCTGACCGAAACATCCGCTGTGGCGCAGCACTCCCCGTGTGGGCCGAAAAAGATCGAATGGATACCGGCATTCCTGGCCGCCAGGATGTCCAGCTCCCGGTCACCGATCATCACCGCGGTGTCCTGATGCATCCTGTGTTTCTCCATGAGGTATCGGATCGCGTCGGGGCTGGGTTTTCGCGCAAAGCTTTGCGCTGACGTGATAAAGTCTGTGAAGCACACGGTTAAGCCATGGCGCTGCAACAGGTCAAACGTAGATTCACTCCGGTGCGTATACAGATAATTCGCCCTGCCCGACTCACAAATATGCCGCAATAGCGCATCAACGCCCGGGAATGGGTGGCACGCCTGCTTCTCCGCTTCCTGCCGGCGTTGCTTGTATTCCTCCAAAAAAGCTGCGTCCAAAGCGTGTTTCTCCCCATAATGCCTGAGCGCAACGGTCATGGAAACCCGCATGTAGCTCTCAATATCCTCAGGAGGCTCCACAATGCCACTCTCCCGCAGCATGCGCTCAAACACTGCCGCCATCACCGGGTAGGTGTCAAACAGCATACCGTCAAAATCCCAGAGGATATGTTGATACAATTTCTTACTCCCCACAGGCTAGCCACGGATCGCCGAAGCGTCATACCCAGTCTTACTCGACGCACCCAGCTGCCGGTCGAAGTTTTCCCGGTTCTTCTCAATGTAGCGCTCATACAGCTCCTGCGGGCTCATGCCGGCCTCCAGGCACATGCTCACAAAGAAGTGCAGCACATCCACCAGCTCCTCCTTCAAGGCGCTTTCATCCACCGGCTTGGGGTTCTTCCACCATTTGAAGTTCACCTCATCAAGCACCTCAGCCATCTCCGAGAGAATCGCCAGCGTGTGCTTCTGGATCCACTGCTCGTGGCTGATTCCGGTGAGGTTGCGGCGCTGCTTGATGTCATCATTCAACGCTTGCTGCAGGTCAAAGATATCGGAAAGGCGGTCGCGCATACCGGGTTCTCCTTTTGATGAGCTATGCAAAACATTGTAGCACAGGAGGGGCACCTCTGCCACAGCAGGTGTTGTGAGCTATGCACGATGGCGAATTTGCCTAATTCCGCATTGCGCTTGGCCCAGCGGGTTATATAATGGTAGTGGCAACATCAGGAAAACCGCACCAAAAACAACAGGAGAACAAACGCATGAGGAAGCTTTGGTACAAAGCCCCCGCAAAAGACTGGAACGATGCGCTGCCCATCGGTAACGGCCGCCTGGGCGCAATGGTGTTCGGCACGGTGGAGCGGGAGCGCCTGCAGCTCAATGAAGATAGCGTGTGGTATGGAGAGCCCATCGACCGCAACAACAAAGACGCCAGTCCCAACCTTGCGGAGATTCGCCGGTTGGTCTTTGAAGGCAAAATCTCCGAGGCGGAGCGCCTCGCCGCGATGGCACTGTCCGGCACGCCGGAAAGCCAGCGGCCCTATCAGACGATGGGCGATCTTTACCTGCGATTCGGGCACAAAGATGCCGACGCGACCGGCTACACCAGGGAGCTTGACCTGGATAACGCCGTCGCCCGCACCCGCTACACCGCTGGCGGCGTGACCTTTACGCGGGAGTATTTCGCCACTGCCGCCGATCAGGTGATCGCAATCCGAATCACGGCGGACAAACCCGCCAGCATTTCGCTGGATGCCAGCCTGCGCAGGGGCCGCTTTCTGGACGGCACCGGCAGGGTCTCCGATGACACGATCTATATGGACGTGAGCTGCGGCGGCGGTAAAGCCGTGCAATACCGCACGCTGCTGCGGGCTGTGGCCGAGGGCGGCGCGGTGAAGGCCATCGGCGAAAGCCTGGTGGTGGAAAACGCTGATGCCGTCACAATGCTGCTGAGCTGCGCCACCTCCTTCCGCCACGAAGAGTATCAGGCACAGGGCTTACGGCAGCTGCAGCAGGCAGCGCAGAAGCCTTACGCCGCGTTGCTGGCCGCTCACACCGACGACTACCGCCCATTCCGCATGCGCACCGAGCTTTGGTTAACTGGGGAAGACCTTTCCGCCCTCCCCACCGATGAGCGGCTGGCGCAGGTGAAGGAAGGCGCGGATGACCCAGATCTTGTGAACCTCTACTTCCAGTTTGGCCGCTACCTGCTTACCTCCTGCAGCCGCCCCGGCACACTGCCCGCCAACCTGCAGGGCATCTGGTGCAAAGACATGACCCCGCCGTGGGACAGCAAATACACAATCAACATCAACACCGAGATGAACTACTGGCATGCCGAGGTGTGCAACCTGGCCGAGTGCCATTTGCCACTGTTTGACCTGCTGGAGCGCATGCGGGAGCCAGGCCGAAAAACCGCCATGGAAATGTATGGCTGCCGGGGCTTCACCGCCCACCACAACACCGACATCTGGGCCGACACCGCCCCGCAAGATATCTATATCCCGGCCACTTACTGGCCGATGGGCGCAGCCTGGCTGAGCCTGCACCTGTGGGAGCATTATGAGTTCAACCCCGACAAGGCGTTCCTCCAAAAGGCATTCCCCCTCCTGCGGGAGGCCGCCGAGTTCTTCACCGATTACCTGGTGGAAGACAGCAAAGGCAGGCTCGTCACCTGCCCGTCGGTCTCGCCGGAAAACACCTACATCCTGCCCAGCGGCGCGCAGGGCCGCCTCTGCGCCGGGCCCTCGATGGACAGCCAGATCCTGCACCTGCTCTTCGCCCGCTGCATCGAGGCCGCCGAAATTCTGGGCATCCACGACGCATTGATCGATACACTTAAGGCCATGAAGGACAAGCTTCCCCAGCCGGAAATCGGCAAGCACGGGCAGCTCATGGAGTGGGCCGATGATTATGACGAGGCCGAACCGGGCCACCGCCACATCTCCCACCTCTTCGCACTCTACCCCGGAAACCTGATCTCCACCGCCAACACGCCGGAGCTGGCCAAAGCCGCCCGCACCACGCTGGAGCGCCGGCTTGCCAATGGCGGCGGCCACACCGGCTGGAGCAGGGCGTGGATCATCAACCTCTGGGCCAGGCTGGGCGACAGCGCCAAGGCCTATGAAAACGTGATGGCGCTGCTCAAGAGCTCCACGCTGCCCAACCTGTTTGACAACCACCCGCCATTCCAGATTGACGGCAACTTCGGCGGCACCGCCGGCATCGCCGAGATGCTGCTGCAAAGCCACGCGGGCCAGATCCATCTGCTGCCGGCGCTGCCAGCGCAGTGGGCGAATGGCAAAGTGACCGGTCTCCGGGCCAGGGGCGGGCTGGAGCTGGACATCCAGTGGAATAACGGCGCGTTGGAAACGGTCACGCTGCGCTCCGCTGCCGGCAGCACTGCAAAGCTCAGGATTGGCGAGCTGATCAAGGAAGTGGCGGTTGAAGCAGGCGGGCAAGTTGTGCTGGATGGGAAATTGAATAAGGTTTAACGAGACTGCGAAACAATTAATCCCTAAAAGTTCTATGCCCTTTACATATCGGGCGGCTCACTAGCCGCCCGATATGTTTTTGCCGTATATCCCTCCCTACCCTCCCTTAATAAGGGGGGATGTCGCTCGCAACGGCAGGCCTTAGCCTCCAGCCTTGCGCAATGTCGGCCTCTGGCCGATGTGCGAGCAAGGCTGAGCATTGCCAGGCAATGCGATGAGGGGGGATTTCTTAGCGGTGGCTTCTGTATTGCACTGAGATAAGATTTCATGCTTGCCGTTCAAATCCCCCCTGCCCCTGCGGGGGCATCCCCCCCTATTAGAGGGGGTGGGGATTGGTTCATCCCAGCTGTATTCTTGTCCCTACCCTCCCTTAATAAGGGGGGATGCCGCTCGCGAGCGGCAGGGGGGATTTAACCACAAGAACTCCCGGATCGCTCCGGGAGTTCTTGTTCAATTGG
This sequence comes from Bacillota bacterium, assembly GCA_023421955.1. Classification (GTDB taxonomy): domain Bacteria; phylum Bacillota; class Clostridia; order Christensenellales; family UMGS416; genus JAEYRA01. The sequence continues at coordinate 11,071 of JAEZSE010000043.1, forward strand.
TTGTTTAGAGCACCTGCGCCCATTCCTTCAATGTCTTGCCAAGCTCATAGGCGAACTTGCGGATCGCCACGATGTCGCGCTGCTTAGCCGGCTGGGCGCGCCAATCGAGGATCCTAGCCGTGGGCGGGTCCAGCATGGGCACCATGTAGTTGGCCTCCAGCAGGTTGGCGGCGTATTCGGCAGCCTCCAAAATCTCATCGGAGGTGCGGTCCACATTCTTGAACAGGCCCCGCGTGTCGGTGAGCGCCTTTTCCAGCCCCTCGATGGCTTTGTAGACATAGCCCTCACGGTTGGGGTTGGGCTTGATGCGCGAGAGAGATCGGTTCACGAAGAAACCCATCAGCGCCGCGATGGCCTCGGGGTTGCGGATGGTGCCGTCACGATAGATGAGCCCGTGCACCTCGCCCCAGAACCCTTCCGACATCAGGCAGAACACATAGAAGCCCATCTTGCGCTCCATGCAGGTCTGGATGGCCAGGTCATAGGGATTGGCGCGGCAGAGGCAGCAGGTCTCAGAGTTGATCACCGGCTTGCCATACTTGCGGCCGATTTCTTCAGCCAGGTCGTAGTTTTCGGCGATGCGGGCACGGGTCTCGCGATAGTCGTGGAAGCAGAGCACATCCACCCACGCGGCGGAGGGCTCCAGGTGCCGCGCCTCGGTGTGGCCGATCGTGATGCAGCCCTCCGGGTCCAGCTCCTTAACCAGCGCGCAATAATGCCGCAGGAACTCGTTGATCTTGGCCCAGCGGATGGGCTTCTCGTCCTCCGGCGCGTCCTCCATCCAGAGGTTGCAGGAGGGCTCGTTCATCACGTCCCACATCAAAAGCCCCGGCTCATCCTTCAGCAGCAGCACCATGTCGCGCACATAGGCATCGCCCTTTGCGGCCCAGAACTCCGGCTCCAGGATCATCGGGTCCAGCGAGTTGCCGCCGAAGAGAATCTGCATCGTAGAGACTCCGTATTTCCAGCTGGTCCGGATCGTCTCCTGGATGCGCTTTTTGTTGCCCTCCGGGTCCTTGGCATAGATCATATAGTCGGTGAACAACCGGTTGGAGTTCAGGTTCAGCTTCTGGCAGTATTCCAACTGCTGCTCGAGCGGCATCGGGTCCTCCACCTTTTCAAAGCCCATGTGGATGCCCCGGATGTGGCTATAGTCCTTCAATGGCTTCATGCTCATGCGGTTTCTCCCTCCTTTTGATCAGCAATGCCCAGCGGTCACCTTCTGCGTGCGGGCAGGTTCGGATTGCGCTCAGCGCCCGCAGCTCCACAAAGCACCCGCACTTCATGCACATCGTGCCGTCCACGCAGGCATCACAGGCGCGGCAGGCGGCCAGCCGCCGCTGGTAGGTGCCGTCGTCCACATTGTCCAGGCCGGTGCTGCGTTTGGCAGCCACCAGCTCCTCCAGATAACCCGGCGGCATTTCCCAGTGGCGCGGGCAGGTTGGGCAAGGCTCCGGGTTGTTCATCCCAGCTCCACCGTGACCGATGCGATGCCGCAGGGCGGCAGCGTGACCTTCACCTCGCCGCCCTCGATGGCGACGGCCTGGAGCGCCTTGGCTGCCACGCGGTCGGGGTCATCGAAGGTGTTGTGATCGGTGGGCTTGCCCTCCAGCACGCGGCCGGTGGCCTTGACAGGCTTCTTGCCGGCGAAGTCCAGCGCCACATCGGCGTTGGTCTCGGTGGAAATGTTGACCAGCGTGATGGTGATCTTGCCGTCTTCGCCGATTGACGCGGACAGATCCACCTGGGGCAGGTCGAGCTCCACCTTTTCCGGCTCGTCAGACCACAGCACCGGCAGGAAGTCGGCATCCTGGTGGCCTTGGAACAAGTCAAACACATGATAAGTGGGCGTCTTGATCATCTTGCCACCCTCGGTCAGGATGATCGCCTGCAGCACGTTGATCGTCTGGGCCAGGTTGGCCAGCTTGATGCGGTCGGCGTGCTTCTGGAAAATGTGCAGCATCAATGCCGCGCAAAGCGCCGAGCGCATTGCATTTTGCTGGTAGAGGAAGCCGGGCACCGTGTCGGGCTCGTTGTCCACCCAGATGCCCCACTCGTCCACGGCCATGATAACCTTCTTGTCCGGGTCGTAGTAGTCCATGATGCTGATGCTGCGCTGGTAAAGGTCTTCTTTTGCAAAGGTGTTTTTGGCCGTCTGATACCAGCTGTGGTCGGAGAAACTGGTGCCGTTCATCTCCTCGCCGGGCTTCACATAGCAGTGGATGGAGAGCCCGCCCATGAGCATGGGGGGGATGTTCTTCATCAGGGTTTCTGTCCACTTGAAGTGCTCCGCGTTGTCGCCGCCGGCAATGCGGGTCACCGGCGGGGCCTTCCACCAGTCGATCTTGCCCATCACAGAGTAATTCTTCACATAGGCAGCGTAACGGCGGTATTCATTGGAATAGTAATCGGCGGTCATGAAGCCGCCGCAGCCCCAGTTCTCATTACCAATGCCGAAGAACTTCAGGCCCCAGGCCTTTTCGCGGCCGTTCTTGCGCCTGAGCTGCGCCATGGGGCTCTGGCCGTCGTCAGTCAGATACTCCACCCAGTCGCGCATCTCGCGCACGGTGCCGCTGCCCACGTTGCCGCAGATGTAGGGCTCGCAGCCGATCTGCTCGCAGAGGTCCATGAACTCATGGGTGCCGAAGTGGTTGTTTTCCAGCACGCCGCCCCAGTGCACATTGGTCATCGGAGGCCGAAGCTCCTTGGGGCCGATGCCCTCCATCCAGTGGTAATCGTCGGCAAAGCAGCCGCCGGGCCAGCGGATGTTGGGGGTCTTGATGGCCTTCATTGCCTCCACGATGTCGGTGCGGATGCCGCGAACGTTGGGGATTTTGGAATCCTCTCCGACCCAGTAACCGTCGTAGATGCACCGACCAAGGTGTTCGGAGAAATGACCGTAGATGTGCCTGTCGATCTTCGGGCCTCTTTTTCGGGTGTCAATGACCGCTTTCATATGCCGTATCCATCCTTTCAAACAATCGCAGCTTGTTTGTTTTTGCTTACGCCAATTTCCTCGGGTCAATGCTGAAGCACTGCTTGCCTTCCTTGAGCGCCACCGGCCCGGCCACGCGCTTGCCTTCGGCTGCGTTGCCGAAGTAGTCTGTGGAAACCTTGCCCTCCGCGGCGACTTGTGGCAGCCCGGCGGGCACGGTCACTTCCATCGTAAGCGCCTCGCCGTCGATGGCAATGTCCAGGTTGCACACCGCGCCGGTGCGGTCAAACCCGCAGAACTCCTGCCAGGTGGCCAGATCCAGGCACATCTCCGGCTCCGGATACATCACGCGCAGGTAGCCGGACGGCATCCGGGAGTAGACATTGCCCTCGGCCTCATTGTGCTCGTTGGGCAGGATGATCGCCGCCTCGCCGCAGGCATGAAACAGGTTGTTGAAGAACTTATTTTCCCGGCTGGTGCCGCCGCGCTGGAAGCCCAGGCGGAAAGCCACCACCTTGGCGAAGTAACCGGCCTTGTCACACTTGCCGATCAGGTTGTTCACGATGCGAAGGCGGTCGGTGCCCTCCAGATAGATGCCGTAGCCATTGCGGACGTCCAGCTCGGTGGTCTTGTACCAGCCGGAGGAACCGGGCTCGGCGGGCAGCTTGTTCTTGTCGTAGCGCCCCTCCACGTTCCAGATGATGTTGTTGTCAATCAGGTTTTCCTGGTCACGGGTGCACTCCATGAAGATGTGCTCCCTGGAGTTGATGCCATCCACAAACAGGTTCTGGGTGATGCGGTTGTTGTGGTTGGCCACGTCCATCCACAGCGCGTCGCAGCCATAGCAGCGGCGGATCACGTTGCGGCGGATCAGCGAATCCTCACAGTTGTGCACCTTGATGCCGCCGGCTTCCCAGGAAAGCTCCATACGCTGCCAGCCGGTGCCCTCGATCATGTTGTCTTCCACGAGAATGTTTTTCACAAACATGCCCGCGATGCCGCACACGCCTACATCCTTAATAGTGTTGCGGCGGATCACCGTGTGGCCGATCACCTGGTCTTCCGTCCAGTTGTGGTGCCAGCACTCATTGCCGCAGTCGATGCCGGTGCCGTTGGCCCAGTCGATCACGCAATCCTCGATGATCCAGTGGTGGCCGCGATAGCAGGAGAGTGAGCCGCGCTGCGGCACAGGCGCTCCGGTGGCGGCATGAGCCATCGTGAGGCCCTTCACGCGGATATAGTTCAGGAAAGGCACCTTGGGCGCAAAGCACTGCTCGCGGTTGCTGAGCTCTACCACATGGTTCCGGGGGTCGGCATCGCCTTCCAGGCGGATGTGCACCTTCTGGCCGTTGGCCTCCACCCAATAGGTATTGGCATTGTCGGTCAACTGGTTATAGAGTGCCACCTGCTTCATCGGCTTGCCGTCGATGAACACCATGCCGCGGCGGTTCAGATAGGTGGTCATGTCCGTCTTGTCATACTCGATGAACAGCCGGTCATGCAGGATGTTGACGGCGCAGAAGGGGTTGTAGCCCTTGAAGTCATCGGGATTCAACTCGATTTCCCAAACCTTCAGGCTTTCCGGCGGCAGCGCGTAGCGGTCAAAGCCGCGGGTTGCCCGCCAGCCCACGCTGGGCTTGAACTCCGTGACCGGCACAGAAGCCTTGATGATGGCTGCCCCGCCCTCGAAAGCCTCGTAGCTGATCATCTTCTCCGCACTTTCGCCGCCCATGGCCGGCTGCACCGTCTCGCGATACACACCGGCGTGGATCAGCACCCTTGTGCCAGGGGTGGCTGCCTGCGCGGCAGCATTAATCGTTTTGTATGGCTTTGCAGCCGAGCCGTCGTTGCTGTCGCACGCAGCGGGGTTTTGATTGTCCACATGGAGCTCGCGGTTGTATTGCTGCGGCACTTCCCAAAACACAAAGGATTGCCCGTTGGGCAGGGTTGCTGTGGCATCAGTCTTCCAGTCCATAAAATTCCTCCTTGTCATATCCGAGATAGGTTTCGGTCAGATCATGCACCGGAGTGATCTCCAGCATGCACAGGTGGTTACAGGGGATCGTGAGCTCCACCGTGTAGGAGCCGTTTTCTTCTTTCAGCTTGGCATCGGTCTGCTTGGGTTCGGCGGAGGCCTGCAGGATCGCCCGCTGGGCCTTGTTGAGCGTGCGCGGTTTTCCCATGTTGCTCCAGGTCTGCAGCGGGTTGCCGTGCTTGCCGCCCACATCTTTTTTGAGGAGCAGCGCCTGCTGGCCGATGGCCGGCAGCGTGAGCGTATAGCTCTGGTCTGGCGCGGGCTCGTGATCCAGCATATCATGCCAGTTCCAGCCGATGATCGCGTAACGCCCCTCATCCTTGGTCACAATCAGGTTCTCATCGCGATAGAGTAATTCTTTCCCGGCCTTGGCGAAAAACTCAAAGGCATAGAATGTGGGCTTCTTGATCGAATCCAACGCCACCAAGCCGAATCCACCATGGAATACCGACTTGGGCACATCCATTTCCTCAAACACGTCGCTGAACGTCCAATAAGAATAGGAATCGGCATATTCGCCGGCCTCGCTCAAAATCCTGGCGATGTAGGCGGCGTGGAAGTCGGTGTCATGGGCAGGGCATACCGGCACATAGGAACTGTTGAACTCGGTGATGTGCAGCGGCATGTTTGCGATCTGGGGATAGCGGCCCATGATCTCGCGGGTTTCTTTCAGCTCCTCGATCATACGGGCGGGGCCCCGCAGCGTGTGATAGAGGTATTCGCCGCGCTTGGTGGGCTGATTGGCGGTATAGCAGTGGCGGGTGATGAAATCCAGCGGTGAGTTGTTGTTGATGCAATACTCAAAGAAGGAGGTAAGCCATTTTTCCACTTCCACGCCGCAGATGGACGGGCCGCCCACCTGTATGCGGGGGTCAGCCTTCTTGACAGCCTTGGCGGAGTAGTCATACAGCATGAAATACTCTTCCATCGTGCCGGCCCAGAAGGGGATATTGGGCTCATTCCACACCTCGACCGGCCAGGTGACGACCTCTTCCCTGCCATACCGGTCGATCAGATGCTCCAATGTCTTGTATACCAGCTCCGCCCATTTCTCATAGGAGGATGGCGGAGTGACGTTTCCCTTCCAATAAAAGACCGTTTTGTCACCGGTTTTCAGCTTTTCCGGCATGAATCCCAGCTCCAGGAACGGGCGGATGCCATTTTCGAGATAGGAATCCATGATACGGTCCAGATAAGTGAAGTTATAGAATGGGCGCGTTTCGCCGTCCAACTCAACCTCACGATAGATGCCAACATCGTCACAAAACAATCCGTGGCCGCGGATGTAGCGGAAACGGATGGTCTCCTGCACAATTTTCAAATGATCGGTGTATTCCTTTTGAAGCGCCAGGCCCATCCGGCCTGTGCCGACGCAATAGGTTGCATTGTTTTGAAATGGCGTCCCCGATGGGGGGATTGCAATTTGTTTCATATCGCACCCTCAATATGCAGTCATCGGATTGATTTGATTTTATGCAATAGGAGGGGTATGTATCTGAAAATACATACCCCTCCGTTTCACGTATTGGTGTTGCTAGGTTGCTTCAACTCAGGATTACTTGCCGGCCGCGTTGCGGAGTTCGACCTTCTTCTGAGCCTTGGCGGTGTCAGCGGTAACCAGATCTTTCCAGCCGAGGCCTTCGAGCTGGGTCTTCATGTCGGCCCACAGGGCGTCGAACTCAGCCTGGTCCTTGGCATAGCACATCTTCCAGGAGGTGTCCTTCAGGATCTGTGCGCACTGGCTGCGGATCGTCTTGATGTCGGAGCTATCCACACCGAGGTCAGCGTTGACCTGGGGGGTGACCTTCATCTGGTTGTTCTTCAGGAAGTACTCGGTCGGGTTGGCAGCGCCACCGAACCGGGCGGACCACTCGTTGGTCAGGGTGTTCTTGTTCTTCTCAACTTCAGCGGGCCAATAGTTGGGGTTGTAGAACTCACCGGTGTCGGGATCCTTCACGAAGCCGCCCATGATGCAGGTGTTGATCGCGCTGATACCATCCTGGTATCCGCCGCCGCCCAACTCAGCAGGCACAGGAGCATTGGTGGTGAAGGCATTCCAGCCCAGTTCGGTGTACTGGAAGGTCTTGCCATCGGCGCTCTTCTCATAGGTGAAGCCTTCGATGCCAGACTCACGATAACGCATGGCTTCGGGGCTGTTCAGCCAGTCCATGAAATCCATCGTCCTGGTGGGATCCTTGGCCTTGGAGCCCAGGCACCACACACGGCTCTGGCCGTAGTAAGCGTCACCGGGTTGGCTGATGTTCAGGTCGCTGATCGGGATCACAATCCAACCGTCGCCGTTCTTGGCCTTGTCGGTGGAGTTGTAGAAGCCCCTGGACCATGTGTACCACATCAGGTTCACCTGGCCGTTGGTGTACTTGGCGTTGACGTCCATCCACTGCTGGGAAGCGCCGTCCTGATCGAGCAGACCCCTCTGGTTGGCGTCGAACAGGAACTGCAGGGCCTTCTTGTAGGAGGACTTGTCATCGGTCATCTGGATGATGTCGCCTTCAGAACCAAGCTGAATGGAGCTCATCGTGTTGTCGCACTGGTAGCCGTACCACTGGCCAATCCAGCAGGCAGCTTCCATGTAGTTGGTGTCCCAGTCCTTCCAGATCGTGATCGGGATGGAGGGCTTGCCATCCTTGGTGGTGGGGTGGGCTTTCTGGATCTGGTCCAGCACGTCCAGCAGGCCGTTCAGGTCCTTGATCTCAGGCATGCCGATTTCCTTGTAGTAGGGCCAATACATTTCGGGGCTGGAGTAGGGCTGAGTCTCGGAGAAGGTGGTCGGCGATGTGTCGGCCTCAAAGTCCGGCATACCGTAGATCCGGCCCTTCGTCACGGAGTCGAAGGACTTGTTGAACCCGACAAAGTGGTTCATGTACTTGCTCAGGTTCGCGGTCTTCGGCAGGATGTCCGTCAGGTCAACAACCAGGCCGGAGGCAATGCAGTCCACCCACTGGTCATTGTCGATGATGACGATGTCGCCGAGGTTGCCAGCGGCAGCCCTGGTCTGATACAGCTGGTCGCCGGAAACCTGCGGGGCCAGGATGTTCAGCTTCAGGTTGAACTTGTTCTTCACTACCACAGCGAACCAGCCGGGCTGCTCGCCCTGATAGTTGGCCGCGTTGTCGAAGATGTCGAGCGTGAGCTCTTCAGCAGCAGCGCTCGCTGCGGGCTCTGTTACCGCGGCTTCGGTCTGGGCCGGGGCGGCAGTGGCGGTCGGAGCAGGAGTGGTCTTCGTGCAGCCAGCCAGCAAGCCGGAGGCCATCATGGCGATTGCCACCAGCAGCACGAACAGTTTGGTTGCCTTTTTCATGCCAAATTCTCCTTTTTGTTTTTTATAACAACTTTCATTGTTATCCCTTCACAGCGCCGATCATGATGCCCTTGATGAAGAACCTCTGGAACAGAGGATACACCATGATGATCGGCAAGACGACGATGATCGTGACGGTCATGCGCACGGAAGTGGTGGTCTGCTTTCTGGAGAGTGCGGCCATGGCCATCTGGGAGCTCTGGTTGTTGAGCAGTGTTGCCAGGGAGTTTGCCTGGTTGATGTATTGGAACAACACGAACTGCAGGCTGTTGAGCTTGGGCTCCGTCATGAGCAGCAGTGTGTCCTGGAACGAGTTCCACTGACCAACCGCGGCGAAAATCGCGACCGTGGCCAGGATCGGTTGGATCAGGGGCAGCATGATTGTGAAAAAGAACACCATGAACCCGGCGCCGTCTATTTCAGCCGCCTGCTGCAGCTCCCTCGGTGTGGATTCCACATAGGTTTTTACCAGGATGATGAAGAACGGAGAAACAATGGCTGGCAGGATATACGCCAGGAAGTTGTTTGTCAGGCCGATCGCCTTCATCGTGAGGAACCACGGGATGATACCGGCATTAAAATACATTGTGATGACCGTGAACCGGTACCAGAACTTTCTACCCCACATGTCTTCCTGTGTAAACATGAAACCCATGAAGGCTGACGCGATCACCGTGAGTGTTGTGCCGATCAATGTCCTGGAAATGGAGATGAATGTTGCATCCCAAAGGCCCTGAATCTTAAAGACGTTGACGTAATTCTCCAGGTGGATGCCCCTGGGAATGAAGATGATTTCTCCATTCTTGCTCAGCTCATTGGAGCTGATGGTATTGATGAAGATATAGTAGAACGGATACACGCAGATCAAGGCAAACAACCCAAACAGCGTATAGGTGAGCACCGTGATCATCCTGTCTCCGGCGGTGCTGTCCAGCCTAATCTTGTTTTTCCTTGGACTAATCATTTTTGTGCTCATATAATGCTCTCTCCCCGCAGAGATTTAGACAAACCGTTCACCACGGTTAGAAGCGCGACACTGATAATACTCTTCAACATACTGATGCCTGCTGACAGAGAGTAACTCCCACCACCGGCGATCAGGTTATACACATACAGATCCAGAACCTGTATCGTCTGCTTGTTGAACGCGTTTTGGAACACATAATACTGCTCCATGCCGTTGTTCAGGAAGCTGGCAATCTGAAGCATCAACAAAACGAAGTAGGTGGGCAGCAAGCTTGGGATCGTGATGTGCCAGATCACCTGCATGCGGCGGGCACCATCCACCCTGGCAGCCTCATATAGTGATTCATCCACACCGGCGATTGCGGCGATATACATAATCGCGGCCCAACCAAGTGACTTCCAGGTGTACCACGCCCACATGGAGACATATACACTTTTGGAATCTTCCAAGAATCGTATGGGCTTATCCAGCACTCCCAAACTCTTGAGCAGGTTGTTGGCCATGCCATCGCTGTTGAACATGAAGAACGCGATGGAAAACACCAGAACCCAGCTGATGAAGTTTGGCAGCGTGGTGACTGTCTGAATGAGCTTCCTGTAACGGATATGCTTGACCTCATTCAGGAAAATTGCAAAGATCATCGGCAGCCAGGAAAACGCAACGCCCAGGCCGCTGATCGCAAAGGTATTTTTCAACACCTGCAGCAGCAGATCAATTCTGGTGGCATTTCCGAATAAATACTGGAACCAGCGCAAACCAACAAATTCTGACTGTGAGAAAGGAATCGGCGGCTTATAATCGTAGAACGTATAGATCCAGCCGTAGAGCGGGAAGTAGGAGAACGTGAAGACCAATGCCAGGAACGGCAGGATCACAAGGAACTTTTGGGTAGACAACCACTTTTTGCTTCCGCGTAGAGCCTTCATCCAGTCACCTTCGTATTCTATTCAATATATATTAAGCAGTCTACACTAATTTAGAGCATTTTACAAATATCTTCTACTGAATTGTTGTCATATTTTTTCGAATTGTTGCGATCGGAAAAAAGTGGCAACAACTCGAAATTTCAGCTTTTAGTGTTTCCCCGCTTCGTAGAGTGTATGCTCCGATATTCAGACGGTGTGCAGTTGTGGAAAATTTTAAACATTCTGATAAAGGAAGACAGCGTCGAAAATCCGCTTTTGTGGGCTGCTTCGGTGATGGACAGGTTGTAATCCCGCAACAGCAACTCCACGTTTCTGATCCGGATCCTGTTTAGGTACTGATAGAATGACTCATTGGTATATTTCTTAAAAAGCCTGTCGAAATGATACTTGCTGTAGCCGCTCTTTCTGGCCACTTCCTCCAGAGTTAAGCGCTCGGCATAATGGTTGTTGATATAGTCGCATATGGCCAGGAAATTGTTAATGTTATTCTGATGCTCTGCTTCCTTGTCATTCAGTTTTGTGAGTTTTGTATACATTGCCTTGCCAATGAGCAGAAGTATCTGTAAAATCCCCACATACATGGAGAGCTCTGTGGTCTGGCTGATGGCATTGTTCTCATTATAAATGGCATAAAGAAGCTGCTGCACCTGCCCATGCAATTCCTCATCCATCTCAGGCGTGATAATCAAAGTGGATGGCAGTAGCGTATACATCGTTTTATACATTTTGTAAGAATAGATCGGCAACAGAGAAGCCTGACAGATGTATCTGCGGCCCTCCACAGCCGGCATCTGGTGCAACACATTGGGTTGAATGATGAGGATATCGCCCTCTCGCAGATCGATACTGTCTTGGTTGCACGTAATAACATAATGATTCTTTACTGGCATAATAATCTCTATAGAATTATGCCAATGAAGAGGGTACCCCTCATAATCAATATTATCGTAAAACTTGATCAGCGATTCATTTTCGAAATTTACAGTTTCATGGAGACCTTGCAGCGTCTGGATCATATTGCCTCCAAATCCGGCATGAATCAATGTCGTGATGTTTCAAGCAACTCTAGAGCTTCCCGCGATTAACCGCAGCTTAACGTGGAATCCAAACTCATACATCCAAGAATCTTGTCGTATATTATACATGAATCGGGGAAATCCGTGTATAGGTAGATTCTGAGATATTTCGATCATCAAGCTAATGGCTTGCTCAACCGAGCCAAGCAATATCGGGTCGCAACATGGAAAGAGCCGGGCAGTTGTCACCGCCCGGCTTGTTCGTGAGATCACGGGGAAGAATCCGCTTGATGATTACTTCACTTTGAAGTATTGTCCAACCAGAAACTTCATCAAGTCGCTCGGCTGCTCGCGGGCAAACATGGATGTTTCGCCAAACAGCATGCCGTACGGCTCGATCGGTGTGTAGGGTGCCCAATGCGGCAGCTCTGCACCGGTGCTATCTTTGCCGTTCGGATCTCCGGTGCTGATGTAATTGCACCAGTAGTCGCACATCTGGCGGGCCAGGTCGTAATGCTTGCCCACAAAAGGCCTCCAGCACTTGGCCAGCGTTTCAAAGAAGAACCAGAGGTCCACCGAGTGGAAAGTGCCGGGATTATCCCATCCGGGGATCTCTGGATCGAAGTTGTAGTAATACATCGGCACGTTGGCGCCGGCCGCGTTTGCTTCGGCAGCCACACGGACGGAATATTCAATCGACCGCACAGTCGCCCGCTTCTTCACATCCTCAATACTGCCCGAATCGGCGCCGCACAGCGCGAGGAATTCCCCGGCGTCCTCACCGAATTTCTCTGAGGCCATGGCCTTGAATTCATCCATCGTGGCCGCCTGAGGGATGCTGGGGAACTCAATGGAGGTGTGGCCCAGCAGCACCGGCACCTTCCAGCGCTCATTTTGCACGAAGCGCTCATAAGCTACGCCTGTGCAGAACCTGTCATCGATGATGGTGCCCCAGAATCCTTTTTGCTCCATCATTTTATCCCGGATAGTCACCGCGTCCAGTTTGCGGGCTTCCGCAAGCGACGAGACGCCCAGGAACTTGAGGAACTGCACACCATCCTGCTCGGCTTCGGCAAGGTGCTTTTTCATGCCGGGCATGCGGTTGCCGGGGTAGAGCGCCACGATGATGCCGCTGTCCACGATGACTCGTTGGAAAAGGCCTTCGTTTTGCGGCGAGGTGAGCTGGCTCATCACGCTGCCACCGCCGGCGGACTGGCCGCCGATGGTGATGTTGTCCGGATCGCCGCCGAATGCCGCGATGTTGCGCTTGACCCAGCGGGTGCCGAACTGCTGGTCCAGGTGACCAAAGTTTGCCGGGGCATCCGGCGCTTCTGCGGTGATCTCCGGGTGGCACATGAACCCGAACACATTCAGGCGGTAGTTCACGGTTACCACCACGATGCCCCTGCGGGCAATTCGTTCGCCGTCAAACTCCATTTCGGCGGTGTTGCCCACCTGCAGGCCGCCGCCGAAATACCACACGAAAACCGGAAGCTTCTCGTCGGCACGCTTGGCCGGCGTCCACACGTTCAGATAAAGGCAATCCTCATCCATGGGGATTTCCGGGTCCACGTTCCATTCCCTGGTGTAGATGTCGTTCTGATTGAGGCCGATCGGCGCCTGCATGGAGACCGGCGCGAACTCATGGGCCAGCAGCACACCCTCCCAGTCCTGGGCGGGTTGCGGGGCGCGCCAGCGGTTCTCACCAACCGGCGGGGCTGCAAACGGGATCCCTTTGAAGCTTGTGATGCGCGGATCCGCTGCAGGAAGACCCTGCACATAACCGTTTTCAACCTTGACTTTTCTAAGCATTTTAGTGCTCCTTTCCCCAAATGCGGATTTCTCCGCTAGATTCCTCCCTGACTCTGGCGCAGCGTTATTAGACCATGTGCTTCTTCAACACAGTGAGCAACCCATCGTTCTTCACGCAGTTCTTGAAGTCAAACGACGCCATCACCTGGTCGATCCGCTCTTCCGTCATGCCCTGGAAAAGCTTGGCATAGCTGGGCTGCATCATGCTGCCGACAAAGCCGGAAAGCGCCCGTTGCTTCAGATAAGCATAAGCGGCTTCTGCCTCGATCTCTTCATCACCAATCGTCTGCCGGGCATATTCGGCCAGATTTCGAATCATTGTCTTGGCTGGTGTTTCCGGCAGCCAGCCCATCCACTGGTCGGTGTCCAGCAGACGCTTGGCCTCCAGGTTGTGCTTGACGATCTGCATATAGTCCGATTCCGGATCCAGCGTCACCCAGCCCATCACGCCAACGTCCTTATAGGTCCAGGTGGTCCAGTGGGTATTGTGCGTCTCAAAGATGTCCAGCTGGTCATCCAGCGCCCGCAGCCTGTCGGGGATCTCCTCTGGCGCGCCGTTATAGACCGACCCGAATTCGCCCGCCCACAGCGGCACGTTGTGCTTCTTCGTGAACTTCGTGCCCTCCTGCGCGAGGAAGATCTCCAGTTGCTTGTCCCTGTCATAAAAAGCGCCGTTGAACACGCCCGGGTAGGGCCCGGGGCCGAATCCGCATTCGGTGTAGTTATGGGTGCTGTAGGCAAGGTTGGGATCGTAAGGCGCCTCAAAGCCTTCAAACAGCGTGGAGAAATAGTCCCCCTCCAAAAAGATGATGTGCTGGGGGTCATGCTTGCGGATCGCGTCCACCACGCGGTGAAACACCGGGTTGATCTTGTTCCAGTCCGGTTTGTAGCGCGACACTGTGGTCATCCTGCCGCGGGGCGCGTTGCAGAGCGGCTCATTCATCACGTCGTAGCCAGCCACCACTGCTCTCCCAGCATACCGCTTGGCAAATTCCTCCCAGATCGCCACGAACCGGTCCACAAAATGGGGCTGGTCCCAGATCATCGTGTGAGCGCTGTCATTGTCGCAGTGCCAGTCGGTGTTCTGCCAGCCCTGCACGGCGTGCAGGTCCAGGATCGCGTAAAGGCCATATTTCTCGCACCAGCCAAGCATCTTATCGAGCCGCGCAAACGCCTCTTCTTTGTAGACGAAGGGCTTCTTGTCATCCTCAAAGTGCCGGTAATTGAGTGGCAGGCGCACGACGGTGGAGCCGCACTCCTTCAGAAACTTGATGTCTTCCTCCGCCAGCAGATAATCCAGCATGCGGCCGAAGAAATAATCAGCCTTGCTGGCACCCAGCACATTGGCGACCGCCGCGCGGATGCCAACCTCCGAGCCGGGATAACCATTGATGAAGTTTTCCATGTTCATCCAGCCGCCCACGCACGTGCCGCGCAGCTGGATGGGCTTCCCCGCCCCATCTGAGATCCTGCCGTTTTTGACCTGGAGCATGTCCATTGTTACAATCCCCTTTTACAGTGTTTGTTAATTATTCCTATCAAGTTGTTCCGTCGTAAATGGCGACGCGGGCAGGCCTTCCCGGTTATAAAGATACGCGCTGTCCGGATTGTCCGCCCAGGCGTAGCGGGCGTTCACCGGTTCGTCCACCGAATCGCTCCACACTGCCACGCAATTGCCCTCGATTCTGGCCTCGGCAAGCACAAACCGCCCGTCCGGCCCGGCCACCTCAAAGCACCCCGGCGTGCCCGATCCTTTGGCAACCAGCCCGCTGCCGGTTTCGGTGAAGGAGATCACAATCCTGCTGCCCTCCCGCCGCGCCGACTGGTAAAGTGGGCCGGAAGAAACAACGCCCGTTTCGCCATATGCCGCCCTCATCGCCGCCAGCGCGAGGCGCTCACCCACGTCTTTTTTGTTGGTGGGGTGCACGTCATTCCACTCGCCGATGTCAATGGTCACTGCCATGGCCGTGTTGGGCACGGCCAGCGCCCGGCGTTGTTCGTCTCTCAGTCTGGCCCAATTGCCCGAAGCCGGTTGAAACATCTCCTCATAATTGGGCAGTTGCACGACGAGGAACGGGAAATCTCCCTGCCCCCACCTTGCCCGCCAATCGGAAATCAATGCCCGCAGCAGAGCCTCATATTCCTGGGGCTTCCTGCAGTTGGTCTCCCCCTGATACCAAAGGGCGCCCTTGATGGCGTAACCCGTGACCGGCGCGATCATGCCATTGGAAAGACCGGTCGGGAACCACATCACATAAGCCGGCTCCGGCAACGGTTCGCTTGCCGCGCCGATCCTGTATTGCCACTGGCCAGCCAGATCAATGGACTGGCCGCCAACGCAGAGCCGGTAGGGCTTGCCCTTGTAGAATCCCCCAAGCCCGGAGAAATTCACCACCCGGACCACGAACGTGTTCTTCCCGGCTTTGAGAAGCCCCGCCGGGATTTCATATTTCCGCGGGATATACTGCATGGGCAGCGAGCCCACGACGGTGCCGTTCAGATACACGGTGTCCTCATCGACGACGTTGCCAAACAGCAGCATGGCAGGTTGACCAGCTAGCTCAGGCGGCACCTCGATCTCCTTGCGAAACCAAACCGCGCCGTTGAGCATGCCCAAGCCTTGCTCAAACCAGCGGCAGGGCACAGGGATTTCCGACCAGCCGGATGCGTCATAAGCCGGGTCATAGAAGGGAACGCTGCCCTTCCCCAAGCCGATGTCCTCGCGGTCCACCTTTTCGCGCCACTGCTTGAGCGATGCCTCATTATCCTTCAGCAAGCCATCCACCCAGGCGGCATCCTTCGCCTTGCGGGCAGTCTCCAGATGGTGCGGGAACGATGCCAGCGCAGCCTCGCTCATGAAGGCTTCCGCAGGAGCACCGCCCAGGCTGGCGTTGATCAAGCCAATCGGCACCTGGTACCGCTCATAAAGCTTCGCCGCGAAGAAGTAGGCCGCGGCGGAGAAACCCAAAACGGTTTGGGGGTCGGCAGAGTGCCAGGCTGCCTCATCTGTATCCTCAAGCGGGCTAATGAAATCATATTTAACCGGTACAGAGAACTGCCGGATTTCCCGGTTGGCAGAGGAGGCAATCTCAGAGGCATACCTTTCCCGCACGGAGAACATGCGCATGTCCATGTTGGACTGGCCGGAGCAGACCCACACATCGCCCAGCAGCACATCCTTGACCGTGATGGTATCAGCACCGGATTCCACCACAAGCTCATAGGGCCCGCCGGCATGGCCGGTGTGCAAAACAACCTGCCATTGCCCGGAGGTGTTGGCGGATGCCTCACTGGTTTGCTCTGCGAAGCGCACCGTGACAGCGGCGCCAGGCTCTGCCCAGCCCCAGATTTTCACATCGGCGTCGCGCTGCAGCACCATCCCGTCACTGATCAGGTGTGGCAGGCGGAGTCCTAAATGATGATTCATAGACTCCTCACTTCCCATTGACGACATTGCCGGGATAGCCATCGTACACCCGGTTCCTTCTGGCCCGTTCCTCGGGGCTCAAGCGCTGGGCGTCGGCAATCTCATAGCCGCCGAAGGTGTCATACAGCCTTGCGGAGGGCTCGGTTTCCACAAATGTGGCCCAGGGCAACCAATGGTATTGGCTCATAAACGTCTGGGTGGTGAAGTTGCCGCACTCATGCCCCAGCCCGGGCATGATGTAGCCGATGCTGCCATCCACATCGTTGGCCTGGCGGGTGTTTTTGTGGATGAACTCGGAGAAGTTGAGATAATGCTCATCGCCAGTCAGCAAGAAAAGCCTGTAATAGGTATAGGAGCAAGCAGCCATATAGACGTCCGCACCCACACTCAGCGTAATCAGGCTCTGGCCGCTGATCGAGTATTTGTTGAATGGGTGCTTCGGCAGCAGCGTGCGCACCGGGAATGTCCAGGCATAGGTCCAGGTCTCGGTGTAGTCCGCCGCGCCTACGGCGGCTTCCAGCCACTTCTCCTCGCCGGTGAGGTCATACAGCGCCAGGAAACCGAACATCGCGTAGATGCCTGCTTCCTTGTCCATAATCTCCGAGTTGTCGCAGGTGCCGCCCACATACTCCATGCCCTGGTAGACATGCTCAAAGGACCATTCGCCGGCCTTGAGTGCGGTGGTCTTGTATCGCTCATCGCCGGTCAGCAAATACATCTGCACCAAAAACCGGATCACGCTGGGCGTGTTCGCCTTGGTGGGCATCCGCATGGTGCTGTCGGCATGGTAGGCATGGTAATAACTGCCGTCCTCAGATTGCACATTCACCAGCCAGTCAGCGGTCTTCCGGCAAAACTCCAGCCAGGCGGGCTTCTCCACACCCTTCTTCTTCAGATAGACGTAGGCATCCAGAATGGCCTCGATGCCATCGGCCAGCATGCGGACATAGTGCGGATAAGGCTCAAAGCCCCGGACGCTGGGGTTATAGCACATCTGCGGCAGGCCCGATTCGGTCATCGCTGTGGCTGCCCAGAAATCGAGGATCTTTTCACCCTTCTCATAGGCCTCGGCAATACCCTCTTTGTCGCCGTAGCGCAGCAGCTGGTAGCCGATGCCGGGCTGCTGGCCCACAAAGCCGAACTGGAAGGACACCACCGAAACATCCATGTCGGGCAGCTGGCAGGCAAACGGCAGGCCGAAGCCCTGGTCATACTGCCGTGCATACTTCATGAAGATCTTCATGCAGTTGTGGAAGTGCTTCTCATTGTCCACATCAAACAGCTTGTCGCGCAGGCGGTCATAGGCCACGCGCCAGGTCTCCCGCATCATTGGCTGGAACCCGTCATAGTGCCCGAAATGGACGGCCACGGCATAATTCTGCTCAAAGCCCACCTGCACCGGATGGTTGACGCGGCGGAAGCTCTTCACCTTGTCTTTGAAATCGAGCCCGCCGTAATGGTTGTGACTCGGAAGCTGGCCGTCGCAGCCCGGATACACATAGTCGATGGACAGGCCGTCCACCTTCGTGTCAAACTCCCTGCGCATGGCAAAGCCGTAATACATATAGTTCAGCGTCTTGTTTTGGGGCTTACTCATACCGATGGCGCCGATGGTGAACTTGGGGTCAACGAAGTTTTCGGCGTTGTGCAGGCCCGTGTCGCGCATCGTCACATCGGCCGCCCAGCGGGAAAGCGAAGCCGATTCGCCGGACGCGATATTTTGCATCGCAAACAGCGGCAGGGCATAGTTGGTCTCGGTGCGCCAGAAGTATTCGCAATCCAGGTCTTTGCCGATCACGGAGTCCGGAGCGTACTCATTCTGCTTGTACCACACACCGGGCGCGAAGCAGTTATAGTCTTTCGGGCTGTCTGACTCGGTCATCGTGAAGGAGATCTTGGTGGAAAAGCCCAGGTCATCCCCAGCTTTCAGCACCTTGACCAGGCGGCTCACCTTGATGCCGCCGCCTGCTTGCTCGTAGGTGTCTGAAAACGCGAAGGAGGAGCCGGACGGCACGGTGAGCACGCCAGTTGCGGTGACGGTGCTGCCGGAGGCTGCTACCTCGCCATAGGCGCTGTCATAAAACTCACAGACGGCCAGGGCGGTCTTGACCGTGACAAACATGGGCCGGCGGTTGGTATAAAGGGCTTTGCCGTTTTTGAGCACCTCCACCCCACCGTCCTGGAATTTCAGCTGGTAATCACCACAAATCAGTTTCATCCGGCTCCTCTTCCTAAAAAAATCGTTATGGTAGCTGCTGAGGTTACGCGTAGGTGTCGTAGATGCGGTTGCGCTTGGCCCGTTCCTCGGAGCTCAGGCGCTGAGCGTCGGCAATCGCGTAGCCGCCGAACGTGTCATAAAGTCTGGAAGCGGGATCAACCTCCACATAGGTGACCCAGGGCAGCCAGTGGTAGTGGCTCTGCAGCGTCTGGCTGACGAAGTTGCCACCTTCATGGCCCAACGCCGGCATGATGTAGCCGGAGCTTCCATCCACATCGGTGGACTGGCGGGTGTTCTTGTGGATGAACTCGGCGAAATCCAGGTAGTGCTCGTCGCCAGTGATGATGTAGAGCCGGTAATACGAATAGGCGCAGGCAGCCATATAGACATCGGCGCCGCCGCCCACGGTAATGATGCTCTGGCCGCTGATGGAATACTGGTTGAACGGGTGCCGGGTGAACGGCGTGCGCACCGGGAAGGTCCAGGCATAGGTCCAGGTCTCGGTGTAGTCCGCAGCGCCGATGGCGCCCTCCAGCCACTTTTCCTCACCGGTGAGGTCATAAAGGGCCATGAAGCCGAAGATGCCGTAGATGCCGGCTTCCTTGTCCTGTATGTCGTTGTTGTCACAGGTGCCGCCGCGATATTCCAGCGTGCGGCGGGGGTTGTCATAAGTCCATTGGCCGGCTTTGAGGGCAGCCGCCTTGTAGCGCTCGTCACCGGAAACCAGATAGAACTGCACCAGGAATCGGATCGGGCTGGGTGTGTTGGACTTGGAGTCCATTCGGATGGAGCCGTCGGTGTTGTAGGAGCGGTAATAGCTGCCGTCCTCATTCTGCACAGCCACCAGCCAGTCTGCTGTCTTGCGGCAGAACTCCAGCCAGGCGGGCTTTTCCTCACCCTTTTTCTTCATATAGACATAGGCATCCAGTATGGCTTCGATGCCGTCGGCCAGCATGCGGACATAATGCGGATAGGGCTCGAACTCCTTTGAGTTGGGGTTGTAGCACATATGCGGCAGGCCGGAGGCTGTCATCGCACTGCGTACCCAGAACTCGATGATGTTCATACCCTTCTCATATGCCTCGGGCAGGTGCTCCTTGTCGCCGTAACGAAGCAGTTGGTAGCCGATGCCCGGCTGCTGGCCCACAAAACCAAACTGGAAGGACATGCTGGAGAGGTCCATGTCTGGCAGCTGGGTGGCGAAGGGCAGGCCCCAGGCGTCACCGTATTGCTTGGTGTACTGGATGAAGATCTTCATGCAGTCGTGGAAGTTGCGGGCGTTGTCTACGTCAAAGAGCTTGTCGCGCAGGCGGTCATACGCTGTGCGCCACACGTCGCGCATCATCGGTTGGAACCCATCGTAATGCCCGAAGTTCATCCC
Organism: Bacillota bacterium; assembly: GCA_023421955.1. Classification (GTDB taxonomy): domain Bacteria; phylum Bacillota; class Clostridia; order Christensenellales; family UMGS416; genus JAEYRA01. Next base: position 31,107 of record JAEZSE010000043.1, read on the forward strand.
CACGGCATAACGCTGCTCAAAGCCCACCTCCATCGGGTGATGGATGCGCTGGAAGCTCTTCACCTTACCTTTATAATCCAGCCCGCCATAGCGGTTGACCGAGGGCAGCTGCCCGTCGGCGCAGGGGTAGACATAATCAAGGGAAAGACCGTCCACCACCGAGTCAAATGGCTTGCGGACAGCATAGCCGTAATACATGTGGTTCAGCGTCCTGGGCTCCGGCTTGCTCATGCCGATGGTGCCCGTGGTGCAGAGCCGGTTCACGTTGTTTTCCCCGTTCGGCAGGATGTCCGTGTCGCGCATGCGCATGTCGGCCGCCCAACGGGATAGTGAGGCTGTCTCGCCGGAGGCAATGTGCTGCATTGCAAACAGTGGCAGCGCATAGGCGGTCTCACTGCGCCAGAAATATTCACAATCAAGATCTTTGCCCATCGCGTATTGGGGGGCATACTCATTCTGCATATACCACACGCCGGGGGCGAAGCAGTTGTAGTCGCGGGGGCTGTCAGACTCTGTCATCGTGAAAGACACCTTGGTGGAAAAGCCCACGTCGCTGGTGATTTTCAGCACGCGTACAACACGGCTGACCTTCACGCCCTTGCCTGCCGCCTCGTAGACATCCTCAAAGGAAAACTCCGAACCGGTTGGGGTCTTGAGCACGCCCTTGGCAACCACCAGGCTGCCGGAGGCTGAAACCTCATCATAGGGCGCGTCATAAAACTCACACACGGTGGAGGCAGTTTTCACTGTCGCAAACATCGGCCGCTTGTTGTAGTAGAGGGTCTTGCCGCCTTTCAGAACCTTGAATCCGCCGTCCTGGAAGTTCAGGGCATACTCGCCGATCGCCAGTTTCATTGGAATCCTTCCTTTCATGGTGCAATGATTGGATTGATTTGTATTTCGCCGGCTAGTCATAACTCGCCGGTGAACGTCATGATGCTGTTGGCTGCCATAGCCACCTGGGCGTGATTACCCGCAACCGGGATGGGGTGATCCTGCCGGTGCAGATTCCGTTCCCGGTTGGTCACATAGGCCGTGAGCGATGCCGGGGCCGCTCCCTCAAAAGCCAGGGAAAGGTTGGCGTCATTGCAGCCCGTGTTGATCACAACTACCACCGCCTCACCATCGGCGCCGCGATAGGCAGAGGCGAAGACGCCATCAGGGGCATCACAGGCCGCCTCCACACGCACCGAGCCAGGCCGCACAAACCGGCTGAAGTGGCCGATGGTATAGGCGCGTTTGCAGATTGTGGTGGTGAGGTCATCCAGATTCATATGGATCAATGCGCTGTTGTTGGGATAGAGCGTCATCCCCCAAAAATACAAAAACGCGCTCGCACCGGCCACCGTGAGGTACTCATGCACCTTTTTGGCGACGGCGAGCCCGTCCTCAATGGAGGGGTCCAACTCCTTGCGGTCCTCCGGACCGATCCCACAAACCTCTGACATCCAGACCTTTTTGCCGTGGGAGTAGGCCGGATCGATCGGCTCTATCACGCTGTCCTCATAGCCGTGGATGGCAAGGATATCCAGCGCAGCCATGGCATCAGGATCCAACAGCAGCGCCTCGTAACGCTTCAGCGACGCGTTGCCGAATTTGATGAGCTCAGGCCCGAAGGTCTTTGCCGGAACCTTTTCCCGCGCAAAGACTGGCCCAAGATAGTTCTTATAGAAGTCGCAAAGCTGGTCGCCGGACCACACACAAGAGGAATAGTGGATCTTGAGATCCGGCTCGTTGGCCGGAGAAACGGCATAGATATCAATGCCGTGGTGCTCGCGATAGATCTTCACATAGCGGGCCAGGTATTCGGCGAAGTCTGCGTAGCAGGCGGCCTTCAGCGAACCGCCGTTGGCCACCTCACCGGTGGTTTTCATCCAGGCCGGCGGGCTCCAAGCTGTGCTCACAAATCGCTGGCAGCCCCGCTTTTGCGCCTCGCGCATGAACCACAGCTGGTCCTCGTCGCCTTCCATGTTCACTTCGCCTCTTTGTGGCTCAATGGAGGGGATCGGGCCGTCCTTCTCGTTGCCCCACACGCCGGAGTCACCGATGATGTTGCGGATCACCGAAAAGCCGGCACCGTCGCCTTCCGTGGAGAACAGTACATCCAGTACCCGCTGCCGATCCGCCTCTGGGTAGCGACGCAGGTTCCTGGCCTGGTGGAACGCGCCATGCACGCCGAAACCGTCGATCTCCTGATGGGTCTTGGTATAGTCCACGGTGATCCGGTTCATTGCCAATCCTCCCCGCCAGCCGGCGGCACCATCACTTCACTTCAATTCAATCGACACGACGGACATCGCCGGGATCGTGGCAGAAAAGCCACCGGCGGTGGCCTTCACAGCGGTAAACACCGTTGGTTTCACGGCGTCGGCCCGCTCGAAGGTGTTGTGCGCGTCCATCTGGTCAGCTGTGAGCACCCTGCCGGATATGGCTTTGGGTGTAAAGCCAGCCAGGTCGCAGTCCACCTCCTCGGCGGCATGGGGGTTGGTGTTGCACACAGTCACGAAAACCGCGCCGTCTGCGCCAACGGATGCCGACACGTTGAGATTGGGCACGGCGCTGCCGCCCAAGCTGTATTCGCCGCTGCTCATTTCAGTAGGCAGCGCCTTGGCGCCCTGGTGAGCTTTGTACATCTCAAACACATGGTAAGTGGGCGTCAGGATCATCTTTCCCCCCTCAGTCAAGATGACCGACTGCAGCACATTGATGATCTGGGCGATGTTGGCCATGCGCACACGCTCGGCGTGGTTATTAAAGATATTGAGCGTGAGGCCGGCCACCAGCGCGTCCCGCAGCGAGTTTTGCTGGTAGAGGAAGCTCGGGTTGGTGCCAGGCTCCACGGTATACCAGGTGCCCCACTCGTCTACAATCATCGCCACGCGGCGGTCTGGATCATATTTGTCCATGATGGCGGCGTGGTCGGCAATAATCTTGTCCATCCGCAGCGCCACCTTCATGCCGGCATGCCACTGCGCCTCGGTAAAGCCCGTCGCTGGACCCTTTTCATGCATGTCGAGCCAGGCATAGTAATGCAGGCTCAGGCCGTCCATGTATTTGCCGGCTTCGCGCATCAGCACTTCGGTCCAGTTATAGTCCTCACTCATGGACATATCAGCGCCGCAGGCGATGCGGAACAGTTTATTCTCTCCGAAATTGCGCAGATATGTATTATACCGGCGGAACTCATCGGCGTAGTATTCCGGGCGCATGCTGCCTCCGCAGCCCCAGTTCTCATTGCCCACACCGAAGTACTTCACACGCCAGGGCTCCTCACGGCCATTCTGTCGGCGCAGGTCGGCCATCGGCGACACACCGGCGAAGGTCATGTATTCCACCCATTCCTGCATTTCCCGCACGGTGCCGCTGCCCATGTTGCCACAGACATAGGGCTCGCAGCCCACCTGGTCGCACAGATCCAGGAACTCGTGGGTACCGAAATGATTGTTTTCCGTCACACCGCCCCAGTTGGTGTTCACCAGCTTCTTGCGGGTTTCCTTCGGGCCCACGCCATCCATCCAGTGATAATTGTCGGCAAAGCAGCCGCCGGGCCAGCGCAGCACCGGCAGGCCCATCTGTTTAAGCGCTGCCACCACATCGTTGCGGATGCCGCGGGTGTTTGGAATCGGCGATCCCTCGCCCACCCAGATGCCCTCGTAGATGCAGCGGCCCAGGTGCTCAGCAAAATGGCCGTAGATGTTCTTGTCGATCACACTGCCGGGAGTGTTAACGTTCACCATCAGCTTTGCCATATTCAGACTCCTTCATCAACTGGTATCCAGTCATAGTATAGTGGATATTTTACCAAGTAACAAACAAAATGAACAAATCCGCTCCATCTACTTAGCATTTCAAACGAATGAATATATTAACGTTAATTGATTTATGTGCCCTGAGGACAGGCTGTTTCAACTCAGCCAAGTTGATATTATAAAGGATTTCTATTGGTACAGCAAACAAAATATGTTAGCATTCAAATTAGAGAACAAATCAATATGATTATAACAACCGTCAGGAAAACGGGAAACTTCCGTTTCATCTCAATGCCCAATGTTATTTCTTTTCCGACGGCTTGCTCATCATGCCGTATACAACAAGCTTGACCTCATTGATGCTGAGTCCCAGCTTTTGGGCGATCTGCTCCACGGTCATCCCTTTGTTCAGCAGTTCACGCACTGCGTCCTGCTTACCTTTTTTCCCGGACAAAACCGGCTTCTCCGGCTCGTTACCCTGCTGCACGCCCTGCCTTGCAGCTCGCCGTTCAGCTGCGTTGGTGGTGTCGACCGCAGAAAGCGCCCTGGCTTCGATGGCCTCTGCCCGCTCGATCAATTCCTCAATCTCCCGCTGCTGCCTCCCCATCTCTGCCTTCACAGATTCCATCTGCGCTCGGGTGTCCTCCAGGTAACCCTCGAAATTGTCCATCATTTCTTCAATATTCTGATACAGGCGGAAAAGGCGTTCTTCCTTTTCCCGGCCTTGTGCATCTGCTGCATCGGAAGCCTTTTTACCATTGGGGAGCACAACAAAACGCCTGTAGAGGAAGAGCAGCACGCAGATCAACAGGAATATGAAAGCAGCAAAGATATATGGTTCAAAACCCATGGGAGGGGCTCCTTCCGCCTGCTGAGGCAGGCACCTTAACTCAGCCCAGCTTTGAGCGAAGCTTGGCCAGCACCTTGGAATGGATCTGCGATACGCGGGGTTCGGTGACCCCAAGCGTGGCGGAGATTTCCTTCATCGTCATCTCTTCATAATAATACAGCGTGATGACAAGTCGTTCCTTCTCCGGCAGCGATTCAATGAGGTTTGCCAGGATCTCCTTCATTTCTTTCTGCTCATAGCGGGCACTCACCGTATCGCCGGAGCCGTCGGAGAATTCGCGCCCGGAATCGCCACCAGCTTTCAGCTCCTCCAGATAAAGGATGTTCAGCGACTGCGTGGCTTCCAGCGTCTTCAAAAGATCCGGCACATCCATGCCCAGAAAAGATGCCAGCTCCTCCTCGCTGGCCGGGCGGCCGAGCCGTTCCTCCAGCGTCTCCATCGCATAGGAGACGGTCTTGATCTTTTTCCTCAGGCTCACCGGCGCCCAGTCCTGCCGGCGCATGTGGTCGATGATCTCGCCGCGGATCCTGAGAGACGCGTAGGTTTCAAATTTCACCATTCTGCCCGGATCAAACTTCTCAATGGCATCCATCAGGCCGATCACACCGTTGTTGATCAGGTCATCATATTCGGCGTGGCGGCCATGGGTGGGCACCAAGCGATTCACAATGATCTTGACCAGATGGGCATAACGCACCAGCAGGGCGTTTCTGGCTTCCACGCTTCTGGTGGTGAGAAACGCCTCCCAGAGCACCTCCACCGGCGGCTCATCCCTATGGGTGTTCTGCTGGATTCTATCCTGTTGCAGCATCATGCCCTCTGATTACTTTTCCAACTTGATCATCTTGCGTTGCTCTTCGGTCACAAAACGGGTCAGCATATTCTGGGTGCCGATATCTTCGTCCAGGAACTGCACACCGATCAGCGTGGTTGTGTCATCTCCGGATCGCTTTTCCACCCAAACCACCTGGCCATCCAATACCAATTCGGTGTCTGGCGACAGGGTGATGCGGCATTCCAGCTTTGTGTCATGATCCATCGGCTGGCGGATGGCGATGCGGCACCCCCCGCCACTGATGTTGATGGTGCGGGCCTTGATCGTAAACGAACCGGAGCCCTCATCCTGCGGTTCCTCCTTCACGGAGAGCTTGACCGGCAGGCTCTTTTCCAACCGGTACCAATTCCGCCGCTGGCTGCGCTTGACTTCTGAAACGGCTCTGAGCCGGAGCATTGGCACATTGCCGGAGAAAAACCGCTCGATCTGCCTGACCCGAAACGTGAAGATGCCGTTGTCCTTATGGAACAACACCTCTGCTTCATCAGCAGCCATTTCCAGATAGATGCCCGTGTTGGTGGGCTGGGCAATGACCAATTCGTCAGGCGCCGGCATATTCTCGACAACACTGGCATAGCTGCGCCCACGGAACAGCACAGTCACTTTGTCTGCTGAAGCCAGTTGCTTGATGGCAATCATTGATCAGTCTCCTTTGTTATCTGATAGATGCCCGGAAGGCGAATCTCACTAACATATACTTACCTTGGGAGTCACGGCAACTCCCTCCGCCGCCTGTGGGCGGCACCTACCCCTCCCCCCACCTCCTTGTGGGGGGACAGCTGCCAAAGGCAGCAGGGGGGCCAAGAGGGAGGTAGAGAAGTGGCAACCCCAGCTTTTCACCCCCTTCCGGGAGGGGGGATGTCGCCTTCAGGCGACAGGGGGGAGTTTATGGCTCCCGATAATTATCTGTCTCCATCAGTCTTTTCTTCACCATGTTATCAATTCTTCTGCAAACAGTGAAGAAATCTGATTCCACTTCATCGTTCCTAAGTCTGAGAATCTCAATATGATACCTCATCAATACGCCAGACCGTTCAGAATCATATGCGACTCCTTGTTCAGTAGAGTGTTGATAACCATCTACTTCAATAGCCAAGAACGCTTTTGCACAGAAGAAATCTACAATGAATTCGTTTATTGCCTTTTGGCGCTGAAACCTCACAGGATAATTTCGCAAGTATTGATACCACAGTTTGCTCTCCTGTGGCGTCATGTTTCTACGCATAGCCCTGCTGCGCGGTATCAATCGCCCGTCATATTGTAATGGCATTGCACGCCTTTCAGTTAACTCCCTCCGCCGCCTGTGGGCGGCACCTCCCTCAAGAGGGAGGTAGAGAAATCTTTCTCCCCAATCTTCACCCCCTTCCGTGAGGGGGGATGGCATCCTCAGATGCCAGGGGGGTCTCGTAACTCCCTCCGCCGCCTGTGGGCGGCACCTCCCTCAAGAGGGAGGTAGAGAAGTGGCAACTCCAACTCTTCACCCCCTTCCGTGAGGGGGGATGGCATCCTCAGATGCCAGGGGGGAGTTCTTGTGGTAAGAGCTACCGCCCCGCCCGGAAAAACATGCTGAAGAACCGCCGCACCCCATGGCGCTCCGGCTCAGCAGGCAGCTCCAGGAAGCGGCGGGCAATGATGTTGATGCCCTGGGCTGAGGGACTGGTGGGATAAGCCAGCATGAGCGGTGTCTGCTCCTTGACCGCCTTGACCGCGGCCGGATCGCTTGGGATGCAGCCCAGCCGCTCCACAGGCATGGAAAGATAAGCGCTGGCTGCTTTCTCCAGGTTGCTGGAAGTGGCATCGGCCTCCTGCAAGGTCTCGGCTTTATTAACCACCAGCCGGATGCGGCAGGCATGCTCCATTGTGCTCACAGTCTTTAACAGCGCGTACGCGTCCATCACAGCGGTTGGTTCCGGTGTGGTCACCACGATCACATCAGAGCTGGAGCGCAGCAGCCGCAGAATGTTGTTGTTGATGCCGGCGCCTGTGTCAAACAGCACGATGTCGGCAATGTCGTCCAGCTGCATCAGCTCACCCATGATTCGCTCCAGCTGGAACTCATTCATACGGATGAGATCTGATACGCCGGAGCCACCGGACACCACGCCGATGCCCGCAGGCCCCTCCAGGATGATGTCTCTGAGGCGCTTCTGGCGTTTGAGAACGGCGGTGAGATCATATTGCGGTGTGAGAGAGCTCATGAGATCGATGTTTGCCAGGCCAAAGTCGGCGTCAATGACCAGCACCCGGTAGCCCTTGCGAGCCAGGGCAATGGCGAAATTAAGCGTGAAGCTGGATTTGCCCACGCCGCCCTTGCCGGATGTGACGGTAATAAACCGGGCACCTTCGCGCCGGTTCCGAACGGTGGAGACCATTTGTCTTAATCGTTCCGCCTGATCCATCGTTCACGCCTTCCAGATGAGCTGCGCTGTGGCTGCGGCCACGTCAAACAACTCAATGTCGTCCGGTACGCTCTGCCCCGTGGTGATATAGGAAAGCTGCCGCCCGGTCAAAGACCGCACATTCAAGGGCACCCCGCCGGACACGGTTTCGTCCAGCTTGGTCAGCAGCACCTTGAAGTCTTTCACAAACTTATATTGCTCAGCTACCATCGCGGCGCTGCGGTAACCGGTGGTGGCGCTGATGACCAGAAACACTTCGCTGGCACCGCTCTTTTCGATGATGGACGCGATTTCCGCCTGGTGGCTGCGGTCATTGGGGCTCTTTCCGGGGGTGTCGATCAGCACCAGGTCGGCATCCTCCAGTTCGTTCAAGGCCGATGTAATCTCCTCGGGCTTGTAGATCACCTTCAGCGGCACTTCGAGGATGTCCGAATAGGTCTTGATCTGCTCGTGGGCCGCGATGCGGTAAGCATCGGCGGTGATCAGGCCCACCTTGGCCTTCTCATGGATGGCATAACGGGCTGCGATTTTTGCGATCGTCGTGGTCTTGCCCGCACCGGTGGGACCCAGAAACACGCACACGGTGCGTTTGAACCGTTGCAGGCGGATGCCCTCCGGCTCCCCAAGGCGGTGGCGCACCACTTCCTCAATGGCTTCCAGCGGGTCAGCCTTCCTGCGATCGGAAATATCCTGCGCCTCATCGGCCAGAGCCCGGGCAATTGTCTCTTCCACCTCATTGTCCAGCAGGTGAACGTATTGCTGTTGGATCTCCTTGCAATAGCGCCGGGCAGCGGTGCTGCCATGGAGCTTGCTGGCGATGTCCTGCATGGCAGCGCTGATCGTCTCCATGCGCCGCTCCATCTCACTCAGCTTGTCATCGGCCGGGCCTGGTTTTTGCTGTTCCATTGTGTCCGGCCACCCTCGTCCCTGCTGGTCGTTCCGCTCGGCATAACCAGCCGGCACCGACTGGCTTGAGGCATCCGGAGCATGAACCGGTTGCGTCTTGGCAGCCTTCTGCTGACGGGGCTCTGTTTCATACGCCACCGTGACCTCGATCTGGGGCTTGGCAAACAAGCCGGCCAACCCCTTTTTCTTCAGGGGCCGGTTGTGCAGGATTACGGCATCGGGGCCCAATTGGCTCTTGATCTTCACCATGGCTTCCTGCATGTCGTTTACGACGTAACGTTTGATGTTCATACGCTCACCAAGCCTTCGGAACGGATTTCAACTTTCTGGTCAAGCTCGTTGTAGGAAAGCACCACGAGTTCCGGTGCGATTTGGTCCACGATCTTTTTGAAGTGCATGCGCACAATCGGACTGGTCAAAACGATGGGCGTCACGCCCAGCGCCGTGAAGCGCTCCACGGCGCGCTTGAGGCTGTTGAAGAGCTTCTGCACGGCATCCGGCTCCAGCGCCACATAGGCGCCGGTCTCGCTTTGCCGCACCCGCTCCATGATCATCTGCTCAAGCCTTGGGTCCAGCGTGATCACATGGGCGGTGTTGTTTTGCACGAAACGCTGCGTGATGCCGCGCTTGAGCCTCTGGCGCACATATTCGGTCAGCAGGTCGGTATCGCGGGTGATCGTAGCGAAATCGGCCATGGTCTCCAGCACAGTGGCGATGTCGCGGATGGAAAGGCCCTCTCGCAAGAGATTGCCCAGCACCTTTTGCACCTCGCCCAGGCTGAACACTCTGGGCACCACTTCCTCCACCAATGCCGGCTGTGTTTGCTTCAGGTTGTCAATCAGGCCCTGCACCTGCTGCCGGCCCAGCAGCTCGTGGGCGTGGCGCTTCAACTCCTCGGTGAGGTGCGTCACCATCACCGCCGGCGGGTCCACCAGCGTGTAGCCCATCAGCTCCGCCTTCTCCCGCTCAGCCTTGGCGATCCACAGCGCCGGCAGGCCAAAAGTGGGCTCTACCGTCTCAATGCCCTTCACAGTGCCGCGCACATTACCGGGGTTCATCGCCAGCACATGGTCCGCCATCACCTGGCCCCTGGCCACCTCATACCCCTTGATCTTGACCGCGTATTCATTTACATCCAGCTGCACGTTGTCTCTCAGGCGGATGCTGGGGATCACCAGGCCCAAATCCATCGCCAGCTGGCTGCGGATCATGATCACGCGCTCCATCATATCATCCACCAATGGGATCAGGCCATAACCCAGCTCCATTTCGATGGGGTCCACAGAAAGAAGCGTCATCACGTTTTCCGGTTTGCGGGCTTCCTGAGCGGTGTGCTCCTCCTGGCTGACCACCTGTGCAGCCTCAGCCTTGGCGCGGTTGCGGCTCATCGTATAGCCAAGAATACCGAGCCCGGCGCCCAGCACCAGTAATGGGAAAACCGGCATGCCGGGAACCAGGGAAAACACCCCGAACGATGCGCCCACAATCATCAGCACCGCCGGCTGCCCAAACAACTGGCGGGTCAAGTCACGGCTCAGGTTGTTTTCACTGGCCGATCGGGTCACGATCATACCGGTGGCAGTTGAGATTAGCAGCGCCGGCAGCTGGCTCACAAGGCCGTCGCCCACGGTGGCCAGCACATACTGGTTGATCACAGCCATGATCTCGCCGCCGGCCATCAGGCCGATGATGATGCCGCCCACGCTGTTGATGGCTACGATGATGATGCTGACAATGGCATCGCCCTTCACGAATTTGCCCGCGCCATCCATTGCGCCGTAAAAATCGGCCTCCCGTTGGATCTTGCTGCGGCGCTCGCGGGCTTGGCGCTCGTCGATGAGGCCCGAGTTGAGGTCCGCATCAATGGCCATCTGTTTGCCGGGCATGGCATCCAGTGTGAAGCGGGCAGCCACCTCGCTCACACGCTCGGAGCCCTTGGTAATTACGATGAACTGCACGATCATGATGATCAGGAAGATCACCACGCCCACCACGATGTTACCGCCGATCACAAAGTTGCCGAAGGTCTTGATCACGTTGCCCGCCTCGCCGCCGTTGCCCAGAATGAGCCGGGTGGAGGAAAGGTTCAGCGCGATGCGATACAGCGTGGTCACCAGCAGCAGAGAGGGGTAGGAGGAAAACTCGAGCGTCTCTCTGATATAGAGCGTCATCAACAGGATCGTGATGGAGATGCCGATGTTGATCAGGAGCAACACGTCCAACACGGCGGCATTGACCGTCACGATGATCAGCATCACGATGGAGAGCATCACAACCGCTATGGCGATGTCTGCGAACTTCAGCTTCATGTGGCTGTTTTCTCCCTATTACGGGCCGGGTGCTTTAGGCGCCAGACATATGCCAGCACTTCGGCCACGGCCTTGTACATGTCATTGGGGATCACGTCACCCACGTCGCAATACACATAGAGCGCCTGCGCAAGCGGCCTGTTTTCAACAAGCTCTATGCCATGCCTGCGGGCTTCCTCCTTGATCTTCTGCGCAACAAAGTCGCGGCCTTTGGCCACGACCACAGGCGCACTGTCCTTCCCTTCGGTGTATCGGAGCGCGATGGCGTAGTGGGTGGGGTTGGTGATCACCACATTGGCTGAGGGAATGGCCTGCATCATGCGCATCATGCCCATCTGGCGCTGCTTCTGGCGGATGCGGCCCTTCACCTGCGGGTCACCCTCGGTGAGCTTGTATTCGTCTTTGATCTCCTGCTTGGTCATGCGAAGGTCCCGTTCCCGCCGCCACCACTGATAAAAGAAATCAGCGGCCGCAATGATCAACAGCACCATGCCCATCTTGAGCGCGATGTTCAGCGCCATCTCGACCATCCTGGCTGAAGCCGTCATGATGCCCTGCATCGCGAAATCGGGGAACTGACCGATCACCTTTTCGTATTCCTGCCAGGCCACAAACCCCAGCGCGACGATCTTCAGGATGGCCTTGATCAGCTCCGCCACAGACCGGATCGAGAAGATGCGCTTGAATCCCTCCACAGGGTTTACGCGCTCCATCTTGGGCCGCAGTGCCTTGGGTGTGAACAAAAAACCGACCTGCATGATGTTTGCGGCCAACGCCACCAGCACTCCCACGGCCACAAGCGGCGCGCCAATGGTCGCCAACGAAACAAGCGCAGATAGATAGATCTGATGCACCGTGTCGATTGTAAGCGGGTCGCCGGAGGGCCGGGTGATCCAGGTGGTCAGCACATTGGCAGCCCCCTCGGCAACCGATGGGCCCAGCGCCTTCACCATGGCAAACACTGCCAGCAGCACTGCCGCTGTGCCCACCTCCACGCTTTTCAGAACGTTGCCCTTCTCCCGCGCCTCTCTTCGGCGCTTCGGAGTAGCTCGTTCGGTTTTTTGCGACATCTCGCTCACTGGGCCGGTATCATCCTCTCAAACGCGGCCTGCAAATACGTATACAGGCCTTCGAATATTTTATCGCCAAAGCTCGTAAAAAACGGAATGAAGAGCAGCAACGACAACAATCCCACCAGGATCTTGACCGAGATGCCCACCACGAAGAAATTGAGCTGGGGAACCGAGCGGATCAGGATGCCCATGATCACTTCCAGAATAAGTTCGGCAGCGATGATCGGCAGGGCCACACTAACGGCCATGGAAACGGCCAACCCAAAGGCCTTCACACACACGTCGGCGATGCCGGCACCGATCACCACCTGCCCCACAGGGATCTTCTCAATGGTGAACGCAAGGATACGGATCAATGTGTGGTGCCCGTCCAGAATGAAGAAATACAACAGCAGGCCATAATTCATCAGGTTGCCCAGCAGCGAAACCTGCGATTGCATCTGCGGGTCGTAAACCTGAGCCATCCCGAAGCCGATCTGCACGTCCATCACCTGGCCGGCCATCACGGCCACATCGAAGAACAGCACGGTCATATATCCCAGCACCAGGCCCACCAGCAATTCCTTTAGGCACATCAGCACATAAGGCAGCAGCGCCGTGGCAGCCGGATCGACCCCCGCTTCCGGCGGGTTGGCCATCAGGAAGATGTAGCTCAAGAGAATGCTCAGGCCGATCTTGGCAATATTTGGTACATTGCGCCGACCCAGCACCGGCGACAGCACGAACAGCCCCATCACCCTCAAAAACAGCAGGAGCAGCCAGGCAAATTGAGACTCCGTGAGCTTGAGAAGCTGCTCCAGTTCTGCCATTGGTCACTGCACCAGCGTGTTGATCTTTTCAAACAGGCCTGTGGTGTAGCCGGTGAGCCTCGTCATCATCCAGTCGCCCAACAGCAGCAGCACCAGCAGCATGCCGATGATCTTCGGGATGAAGATCAGCGTTTGCTCGTTGATCTGCGTGGTGGCCTGAAAGATGGAGATCACCACGCCGATGATCAGCGCCGCCAGCAAAAGCGGCGCGCCCACGGTGATGATCGTCATCACCGCGTCGCTCATGATCTCGGTCAGGACAGACTGGTCCAAGGGAACTCCTTCCGCCGCCTGTGGGCGGCACCTCCCTCAAGACCCCCATCGCCTGTGGCGATGTCACCCCTTAAAAGGGGTGAAATAGAGGGAGGTAGGGAGGGATTCAACAACATCATGTTCATACTAACTCCTCACCCCCTTCATAGAGGGGGGATGGCCCCCGCAGGGGCTAGGGGGGAGTTAGTTAAACCCCGTTACAAGCGTCTTGATCGTCAATCCCCAGCCATCCACCAGCACAAATAACAGCAACTTAAACGGCAGCGAGATTGCCGTGGGCGGCAGCATCATCATGCCCATGCTCATCAGCGTGCTGGATACGATCATGTCGATGATGATGAATGGGATAAAAATAAAGAATCCGATCTCGAAGGCCCGCTTGATTTCGCTGGTGATAAATGCCGGGATGATCACTGTGTTGGGGATCTCGGCTACGTCGGACACTTCGGGTATCTTCGCCATGCCGGAAAACAGCGTCAGGTCTTTTTCATAAGTCTGCTTAAGCATAAACTCACGGACGGGCACCATCGCCCGGTCCAGCGCCTGCTCCTGGGTGATCTGCTTGGCCACATAGGGCTTGTATGCTTCATTGTTGATCCGGTCAATCACCGGCGCCATCACAAAAAACGTGAGGAACAATGCCAGCCCGATCAGCACCTGGTTTGGCGGCATCTGCTGCACGCCGATGGCGTTGCGCACGAAGGAAAGCACAATGATGATCCTCGTGAAGCCCGTGAGCATGATGAGAATCGAAGGGGCCAATGAAAGCACCGTGAGCAGCAAAAGAATCTGCACGCTGGTGGCGCGGTCACTGGGCAGGTTGATCAGCGGCAGGGCTGTGGGCTGGGTGGTAGCCCCAGCAGTGGCCGAGCCATCCGGTGAGGCCGTGGGAGAAGGAGCCACTGTGGGGTCGGGCGCAGGCTTGGCTGCAGCCAAAGCTGCCGGAGCTGATAACGCTGCCGGCACAGGCGTGGGCACAGGCTGGCCGCCGGGCATTGCCGTGGCCATCGCGATGGCAGGAATGAGCAGCAACGCGCCGCAGAGCGCCGCGAAGGCGGCAGCTTTCAGCACCTTTGGGCGTGTCTTTGCCGCTTGCATGTTCAATTCCGCTTCGTTTCCTTCCTCAGCTTGATACGCTCATTCATCAACTCGATCACGCTCTGGTCATCATGCCCGGCATCCGGTTCATCGGTGTGACTGCCATATGGTGCTGAACCCCTTCCGGACGGGCTGCCGGGCCGGCGCATCGCAAAGCCAAGCCTCTCTGAGAAGCTCTGTATGCCCTTAAAAATACCGGCGGAACCATCAGCCCAAGCCTGCGGCTGGGCTCTGTCCTGCTGCTCCACACCCTCTGCTTCCTCAGCGGAAAGCGTTTTGAGAAGGCGCATCTCATGGCCGGTCACACCGAGCACGCAATACTCCTCCCCCACCTTGACCAGCAGGATGCATTTGTCGTTGGCGATGTTGAGCCTATCCACCACGCGCATCAGACGGCCGGCGGTTTTCCCCCTGGAGCGCACGGCAACAAACCTCGTGACAAGCCAGGTGAGGTAAAACACGAGAGCCAGCACCAAAACGATCCAAACCAGGTCCAGCGCGTCTTTCAAGGCAGCCTCCTAGTTGTGTTTGTTTTTATTAAGAATCTCGGTGATGCGCACGCCGTAGTTGTCGTCGATCTGGATCACTTCACCACGGGCGATCAGCTTGTCATTCACGACGATTTCCACCGGCTCGCCAGCCAACTTCTCCAGCACAAGGATTGTGCCATTGTTGAATTCCAGGATCTCTTTCACAGTTTTCTTACACTTGCCCAGCTCAATGGTTACCTGCATCGGCACATCGATGATCAGGTTCAGCCCATCGTCACGGGGCTCCATCTCCGGCAGCTCATCGTCAAAGCTCATAAACTTGATGGGCTTGGCATCCACCATCGGCGCAGGCTTGGGTGCCGGAGCCGCATAGGATTGGGCTCTGGGCTGTGGCTGTGGTTGGTAGACGGGTTGCTCGGCCATCGGTGCCTGCCTCGGGGCTTGCCTGGGGGGCTCAGCTTTGGGTGCCGCGGGCTCAGGCACGGGAGCGCCGGACGCGTTGGCGATCAATGCCGCCACAAGATCCTTGCCAAACTGGATGGGCATCAGCTGCATAAGCTCACTCTGGGCCAGGCCCTCGATCTCGAGCGTGAAGCTGACTTGCACGATGTCTCCCGAATCGGAAAAGATGCTGGCAATCTTGTCGTCCCCAATGCGGGCTTCGGAGGAGCGGGGCGGTGATATCTCGATCATTTTCCCCAGCATGTCATACATCGAGGTGGCAGACGTGCCCATCATCTGGTTCATCGCCTCGCTGATGGCGCTCATGTGCAGCTCGCTCAATGGCTCAGAGGAGACGGTGCCCTCACCACCCATCATGAGGTCGGTGATCATGCGCACATCATCTTCCCGGAGGATCAGCACATTGTTGCCCTCCAGGCCCACCGTGTAGCTCACTTCCACAACCACAAAAGGAGACTGATATTGAGTCGCAAGATCTTTCAGGTTGATCATTCGCACCCTGGGCGATGTGATCAACACCCGCCTGCCAAGCAGCTCGCTCAATGTGGTGGCAGCGGTGCCCATGCAGATGTTGCCGATCTCACCCAGAGCGTCAACCTCCTGCTCTGTCAGCACAGCTGCAGTCTGGGCGGAGGCTTGGGCCCCTCCACCGAACAACGCTTCGATTTCTTCCTGAGAAATGCTGCTATTCATCGGCAGTTTCCTCTTCCTTGATGATTTTGGTGAGCTTGATGGCGTAACGGTTGTTGCGCACCCCCAGCTTGCCATATGCCTTGGTCAGGTGCTCCACCTTGATCTTGATTTCATCGTGTACGGTGTTATCCAGCTGGATCACATCACCCAGCCTCAGGCTCAGAATTTCCTCCACTGTCATTGAGGTCTCCGCCAGGATCGCCTGCACATTAAGCAACGTGTCAAGAATGCGTTTCTGGATCATTGGGCTCTTGTCACCCACAACGCGGCGGTTGATCTTGCCGGAAAACATCAGCGTGGTCGTGAGCTGCTTGGCAATCGGCTCGATGGCGATATGCGGAATGCAATAACTGATATAGCCATCCAGGTCGTTGGTCTTGATCTGCAAAGTGATGATCGCAACGGCCTCATTGAGGTTTACGATTTGCGTGAACTGGCTGCTGGTCTCAATACGCTCCAGCATAGGGTCCACATGGGTGATCTTTTCCCAAGGTTCCACCATTAACGGCAGGCATTGCCGCAGAATCCGTTCCAACACCGCCAACTCGATCTCTGTGAACGTCCTGTCACTGTCGCCCGGGTTGCCGGAACCGCCAAACAAACGGTTGATAATGCCGTAAGCCACCACCGGTGAAATCGACATCAACAGCGACCCCTGCAGCGGCGCAAGCCCCATCAACGCCAGAACGACCGGCGATGGCAGGGAGTTGTTGAACTCCCTGAAGATTTGCTCCTCCACGCTGACCACCGAGACCTCGCAGAGTGTGCGAAGCGTGCCGGAGAAATAGGTGCTCAGCTGCCTGGCTATAGCCTCAAAGATGATGTGCAGTGTGCGCATCTGTTCTTTGCTGAACTTGTTGGCCTTGGAGAAATCGTATATCTTGACTTTCTGTTCAATGGAATCTATTGCATCGTCGATGAACGTGTGTTCACCGGCGGAAATGGCATGAAAAAGTTGGTCAATCTCGCTTTGTGAAAGCACTTCGGCCACGGCATGCCACCCCCTTCATTGCGGACTCACCTGTTTGCATATTATAGCATAAGATGACAACAATTCCTACATATTGTATAAATTTGTTTATATAACAGCAAATACCCGCAAGCCATTGCCTTTGCGGGTGAGATGCTATTCAATTGCATGAGAAACAGAAATTGTCAGCTGCGGTTGCGTTCTCAGTCACTCTCAGGCCGCTTGGCTGAGGGCAGATTCGTATAGCATTTGCGGCGGTACTCGATAATACGTTCCACGATGGCCTGAGCCCGTTCCTCCACAATAATCTTGATCCCTGTAGTCAGTGTGATGACCGTATCCGGCGATTCTTCCATAAACTCGATCAGATCCGGGTTGAGATAGAACTCCATATGGTTAAGCTTGGTAGCCTTGATCATTGATGACAACCCTTTCTGGTCATTCGGAGAGGTTTGAGAGTTGGAAGCGGGGAACGCCACATGGGGCACTCCCCGCCGACTACTGACTACTGATTACCTCTTCAGGTTCACCAATTCTTCCAGCAACTGGTCGGATGTCGTGATGATCCTTGAATTGGCCTGAAAGCCGCGCTGCGTGATGATCATGTCGGTGAACTCCTGCGCCAGGTCCACGTTGGACATTTCCAGCGCGCCGGGGTTCAGGTATGCGGCACCGGCGGTTCCGGGATTGACATAGGAAGGAGCGCCGGAGTTGGCGGACTCGCGGTACATGCTTTCCCCCACCTTTTCCAACGCCTCTTGATTGTTGAACTTGGCAATGCAGATTTGCCCGATCGTCTGCTTCGTATTGGTGGCGCTGTTGATGCCGACGATGGCGCCGGTCTTGTCGATGGAGATATTGAAATACCCGGCAGGGATCTGGATATCCACGGTGCCGGTGGCCGGCGGTGTGGCCATGGCCTGCACTCTCATGCCGGAGGATGTCACCAGGTAATTGTCATCGTCGGTCTTAAAGTTGCCGGTTCGGGTAAAGAAGTTACTATTGCCGTCATTGATGACAAAGAAGCCGTCACCCTCAATGCTCACATCCAGCGCGTTGCCGGTGTATTGGGAGCCTGTGCGGGTGTGCAGCACATCAATGGAGGCGATCGTCACGCCCAGACCCACCTGCTTGGGGTTGGTGCCGCCTGTGGTGGCGGTGCCGGCTGAAGCGGGCTGCAACGTCTGGCTGTAGATGTCGGAGAAAATCACGCGGCTGGATTTGAAGCCGCTGGTGTTGACGTTGGCAATGTTGTTGCCGATCACGTCCATACGGATCTGGTGGTTCTTTAGACCCGAAACACCGGAATATAGCGATCTGAGCATTCTATTTTCCTCCTGTTATCATACGTTTGTTGGGGTTTGCGCCAAACGGTCAACCCGCCGGTGCTGGGGCTGTGTCGGAAACGGCTGTGACGTCAGACAGGTATACAGGCTGGCTGCCCACATAAAGCACCAGAACACCGTCCTTAACCTCGAGCCTGTCCACCTTGCCAGTGATATCATGCGACACACCTTCACTGTCGGCATAGGTGCCGGTGATGTATTTGCCGATCATCGATGAGCCTTGCACCAACTGATCTTCAAGATTCTGGCCAAAGACTGTAATGTCCGCATCCAATGACAGCAGGTTGCCGTTGATATACAAATAGGGAACATCATTATAGGTGGTGACTCCAGATACTATGCCGGAAACCGTTGATGTTTTGCCGTCTGATCCGGTTACGGTGGCCGATACCGTCTTGCCGATCAGCGAATATGCCTGGTTGTATTGAAATGTGGTATTCAACTGCTGCATTTGCTCCAGCGCGCTGAACTGCGCCATCTGGGAAATGAACTGGCTGTTGTCCATGGGCGAGGTCGGATCCTGGTTCTGCATCTGGGCAATCAGTATTTTCAGGAACTCGTCCTTTCCAAGTTCGCTGGTGGTGTTGCGCGTCGGGGAGGAGGTTGTGGAAGCGGAGCTTTGCGTGGAAAGGATGCTGTTGAGATCCATGCTGTTTCCT
Source organism: Bacillota bacterium (assembly GCA_023421955.1). Classification (GTDB taxonomy): domain Bacteria; phylum Bacillota; class Clostridia; order Christensenellales; family UMGS416; genus JAEYRA01. The sequence goes on from JAEZSE010000043.1 coordinate 50,029, forward strand.
TTCTCAGGCCAAATAGTTGATGGCACTGGTGTTGTAAAACGCCTCATAAGCCTGCACCGCCGGTGTGGTGGTTGTTTCCACGCCCTGCACGGCGAAACGGTTTCGCTTCTGCTGTTGCTGTTGATTCTGGCTGCGCCGGTCCGCCTGCTGCTGCAAATTGAGGTCCTGCACGGAGGAAGAAGTTACGATCACCCGCACATCCTTCAACCCCTGGTCAGCCAATACAGATTGCAACGAATTCACCTGATTCAAAAAGGAGTCCTGCACTCGAGGGTTGGCAGCCGCAATTTTTGCCACGAGGCCGCCTTCTTCCATTGCAAGATGTATTGTGACCTTGCCCAGAAACTCGGGTTTGAGCTCGATCTGAATTTCCTTGGCGGAGGCATCCTTCAAGCCGCTGATGCCCTGCACGATAGCGTCAAACGCCTCTGTGCCAGGCTTGGTCATGGTAGCCACAGCCCCGGCAGGCAATGAATCCTGAGACTGGGAAGGCGCCCGCGCAGTGATGTGATATGATCTCATCGCCGCATGAAATGCCACAGTCTCATCATCGCCGGCAGTCTGCATACCGCCATCATCGTTGGCTTCTGCACTGCCCTGGCTTCCGTCTGCTTTGGCCGCATCAGTTGCCGCCACCAGCTGGGTTTTGGGCTGCATTGCGGTCAATGGAAGCCCCACGGGCTTAGCAGCCGGCGGCCCGGCTTCCGCATTGTTGTCCCTCATCCATACACTGGGTGTAACTTTCACCGCACTTTGCTCCGTGTCGGCGGTTTGCGCGATCAGGACCTGTTCAAAGAGCTCCCTGATCTGCTTCAGGGCACCGCCGTTACCATCAACTTCCACCACATTGGTTCCATTGGCATCCGTAGCTGGCGGTACATCCCCGGTAACCACTGACTGCAAAAAGGTTCTGATGTCTTCAGCTTGCCAGCCTGCCTGCGCAATGAATTGCGGATCCCCACCTTGCATTGCAGCGTTGATTGCCTCCGGCAGCCGGGCTATATCGATTTCGCCGGCCTTCTGGTCGATTATCAAAGACTTGAATTGCTCCGGGTTGGCTGACATCCATTGAAACAAGGCCGCGGCAGCGTCCATTTGAATGGGTATTGCCGCCTTTGCTTTGGGCTGTTCCAGCGGCCTGCTCCCTTCCACAACTTGTGGTAAAACGTCTGGCTGAGCGGATTGCGCCTGCTCCGGCCCTGCGGCTTGGTTGACCTGCATCAATGCAGACATCATCCAAAGCATCATTGGATCGCCAACCATCGCCTTTTTGGTGGATAACCCCTTGATTGTGTCGGAAATCAAACTGATTTCCCGAGACATCAAAATCTGAAACACACCGCCGGTTTTGCCATCCATACCGGTGGAGGTTGGTTTTGCTTCCGACGCCGGCTGCGCAGCTTGCGCAACCAGTGCGATTGGATCCATTGGTTCACCCCCTGTTTTATATCGGCATCACTGCCCGAGGAGTTTAGTCAGTTCATAAGCTTTCTTCGCGTCCATCTCCGCCAGGATGCTTGCTACCGTCTCGGTGGGCAGCAGCTTCAGAATCGCAGCGGCGTCTTGCAGCGTCGTTGCCTTGTCCAGCATTTCCGCTGCCGCCTTGGCATCCATCGCCGAATAAATGTCGATGATGGTCTGCCGCCGCTCCTCCTCGGTTTTCACCTGGCCTTGCCTGGCTTCCAGCGCAGCCTGATCCGTTTTCAGCTTCTCCTCACGGCTTGCCAGGTTCGCCTCGGCCTTTGCAAGCGCCTTCTCCTTTGCCGCCAGCGCCTCGCGATCTGCTGCGAGCTTTTGCCCGGCTGTAACCTGGTCTTCCTTGAGCTTCTCCACATCAGCCATCGCCGCGCGGTATTGGGGAAAAAGGGCTGCCGCCTGCTTGCCGAAACCACCCACGTCAAACCACAGGCATGCTCCGGCTCCGCCCACCAGCAGCAGCATGATAAATACTGTCAGCAGCGCCACGACGGGCCGTGCCATTGGCTTTTTGGGCTTTTTCTCTTTCTTTTGGGCTTTTCCGGGTATGCCTCCGGCAGCGCCGGGCTTTTTGGCCGGAGCCGGTTTCATTGTCATGGCGGTCCCCCATTATGGATTTGTCAATCGGCCGGAGGTTGGGAAGTCTGGTAGGACACGAAGTCCCCAATCGTCTTTTCCTGCTCTATCTGCACTTCTTGCTGGTATTGCTGGTATTGCTTCTCCCGGAGGTTTTCCAGCATATGAATCTCGCGGAGCACCTCCACAAGCCTGTGGCGGCACTCCTCCGTCTCCTGCCGGACCGCCTCAATTTTGCGGTCCTGCTCGGCCAGGAGGTCTTTCATCATGCGGAAATAGGCCGTGTACTGCTGGGTCTCCGCGGCTCTCATGCCGGAGGCCAGCCTTTGCCCATATGTGTCAGACGCTCTCTCCCTTCGCCCAAGCATGTCCTCCCGCTCGCTCAAGAGCTGGTTCAACCGCACGGTCAATGCCGCAAGGCTGTTGCGCTCCTGCTTCTCCTGGGATTGCTTGAGGTTCAGCAGCGTCTGCAGGGTGAATACGAACTTTTTCATTTGCCGTCACGTTTGGCAATTTGTGTCAGAAGCTGTATCGTGTCTTCAAACCCAAAACTGTCCTTCACTTGCTGGGTAAGAAGCTGGTTGATCTGGGGCATGAGGCGCACCGCCTCATCGATGTCCGGGTTGGTGCCCTGTTTATAGGCACCAATGGAAATCAAGTCCTGCGCGTCGCGGTATGTGGCCATACGGCTCTTCACAAATCCCGCCGCTTTCAGGTGCTCCGGAGCTGAGATGTCGGACATTAGGCGGCTCACGCTGGCCAGCACATCGATGGCCGGGTAATGGTTGCGGTTGGCCATCTGGCGCGACAGCACGATATGCCCGTCCAGGATGCCGCGCACGGTGTCGGCCACCGGCTCGTTCATGTCATCGCCATCCACAAGCACCGTATAAAGGCCTGTGATGGAGCCACGGTCCGAGTTGCCCGACCGTTCTAGCAGCCTTGGCATCTGCGCGAACACGGAGGGTGTGTAACCCCTGGATACCGGCGGCTCGCCGATCGCCATCCCAATCTCCCTTTGGGCCATAGCAAAGCGGGTCAACGAATCCATGAGCAGCAACACATTCAAACCCTGATCGCGGAAATACTCGGCGATTGCCGTGCCGATCATCGCCGACTTCACCCGCACGATGGCGGGCTGATCCGAGGTGGCGATCACCAACACCGAACGCTTCAGGCCCTCGGCCTGCAAGTCGCGCTCGATGAACTCGTTCACCTCGCGGCCTCGCTCACCCACCAGCGTGATCACGTTGATGTCGGCCTTGGCGTAGCGGGCGATCATGCCCAGCAACGTGGACTTACCCACGCCGGATCCGGCAAAGATGCCCACGCGCTGACCCCGCCCGCAGGTCAGAAGGCTGTCGATAGCCTTGATGCCCAGCGGCATGACCTCGCTAATCCTCTTGCGGGAAAGCGGGTCCGGCGGTGCGTTTTCGATGTTGTAGAAGGTCTTGGGCACACAGGCGTCCTTCTTGTCAATGAACCGGCCAAGCCCATCGAGGATTCTCCCCTGAAGCTCCATCCCGACGGCCACCTTCAGTGACCCACGGGTCGAGATCACCCGGCTGCCGGGCCCAACCCCTGCCAGATCGCCAAACGGCATGAGCAGGATCTTGTTGCCTCGGAAGCCGACCACCTCGGCCGGGATGGGCTTCTCCTCGCGGAGCGTGTGGATACTGCAGAGGTCGCCGATCTTTGCGGCGGGTCCGTTGGACTCAATCGTCAGCCCAATGATCTGGCTCACAAACCCGCTGTACTGCTGCAGCTCCGCCTCTTTGACGAGTTGCCTGTACTTATCCATATCGACAGGTTTCTTTAAAAAATTAAGCATTCTGTTTCAAAACTGACTTCAATTTGTCAAATTTCTCTTCCACGCCATTGTTCACATAACCCCGTTCGGTTTCGATCACACACCCGCCGGGCGGCATGGTGTTGTCGGCTACCACTGCGAGCTTGGAGATGGGCTTGCCTGCGGCTGCGAGCAACCGTTCGCAGGATTCGGTCACGCGGGTGCGGGCATCGGCGGCTACGCGGATGACGGCTGTGTCATCGTTCTCCATCTGCCGGAGCGCCTCTTTGACCATGGCGGCCACCCACTCCTCGCTGCGGTCCATTTCCATCACGAGCACCTTCTCGGCAATGTCAAACACAAGGTTCAGCACATCCTGCTCCAGGTCTTTGAGGATCTGCCGCCGCTCGTTTTGCAGCGACTCCACGGCCTTGTCCATTTCGTCGCCCATGGCTGCTTTCAACGAGGCCCACTGGCGCTGCACTTCTGCAAACCCCTGCTCATGGCCCTCACGCACAGCCTCCTGCAGCACGCGCATTGTTTCGGCTCGCGCGTTCATCAGCATCTCATCAGCGTCATTGCGGGCGCGGCTCAGGATCTCTTCCACCACGGCTTCCGCCGATGCCTGCGCGACCACCGCATCCGGTTTGGCCTGCTCCGCCTCCGGCAATGGGCATGACACAATGAGCCCCTCCTCCATGCGGCCCTTCATGGGCACGACAAGCGGATGGGCCCGCTCAATGTTCACGCCGGTTGAGCGAATGATCTTAGGCAATCAGGCCGTCCTCCTTGCCGCGGGAAATCACGATCTCGCCGGAATCGTCCAGGCTGCGGATGATGTTGACGATCTTTTGCTGGGCCTCCTCCACATCGCGCACGCGCACCGGGCCCATGATCTCCAGGTCTTCCTTGATCATCTCCTGCAAGCGCTTGGAGATGTTTTCGTAGATCACCTTGGCCACGTCTGCCGGGGCACCCTTCAGCGCCACGGTGAGGTCGTGCTTGTCCACCTCGCGCAGCACACGCTGGATGGCCATCTTGTTGAGCTTGACGATATCCTCGAACACAAACATCTTGCGTCGGATCTCCTCGGCCAGGTCACCATTTTGCAGCTCGAGGTTTTCCAGGATGTGCTTTTCGGTGCCGCGATCCACACTGTTGAGCATGGAAACGATGTAATCCACACCGCCTACAGTGGCATAATCGGAAACAACCATGGTGGAGAGCTTGCGCTCCAGGATCCGCTCAATTTCCTTGATATACTCCGGGCTGGTTCGGTTCATTTTGGCAATCCTGGCCACCACTTCGATCTGCAAATCCAGCGGCAATGACGCCAGGATGTTGGCGGCCAATGTAGAATCCAGATAACTGAACACCAGCGCAATCGTTTGCGGGTGCTCGTTCTGAATGAAGTTCAAAATCTGGTTGGGGTCTGCCTTGCGCACAAAATCGAAGGGCCGCACCTGCAGCGTGGAGGTGAGCTTGTTGATGATCTCCACTGCCTTTTGCTGACCGATGGCGTTATTGAGGATCTCTCGGGCATACTCGATGCCACCCTCGCTGATATAGTTCTGCACCAGGCAAACCTGGTAAAACTCATCCAGCACCGCTTCCTTTACTTCCTTGCTGACGGTGCGCATATTGGCGATGTCCATCGTGATCTGCTCGATCTCGTCCTCGTTTAAATGCTTGAAAATCTGGGCGGAATACTCCTTGCCCAGCGCAATCAGCAGCACGGCCACCTTTTCATTGGATCGCAATTGCTGAGCCATCGGTCAATCCTCCTCGGCCAGCCACGAGCGAAGCAGGTTTGCCACAAGCTCGGGGTTGTCCTGAATCAGTTTTCCGATTTGCTCCTTGGTGCCGCTGTCTTTCACGATCCGGATCGGGTCAATCTGCTCTCCATTCTCTTCATAGCTGCTTGGCGCAGCACCAGCATAAGCCATCGCCGGAGCCTCTTCCACTGCCTTCCTCTTCTTGCCGGAAAACAATAGCATCATGGCCACAATCACTACCAGCGCCGCCGCGCCAATGCCGATGATCGGCATCAGATCCTTCATTTGCTGCGAATTAGCCTGGGCCTGGATGTCCTGGCTCAGTGCCTCAGTGAGCGCCATATTGCCTGCCATCGGCAAATACTCCACCGAGACCAGGCTCTTGTCCACACCCACGGCATTGGCCACCAGGTTTTTCACATTGTCGGTGTAATCTTCCTTGGTGCCGGTGTTGTCAATTACAACGGACACAGACAGGCTCTTGACAGCGCCCTTCTCCTTCTCCAGGCGCTCCTTGATGGAGTTGATCTCATAATTGATTTTTTCTGCGTTTTTCTCATAGGTGCCGTTGTCCACATTCACAGCGGGATATGTCGTGGTGCCGGACCCTGTGTTAGCGTCGGTGCCGGCTGCTGTACCGGCGGGGCCGCTGCCATTTACGATTTGTTCTTTCAACTTGTCCATGGACACGACAATGCCCTCTTTGCCCACAACCGGCTCAAACTTCACCGTCTCAATGGTGTGATCGTCGAAATCCAGCGTGACATTGACCTGCGCCTCCACCTTGCCGATGCCGAACACCGGCTGGAGCAGCGCCATCACTTGCTTGCGGAGCTTGCTCTGCACATCGTACTGCATCGCAAAGCGGTCACCTGCAATGGCCTCGGTGCTGTCTGAGCCGCTCACATCCAGGTTGAGCATGTTGCTGTCCATGATGCTGATATTGTCCATGGAAAGGCCGGGCACGGCGTTTTTTACAAACAGCGCAATGGACTTCACCTGAGCCGCGGTCAGTTCCGCACCGGTCTCCATCGTTAGGATCACGCCGGCAGTGGCCGCGCGGCTATTCTTATCAATCACCAACACGCTTTCGGTGGGCATCGTGATGGCCACCCGAGCATCCTTCACGCCTTTGAATGTGAGCAGAGAGTTGCGGATGTCCAGCTGGATCTGGTAGCGCCGATAGTCCTGTTTGTCACTTTCGGTCATGCCCAGGCCCTGGCCTTGCTTCAATATATCAAGGTTGAAACCGTTTTGGATTGCGCCGGAGAGTGAAAGGCGAAGGCTGTCGGCCTGTTCAGCCGGCACAAGGATTGTGTCTCCTGACACGCGAGTCGCCACCTTCTGCTCCTTCAGCGCTTCCAGCACAGAGGCGGAGTCGGCCGGTTCAAGCCCTTTGTATAGCACAGCATAAGGCACTTGGTTCAGTAATACGGTGGATATGATAATGGCGGCAAGGACAATAGCCGCTATGATGATCACATTGCGGCGGAATGTTTTGTCCTTGCCTCCCCAAAAGGCGGTTATCTGTTTCAGCAGCGCCTTGATGGCTTCCATATTGCTCCCTTATTCAGGTTTTATCGGCCCTCCGGGGCCCGGAGCCATTTGAGCCAGGCCGAGCGTCCATGCTCATCCGCTGCTTCCGTGCAAACATTCTCAAAGGGAGGTAATCCCTTACACCTGCATCCTCATCACTTCATTGTAGGCGTCGATCACCTTGTTGCGGATCTGAACCGTCAGGCTCAGCGCGATCGTGGCCTTTTCCGAGTCGATCACCGCATCGTGCAGGTTGTTCACATCACCGGTGAGCAGTGCTTCGGCATTCACCTGGCTTGCCGTATCGGTGCTGTTTGCCTGGTCAATGGCATCTGCCAGAATGCTCTGGAAATCACCGGAGGTGTCACCATTACCGCTGCTGACTGACTTCAGCAGATTGGCATAACTAGTGCCAATGCTCTTGACATCCATGGATCAACCCTCCTTATTTGCCGATCTCCAGCGCCTTGGATGCCATGGATTTTATGGCGTCCAGTGCCGTAACGTTGGCTTCATAGGCTCGTGAGGCCGTGATCATGTCGATCATCTCCGTGGCAAGGTCCACATTTGGCATACGCACGTATCCATCCGCACCGGCATCGGCGTGGGTGGGGTCATATACCAACTTGAAATCACTCATGTCATCGCGAATGGCTGAAGCCCGCACACCGGCGCCGGCGCTGGCGTTCAAGCTGTCGCTGTAGACATCGGCAAAGGTTTGGCTGCCTCCCATTGCCTGCAGCTCCACTGTCTTTCGTCGGTAGGGCGTGCCCTCCGCCGTACGCGTGGTCTGCGCGTTGGCGATATTCTGCGCGATGATGTCCATGCGCACGCGCTGGGCCGTCAAACCCGAAGCGCTGATATCCATGGAGCGGAAAAAGCCCATTGAAATCACCTGCCATCTATGGCGAGCCGCAAACGCTCCAACTCACCGTTCATCTGCGTAACCAGCGTGTTATACCAGATTGTGTTTTTCGCCATGTCTGTCATCTGCTGGTCGATGTCCACATTGTTTTCATCCATGCGCATTGTCGTATCGTTGTCCAGCACCACGGAGGGCCGCACCTCAGAAGCATCGCCGCCTGAAAACTTGATGTGCTTTTCGCGCGTCACCTTTGCATCAAAGGCACTACCATCATCATCCAAGGCCGCCTTCATATAGTCCTCAAACTCCACATGGGAAGATTTGAAGCCTGGCGTATCCTCGTTGGCGATGTTGTTGGCAATGGTCTCCTGCCTCAATTGGGCTGTATCCAGCCCCTTGGCCAGCAGATCGGTGGTCCGAAACAAATCCGGAAGCATGATCCCCACTCCTTGGTATACGGAGGCATGGTGATATACCATATATCCATATCAGTCTATCATATATTCCACAAAAATCAACACATATTTCCACCGCCGGCAAATCGTGGAGATGAAGAAAGAAATAAATCTTTTCCTGTAAAACGATAGTATGGTGTTGTCTTAAGCGCTGCTGTGAAACCCGCTAAGCCGCCCTCCCATATGCATGGATGGCGGCTTGAGCATGTCTGCCAGTGCTGGCCCCTTTTATTTCTTCTGCGCTTTTTCCATATGCTCCTGGATGATGGCCGGGATATCGTCCAGCGCAGCCTGTCTGGCCACCGCGCCGATGTTGAAAGCCACCATCGGCATGCCGTAGACCACGCAGGTTTTTTCATCCTGCCCGATGGTGTATGCACCAGCTTTGCGCATCTTCAGCAGCCCCTTCGCCCCATCAGCACCCATGCCGGTCAGGATCACACCGATGGCGTGGGCCTTGGCCGCTTCTGCCACAGAGTCAAACAGCACGTCCACCGAAGGGCAGTGGCCGCTCACCTTCTCACCTTGGTAACACCGAATACGGTAAACACCCTTGTCATTGATCACTTTCATCTGCCGATCGCCGGGGGCCACGAAGGCCCGCCCTGGGGAAACCACATCGCCATCCTCCGCTTCCTTCACAGTCATCAAGCAGATGGAGTTGAGGCGTTCGGCATAAAGCCGGGTGAACACAGGCGGCATATGTTGCACGATCACCGTGCCGGGCATATCGGGTGGGAAGGACTTGAGCACCTGCAGCGTGGCCTCTGTACCACCGGTGGAGGCACCGATGGCAATGATGCCATTGTCGCAGCAACCGCCGCCGGCGATCCGTTGGGCTGGGGCCGCCCGCTTCATATGAGATACCTTAGCCAGCGAGGCGATCTTGATTTTAACAACCAGCTCCTGTATGAACGCATTGAGCTCCCGCTGGCTGCGGGCGCCGGGCTTGGCCACAAAATCCACCGCGCCGGCGTTCATCGCCTCAAACACGTTGTTGCTGAGGTTGCTCACCACCACAACCGGCATTGGGTATTGGGGCATCAGAAGTTTCAAAAACTCGATGCCGTTCATGCGCGGCATTTCCACGTCCAGCGTAAGCACATCGGGCTCCAGGTCCACGATCATATCGCGGGCCTCATAAGGGTCTGACGCCTTGCCCACCACTTCCAGGCCGGCATCTGCGGCCAGGCCCATGGCGATGGCTTCGCGCATCACAAGGGAATCATCCACCACAACAACCCTGATCTTTTTGACCGGCATCGCTATCCCCTGCCTTTCCTGAACACAGACGGCATCACGTACTGCCAACCTGTTTCATCCCGGCTGATCGATTCGGATTGCCCCACGAAGAGGTATCCGCCCGGTTCGGTCATCCTGTAGAATTTCCGGATGAGCTCAGTTTTTGTATCCCGATCAAAATAGATCATCACATTGCGGCAAAAGATCGCATGGAACGGCTTTTGGAAGGGGAACTTCTCCTCCATTAGGTTGAATGTACGAAAGATTACCTCAGCCTTGAGGGCGGGTTTGATTTCCCAGTTTCCTTCGCCAGAACTCTTGAAGTAGCGGTTCCTCCACTCATTTGGAACCTTCGCCAGTTGTTCATCCGCATAGACTCCTGCGCGGGCCTTCTCCAGTGCGCGCATGGAAATATCAGTAGCCAGCACCTTGCTGTCCCACATGGATTTTTCTGTACCAAAAAAATCAGCCATCAACATCGCCAGAGTGTACGGTTCCTCCCCAGTGGAGCACCCCGCACTCCAGATGCGGAGATCACGGTCGAGCACCGACCTTTTGAGCTCTGGAAGCACCTTTGACTTAAAAAACTCAAAATGCTCCCACTCCCGCATGAAGTAGCTGTAGTTCGTTGTGAGAAAATTGACGAGCCTGGTGATCTCACCATCGTTACCGCCGGCAAACAGCACGTCAAAATATTGGGAAAAACCAGTGAATCCCTTCTCCAGCACATAGTTGGTCAAACGGCCCTCGATGAGCGTGCGCTTCTTCTCGAGATTGATGCCGAAATTGCTCTTCATATAGTGGGTGAGTGTGTGGAATTCCTCGTTCGTAAGGCTCAGCATACCGCACTCCGTCTCCTGTGTGTTGACCATTGCACCAACACCGGGCTTCGGCTGGCGCTGGACTTTGAGGCCAAGGATGGACCTGTATTATGTAAATGCCCCGCCAATGCAGCCGGGAAACAGAAAAGATGAACTTATTAGAGATATCGTTCTATTTCCAACACCACCAATGGTGGAAAGAGCAGTCATCACGAACAAAATATCGTAGATTTCTCCGCGCTAGTTGGACCATCCAATATCAGAACACAGACGGAAAAAAACAAGCCGGAATGACACTCCGGCTTGTTTGGCACACCAGACCTTTCTTCATCTTGCACAGTCAATCATTGAGTCATCCAAGCTTTTTCACTCCACCGGCTTTTTGGTGAGCGTCACATCGGTCTCGCCGGTCTGCGAATCCCTCTCCCAACGGATCTTCACTGCCTCTCCGGGCCGGTGGGAGTAGATCACCTGCCGCATCGCCAGCACCGTATTTACTGGCTGTCCGTCCATATGGGTGACCAGATCGCCCTTCCTCAGCCCACTGGCGTAGGCAGGGCCATCGGCGTCGGCCTCGATCAGCAATATGCCGCCCGATATGCCTGTCTGCCCATAATAGCGGGCTATTTCGGCATCGATGGCATATAGGCCGAGATACGGTGTGTCATATTTGCCATCTTTCTCCACCATCTCCACGATGGGGCGGGCCACCTCAATTGGGATCGCAAAGCCGATGCCTTCAGCTTCGGTTACTTTAAGCGTATTGATGCCCACCACTCTGCCGGACATATCGCAGAGCGGCCCGCCGGAATTGCCGGGGTTGATCGGCGCGTCGGTCTGGATCAACTCCTCCATAAACGAAAGCCCGTCATCGGTGGGTATCTTGAGCGTACGCCGGAGCGCTGAAACAATGCCGGAAGTCACCGTGTGCTGGAAGTTCAAAGTGAGCGGCGTGCCGATGGCAATCACGGCGTCACCCACCCGCAAGTCCTGAGAAGAGCCCATCTGCGCGGCAGGATAAGGCCCGCCCTCCGCCTTCACCACTGACAAATCCAGCGCCTTGTCACTCCACACGGTGGTGCCTTTCACGCGGCTGCCGTCCTGCAGCACCACATCGATTTGGGCGGAACCGGCTGTGACGTGATTGTTGGTGAGAATGTAGCCCCTGCTGTCCACAAACACCCCGGTGCCCAGGCCTTCCACTGCCTGACTGCCAAACTCCGTCTGCTGCGTCGTGGTCACGGCTAGACCAACCACCGCTGGAGACACCTGCTCCACCACAGAGGGGATGCCTCCGGTCAGCGGTGTGAGCGCGGAGACGGGGTTTGGCCCAACCGGACCTGCGGTCGTAGTGGGCAGAGGCGTGGACATCGGCGCCTTCGGAGCATAGCCGCAGGCGCACAAGAGGATTAAAACACATAGCAGAGCCACGGTTAAGCGTATCGGTCTGATCATTTGTCAGCACTTCCCTTTGTTTGATGGTTTAGTATTTGTTGCTCACGCAGTGCCGTTGCAGGCAAATACTTCCAACAAACAATTACAAACTGCCGAGAAAATGATAAAATAACAACATTCCGGGAAAGGGGATTGAAACATGGACGAGAATGGAAAACGCATGGTAAAGGAATGGGTGGCTGAAATGACAGCAAGCCCCGGCATCCCGCTGTGGCCGGCGGGTCAGACACCGGGATATGACGCATCATATGGCCAGCCGGAGCCATCGATCGTGCCATTTCTGTTGGAAAAGGGTGAAAAAGCGCGCGGCGTTGTGATCGTGTGCCCCGGCGGCGGCTATGTGCTGAAAGCACCCCACGAGGGCCGCCCGGTCGCGAGGATGCTGAATGAAGGGGGCATCCACGCCTTTGTGCTGGATTACCGTGTGGCACCCTATTTGGTGCCCGATTCCTTGGCGGACGTGAAGCGGGCAATCCGCACGGTGCGCCACCGCAGTGCTGAGTGGGGCATTGACCCAGCCAGGATCGGCATTCTGGGTTTTTCCGCCGGCGGCCATCTTACGGTGTTGGCCTCCACGCTCTTTGACGGTGGTGACCCTGAAGCCAAAGACCCGGTGGAACGAGAAAGCTGCCGGCCGGACGCGCAGGTGCCCTGTTACCCGCTGGTGTCGTTCCAGCGCATTATGGGCAGGAAGGACTCCCGGGAGCGGCTGGAAAGCTGCTTCGGCAAAGAATGCACAATCGACGCCATCAGCTGGACTTATGGCGACAAGAATGTGCGGCCGGACACACCGCCGGCTTTCCTCTGGGGCACCGGCGAAGACTTCCTGGTGGCCCAGATCCCGCCCTATCTGAAGGCGCTGCAAAAGAAAAGGATCCCCGCCGCCTGCCACATCTTCCCCCACGGTGTCCATGGCCTTGGCCTGGCTCCAGACACACCGCTGGTGCGGCAGTGGCCGGCGCTGTGCACGGCATGGCTGAAAGAATTGGGTTTTTAAAAGAGACAGAGGGGCGAACCGAACGGTTCGCTCCTTATTATTCATTCTGCCTTATCAATCATAAAGAAGTATTGGAGAACCCTGTATTCTTTTTTGAATGGAATGCCCCATGTCACTCCAATACACAGAATGTACCGCCCGGGCTCGTCCGGCAAGGAAAATCCCTCCTGGGTGGAATAAACCTTGCGGAAGCGCTCGTCATAAAGAGTATAGGTGGGGTCATGCTTCGTGATTCCACTCACAACAACTCTGACCTGATCGTCAACAGAAATCGCAGTCAACTCATTGGTAACATCCTGCGGCCTTTTGATTCTGCCATCTGAGAACACATCGTGGGTATACGCGCACATAAAGGTATCAAGCGGCTCGTATTGCTTTCCGCCAGATATAAGCCTGACTGTACCCTCTGCAACGTCTTTACTGCTGAATACATACAAGCCGATCAAACCTACCAGCAGAATACAAGCTATTATGACCTGCAGCTTTCGCATGTCAGACCTCCACCGAAAGAGACAGCTTGCCGGTTTAGGGCGGCTCGTGAGCCAGGATGCATGGCGAGCAGTAGCCAAAGGCTACGACCAGCCGCCCCTACTTAATGACGATCAGATCGGCAACCCTCTTTCAACTGCTGATACTCTCTCTAAAGAACTCGATAATATCCCCCGTCACTTCCTCCCGATTTATCTCATTCAAAAGCTCATGCCTTGCCTCCGGATAAACCTTCACCGTCACATCCAGCCTCACTGCCCGGTACTTCTTCTCGAGGAACGCCGCCGCCTGCCCATTCAATCCCGCCGGGTCCTTCTCGCCGGATACGATGAGTATCGGCACATCCTTCGGCATCCTGGCCACATTGGATTGCTTCAGTGTGTCCAGAAGAACAAGGCTTATATCCACAAATATCGAACCGGTGCACACAAAGCCGCAGGCCTGATCGGCCACGTATTTGTCCACCTCAGCGGGGTCACGGCTCAACCAGTCAAACTTGGTGCGGGAAGGCTCGAATTGCTTGTTGTAGATTCCGAAAGTGAGGTTGTCCAGCACCGGTGAGGGCTTACTCATACCGCCGACTGCTCCCACAATCCAAGCGATCAGCGGTGCCACATTGCGACGCACCGGCATATCAACCGTGACACCGGAAAGCACCACCGCCCGGTATTGCCCGCCAAACCGTTGCAGCGCTGCACGGGCGAAGACTGAGCCCATCGAGTGGCCAAGCATCACAAGCGGCTTTCCCGGATACCTTTCCGCCGCCCATTCGCTCAGTTGCCGGACATCCTCAAGCACAGCCAACCAGCCGCCCTTCTTTGCGAACCAGCCCTGCCTGCCGTTGGCGGTCTGCCCATGGCCCCGCAGGTCCATCGACACAGCCGAAAAGCCCGCCTCGTTCAACGCCTCGGCAAACCGGCCATAGCGTGCGGCGTGTTCTGCCAACCCGTGCAGGATCACAACCACGGCGCGGGGGGCTTCAGCAGGCCATTCGTAACAGCAAAGGTTGGCGCCGTCTGCGGCGGTCAAGGTGAAATCGATGCGGTTTGACATGATGGTCACCTCCACCTAAAGCTTCTTCTCCATCACAATAAAAGTATACGTCCTCCCCGGAAAATGGCAAGTCCCCCGGCGGACATATCCCCTGGTCTCATAAAGTGCCAATGCCGCCACATTGTCCTCACAGGTGTCCAGCCGCATGGCCGGGCAGACCTGTTGCCGGGCCAAATCCTCCGCGAAGTCCATCATGCGGGCGGCCAGCCGCTGCCGCTGGATCTCCGGATCCACGGCGAGCCTATGCACGACCATGTAGGGTTCTCCGAACACAAATGGGATTGGCTCATACTCCGGCGACTGATTGCCATCAAAGGTGCCCAGCGCCACAAGCCTGCCATCCAGAAAGCCGCCAAAACTTGTGCCTGCGGCGATGTCGTGATGGAGGTAGCTGATGTTGGGGTAATTGTCGTTCCACTGCATGAAGCCCACGGCATGCATGGCCTTCACCACACGGCGGTAGAGGGCCATGGCCGGTTCGGCTTCTTCGGGCTGTAATTGGCGAATAGTAAAATCCATATTGTTGTTCTCTCCCACCCCCGGCCCCCTCCCCGGGCTGACTACAAATCACCGTCACATTTCCGTGGGGAGGGGGAAGCTTTGAGGGGCTTCGCCCCTTTGTCTCGCAGTAGGGGCCGGGCTCCGGCCCGGTCCGAACTCCCCCTGTCGCCTCTGGCGACATCCCCCTCAGGAGGGGGACAAGCAATACTTCATCAAGAGCTCGCCTTGCCTCCCTCTTGAGGGAGGTGCCCCGAAGGGGCGGAGGGAGTTTTTCGATACCCCTCCGGCCCGCTTTCATACAGGTTGCCGCCATGGCAGTCGATGGCGGCGATCAGGGGCATGTCCTCAATGGTGAGCTCATGCACGGCTTCCGCGCCCAACTCAGGGAAAGCGATCACGCGGGAAGCCTTCACGCAGCGGGCATAGAGCGCCCCGGCCCCGCCGGTTGCGGCCAAGTATAGGCCTTTATGCTCAAGGATGGCATCGTTGACAGCCTGTGCCCGCTGCCCTTTGCCGATCATCACACGCTGGCCCAGCGCGATGAGCCTGGGCGCGTAGGCATCCATGCGGGACGATGTGGTCGGCCCGCAGGATCCAATGGGCAGTGTGGGCGGTGCCGGGCAGGGCCCGGAGTAATAAACGATGGTATCTTTGAGTTCGAAGGGCAATGGAGAGCCCGCATCCAGCATCGCCATCAGGCACTTGTGGGCGGCATCGCGGGCGGTCAGAATCGCGCCGGAGAGCAGCACCGTGTCACCGGCGTGGATCGCCTGAATAGCTTCGTCAGTCAATGGCGTTTGCAGGCGGTGTTCCATGATCAGACCTCCCCTTCGGCGTGGCGGGCGCAGTGGCACTGCATATTCACCGCCACCGGCAGGCCGGCAATGTGGGTGGGGTGGGTCTCAATGTGCACGGCCAGCGCCGTCACCGAGCCGCCCAGGCCCATGGGGCCGATGCCCAGGCCGTTGATGGTATTCAACAACTCTCCTTCAAGAGCGGCCATCGAAGCGTCCGGGCTGGGCTGCCCCACCGGGCGCAGCAGGGCACGTTTCGCCATTTCAGCGCAGCGCTCGAAGGTGCCGCCGATGCCCACGCCCACCACCACCGGCGGGCAGGGGTTGCCGCCGGCCAGCCGCACCGTCTCCACAATAAACTCTTTCACGCCTTGCAATCCGGCAGAGGGCTTCAGCATTTGAAGCCGGCTCATATTCTCGCTGCCAAAGCCCTTGGGGGCCACGGTGATTTTCACGCGGTCGCCGGGCACGAAGCGGGTGTGCAGGATGGCCGGTGTGTTGTCGCCGGTGTTCTTGCGCTCCAATGGAGATAACACCGACGCGCGGAAGAAACCGTCGCGATAGGCACGGCGCACTCCATTATTCACAGCGTCGGATAGCAGCCCGCCTGTGATGTGAGCATCCTGCCCCACATCCACAAACACGACGGCCATGCCGGTGTCCTGGCAAAGGGGTAGGTTCAACTCCTCCGCAGCCTGCAGGTTTTCCACCAGCTGCCGCAGCGATTCCCGCCCGAAGGGCGATTGCTCTTCCTCTGCCGCCCGCTTGAGCGCGCACACCGCAGCATTGTCCAGCCTGCGGCAGGCCGAAAGGCTCAGTGTATAAACCTTTTCTTCAATCTCAATGGCTTGTATTTCTCTCAAAATGTCACCCCATCGATTCACATCGATACCATTATATCAGAATAAATCGGTACGAAAATAGTTGAATGGAGTATATTACGCTAGCCCTGCGCCGGGAACTCCTTCCGTCTGCTGCAGCAGCCACCTCCCTCAAGAGGGAGGTAAGGAGAAAGAATGACAATAGTGATCGACTCCACCTCTACCCCCTTCATAGAGGGGGGATGTCGCCCTCAGGCGACAGGGGGGAGTCATATCGACACCACCCTGCCCACTTCAGAGGATTGATACAGCCCGCAGACTAGTTTCACCGCCTCGATGCCCTGCTCGCCATCGATGTAGAAAGGCTCCTGCTCGCGAATGCAGTGGTAGAAATCCAGGATTTGGGGCAGATGACCGTTGCCCCAGTAATCCCGCTCCCCGATGGCGTAACCCTGGGGGTCGCATAGCACCTCAAAGCCCCGGGCTGTGTTGTAGAGCCGGTCGCCCCGCATCAGGATCACCGCCTCATCCAGTACCGCCTCAATTTCCACCGGGGCGTTCGCGGCATAGGCAACCGTGGCATAAAGCACCGCCGGCACACCGTTTTTCATCACGATCCGCATGTGGGCGGTGTCTTCCACCTCGATCACGCCAGCCAGGGCGTCAGTGCTGACACAACCCTTCACCGTGGCCGCACCGCCGCCGATCCATTGCAGCAAATCCAGCGTGTGGATGGCCTGGTTGATCATCACCCCACCGCACTCGTAAGCCTGCTTGCCATGCCAGTCGTCGGCATAATAGGCCTCATCCCGATGCCAGACCACGGAGCCCCGCAGCGCAAGCAAGCGCCCGAACTTCCCGCTGTCCACAATGGCCTTGAGCATGCGGGACGCCTCGTTGTAGCGGTTTTGAAACACCACGCAGAGCCTGCCACCGCCCTGTCTGCGGTCTTCCTCAATCATTTGGCGGGCTTCAGCAGGCGAGCAGGCCATCGGCTTTTCCACCAGCACATATTTGCCAGCCTTCAGCGCGTCCAGCGCCATTTGGCCGTGCAGATAGTGGGGTGTGCAGATGTGCACGGCATCGATATCAGGGTCTTTCAAAAGCTCCCGGTAATCGGTGAACATCACGCAGCCGTTGGTTTCGGCGGAGGCTTGCGCCCGCTCGGGCCTGTTGTCGCACACGGCGGCAAGGCGCACGCCCTCCAGTTCATGAAGAACGCTGACATGCGTGTGGTGAATGTTGCCGCAGCCGATGATCGCAGTGTTGATCGTGTCCATAAATGCCCTCCGACAGGCAGTGTACGATTTAGCGTATCCAAACCCCTGTAAATATAGGCATCGGGCTATTGAGAGGCCCCATCGCCCAAAACGCCTTCTGAAACCCAAAGCATGCCCTTGATGGCCATCAACGCATTTTCATCCAGGTAGTGCCAGTTCAGATACGGGAAGAATGGGCAGATCTGGTGCTGTCGTCCGTTGTGCTCAGCCGTAAATGTCATTCGTTTGCGCTTCTCCCGGTCTGTCTGCACACAATAACCGCAGCCGTCACAAGGCTTTGTCCGCTCGAGGATCAGCCCCTGCAGGCGCGCATCCATGCCGTCATACCGCTGCAGCACATCCCGGAACCGGGGGATTCTCAGCTCAAAGATCACAGGGTGCATTTTCCGGTAATCAAACCAAGTGTTCAAGCCAATATCGTCCTTCTTGGTCAACGGCTTGCTCCACTCGATGCGGCTGCCGGTCTCAGATACAACATCCTTTCTGGCATACCCGTTGGCTGATAACCACTCCTCGAGCGACAGAAACAATGCCTCATTGCCCGACAGGAATGCAAACACACCAGTGCCATACGGCAGCGATGGGTCAAACATGCAGCGCGCAAAAGCCGCGACCGGAAACTTGCAGGAACACACGGCATGGGAAAGCACCACCCAGGCCGAAACCATCTCCTCATATCCATCGCAGGACAGAAGCAACACATCCCCGGCATCCTCCACCGAGAAACCAAACTTCTCAAGAACCGCGGTCTGTTTGTTGGCCTGGAGTTTCAACGCTGCTTTCGGCACCCGCAAGGCCCCGTCAACCGCCTCACCGGCTTCGCCCAGTTTCATCAACAGCTCATAAAACCCGTCGATCTTTTTCAGGATGCTCCGCATTGCCTTGATGAGCTCGGGCTTGCGGTTGTTCACCTCCAGAAAACCATAGGAATCATCCGGCAGGTCCGGCAGCCCAAGCGCTCCAGGCTGCTCATAAATGAGCAGGGCTGCTTCCCGCAGAAAATCATACAGCTTTCTCTGGGCTGCCTCATCCGCCAGATCCGATTGCACAGGCATGAAGTCCGGGTAAGTTCCCAGCAGACTATATGCCATGCGCTGGGCCAGACCGGAAAACGCCTTGCCAACCATATATGGTTTTTGCTCACATGCGGTCATTGAACCTTCACTGCTTTTCCGGTCCTGGCCGATTCATAGACAGCCAATATGATCGCCAGCGGGTGCCGGGCATCACGGCCTGTCACTTTGGGTGCGCGGCCTTGCTGGATGGCGTCCACCACATCCTGGATCTGGCGCTGGTGGGAGCCCACACCGATGGCGGCGCTGCCGGCTCCGGCGCCCTGCCTGGCATCTGCGCCATCGGAGTAATTGCCATAAAATCCGTCACCTCCGGCCCCCTCGGCGCGGAACTTACGCTCGCGGATCTTATCGTTCTCTATGATGATGCCGCCGTCACTGCCATAGATGTCGAGCCTGGTGCAATAGCCGGGGAAGGCCGTCGTGTTGCCCTCCAGCAGGCCCAGCGCGCCGGATTTGAATTTTAGTGTAGCGGCGGCCACGTCTTCCACTTCGATGCGCTCATGGGCCAGCGTGCCGCAATAGGCAAACACTTCGTCGGCCTCGCCCATCATGTATTGCAGCATATCCACATAATGCACGCTTTGGTTCATCAGCGCCCCGCCGCCATCCAACGCCCAGGTGCCGCGCCAGTCGCCGCTGTCATAATACTCCTGCGAGCGGTACCACTTGGTGTGGGAGCCGCCGAAGGTGAGCTTGCCGAACAGGCCCTGCTCCAGCGCCTCGTGGGCCTCCACCATCGCGTCGTCAAAACGGTGCTGGGAGATGCAGGAGAGCACCACGCCGGCCTCCTCGCAAGCGCTGATGAGACGGTCCGCCGCTTCCAACGTCACGTCGATCGGCTTTTCCACCAGCACATGCTTACCGGCCTTGGCCGCTCTCACGCCCAGATCGGCGTGCATGCCGCTGGGCACACAGATGTGAACCAGGTCAATGGCGTCATCCTTCAGCATCTCTTCAAAATCATAGTAAGCCTTGCAGCCATAAGCTTCGGCGTAGTTGTCTGCCTTTTCCCGCACCACGTCGCACACGGCAACCAACTCAGCGTTTTGGATGTTGTCAAGGGCAGCAAGGTGCGTGGGGCCGATGGCGCCCAAGCCCACCACAGCACTGCGTACTTTTTTACTCATGAGATGCCTCCTCAGCCTGTATTTCAAAGATCAGTTTCTTCAGTGCTTCCGCAGCCACAGCGAACTTATCCGCCCCAGTGCCGGGGATGTCGTGGTTGTTCACCAGGTGCGGTTCAATGGAGAGGAACCCCTCATAACCATCCCGCCACAACTCCGCCAGGATCTCCCGGCAGTTGCCATCCCCCTGCCCTACCGGCCGGTGGGCGTCACTCACCACATGGGTGTCAAACCCGGCATCGGCCTCTTTCTCTCTGGCCGTATACACCGAGTCCTTCATGTGCACATAGTGGATCTTGTCCTTGAGCATCTGGAACGCGTGGGGATAATTCCGCACGCCGCACTGCACGAAGTTGGAGGGGTCATAGGTGCACCAAAGGGCGGGGCTTTGCACGGTATCAAAGATATCACGGCAACGCTCCGGCGTGTCGCCATAAATCGCCTTCTCGTTCTCATGCAACAGTATCACACTGGCTTGCTCAGCATACTCCGCCATGGCCTGGATGCGCCGCATCACTTCGCCGCGCCAGATGACCGGGGCGTCCCCCTCGGGGATGAAATAGCTGAACATGCGGATATACTGCGTACCGAACGCCTTGGCCAGCTCCACCACATGCCTGAACTGCGCGAAGGCCGGCTCGAAATCGTCGTCGATGAACGTCTTGCCCACCGGCGACCCCAGCGCCGACACGGCAAAGCCCCTGGCCTCCATGCGGAGCCTTGCGGCCTTGGCTTCCTCCAGCGAGTAGTCTGCCACACCCTTGCCGTCGGCCCCACGAAACTCAATGAACTTGATACCGTGCCGGTCCAGCACATCCATCTGCCCGTTGAGATCATCGCAAATCTCATCGGCAAAGGCGGTCGGGATGAAGTTGCTCATACACCCTCCCATGGTTTCGAAACGTGTGAGATTCACTCCCCCGGATACTTGAGCCCCCACTGCCTGCGGAAGCCGTCCATTGTGTCCAGTATGGCAATGGTTTCGTCAAGAGGCAGGCTCGGGCTCTCCACCAGGCCCTTACGGACACAATCCGCCGCCTCGCGGATTTCATACTCAAAACCGTTCACGTCCAGCGGGAGCTTCATTTCCTCGGTCTTGCCGCCCTTGGTCAGGCGCACCGTGTCCGCCGTCCAAAACGTCGGCAACTCAATGCGCCCTTCGGTGCCGATGATGGACGCGGTGCAGGGGCCCTGGGCATGTACGCCGCAGGTCAGCGAGGCGATCTTCCCACCGGGATATTGCAGCATCAGTGCGGCGTTCTCATCCACACCGGTGGGCCCGATGTGGCCGAAGGCCTCCGCCTTTTCCGGGGTAGCACCAAACAGTGAGGCAGAAAGGTGCATCACATAGATGCCCACGTCCAGCAGCCCGCCGCCGGCCAGCGCCGGCGAAAACAGGCGGGACTCCGGGTTCATCGGCACAGTGAAGGAGAAATCGGCCGAGAGCATCCGCACCTCGCCGATGGCGCCTTCCGCCGCGAGCTTGCGGGCATGCATGGAAGCCGGAAGGAACCGGCTCCACATCGCCTCCATCAGGAACACATGATTGGCACGGGCGGCATCGGCCATCCTGCGGGCCTGAGCGGCGTTCAGCGCCATGGGCTTTTCGCACAGCACCGCCTTGCCATGCTCCAGACAAAGCAACGTGTGTTCGCAATGGCCTATATGTGGCGATGCCACATACACAATGTCCACATCAGGGTCACGGGCAAGCTCCTCATAGCTGCCGTATACCACAGGCACGCCATAGGACTCTGCGAACGCCTTAGCCCGCACGATATCCCGGGACCCTACCGCATGCAGCACCGAGCCCGGCGCACCGGCAAGCCCGTCAGCAAATTTCCGCGCGATGGTGCCTGGGCCTAACACAGCCCATTTCACAAGACGATCAGCCATGAGTTCCTCCTTGGAATAGTTGCCATCATTATACACCACTACCAACTGGATTTGAATTCCAAACAAAACGTGAACGATACTGGTCGCTATCATACAAAATATTCTGCAATAATTGACCATTTCGCCGAAATCGACAGCAATCGGCAAATACAGTTTGCCTTTTAGGCACTGCTGTGATATATATATCTTCGCGCATAAATCCCGGCTGACATATACACAAAAAAATATGCAAGATTCAGGTATGAAAAGCTGGCGAATGTGCAATATTAACTATGCAAACGACACAATCATGGCATATAGCCGGGTGAATGCAAGAGGTGAAATGTATGACCAAGGAAATGGACCGCGTGGTTGTTCTCTCTGACAAGCTGAAGGCGCTTTCCCACCCCCACAGGCTGCGCATCGTGCAGGATCTGATGAGCCAGGCCCGCAATGTGACGACGATCCAGGAATCGCTGGGCATCCCCCAGCCGAGCGTATCAGCCCATCTGGCAAAACTCAAGACAGCCGGAATCATTCAGGGGCATCGAAGCGGCCAGGAAATTTTCTATGAGGTTGTGGACAACGACTCCAGAGACCTGATCAAATCACTGTTCGAATGATTGAGTGAAACAGATCATGAAAAGGCAGCGCCAACGGCGCTGCCTTTTACTTGGTCAAGATTGCCTCAGATGAGCAAATGCGAACTATTTGGCGTCCGGCTTGTTTTTCGAAGCCTTGAGAAAGAGCATCACCAGCGCACCGCCAATCACGAGCACCGCAAGAAGGATGATCACAATCACCGCCACAGGCGATGTATCCTTTGCGGGAATATTAGGTTCGGTTTCGCCGCCGGTCGGCAGATCGGGCTCTTCGGTGCCAATGGGTTCCCCCTCGGCTTTTGGGCCGGTGACGATATAGCTCACAGGCTTCCCCTCCGGCCAGCCATTCCCATCCTCCGCGCCGCTCCACACCATGCGAACCAGGTTGAAGCCATTCACCTGTTCATCTTCCACCACAGACACATCGCCATAAACCGATTGAAAGTCTTTCAGGATCACGCTGTCCTGCGTGTCACCCACAAAATCAATGCCATTGCCGGCTGCATTTAAATAGAACACGCCTTCCACCTGAAAATCCGTAGCGCTCAGCGGAGCCAGCGTATCCAGTTGATTGTAACTCACGTCCAGTGCCGTAAGCTGCATGCCGTGGAGCGGATCCAGCGTGGAGATCTCATTGTGGGAAAGATCGATATAGCTTAGATCCTGCAGGTCAGCAAGGGGCAGGACATCGGTGATGCCGCAATGGCTTGCCAACAGAATCGTGAGACCGGGCAGCGAGGACAAAAAGCCGATGTTGGCGGTGCCTGTGCGGCTGATATCAAGGTAGCCCAGCGACTCAAGTGATGCAACGGGCGCAATGTCAGAGATCTGGTTGCCGGCCACAGAAAGCTGGGTAAGCGTAGTCATATCAATGAGCGCCGTCAGGTCAGTAATCTCATTGTCGTCCAGCACCAGGCTCCTCAGGCCAGTCAAACCTTTCAGAGCTGAGATATCTTGAATCAGGTTGTTTCCGGCACGCAGGTCAGCCAGACTGGTGAGCCCCGTCAATGGTGAGAGATCTGCAACGCCGTTCACAGAGAAATCCAGATCCACAAGCGTCTTCAAACCAGCCAGCGAGGAAATGTCCTCAATGGCATTGCTGGACACATCCAGCACCGCAAGGTCCACCATGCCTTTCATGGCAGACAGATCGGCAAAGCCATTGCCGGAGAGGTATAGCTCACCCAGCTTCGTCATACCCGTCAAAGGAGAAATGTCCTCAACAGTGTTGCCGGAAAGGTTCAGAATGGCCATTTCCGTAAGCCCTGCCAATGGGGATATGTCATGCACGCCTGCCCAGGCGCAGTTCAGAGACTCAAGAGCATTCAGATTCTTGAGCGCCGCAAGACTTTCTACCTGTGTGTTTTCAATTGAAATCGCGGTAAGATTTGTGAGGCCGGCCAGAGGTGACAAGTCAGCAATATCAGTATCGTCAGCCCAGACAGCAGAAAGGGATTTGAGACCTGCCAACGGGTTCAGATCCAGCACACCGGTGTTGGAGATATTGACCTCTTTCAATGCAGCAATTTTGCCCAAAGCGGAAATGTCTGAAAAGGGGTTGCCATAAGCCGTGAAATATTCCAACTTGGTCATTCCACCGACTGCGCTCAGGGTTGCGATTTGATTTCCTGACACATCCAGCTGCGTCAGCGCGACCATGGGTGCCAACGGCGAAAGGTCTGCAATGGCATTGTCACTGAGCCAAAGCTCATCCATCAACGTCATTGCGGAAAGCGCGGCAATGTCTGATATGCCATTGCCGCTTACCTGAAGCGACGTGAGTTTTTTAAGGCCGGAGAGCGGAGAAATATCTGCCACGCCAATACCGGCAGCTTCCAGGGCGGTCAGCTCCGCGAGCCCCTTTAGCGGTGCAAGACTGTCAGGCGCGTTTTGTGAGATTTTCAATACCGTCAGCGCCGTGAGCCCCGCCAGCGGCGACAGGTCGCGCACATGATTGTAACTGATGTCCAGCCTTTGAAGCTTCACCAGCTTTTTGAGCGGCGCGATGTCAGACACATCATTGATGCTCACATCCAGCTCGGTCACGTTTACGCAGTTCTCCAGGCCTGTGAGGTTTGAAACGCCTTTGTTGGTCAGGATGAGCGGCTCACCAAAGGAGCTCAACTCCTCCACGGCGATTACCCCATCGTTGTTTTTGTCCACACCGGCCTCGACCAGCGCCTGCTTCAGGTATTCATCCGGAATGGCTGCCTCGGCCGGAGCGGCCAGCACAGGCGCCTGTACAAGCGAAAGGAGCAGCATCGTCACCGCGAAAGCAGCGGTCAGTTTCTTCATTCGTTTCTTCAAAAGGGCTTCACCTCGCATCGGTATCTATCTATTATAGAATGCAAAGAGCTCATGGTAAACCTTTTGAGGGCAATTCATCGATTGTTTACAGGTGGGAAAATGAGGGAACATTCCCGGCCGGTACAGCTTGCGTCCTCACCCGCTCACCCGATATAATTCAAACATCCACAGGAGGCAATGATGAAGAAAGTATTGAGCCTGCTCCGCCGGGCGGACCAGGATTTTCAAATGATCAAAGCCGGCGACCGCGTGATGGTGGGTGTGTCCGGTGGCAAAGACAGCCTGCTGCTGCTCACAGCGCTGGCCGAATACCGTCGTTTTTCTGACTACCCTTTCGAGCTCTGCGGCGGCATGATTGATCTGGGCTTCGGCGACCTGGACCCGGAGCCTATTTTGCGGCATTGCGAAGCCATTGGTGTGGAGCTTTTCATTAAGCACACCAATATCGGCCATGTGATCTTTGAGACAAGGAAGGAAAGCAACCCCTGCTCGCTGTGTGCCAAGATGCGCAGAGGGTCTTTGAATGAGCTGGCAAAACTTCACGAATGCAACAAAATCGCGCTGGGCCACCATCGGGACGATTTGATCGAAACGCTGCTGATGAGCATGCTCTACGAGAGTCGCCTCAGAGTGTTTTCACCGGTGACGTGGATGGACCGCACCGACATGGTGCAGATCCGCCCGATGGTCTATCTGGAGGAAAGCCACATCATAAACGCCGCACGGCGCCTCAACCTGCCAGTGGCACATAACGCCTGCCCGGCATGCGGCCACACCAAGCGGCAGGAGATGAAAGAACTGGTCAAGCATCTGAAAGGGCTCTGCCCGGAAGCGGACATCCACATGTTTCGGGCGATCCAAAACACGCAGAACTATGATCTTTGGGACAACATCAGGCGGCGGCCGGATTAGGCAAAGCTATCACTTGTGTTCACATCATGCCAGCTTGAGGGATCCAATAAGCTCTTTCACTGTCTGAATGTCATGATACCCCATATATTGCTCGATGCCGTCAGTGATGTTCACATAGGCCATCGGGTCAATCAAATTGGCCGTGCCCACCTGCACGGCGCTAGCGCCCACCATCAGGAACTCCACGGCATCAGTGCCGGTCATGATGCCGCCCATGCCGATCACCGGGATGCTGACAGCCTTTGCCGCCTGCCACACCATGCGGAGGGCAATGGGCTTTATGGCTGGGCCGGAAAGGCCTCCGGTCACATTGCCAAGCACCGGGCGGCATTTGTCCACATCGATTGCCATGCCGGTCAAGGTATTGATGAGTGAAATTGCATCAGCCCCGCCTGCTTCGGCAGCTTGGGCGTTTTCGGCGATATCCAGTGTGTTCGGCGACAGTTTCACCATGAGCGGCTGGGCGCAGTGGGGGCGCACGGCGTTTACGATCTTATAGATGCTGTCGGGCCTCGCGCCGAAGGCCACGCCACCCTCTTTCACATTGGGGCAGGAGATGTTCAGCTCCACCATGTCCACACCAGAGTTGCGGAGCTTCCGCGCCATCAGCATGTATTCCTCGACGGTCTTGCCGGCGATGTTGGCGATGATGCGCGTGCCCTGCTGCTTGAGCCAGGGCAGCTCATGCTCCAGGAACGCATCAATGCCGGGGTTTTGCAGGCCCACAGCGTTGAGCATGCCGCTGGCCGTCTCAGCAATGCGGGAAGGGCTATTGCCCTCGCGGGGCTCCGGTGTGAGTCCCTTCACCGAGATGCCGCCCAGCTTTGACAAGTGGTAATATTGGGCGTATTCCCGCCCGAACCCAAAGCATCCGGAGGCGGCGATCACGGGCGTAGCAAACTCCACGCCGCAGAGGTTCACTTTCAGATCTGGCTTACCCATCGAACCGCACCTCCGCTATGTCAAACACAGGGCCGTCCTTGCAGACCCGCTTGTGATGCCAGCTTTCCTCACCCGCCGCCTGCACCTTGCAGTTGCACACCAGGCAGGCACCCACACCGCAGCCCATCCGTTCCTCCAATGAAACCTGGCATGAGATCCCCTTGCCGTCCAGCACTTTTTGTAGCGCCTTCAGCATCGGCGTGGGGCCACAGGCGAAGATGCCATCGTAGCTGCCGTCGGCCAACTTATCATCCAACAGACAGGTTACGAAGGTTTGTTCCCCCAGCGTGCCGTCGTCGGAGCAGAGGTGCAGGTTTTCACATAGCGTGGCAAAGTCGCCCAGTTGATACGCATATTCCAGCGCCCGAAATCCCAAATAGCCGTCAAACTGTACGTCCGGCCAGGATTCTTTGAGCATCCGCAAGGGTGCCACACCGATCCCGCCGCCGACCAGCGCCGCCCTCTTCAAGCCCTCCGGCCTCCAGAAGCCGCGGCCCAGCGGCGCAAGTACATCAATTCTCTCACCCTCCCGAAGTTGGGATAACAGCTTTGTGCCCTCGCCCTTTACCTGATAGAGCAGCGTAAACGTGCTGGCTTCCGCATCGATGTGGTTGATGCTGATGGGTCGGCGCAGCAGCATTCCACCAGATGGCAGCTTCACATGGGCAAACTGGCCCGGCTGGAAATTAGCCACGCCAGGGTCATATCGGAGAACCATCTCGAAGATGCTGGTGGCGATGGGGGTGTTTGAGAGGATGGTGGCGTTATACATGGATGCTCCTTTGGTTCTTCGGTTTACATCGTGGCATCGTGTAGAAATCCCCCCGTCGCCTGTGGGCGCCCCCCCCCCTTCATAAGGGAGGGTAAGGATAAATTCCTTACGATCCAATCACAAGCACCCTCCTTACCCCCTTCATTGAGGGGGGATGGCCGCTGCAGCAGCCAGGGGGGAGTTGACGAACTCCTTCCGTCTGCTGCGGCAGACACCTCCCTCAGGAGGGAGGTAGGAAGGAATGAGCGACAATATATTCGAAGTGACTCCCTACCCCCTTTGTTTTTGCCAAAGGCAAAAATTCAAGGGGGGATGCCGCCATAGCGGCAGGGGGGATTTACAAATCATGCAGCCCCAGCGGCACGATGTCGCTGTCGCTTTCATTGAGCTTCAGGCCCCGCACCAGCGCCTCGGCGGTGTCCACACTGGTCAGGCAGGGCACCTTGTATTCCACAGCCATTCGTCGAAGCTTGAAGCCGTTGCGCTCGGCGTCGCGGCCACGGGTGGGCGTGTCGATGATGAGCTGTGCCTTGCCCTGCCGCAACAGGTCAGCCACGTTGGGCGAGGGGTCAGAGAAATGGCCCAGCACGCTGGCCGGCACATAGTTGGCGTTCAGCTCATGGGCTGTACCCGGTGTGGCAAAGAGGTTGTAGCCCAGGCTTGCCAGATCCTCACCCAGGCGGGTGGCGGCGGGCTTGTCAGCCTTGGCGACCGACAAGATCACGCTGCCGCGCCGGGGCACGTTGAGCCCTGCGGCGATGAGGCCTTTCAACAGCGCTTCCGGCAGGCTCTTGGAGATGCCCAGCACCTCGCCGGTGGACTTCATCTCCGGCCCCAAGCTGATTTCCAGCTTAGGCAGCTTCTCAAAGGAGAACACCGGCACCTTGACCGCATAAATGCCCCGCGACGGATAAAGCCCTGAGCCGTAACCCATGTCCTTGAGCTTCTCACCTAGGCTGGCGCGGGTGGCCAGGTCGATCAGCGGCACACCGGTCACCTTGCTGATGTAGGGCACCGTGCGGCTGGACCGGGGGTTCACCTCGATGATGTAGAGGTCGTCATTGTAGATGATGAACTGGATGTTGATCATGCCCACCACATGGAGCTCACGGCAGAGCATCTCCGTCGTGTCGATGATCTTTTGCTTGATGCGTTCGGAGATCGAGTAGGCCGGATAGACTGAGATCGAGTCGCCGGAGTGGATGCCGGCCCGCTCGATGTGCTCCATGATGCCGGGGATCAGCATGCTCTCCCCGTCGCAGATGGCATCCACCTCGATTTCCTTGCCCAGCAGGTATTTATCCACCAGGATCGGGTGCTCCTGCTCATTGATGTTGATGATGGACATATACTCGGCGATGTCGGAATCAGACCAGGCGATTTCCATGCCCTGGCCACCCAGCACATAGCTGGGGCGCACGAGCACCGGGTAACCGAGCCGGTTGGCGGCGGCAAGGGCCTGCTCGCTGGTGAACACCGTCTCGCCCTTCGGGCGGGCGATGCCGGTGCGCTCCAGCAACGCATCAAACTCCTCGCGGTCCTCAGCGGCGTTGATGTCTTTGAGTTGTGTGCCGATGATACGGTAACCCATCTGCTCCACATATTTGGCAAGCTTGATCGCCGTCTGGCCGCCGAACTGCACCACAACACCCTCCGGCTGCTCCAGTTCCAGCACGTTCCACATGTCTTCCGGTGTGAGCGGCTCGAAGTAGAGCCGGTCGCTGGTGTCGAAATCGGTGGACACGGTCTCCGGATTGTTGTTGATGATCACGGTGTCATAACCGGCTTCGCGGAGCGCCCAGATGCAGTGCACCGAGCAGTAGTCAAACTCCACGCCCTGGCCGATGCGGATGGGGCCGGAGCCCAGCACTACCACGGTTTTGCGCCCCGAATTTCTGGCTTCATTTTCGTCGTCGTAGGTGGAGTAGTAATAGGGGCTCACCGCGTCAAACTCCGCGCCACAGGTGTCCACCATCTTGTAGGTAGGCAGTATGCCAAAGCTCTTGCGCAGCGCACGGATCTCCAGCTCCGTTTTGCCGGTCCATTTCGCCAGCGCCTGGTCGCTGAAGCCCAGCTTCTTGAGCTTTTTGAGGTAAGCGCCATCCAGGCAAGTGATGCCCTCGCGCTTCACCCGTTCCTCTTCGGTTACGATGTTTTTAAATTTGTGCAGATACCACTTATCGATCTTGGTGATGTCAAAGATGTGTTGCTCGGTCACGCCCCGGCGCAATGCCTCGGTGACCACATAGATGCGCTCGTCGCTCTGCCAGTGCAGCAGCTTTTCGATGTCCTCATCGCTGCGGCTGGACGCACCCTTGAACTCGCAACTGTTAAGGCCAAGCTCAAGAGACCGTATAGCTTTCAAAAACGCCTGCTCGAAGTTGGCGCCGATGCTCATCACCTCGCCAGTGGCCTTCATACGGGTGCCCAGCGTCTTCTCAGCCTTGGTGAACTTGTCAAACGGCCAGCGGGGGAACTTGCAGACCACATAATCGAGCGTGGGCTCGAAGCAGGCATAGGTCTTGCCGGTCACGGCGTTCTTGATCTCATCCAGGCCATAACCGATAGCGATCTTCGTGGCGACCTTGGCGATCGGGTAACCGGTAGCCTTGCTGGCCAGCGCCGAGCTGCGGCTCACACGGGGGTTCACCTCGATCACACCATATTTCATGCTCTCAGGATCCAGCGCATATTGGACGTTGCAGCCGCCCTCGATTTTTAAAGCGTTAATAATACTGATCGAAGCCGAGCGTAGCATCTGGTATTCGGCGTCGCGCAGCGTCTGGCTTGGAGCCACCACGATGCTGTCGCCGGTGTGGATGCCCACAGGGTCGATGTTTTCCATGTTACATACGATGATGCAGTTGCCCTTGCTGTCGCGCATCACCTCATACTCGATTTCCTTCCAGCCGGCCACGCTCTTCTCGATCAGGCATTGCTTCACGCGAGAGTACCGCAGGCCGTCGGAGGTGATCTGCGCCAGCTCCAGCCCGTCGTTGGCAATACCGCCGCCGCTGCCGCCCAGTGTGTAAGCCGGGCGCACAATCAAGGGGTAACCCACCTTATCGCCGAACTCCAGCGCCGCGTCCACATCAGTCACGATCACACTGTCGATGCAGGGCTCGCCGATTTCGAGCATCGTCTTCTTGAACTCGTCACGGTCCTCCGCCTTGTGGATCGAGTCCACCGGCGTGCCCAAGAGCCTCACGCCAACCTCGTCCAGGAACCCGCTTTCTGCCAGCTCCACGGCCAGATTGAGGCCTGTCTGGCCACCCAGCGTGGGCAGCAGGCTGTCAGGCTTTTCCCGCCGGATGATGTTTTTGATCACCTCCGGCGTGAGCGGCTCCAAATAGACGCGGTCGGCGATGTTGCTGTCGGTCATGATCGTGGCTGGGTTGGAGTTTACCAGCACGACCTCGATGCCCTCTTCCTTGAGTGCCTGGCAGGCCTGGGTGCCGGCGTAGTCGAACTCGGCAGCCTGGCCGATGATGATGGGACCAGAGCCGATCACGAGAACTTTTTTGATATTAGGGTTGCGGGGCATGGTGTTGCTCCTTATATCATTTTATCGATTTATCACGGTCCGGGACGGAGCCCGGCCCCTACCCCATCATCCCCATGAACTGATCGAACAGATAGGCCGTATCCCTGGGGCCTGGGGCCGCTTCCGGGTGGAACTGCACCGTGAACGTGGGGTGATCCAGATATTTCACGCCCTCGATCGTCATATCGTTCCAGTTGCGGTGGCTCACCACCATGTTTCTGGGCAATGACTCCTCAATGATCGTGTAGCCATGGTTCTGACTAGTGATGTAGACGCGGTCCTGCATGAGGTCCTTCACCGGGTGGTTGGTGCCTCGGTGGCCATAACGAAGGCGTTCGGTATCGGCCCCGCAGGCCAGCGCCATCAGTTGGTGCCCCAGGCAGATGCCAAAGATCGGCACCTTGCCCACCAGCTTCTTGATATCCTCAATCACAGCCCCGTTGTCCTTGGGGTCGCCGGGGCCGTTGGTGAGCATGATACCGTCTGGCTCATTGGCGAGGATCGCCTCGGCGCTGTCGCTGGCCCGGTGCACGAAGAGGTGGCAGCCACGCTTTCGCAATGACTTTAGGATGCTGGCCTTGAGGCCGAAGTCCATCACGGCCACACGTGGGCCCGGGCCCGGCAGCTCAAAGGTTTCGTCGCAGGTCACCTGCATCACCGGGTCGGTGATGCGGTAATCCATCATCGCAGCATTGAGTGCCTCAGTAGGATTGCCGGAGCAGATGTAGCCGCGCATCGTGCCGTGGTTGCGGATCTTTCTCGTGAGGCTACGGGTGTCGATGCCCTCGATGCCCATGATGCCGGCGCGGTCCAGATATTCATTGAGTGTGCTCTCACTGTACCAGTTGCTGGGCACCTGGCAAAGCTCCCGCACCACGAAGCCCTTCACCTGCGGGCGCATGCTCTCCGGGTCCTCCCAGTTCACGCCGTAGTTGCCGATTAAAGGGTAGGTCATCATCACGATCTGCCCGCAATAGCTGGGGTCGGTGAGCACCTCCTGATAGCCGGTCATGCCCGTGTTGAACACAACCTCGCCCACGGTGTTGCCCAGCCTGCCGAAGGCCCTACCCTCGTATACCGTGCCGTCTTCCAGCACCAAGTAAGCCATGTGGAGTCCTCCTGTCTATTCCGCAGGCGGTTCGTGAACCGCCCCTACATATCTTCCATCACTACGGGCGATTCGTGAATCGCCCCTACAACTCCCTACCCTCCCTTATGAAGGGGGGATGCCGCCATAGCGGCAGGGGGGATTTCTTGGGAACTCCTTCCGCCCTCTGCTCTATCGCGGCGCTGCGCCGCGATGTGAGGGCACCTCCCTCAGCGAGGGAGGTAGGGAGGAATTCTGCCAACATTATATTCGAAGCGATTGCCTACCCCCTTCATCGCCCCCCTGCTACCTTCGGTAGCTGTCCCCCCACATACTTGTGGGGGGAAGGGTGGGATGGCCCCGCAGGGCCAGGGGGGAGTTACAGCGCCGCCGCGATATCCTCCCGCATCCGCACAGCCACCGAGCAGGCCGCCGTCTTGAAATCGGTGCCTTCCTTTTCCCAGGCCATCAGGATCGATCGGGAGTTGTTCACGATGGCGCCACCACCCCGGCTGTCAAACATGCCGGCAATGTCCTTCCCTTTCGCACCTTGCGCGCCATAGCCGGGCAGCAGGAAGAACGTGTCGGGCATGCGCTGCCGCAAAGCTGCGCCTTGTGCCGGGTGCGTCGCACCAACCACAGCGCCCACCCGGGGGTAGCCGCTGAAGGCCGCCGTGCCCTGCCCCCACTTCATCACCAGGTCACCCACGGCCTCATAAACCTTGCGGCCATCGGCCAGGTCCAGGTCCTGCAGCTCCGAGGAGGAGGGGTTGGATGTTTTTACCAGGGCAAAGATGCCCCGGCGGGGGTTTTCGGTGAGAAACGGCGCGATGCCGTCAGTACCCAAATAGGGGTTCACGGTGAGGATATCAGCATCGAACACCGGCTGGCTGCCCTGCCCCAGTTCCACTGTGCCCAGAAACGCCTTGGCGTAAGCCTCGGCGGTGGAAGCGATGTCATTGCGCTTGGCATCGGCTATCACGATGAGGCCCGCCCGCTTGGCGTAGCTTAGTGTCTGGCGGAAGGCCCGCATGCCGGCCACGCCATACATCTCGTAATAGGCCGCCTGCACCTTCACCGCAGGCACGATGTGCTCCAGCGCATCGATCAGCTCCTTGTTATAAGCCAGAATCGCTTCGGCGGCCCCCTCCAGCGTGGCGGTGTCAAACCGGTTGCGGAAGCCAGGAGGCAGGCAGCCCAAGTGGGTGTCCAGCCCCGCGCAGGTGGGGTTTTTCTTGCGGCGGATTTCGTCAGCCAGGATGTCAAAAATCATGCAAATGCCCCTTCAGTGCATAATTATGTATCGACTTGTATATTATACTACAACTTTGCCCTCTTTGTATACAGGCACCCCAGCACAGATCGTGTCGGTCACCCGGCCCCGCAGCGTCCAGCCGGCAAAGGGCGTGTTGCGGCCCTTCGTGTAGAACTGGGAGGGATCGACAACCCATTGCTGCACGAGGTCCGCGATCACCAAATCAGCCCGCGTGCCTTCGGCCAGTACTGGCGTCGCAAGGCCCAGGATGCAGGCCGGGTTCAACGCCATCTTTTCCACCAGCGCCTCCAGGGAAAGCAGGCCGGGCTCCACCAGATTAGTCATCGCAAGCCCAAATGCCGTTTCAAATCCCACGATGCCGAAAGCCGCCAGCTTGTATTCCACATCCTTGTCATCGGCGTGGTGTGGTGCGTGGTCGGTGGCGATGGCGTCGATGGTGCCGTCGGCCAAACCGGCGATGATTGCCAGCCGGTCGGCTTCCGGGCGCAGCGGCGGGTTCATCTTGGTGGCGGTGCTGTAGCCCTCTACCAGTTCGTCGGTGGCAGAAAAGTAGTGCGGGCAGGTCTCTGCGGTCACCATCACGCCCCGGCCTTTGGCCTGGCGCACCAGCTCCACAGACCCCGCTGTGCTGATGTGGGCGATGTGCACCTTTGCGCCAAGACGCTCGGCCAGCAGGATTTCACGGGCCACCATCAGCTCCTCGGCAGTGGATGGAATGCCCGGCAGCCCCAGCTTGGTGGCTATGGCCCCTTCGTGCATCACACCGCCCTCAGCCAGGTGTTTGTCCTCACAGTGGGAGATGATCAGTGCACCAAAGTTCTTGGCATAGCGCAGTGCCAGCTCCATCATGCGAGGGTTGTCCACCGGTTTGCCGTCGTCGCTGAAGGCCACTGCCCCGGCTTCTCGGAGGAAGCCCATCTCGGTCAGTTCCTTGCCCTCCTGGCCCTTGGTCACCGCCGCAATGGGCAGCACCCGCACCGCACCTTCAGCAGCAGCTTTCTCCAGGATGAGCTTTACCACCGCCTCATTGTCCACCACCGGCTTGGTGTTAGGCATGCAGGCCACCGTGGTGAAGCCGCCAGCGGCTGCCGATCTGGTGCCGGTCGCGATGGTTTCCTTGAACTCCTGCCCTGGTTCCCTTAAGTGGCAGTGCATATCTACAAAGCCCGGCATTACCGTCTTTCCGGTTGCATCCATGATTTCCGCGCCGTCCGACGGTAGGCTTTCGCCGATGGCGGCAATCACGCCGTTTTCGATGAGTATATCCAACCTGCCGCCGAGCCCACCGGGGTTCACTAAAGTGCCGTTCTTGATCAGAAGCCTCATGCCTCGGCCCTCCTCGTCATCAGAAACATGATAGCCATGCGGATGGCCACGCCGTTCATCACCTGCTCGCGGATCACCGACTGGTCGCCATCGGCCAGCGCCGTGGTGATCTCCACGCCCCGGTTCACCGGGCCAGGGTGCATCACCAGCGCGTTGGGCTTGGCAAGCTTCATGCGGGCATCATTGATGCCCCAATACTTGTGATACTCCCGCACGCTGGGGAACAGGCCTCCCTGCTGCCGTTCCAGCTGGATGCGCAAGGCCATCACCACATCGGCGTTTCGCACAGCCTCATCGGTGTCGGTCGTGACCCGCACGCCCAGCTGTTCCATGCCTTCCGGCAGCAGCGTCTCGGGCGCGGCCAGCACCACTTCGCTGCCCATGGTTTTCAAGCCCCACAGATTGCTGCGAGCCACGCGGCTGTGGGAAATGTCTCCCACAATGGCCACTTTGAGCCCATCGAGCCGCCCCAGTTTTTCCCGCATCGTAAACATGTCAAGCAGGCCTTGGGTGGGGTGCTCGTTCATACCGTCGCCGGCATTGATCACGCCGGCCTTCACATGCCTTGCCAGCAGGTGCGGCGCGCCGCTCATCGGGTGGCGCATGATGATGAGGTCGGTGCCCATCATATCGAGCGAACAGCCCGTGTCGATCAGCGTTTCGCCCTTGGATACGGAGCTGGCCGACGCGGCGATGTTGGCAGAGGCCGCACCCATATATTTGGTCGCCAGCTCGAAGGACATCCGCGTCCTTGTGCTGTTTTCATAAAACAGTGTCACGATGGATTTGCCCTGCAGGTGCGGCGTGCGCTTCTGGTTGTCCACCAGGAATTTCTTCATCTGCACTGCCGTATTCAGGATCTCATTGATCTCTTCCTTCGGCATGCCTCTGAGGCCCAAAAGGTCTTTGCTGGAAAGCGGCATGTGGTCACATCCTTTGTAGTAGTCAGTAGTCAGAGGCGGATGGCGGCAGGGCAACCATCTCGCCACAAAAGAAAAGACCGGTCATCCGGTCTATTGATCATCCCGATCATACAATACAACTTCTTCTACTTCATCGATCTCTGCAACATGAACGCCGATGACCTCGCTGCGGCTGGTGGGCACATTTTTGCCCACATAGTCAGCGCGGATGGGCAGCTCCCGGTGGCCACGGTCCACCAGCACCGCAAACTGGATCGTACTGGCACGGCCCAGATCCATTACGGCGTCCATGCCGGCGCGGGCGGTGCGGCCGGTGTAGAGCACGTCATCCACCAGCACCACATGCATGCCCGCCACCAGGAAGGGCACATCAGTGCCCTTGATCACCGGGTGCTCATCGAGCAATGAGAGATCGTCGCGGTAAAAGGTGATGTCCAGCACGCCTACCGGCACAGCTTCGCCCTCGAATTGCTCAAGCTTTGCGGCAAGCCTCTTGGCCAGCGGCACGCCCCGGCGCTGGATGCCCAGCAGCACCACTTTCTCCACACCGCGGTTGCGCTCGATGATCTCGTGGGCGATGCGGGTCAGCGCCCGGTCAATCGCCGTGGCATCCATGAGCTTGGTCTTTTCCCTCATCAGAGCACCTCCTGATAACAAAAATGCCTTGCCGGTGTGCGGCAAGGCATGGGTTTCAAACCATGTTCGGATTCATCCGTTCCTTGCCGGCATCACAGTACCGGATTTAAAGGCTCGGTCTTTTGTTTTCGTTACTATAGCACAGATCAAATGAATTGTCCAGAATAAAAACAATCTGTAAGGTAAAAGTGTTTTTAGCAAACGAGAGCATTGAATTGTACAGTTGCCCTACCCTGCAGTTGTCCATGCCCGACTGTTAAGGTATAATACTTTCGATCATTGGTCATCAAACGCAACATATCATGAGGAGACCATCCATGAAATTAGGCATCGTCGGCCTGCCCAACGTGGGCAAGAGCACGCTGTTCAACGCCATCACCAAGGCCGGTGCGGCTGCCGCCAACTATCCGTTCTGCACAATCGAGCCCAACGTGGGTGTCGTGGACGTGCCGGATGCAAGGCTGGACGCACTGGCTAAGATATACAACCCCAAGAAAATCACTCCCGCCGTGGTGGAGTTTGTGGACATTGCAGGCCTGGTGCGCGGTGCAAGCCGAGGCGAGGGCCTGGGCAACCAGTTCCTGTCGCACATCCGCGAGGTGGACGCCATCGTGGAGGTGGTGCGCTGCTTTGAGGATGGCAACGTGACCCATGTGGATGGCTCGGTGGACCCGGTGCGCGATGCCGAAACGATCGGGCTGGAGTTGATCTTCGCTGACATGCAGACGCTGGAAAAGCGCATCGCCCGCACCGGCAAGGCCGCCAAGTCCGGCGACAGGAAGATTGCCGCCGAGGTGGAGTCTCTCAACGCCATGTATGCCAACCTGGAAAAGGGCATCCCGGCCCGGGGCCAGGGCCTGGAGGGTGACGCGCTGGAGCTGGCGAAAGAGATGTTTCTGCTCACCATGAAGCCAGTCATCTACGCGGCCAACGTGGCCGAAGACGATCTTTCCAAGCCGGAAGACAGCCTGCCCCGCGTGGTTGCGATGAAGGAGATCGCCCGCAAGGAGCAAGCCGAGGTGATTGTGGTCTCTGCACGCATCGAGGAGGAGATTGCAGGCATGGGTGATGAGGAAGGGTTGCTCTTCCTGAACGAACTTGGTCTTGCCGAGTCGGGTCTGAACCGCCTGATCAAGAAAAGCTACGAGCTGCTGGGGCTGATGAGCTACCTCACCGCCGGCGAGAAAGAAGTGCGGGCCTGGACAATCACCCGGGGCATGAAGGCCCCGCAGGCCGCAGGCGTGATCCACTCCGACTTTGAGCGGGGCTTCATCCGAGCGGAGATCGTCTCCTTTGACTCCCTGATGGCCTGCGGCAGCTTCAACGCCGCCAAGGAGAAGGGCCTTGTTCGCAGCGAGGGCAAGGAATATGTGATGCAGGATGGTGACGTGGTGCTCTTCCGGTTCAACGTGTAATCCGGTTGCGAAATGAGCAAGCCACGCGGCATTATTGTGTTCGGTGCAAACGGGAGCGGGAAAACCACGCTTGCACGTGAACTTGCCCACAATTTAGCCTTTAAGCATATGGACATCGAGGATTATCATTTCGGGAAATCCGAAATTCCTTACACCGCTACACGCTCGCGTGAGGATTGCATAGGCTTAATGCTTGTTGATATACGAAAGTATCGTTCATTTGTAATCTCTGCCGTCACCGGAGACTTTGGCGAAGAAATTCAGCTGATGTATGACCTTGCCGTGTTCAATACAACACCGAAAGAAATCCGTATGAAACGCATCGCGCAGCGCGAGTACGAAAGACATGGAGATCGTATTCGTGAGGGTGGCGATATGTATGAACAACACTTGAGATTCATTGACTTCGCAGCAACGCGCCCATTGGATGGAATTGAGAGGTGGGCAGAAACGCTTGCTTGCCCCGTCATTCGTGTTGACGGCACAGAAGATTACAAACGAAAAGCTGCTGATATCGCAAACCATTTTACACAAACACAACGCTGCCTCTGATACAGCTGTCTTTTCACTGGCAAATGCGCGAGAGAAGGAGACTACGGGATTGGATACTTTTCTGAAGAATTGCCGGATCATTGACGGCAGTGGCGCGCCGCCCAATCCCAGCGGCATCCTGATCCGCGGGGAAAAAATTGAGCGGATCATGGCCGAACCGCCGGATGGCTTTACCGGCCAGGTAATCGACTGCGAGGGCGCAACCGTAATACCGGGCATCATCGACTGCCATTCCCACAACGACTGGTTTGCCCTCTCCCCCGACCGGCACCGCTTTTTCGACCCCTTTCTGCTGCAGGGTGTCACCACATTCGTGGCGGGCAACTGCGGGTTCTCCGTGCCCGGTTACAGCGCGTCAACCCCATTCAAAGACCAGATCGGCGGCGGCTTGTTCACCCTCGATGAAGCCAGCGCGCAAACCCATCAGTTTGAGCAGTGGTTCCGCGCGGTGGACGGCCATTGCCCCGCCAACATCGCCCTGCTGGTGGGCCACGGCACGGCCCGCATTGCCATAAACGGCAATAAGGACAATCCCCTGAACCCCGAGGGCAAGGCCGCAATGTTGGAGCAGATCGAGCTGGCCCTGCAGCAGGGAGCTTGCGGCGTCTCGCTGGGCTTAATGTATGAGCCGGGCCTGTATGCCCCGAAGGAAGAATTGATTGAAGTGGCCCGCCTCTGCGCTAAATATGGCAAGGTGCTCACCGTGCACAGCAGGGCGTGCTCGGCCATTTCGTTGTCCTACAAGCGCATGGCCCGCAGCCATTTGCTGCTGGCGCTGGATGAACTGGCAGACATCGTGCGTGCAACGGGCGTCCGCCTGCAAGTGAGCCACCTGATCTTCGTGGGCCGCCGGTCCTGGAAGGATGTGAGAGCAGCCACCGCCATCCTCCGCAAGCTCAAAGAAGAGGGATATGACGTGGGGTTCGACCTCTACCCCCTGGACTATGGCGCATCGATCATCACGGTGGTGCTGCCCGACTGGTATCAGGCAATGCCACTGCAACAACGGCGGAAGTGGCTCAACAAACTGAGGTTAGCCGCCATGGTGCGCGTCACCACGTTCTTGCTCGGGTTCAACTTCTCAGACATCCGCATCGCATGGGCCGGGCCTGGCCAGGAAGACCTAACCGGCAAGACCATCGCCCAAATCGCTCGCGAGCGAGGTATACCGGAGCTGGATGCTTATCTGGACGTCTGTGAGAAAAGCAATTTCAAGGCTAAGGTGCTGATGGGCAGTTATCAAAACGAAGAGATTGTGCGCACATTGATGCGCAGTGACCAATCACTGTTTATGACCGACGCCTGGGTGGAGGCTGAGGGCAAGCAGAACGGCTCCATTTACGGAGCGTTCCCCCGCTTCCTCTCCATCGCCCGCGCCATGGGCATGCCGTTGGAGCAGGCTGTCGCCAAGATGACCGGGCTCACTGCCCGCAGGTTCGGGCTGAAAGACAGAGGCTTGATCCGCGAGGGTTGTTATGCCGACCTGAACGTGATTGACATGGACAGGCTGCAGGACCGCATTGAACAAGAGCTGCCGCCCACAGGAATCCGATATACGTTTGTCAATGGCACAATTGTGGCCAGGGATGGCGAAATGCTGCCGGAGTGGCCGGAAGTGGGAAGGGCTCTGCCGGTCAAATAATCTATAATCAATGGCACACTCTGTTTCTCCCCGACCGTTTCGCTTCATAAAGCCGTTTGTCTGCGCAAGCCAGCAGTTCGTCCGGCTCAACCGAGTCATCGGGATAACAAGCCAAGCCCACCGAAACCGTGACTTCACGCAGCCCGCCAGCCATCGCCTGCACCGCAGCCCTTATCCGTTCAGCGACCTGCAGGCCTTTTTCCAAATTCGCTTTAAACAACACAATCACAAACTCCTCGCCGCCAAAACGGGCAGCGACATCGCCTTCTCGCATGGCGCCAGAAATCGTGGATGCGGCAGACTTCAAAAGATCATCGCCTGCCAGGTGCCCATATGCATCGTTGTATTGCTTGAAATGGTCAATGTCAATCATCGCCACGCACAGGCAGCTGCCGGACTCTCCGGCCTGCCGAAGCCACTGCGGCCATCGCTCCAGGAAAAATCGCTTGTTATTGAGACCGGTCAGGCTGTCGGTATATGCTTTTGCTCGCTCGTCAGCCAGCCGCTGCAACGCTGAAAGGGCCGCCCCTGCCCCGCCTGCGATGCTTCCAAGCAAGATGCGTCGATGCTCATCCAGACCCTCACAACAGGCGACCAGGAAAACGGAGCGGCCTTCCTCCGATCCCAGCGAGAAGCAAACCGGGCTGACACCAGAACCGAAGCCGTCTACATGCAAAACCTGCCCATCATCCGGGGCGTGGACGTTAAGGCAACCCCGAATCCCCTCCAGTAAGTCGCTGCCAATCCCATGGGTGATGTTCACCCTGCATTCACCATCCAGTTTTTCCAGGATGGCCGCCATACGAACTGGGGTGGCATATAGAATGGCTTTCATTGTCTCTTTGTAGACGCCGCTTTCATCAGAACAATTCAACACCTGGCTGCGGAATTGCTCAATGCTGTCCATGTCCTTACTCCATCGTTCCACAACCTGCCGTTGCGCCATGTGCAACCTGTTCATGCCAAGGTTGATTGTAGAAAACGCGATCAGCACGCCGCATGCGAGGGCGGCGAGTGAATTCTGGGCCATCCAGGCTAGGCTGATTGCATTGTCTGGGGAATACTGCACAGGCGACGGCGGGAGCAAGCCACTGAGAAGCAGCAGTATCGTCGCAGCATGCAGCAGCACGCCAAACAAAGCGGCAAACAGCCCGTGCCAATAATCAAAGAATACCCGGTAGACCGAAACCGCAATGATGATGAAGCTGAGGGCATGGGAGGCGGCCGCACCAGTGAGGAACACGATCACTTCGTTATTGGCAAGTTCCAAGGCAATGCAGGCTAAAGAAAGGATGGCTGCCAACCGTACGTTGCGGCATATCAACGTGACCACGGTCAAAACCACATACAGTGCAGCAAATGCTACCCAAACCAGTGTTGCTGATCGGTAAATTATAGATTCAGGTTGCTCTCGCCATGCACTCAGCAGAGAATACAGCGTAAACCCATAAAGGAGCGGCAAGACAAGGCATAATCTGGTCCATGCGGCCAATCGGCACTTGGCGAGGCTCTGCTCCTCTGTAACCGATGGCAGCACAAACTCGCGGATGTGTGCCAGTGCTCTTTTCGCGATGCTCATCTTGGAACTCCTTGACAGGTTGTTGTATTATTGTAACATACTATATGTGCTGAATCATGGGATGCTGGTTCGGCAAGAAAGAGAATCATCATGCACGATCCCATCCCCCTCGGTATTCTTCTCTTTGACGATGTCGAAGTGCTGGATTTCGCCGGGCCTTTCGAGGTATTCTCACTGGCAAAACACACGCAGGGTGGCAGCGCCTTTGCTGTAACGACAATCTCTGAAACCGGCAAGCCTGTTACTGCCTCCAACGGCCTTGTGGTGCTTCCCACTGCAAGCTTTGAAACTGCGACGGATTTCGAGGTGCTGATTGTGCCCGGTGGCTATGGGGCCAGAGTCGGGCAATACAAAAACCTGGCTCTGATGCAGTGGCTCCGGGCACAGGCTGGCAAGGTCAACCTCATCGCCAGTGTTTGCACAGGCTCGTTTTTGCTGGCCAAGGCCGGGTTGCTGGAAGGCCGCGCCGCCACAACCCATTGGGCCCACAACGATGCTTTTATGCAGATGCACCCAGAAATTGAGCTGCGCCCCGGCGTCAAATTTGTGGATCAAGGGAAAATAATCACCTCCGGCGGCATTTCTGCCGGGATCAATATGAGCTTTTACATCGTCAAAAAGCTGGTGGGGCGCACCGAAGCACTCGAAACCGCCAAGCAGATGGAGTATGACATTGTGCTCTGACCAAGGAAAGGACGATTATGGATCAAAAACACATTTTGATTGTGGAAGATGACAAGCCCATCGCAGAGCTGCTGGCCTACCGCCTGCAGAAGGAAGGATACGCTGCCACCGTGGCGCTCACTGGCTCCGCCGGGTTAAAGGC
Organism: Bacillota bacterium; assembly: GCA_023421955.1. GTDB lineage: Bacteria > Bacillota > Clostridia > Christensenellales > UMGS416 > JAEYRA01. The sequence goes on from JAEZSE010000043.1 coordinate 92,370, forward strand.
TGCGCAGGCAAAACCCGACCTGGTTCTGCTGGACTGGAGCCTGCCGGACGTGAGCGGGCTGGATATCTGCAAGCAGATCACGCAGACGCAGAAGATCCCGATCATCATGGTCACCGCAAAAAACATGGTAGAAGACAAGGTGCTGGGCCTGGAGGCTGGCGCAGATGACTATATCACCAAGCCTTTTGATGTGCGTGAGGTTGTGGCCCGCATCAAGGCTACCTTCCGCCGCACCGACAGGCCGCAGGCCACAGGCACGGGGGCCGGTGGCAGGCACATCGCGTTTGGAGCCGTGGAAGTGGATACCGGTTCCATGAACGTCTATCTGAATGGCCAGACCGTAGAACTCACACTGCTGGAATACAACCTTATGCTATACCTGATTGAGAACAAAAACCTGGTGCTTTCCCGCGAGCAGATCCTGAACGCAGTGTGGGACATCGACTTTTACGGCAACACTCGCACCGTCGATATCCATGTGATGAGGCTGCGCAAAAAGCTTGAGTTGGAAAACAATCTGCAAACAGTGTATAAGGTCGGCTACAAGTTTGTGCCGTAACGGGTGAACGATGTCTCTGAGGCTCAAGATGATTGTGGGAATATGCATTGTCTTCGCCGCCTTGATGGCGGCGATGAATCTTTTCATCTCCTACTACATCCAGGTCGGCAATGAAAAGATCATTTCTGACGAGCTGAAGTCCACTGGAAGCTCCGGGCAACTATATGCCCGGCAGTTTTTGGCAATGAGCAGCGGGCAATCCGAAGGCGGCGTTGAGGCAGTCGCACAAGATATGGCCGACGCGCTTGCCAACGCTTCCGGCAACCCGGCGGCGATCTACTCGGTGGGCGGCGAGCTGCTGTCCGCCAGCCGAGCCGGCGTGTTTGAAGCTCTGCAATATGCCGACCTTCAAGAGGCGATGGCCGGCAACCCGGCCTTCACACTGGACACCGCCGAAGGAAAAACATCGGCCTACTGCTCCTACCCCCTCACGGTGGATGGGCAGGATATCGGCATCCTGCGCACCGTGGAGGACTATACCTCGTTGTATGACTTCGGCAACCGCATGATGCAAGCCGTCACGATCATCACGGCGGCGATGTTTCTGCTGGCGTTGATGGTATCAGTCCTCTTCGTTCAGGGCATCTCAAGCCCTGTAGTGAAGCTGGCAGCGCTTTCCGGCACCGTGGCCAAAAACATTGAGCGCAACGCCTTCAGCGTGAAAAGCATTGACAAATTGTTGAATTCAAAGCGGCGCGATGAGGTGGGCATGCTCACCCGCAATTTCGCTCACATGATCCAAAAAATCGACCAGCAGATGAACGTAATCAGCGCCGACCGCGAAGAATTGCAGCGGCTGGCCGACTACCGCAAGGAATTTTATGACACGGTGACACATGAGCTCAAAACGCCGCTCACCTCCATCGGCGGTTACGCAGAGGTGTTGGGAGAAAATGGTTTCACCGACAAGGAATTCTTTGACAAGGGCATCGGTCACATCAAAAATGAGAGTGCCCGTATGTATGGCATGGTGGTGGCGCTGCTGGAAATGTCCAAGCTTTCCTCCTCGGTCAACTTCCCCAAGGAGGTGCTGGATCTCTCCGCCCTCATTGCCGATGCCTGCACCGGCATGCATTTTAAAGCCGAGAAATATGCCACCGAAATTGACTGCGAAGTGGAGGACGGCATCCGTGTGTTCGGCAGCCCCGAGCGCCTCAAGGAAGTGCTGATCAACCTGATTGATAACGCGATCAAATATAAGGATCCAGACGGCCCGGTGCGTGTAATTGCCCGCACAAAAGGCGGCCGAGCGCTGGTCTCGGTAGCCAACAGCGGCGGGCCAATCGCCGAGCAGGATCTTCAAAAGCTGTTTGAACCCTTTTTCCGCGCCGGGCAGCAGGGGCGGTCGGAAGAAGGCAGCAGCGGGCTGGGCCTGGCCATCTGCAAACAGATTGTGGAGCAGCACGCAGGCAGGATTGCAATGCGAAACTTGCCGGGTGGCGTCTGCGTGGATGTGGCGCTGCCGGTCTACACAGGGTTATAGGTGAAGCGATGAAGCTTTCTTCTCTTATCAAAACAATAAGTTATATCGCTATAATAGCGCTGGTTCTGGCTGGCTGCAGCGTGGCACCCCATGGCAAAACAATCGTATTGGAGCGCCCGGCCTCCTCCCCCACCGCCACGCCAGCACCCTCAGGTGCGCTTTCTTTCCAATTGGAGCGGGCCTCGGCAATCCCCCTGGACAAGTTGGACCAGGCCGGATACTTCGGCGGCAGGCGTTCCAGCCTGGTGTATGGCTGGCTGGACAACGACCATCTGGCTGCCGTGGGCACCAAGCTCAGCACCTCTCCGGATGAAACGGGAGAGTCTGCGGGTGCGCCGCTGCCCGCCGAGGATGAAAAAAAGAGAATTTCGATCCTGCGCGCGGAAGGCGTGACCGGCCAGGTACTCTCGGTGGACTGGCAGACCGGTGAGGCTGAGGAGCTGCACACCGTACGCGATGCGGTCGTCACCGCCCTGGGGCTGGATGGCGACAGGCAGCGGCTGTGGTACACTTCCATCAATAACAGTGGCATCATGCGGCTCTCTGTCTCTGATGTCTCCTTCACCCATGAGCTTCTGGACGTGCCCGATTTCATGGGGTCACAGCCCTTTTGGTCTTCCCACGATAAATATCTGGGGTACCTCTCCAAGATGTCGCTGGAGCTCTTTGATGGGGCTTCCACGATTTCCATGCCCAACAAGGGCATGCGGCTTTATTACTCTGACAACCTATATATCGACGACAGCACCGATCGCATCTTTTTTTTGGCAGACGAGCACCTGCTGTTGACAATGACGCTGCCTACCGACCAGCAGCCGGGCATGGATTTTGAGGATAAAGCAAAGTTGCCCAGTGCAATCCCAGAGGAAGTATTGTTCGGCAAAACAAAAAAGATGCAATGGGTGGATTCTGAATACCTGGCTTATCTCACCTATGACAAAAACGGGCAGGCACTGCAAGTGGTCAGCACCGCCGAAGGTGGCGACTCCGCAAGTTATGAAGGCGTGAGCAACTTCGCCTTTTCAGACGACCGTAAGTATATCTGCTTGGCCAGAGAGGCCGATGGCGGCATAACAAACGTGTTTGTAGGGGAGTGGCAAGATGGGGCGATAGTAAACGAAAAGCTGGTGTTCGCGGGCTTTTCTGCAACCGGCGGCATCTTCTTCAACCCAGATAACAGCAAACTGTATCTGGAAGGCAATTACCGCCTCACAGACGACTCCCAAATGGTTGGGCTTGTGTTGAAATTCCGCTGATAAAAGATACAACTCTGTTACAACCATAATAAAACACTGATATTCAGCCGGGTTAAACTGGGGCCATCACAGAAGAACCAGGAGACCGGCCATGAATAAAACCAATATCGAACCGGAATTATCCGCATATTTATCAATAGATTGCTTTGCCATTGAACACAACCTGGATACACTCCGCAAAAAAACCAAGAGCCGTATCATGGCAGTAGTAAAAAACAACGGTTACGGCCTTTCCTTGCTGGAATACGCCGGGCTGCTGGGAGAGCTGGGTGTGGACTGCTTTGCCGCCGGCAGCTGCGAGGAGGCTGTGGCGCTTCGTGACGGTGGCATTACTGCCCCGCTGCTACTACTCACACCGCAACTTTCCATCCAGACCGTGCGGGAGCTCATCATGCGCGATGTGATGCTCACCGTGGGCAGCGTCCCCCAGGCGGAAACGGTAAGAAAAGCAGCCCGCGAGCTGGGTGCACAGCCCAAGATCCACATCAAGGTGGACACTGGCCTGGGGCGGTATGGTTTTATGCCAGATGACCTGATGCATGTGGCTCCCGCCGTACGCGATATGGACGTGCGGGGCATTTATACCCATTTTGCATCCCCTTATGCCGACACAAAGATGACACACCGCCAATATGAAGCGTTTCTGGAAGCAGCGCAGCAGCTCAAGTCTACCGGCGTCAAGGCGGAGGTGCTGCATTGCAGCGCCTCCGGCGGGATGCTCAATTATCCTCATATGCACATGGACATGGTTCGCCTGGGCTCGGCATTGCTGGGCCGCGTGCCAAACGGGCGGGCACATGGTCTCATGCAGGCCGTATGTCTGAAGGCGCCGGTGCTGGCGGTGAAGCCGGCAGGTGCCGCCCGAAGGATCGGCTATGGGCAACGAGTGGCAGCGGGCTTTGGCCGTCGTGTGGGCGTGCTGCCAGTGGGGCATGCCTATGGCGTAGTCATGCAGAAAGGCATTCTGGGGCTGTGGGCTAAACGGCAATATGCCATAATCAACAACAAACGGGCCCGTGTGCTGGGCCCGCTGGGGATCGGCGCAATTGCGGTGGATTTGACCGGAGTGCGCTGCGTGGAGGGGGATGAGGCGAAACTGGACGTAAACCCGCTCCATTGCGCGGCAGGCATCCGGCGGATCTTCGCCAATGCCACCATCGCCGAGCGAAAAGCAGAAGGAGCTCAGCCCTGCACCCAGCGTGCCACAGCAGCCAGCACATCGCGGTTGCGGGCCCACACCGTCGCAAACTCCAACAACGGCAGAGGGCAAGGGCGGGAACCCACCTCAATGGTAACAGATGGAATGCCCCGGTCATCCATCGCCCAGTCTTTATAACCGCCAGCATCCAGCTCGTCGGAGCCCTCCAGCGGATATTGTGTGCAAGCACTCACAGCCTGCGCCAAGCCTTTTGACTTTTCGTTAACCGCCTTTTTGTCTCCGTATTGCCAATAAACGCAGCTGCCAGTGGCATGGTAGCTCACCGTTGCAACAAACCGGTATTGTTTCGTATACTCCATAAGCGCCTGTGTTTCCGGCTGGTCGGCAGCGGCGTGGCCCTTATAACGCGTTGAGGATGGTCCGTCAGGAGAATTAAGCCCCTGCCAACCAGTAGGAAAGTTGCGGTTGATGTCCACACCGACGCCATTTGCTTTCCATTGTACCAGATATTCGGACGAATCGAGATCGGTCAAACCCCGTGCCAGGTCCGACTCATAAATCGTTCTCAGTACGCCTGTCATTACACCTTTCTGGCTGATCGCCACTCCGTCGGGGTTAGACATCGGAATGATATGCAGGCAGATGCCATCCGGCCACCCGCCCATCGTGCCTCCAGCAAAAGCAGCCTCCGGGTTTTGCAGGAAATACTCCAACTGCGCCATTACAAGCAGCGCAGTCACGTGTTCCCGGCCATGAATTGCAGCCTGCACCAGCACATGATGCTTGGCCTCCACATTGCCCAGGACTGCCACCGGGATTTCCCTGCCCTCTCCGGATTTTCCGGCACTCTTCAGGCGGAGCTGCCTGGGAAATTTCTTTTCAAGCGCCTGAAGATCTTCCATCATTTGATCGTAGGAGTATTCCTCGATGGGCTTCACTATTTTCAAGCTGGAAAGAGATGAGTCCTTATTCACAGGCGACAGGTAACCGCAAAGCACGTAGCCTTGAAGGCCGCCATCGGACTCAATCTTGGCAAATGGCCCGTCAAAGCCGGAAACGTTCACCACTGCCCCGTTCTGCAGCCGTCCCTGCGACTTGGCGGATGGAGACGGCTTGGCTCGCACCGTGATGGATTCCTCACACTGCACACGGTATTGACAAGGAGCGATATGGGAAGTTTCGCCGGACAAAGAAGTGGTGCCAGCCGTGTGAACCGGCGATTCGCCGCCACCCCGCAAATCTTCCTGCACGCCTGCAACCAAATAACAGGATAGCACATAGCCAGTTTCACCCGTGTCACTCACTTCCACCAGTGCAAACCGGCCCTCATATTCCTTCACGGTGACGATTACACCCCGTTCCAACCGCCTTAGCGCCTTGGCAGATGTGCTTGGTTCTTTCCGCAGAGTCAGATATTCCTCAGCAGCCACAGTGTGCGCACCCATCACCTGCGGCGTGTTGACCGGATCCCCGCGTTCGCCAGGTGTCGCGCTCCAGACCGGCAGTGCGAAGTAATCGCAGCCGGTAATCAACGCACAAAACAGCAACAGAAAAATGCCAGCAAACCTTCTCATATTAAGCGAATCCCTTATGAATTCAGAAATCCAAATATCCCAACTATCAAGTAATATTAAGTATATAGAACTGAGAATGCTCTGTAAACCACCACGCACACTTCTGCCATGTGACTATGGGCCGTATGTAGATTATCCACAACTGCATTAATTCACACATATCCCTGCATTTCTTCCGTGTAATTGTGCACTTGCATAATCTCTAGCACAATTTTCTGCAATATTCAGACTTATTCTCTTGCTTCTACTATGCCGATATGCTATTATTGCAGTGTGAATTGTGAATTTGCTCACGATTCCACCAAAAGACACCAGAATAGCAACCAACACGATGAGCAATGGCGTTCAAATCGAAGAGATTTGAGCGCCTTTTTTTATATCTTGCAACAATTATCTATGAGGAGAGGGTAACGAAATGACCATCAACACGGGCGACACCGCGTTCATCCTGATCAGCAGCGCATTGGTGCTGCTGATGACGCCGGCATTGGCATTTTTTTACGGCGGCCTGGTGCGCCGGAAAAATGTACTGAACACAATGATGATGTCCTTCGGCACAATGGCTGTTGCATCCATCTTATGGGTGCTGATCGGCTACACTTTAAGTTTTGGCAGCAATGTGGCGGGCGTCATCGGCAGCCTGGAGTTTTTAGGCCTGAAGGGCATCGATGCCTCGTCAGTGACCGGTACGATCCCCACATTTGTGTTCCTAGCCTTTCAGATGATGTTTGCGGTGATCACGCCGGCCCTCATCACTGGCTCCATCGCCGAGCGCATGAAGTTCACCGCGCTTCTGCTGTTTGTAGTACTGTGGTCCGTCGTAGTCTATTATCCGCTGGCCCACATGGTGTGGGGGCCTGATGGTTTCCTTCTGAAACTGGGTGCCATTGACTTTGCCGGCGGCAACGTGGTGCACATCTCCTCCGGTGTGTCAGCGCTGGTGGCCTGCCTGGTGCTGGGCCGACGCAAAGGCCACGGCGTGGTAAAGATGACGCCCCACAACGTACCCTTCGTGCTGCTGGGCGCGGGTCTTCTGTGGTTTGGATGGTTTGGCTTCAACGCCGGATCCGCCCTTGCAGCCAACGGCCTGGCGGCCCATGCCTTCCTCACCACCAACACTGCTGCTGCAGCAGCCATGATCTCCTGGATGGTCATCGACATGGTCACCATTGGCAAGCCCACCGCCGTGGGCGCTGCCACCGGCGCCGTGATTGGCCTTGTGGCCATCACACCCGGCGCGGGTTTCGTACCGGTCTGGGCTTCCATAGTCATCGGCCTTGTTGTGTCGCCGCTGTGCTGGCTGTTCATCAGCAAGATCAAGCCCAAACTCGGCTATGACGACGCGCTGGATGTGTTTGGCTGCCACGGCATCGGTGGCATCTGGGGCGGTATCGCCACGGGCCTCTTCGCTTCCGCCAGTGTGAACGGTGTGGACGGCCTTTTCTTCGGCAACCCGATGCAGTTGGTGAACCAGTTGATCGCAATCGGCATCACGGTCGCCATGGCCGTCGTTGGCACGTTTTTGATCCTGAAACTCATCGGCCTGTTTACCAAGCTGAGGGCCACGCCCCGCGAGGAGGCTGACGGCATGGACGGCGCCGCACACCATGAAACAGCCTATCCGTCATTCACCGGTTTGGATTGAGGAGGAGTATCATGAAGAAGATTGAAGCAATCATTCGGCCCACCCGTTTAGAGGAAGTCAAAGACGCTTTAAACAAGATGGACATCAGCGGCGTGACCGTTACCCAGGTGATGGGGTGCGGCAGGCAGAAGGGTTACACCGAAGTCTATCGAGGCACCGAAATCGAGATCAACATGCTGCCCAAGATCAAGCTGGAGACCGTCGTGATTGACGGTTTGGCCGAGAATGTGATCCAGGCAATCATTGATGCAGCCCGGCTAGGAGAAATCGGCGACGGGAAGATCTTTGTGTCCGCTATCGAAGATGCCATCCGCATCCGCACCGGCGAGCGGGGAGACGGAGCATTGTAGTCAAAGCAAAGCAGGAAGCAACGAGCCTCCGCTGATGCGGAGGCTCGTTGCGCAACACTATGAAACAAGGGCGGTTTCACTTCCTGATTACTGGGATCCAGACTTCGCTGCGGTAGTTCTCGTCATTCTCGCCGTCATAATACAACTCAAAGTCCGGCGTACCTGCATGCTGATAGTCACTGTTGGGCAAGAACTCGCCCATGACACGCTCCCACACCGCCTGGATCGCGTTGGGCATCGGGCCGACGCACTCAAACACCGCCCAGGTGCTGGCCGGGATCTCCAGCGCATCCATACCCGCAGGCACAGCAGACCCATCACGCCCAATACCGATCATGTAATGGAAAGTGCCATCGTTCTGCGCATCATAACACACGCCCAACAGATTGGAGCCAGTAACCGTGTTGCCTCCAATCGCGAGCAATGACGGGATGTCCTTGTCATGTTCCACCCAAAACTGAGGGATTGTTTTACTTTGCTCGTCTCCGGCATTGCTAAAGATACCAGACACGCCAATCACCCGGAAAGCCGGCTTTTGTTCGATGCGGTAGTTCATTTCCACCACTCCTTTCAATATGAGCGAGAAGGAAAGCTTTGGATAAGCCTTGAGAGTGATCCCCCGTTCACGGGCAATCTGCGGCGATACACCGTGCAACCGCTTGAATGCCACAGCAAAAGCGTCCGGTGAGTCGTAGCCATACTTTACGGCCACATCGATCACCCTGGCATCCGATGTGCTCAGCTCAACAGCTGCTTTGGTAAGCCTGCGCCTGCGAATATACTCGGAAAGGGGCACGTCGGTGAGCATGGTGAACATGCGCTGGAACAAGCCCGGTGGCGTACAAGCGATGCGCGCGATCTCATTGTAGTCCACCTCTTGCTCGAGTTGCTCCTCGATATAGTCCAGCGCCCGGTTCATCCGTGCCAGCCAGTCCATGGGCTTGCCTCCTCGTTGTGGTGATATGATACAGCATATCAGGATAACATACCCAAGAGTTGGTGTACAATTTCTCAAGGTATGATCAACGAAAAAGAGAAGCGGTTTCTACTCATGTCAATTAGGTAAAGGTACTATGGCTAATTACAAAGAAGCAGCGGAAGTTGCTTGTGGAACTATGGCAAAATCAGGTTAATCTGTTGTCCGGTGTTTGTTTTGATAGTAATTACAGCAAAAAAGACGTATACTAAGAGTACTTCAGCATAGACACGGATTCGCACTTCAAGCCTATGGTTGAACCGCCAAAATGATATTGGAGGCATACATGAATTTACTTGGAACTGTAATCACACATTCTGCGTTTGGTAAGGGAACAATTCTCGAACACACCGGCAACTATCTTGTGATTTCTTTCGCGCAGGGCCAGAAGGAATTCCTCTATCCAAATGCGTTTTCCAAGCATATTTCAGCCGTTGATCCTGAAGTTGCTGCTTTCATCAAAACTGAAGTTGCAGTCTATGAGGCATCAGAAGTCGCAATACTGGAAAACAAACGACAGGAAATGGTTGCTCAGCAATACAGGCTCCGGGAGGCCCTGCAAAAAGCCAGGGCGGCGAAAAAGCCGACCAAAAAGAGGGCGGCCAAAGTGGTGGCGGCAGCCGCAGCGGAGCCAACGGATTGATTTGCCTCCGACGAATCACTGAACAGAATGAAAACAGCCGGATACAATGCTCGTATCCGGCTGTTGTATTCAAGCCTGCTTTACACCAGCTCGAGGATAACCAGTTCAGCCGCGTCGCCCACGCGGGGGCCGAGCTTCAGAATGCGGGTATATCCGCCCTTGATGCCCTTTTCCTCGGCGCGCTTGCGATACTTCGGCCCGATCTCTCGGAAGAGCTTCTCCACGACGGGGTTGTTAATCTCTCCGGCACGCTCCTTGTATTCGCTGCGGTTTTCCTTCTTCTGTTTGGGCTCCGTGTAGTTGTAGAGGGTCTTCATGATCAGACGGCGCGCATGCAGCTTACTGGGCGCATCGTTGGTCACGGTGATCTCCTTGGACTGGTCCTTCTCATTGAACACAGTCTTTTCCACGGACACGGTCTTGTCATAATCATCTACGGCCAGCGTGATGATCTTCTCGGCGAGCTTCCGGACTTCCTTGGCGCGAGCCTCGGTCGTCGTGATCTTGCCATGCCAAATCAGGTCGGTCGTCAGCGAACGCAGCATGGCTACGCGCTGATCGGTGGGCCGGCCCAGTTTGCGATGTTCAGCCATTGATGTTTCCCCCTAGTCTGACTAGTCTTCGTTCTTCTTCAGGTAAAGGCCCAGCGCGTTCAGCTTGGCGATGACTTCGTCCAGCGACTTGCGGCCCAGGTTGCGCACCTTCATCATTTCGTCCTCGGTACGCTGCACCAGCTCGTCCACGGTGTTGATGCCGGCGCGCTTCAGGCAGTTGTAGGAACGGACGGTGAGATCCAGCTCTTCAATGGTCATTTCCAGGACTTTGTCCTTGCGGCTGTCGTCCTTTTCGACCATGATCTCCACGTTGCTCACATCACCGGTCAGCTCCACAAACAGTGCCAGATGCTCGGTCATGATCCGCGCGGCAAGGCTTTGTGCCTCATCGGGCCGGATCGTACCGTCGGTCCATACTTCCATCGTGAGCTTGTCGAACTCAGTGTTCTGGCCCACGCGGGTGTTCTCCACGGTGTAATTGACCTTGCGAACCGGTGTGTAAATGCTGTCCACGGGGATGACCCCGATGGGCTGGTTGTGGTTCTTGTTGCGGTCAGCACTCACATAGCCCCGGCCCTTTTCCAACATAATCTCCATATACAGCCTGCCGTCCTCGTTGAGGGTGCAGATGTACATGTCTGGATTCAAGATCTCGATCTCACCGTCGGGCTCTATGTCGCCAGCGGTGACACGCTTGGGGCCGGTCACGTTGATGATCGCCATCTTGGGCTGATCCACGTGCAGTTTGGCTGCAATGCCTTTCAGGTTCAGGATGACCTCGGTGATGTCTTCCACCATGCCGGGGATCGTGGAGAACTCGTGCAGCACGCCATCGACCTTGATGCTGGTGGCTGCCACGCCGGGCAGGCTGCTCAGCAGGATGCGGCGAAGGCTGTTGCCGAGCGTCGTGCCAAAACCGCGCTCCAGCGGCTCAATCACGAACTTGCCGTAGCGGTTGTCGCGGCTCATTTCCACGCATTCAATCCTGGGCTTTTCGATTTCCAACATTGGCGCAATACCCTCCTTTTACGGGTTGTGTCGGTTTGCGGTTCACAATCCTCTCACCCACAGCAATCGCTCAGACGATTACAACTTGGAGTAGTATTCCACGACCAGGTGCTCGGAGAGCGTGAGATCCACATCGCTGCGCTCCGGCAAGGCCAGCACGCGGGCTTCCAGCGCATCGGCGTTGAAATCCAGCCACTTGGGCACATTGCGGGCCGGGCCTTCGCGCAGGGTCTTGAACAGCTCAACATCGCGGCTCCCCGCCTTGATGGTGATCACGTCGCCAACCTTGACCTGATAAGACGGGATATTGACCTTCTTGCCATTGACCAGCACATGGCTGTGCAGCGTCATCTGGCGGGCCTGGGCGCGGCTATCACCGAAACCCACGCGGTAGGCCACGTTGTCAAGCCTCAGCTCCAACAGCTGCAGCAGCATTTCGCCGGTGTTGCCGCGCTTGGTGCGGGCCAGGTCAAAGTAGCTGCGGAACTGGCCTTCCAACAGGCCGTAGGCACGGCGCATCTTCTGCTTTTCACGCAGCTGCATGCCGTAGTCGGACATCTTGCGGCGGCCGGGCTTGTGCTGGCCGGGCGGTGTGGGGCGCTTCACCACGGCGCATTTGCCGGAAAAGCACCTGTCGCCTTTCAAAAAGAGCTTGCATCCTTCCCTGCGGCAGATGCGGCAGGATGGACCTGTATATTTCGCCATTTCTGTTTCCTCCTCTTACAGCCTTCTGCGCTTCGGCGGGCGGCAGCCGTTGTGCGGGATGGGGGTGACGTCCTTGATGACGGTCACTTCCAGACCTGCCGCCTGCAGGCTGCGGATGGCGGCCTCACGGCCCGAGCCGGGGCCTTTCACAAACACGTCCACGGAGCGCATACCGAACTCCACGGCAGCTTTCGCGGCGGCTTCTGCGGCCATCTGCGAGGCAAAGGGCGTGGACTTGCGGGAGCCCTTGAAGTTCAGGCTGCCCGAGCTGGACCACGACACCGCGTTGCCGGCAGGATCGGTGATCGTCACGATCGTGTTGTTGAATGAGGAATGTATGTGCGCAGCGCCATGCTCGATGTGTTTTTTCTCGCGGCGCTTCTTGACGACCTTTTTCTTCGCTGCGGTTGCCACTTGGGTTACCCTCCTTCGGCTACTTCTTGTTCTTACGGATGCTGGTCTTGCGCGGGCCCTTGTGGGTGCGCGCGTTGGTGCGGGTGCCCTGTCCGCGGACGGGCAGGCCGCGCCTGTGGCGGATCCCGCGATAGCAGCCGATCTCAATCAGTCGCTTGATGTTCATCGAAACCTCACGGCGCAGGTCACCCTCCACCTTGAAGTTGTTTTCAATGTAGTTCCTGAGGCGGCCGACTTCCACTTCGGTGAGGTCGCGCACGCGTGTGTCGGGGTTGACCCCGGTCTCAGCCAGGATCTTGCGTGAAAGCGTGAGACCGATGCCATACAAATAGGTCAGGCCGATCTCCACGCGTTTGTCTCTGGGTAAATCTATACCGGATATGCGTGCCATCTGGTTCTTGCACCTCCAAATTTCTGTGTCTATCGTGAAACCCCGCACTCCTCAGAGCAAGCCAACCGGATTACCAGTCAGCCAGCCGCGCTCTGGACCGGAGGCAGGGCAGGCGTGCCTATCCCTGTTTTTGCTTGTGGCGGGGGTTTTCGCAGATGACCATCACGCGGCCCTTGCGCTTGATGATCTTGCACTTCTCGCAGATTGCTTTGACGGACGGTCTCACTTTCATGGTTTTGCTCCTCCTGTTTTCTACGACCGGGCTTTTCCGCGCCAGGTGATCCTTCCGCGGGTCAGGTCATAAGGCGATAATTCAATCGTAACTTTATCACCGGGCAAGATGCGGATGTAGTTCATGCGCAGCTTCCCCGAGATGTGCGCCAGTATCTTGTGGCCGTTGGGCAACTGGACCTCGAACATCGCATTCGGAAAGGCTTCTGTCACAACGCCTTCCACTTCGATTGAGTCCTGTTTCGACAAGTTATCCCTCCTTATTTCCTGTCAAGAGCCTTGTCATTGGCCGTGTATCCCAAAGCTTCCAGACCCTTGCGGAGTTCCGCGTCCAACAGGGCAATGCCCTTGTCTTGCTTTTCGCGGACTACCGGTAGCTTGGTAGGCTTTGTGTCCAGATGCTTGAGCTTTTTCTTCTTCGGAGACCCGAGTTTCCTTAACTCCCCGTCGGCAATCAGCACATATTGAGTGTCCACCAAGCCAACCACCACAAAGTAGCGACCGGCGTCTCTCCCGGCTCTGGACAATACGACCGTTCCCAGTTCGGGCGGCTGGTCGTTCAACGGATCCCCTCCTCGCTGTCAAGGCGCTGTCAGGATCTCCGCGCCGGTATCGGTAATCAGGATCGTTTCCTCATAGTGGGCGGAAAGCTTCCTGTCAGCCGTGCGAACCGTCCAGCCATCGTTTTCGTCCATCTCGATCCGCCATGTGCCCACGTTGATCATGGGCTCCAGACAGATCGTCATGCCCGCCTCCAGGCGGACTCCCCTGCCGGGTCTGCCATAGTTGGGGATCTCGGGTTCCTCCCATAGATCTCTGCCTACACCGTGGCCGCATAAATCGCGCACCACCGAGTAGCCGTGGCTTTCGGCATGCTGCTGCACTGCCCAGCCGATATCTCCGATGCGGGCTCCGGGCTTCATGACCTCAAAACCCTTTTGGAAGCATTCCTCGGTTACCTTCACCAGCTTTTCGGCTTCCTCGCTCACCTGCCCCACCAGAAAGGTGCGGGCCATGTCGCTGATGTAGCCGTCCAGCTTGATGCCCATATCAATGCCGATGATGTCGCCCTCTTTCAGTTTCCTTCCGGAGGGGATCCCGTGCACCACTTCCTCGTTGACCGAGGTGCACAAGCTGCCGGGGAAACCATGGTGACCCTTGAAGGCCGGCACACCGCCATGGGAGCGGATGAAACTCTCCGCTGCCCGATCCAATTCCAGCGTGGTGACGCCGGGTCGAACCATCGCCTTGAGCTCTTCCATACATTGGGCGGTCAAGCGGCAGGCTTCGGCGATCTTAGCTTGCTCCACCGCCGTCTTGAGCGTGATCATCGCTTTGCTTCGATGGCGGAAACGACATCCTTGAAAACCACTTCAATGTCGCGGTCGCCGTCGATATTGACCAGAATTCCCTTACGTGCGTAGAAATCAATCAGGGGTTTGGTCTGCTCACCATAGACCTTCATGCGGTTGCGCACCGTGTCTTCGTTGTCATCGATACGCTGGTAAATCTCTCCGCCGCACTTAGGGCAATTGTCAGCACCATTCAGAGTATTCACATGGAGCGCTTCACCGCAGGCCTTGCACATGCGCCGGCCGGCAATCCTCGCAACAATGACATCCTCTTCGGCGTCCACGTTGATGGCAATGTCCAGGGCGGCAAAGCCTTCCAGGGCTTCCGCCTGGGGCACCGTGCGGGGGAAGCCGTCCAGCAGGAAACCCTTTTTGCAGTCATCCTTTGCCAGGCGTTCTTTCACAATGCCGACCACCACTTCGTCGGGCACCAACCCGCCAGCCTCGATGATGGACTTTGCTGCCAGCCCCAACTCTGTGCCCTGCGCCATCGCCTCACGGAGCATCGCACCGGTGGAGATCTGCGGGAAACCGTACTTCTCGGAAACCCGAACCGCTTGAGTGCCTTTGCCGGCCCCAGGGGGGCCTAGAAAAACCATCTTCATAAAAGCACCCTCAGTTCAGGAAGCCCTTGTAGTGCCGCATGAGCATCTGGGCTTCAATCTGTTTGCTCGTTTCCAGCGCCACGCCGACCATAATCAGCACGCTTGTCGCACCGAAGGGCTGGCTGGATGTTGCGAACACGATGATAAACAGTGACGGAATCAGGCTCAGCAGCATGAAGAACAATGCGCTGAAGAGATTGATCCGGTTGCTGAGCTTCATCAGGTAGTCACTGGTGGGCTTGCCGGGGCGAATGCCTGGGATAAACCCGCCGTACTGCTGTATGTTCTTCGAGATGTCAATCGGGTTGAAGGACACCTGCGAGTAGAAGTACGTGAAGAAGATGATCAGCAGCGACTGGATAACCATATACCAGACACTGCGGGTATGCATCACGGCAAGATACGCCTTGGCGAAATGCCCAAACCAATTATCCTGGAGCTGGAACGAGTTCAGGATCAGGCCGGGGAAGCTAACCAGCGTCATTGCGAAGATCAACGGCATGACGCCGGAGTTGTTGAGCTTCAGCGGGATATGGGTGCTCTGCCCGCCATAGACCTTGCGGCCCACCATTCGCTTGGCATACTGCACTGGGATTCGACGCTGCCCCAAGTCAATATAGACCACAGCCAGGATGATCGCCAACGACATCGCAATGAATCCAAGCAATTTCACAACGTTGAAGCCATCGCCGGTAAGCGCAACCTCGCCTGCGTAACTGGGCAGGCGCGACACAATGTTCACGAAGATCAGCAGCGAGATGCCGTTGCCAACACCCTTTTCGGTGATCCTCTCGCCCATCCACATAGCCAACGCAGCACCAGCAGCTTGTACGACCAGAATCGTGATATAAGCGTACCAGTTGTTGTCCGTTAGGTATTTGCTAAACGCAATCAAATAGCCACCGGTTTGGATCAGTGACAACGCGATTGAGCTGTAGCGGGTGTATTCGGTGAGCTTCTTGCGGCCCTCTTCGCCGCCCTCCTTGGCCAGCTTCTCCAATGCGGGGATCGCGACGGTCAGAAGTTGGATCACGATGGAGGCAGTGATGTAGGGCGTGATGCCCGTGGCGAAGATCGAGAAGTTGGAAACCGCGCCGCCGTTAAACATGTCCAATAGGCCGAACATGCTCAGCATCGCCGATTGCGCGCCGGCGGTGCCGTTGGCCATGGCAGCGAAGGCATTCTGGATGTCCGACACGTTGACGAACGGCGTCCAGATATAGTTGCCGATGCGGAAGATAAACAGAACCAGGATCGTATATAGGATCTTGGCACGCACTTCCTTGATGCGCCAGGCGTTGCGGAGAATCTCTAACATCTCAGATCACCTCGATGCTGCCCTTGGCGGACGTAATTTTCTCCTCTGCGGACTTGCTGAATTTCGTGGCCTTCACGGTCAGGCTCTTGGTGAGCTCGCCCCGGCCCAGGATCTTGACGCCGTTGAACTCCTTCTTGACGATGCCGACGGCCTTAAGCACATCGGGTGTTACAACGGTGCCGTTTTCAAACAGCTCCAGTTCTTCCACATTCACTTCGGCGTATTTCACGGCGAAGAAATTGGTGAAGCCGCGTTTCGGCAAGCGACGGTACAGCGGAAGCTGACCGCCTTCAAACCCGGGGCGCACGCCGCCGCCGGAACGGGCACCCTGGCCCTTGTGGCCACGGCCGCCGGTCTTGCCATTGCCGCTGCCCAGGCCGCGGCCCTTGCGCTTTTCCACTTTCCTGTGGCCTTCGGCAGGCTGTATCTCATGCAATTTCATGGTGTTCCCTCCGGCCCAATCAAATCTCGTCCACGCACACAAGGTGTTTAACCTTGTAAATCATACCACGGACGGCGTCGTTGTCGGGTAATACGACAAAGCTGTTCAGCTTCTTCAGGCCCATCGCTTCCACAGTGGCGCGGATGGCGGGCTTGCTGGAAATGGTGCTCTTCACCAGGGTAACTTTCAGTTGCTTTTCTGCCATTGCCCTGCCCCTCCGTTAACCCAGAATCTGCTCGACAGTTTTGCCGCGCAGACGGGCCACTTCCTCAGCAGACCTCAAGGAGGCCAGCCCTTCCAATGCCGCTTTCACGGCGTTGATGGGGTTATTCGAGCCATATGACTTGGTGCGGATGTTCTTCACTCCTGCCAACTCCAGCAATGCGCGAACAGAACCGCCTGCAATCACGCCTGTGCCTTCCTCGGCCGGGAACATGAGCACCATGCCCTTACCAAATTTGCCTTTGACCTCGTGGGGGATCGTGGTGCCATTCAGCGACACGGTCCTGATGTTTTTCTTGGCATCCTCGACGCCCTTGCGGATCGCCTCTGGAATTTCAGCGGCCTTGCCCTGGCCGATACCGACGCGGCCTTTGCCGTCGCCCACAACCATCAGAGCCGTGAAGCGGAAATTACGGCCGCCCTTTACTACCTTTGCCACGCGGTTGACCGCAACCAGCCTCTCCTGGAATTCCTGGGGCTCTCTGTCCCTGTCACGGTCGCGGCGGGGACCATCCCTGCGAGGTTCTCTATCCCTGAGTTCCATCCGTTTCCCTCCTTAAAATTCCAGGCCGGCTTCGCGGGCACCGTCGGCAAGGCTTGAAACCCTACCGGTATACACATAGCCGCCACGATCAAACACAACGGCCTTGATGCCCTTTTCCAGAGCACGCTGTGCAACCAGCTTGCCCACAAACTTGGCGGCATCCTTTTTGGTGAGCTCGTTCACCTGTGCCTGCAGATCTTTCTCGGCCGTGGATGCGGAAGCCATTGTGTGACCAGCCACATCGTCAATGACCTGAGCGTAGATGTGGTTCAGGCTGCGGTATACGTTCAGGCGGGGACGCTCAGCTGTGCCTGCAACCTTGTTGCGGACGCGCTGGTGGCGCTTTTGCCTGTCTGCATTCTTGTCTGACTTGCTATACATTCGGCTTTACCCCTTTCCTTACTTGCCGGCAGCCTTGCCTTCCTTGAGTTTGATCACTTCGCCGGCATAGCGGATGCCCTTGCCCATATAGGGTTCGGGTTCGCGGACACGGCGCACATTGGCAGCCACGGCGCCCACCGCCTGCTTGTCAAAGCCCTTCACAACAATCTTGTTGGGTGCGGGCACCTCAAAGGAAATTCCCTTGGGCGGCAGCATTTCCACCGGGTGGGAGTAGCCCACGTTCAACAGCAGATTGGCACCATTCAACTGAGCACGGTAACCTGTGCCCACGATCTCAAGCTCCTTGGCAAAGCCGCCGGTCACACCGGTGACCATGTTGGAGATCAGTGTACGGTACAAGCCATGCATGGCCTTGTTTTCCTTCTGGTCATCGGGCCTGGTCACCTTGATCTCGCCGGCTTCCACATTGACGGAAATCGACGGCGCGATCTGCTGGGTGAGCTCGCCCTTGGGGCCCTTCACACGCACAACGTTACCAGCTTCTACAGCAACGGTCACGCCTGCGGGAATCGCGATTACTTTTCTTCCGATTCGAGACATTTCATGCACCTCCGCTTTCCGCTTACCAGACGTAAGCGAGCACTTCGCCGCCAACGGACTGCTTGCGAGCCTCGCGGTCGGTCATGATGCCCTTGGACGTCGAAATGATGACGATGCCCAGGCCGCCCAGCACCTTCGGAATATCGTCTTTGTTGGCATAAACCCTGAGGCCGGGCTTGCTGATTCTCTTCAAGCCCTGAATCACCCTCTGGCCGCCGGGGCCATACTTGAGCGTTACGGTGATTTTGCCTTGATGGTTCTCGGTTTCCTCGAACTTCACGTTGCTGATATAACCCTCGTCCAGCAGGATCTGGGCGATCGCCTTCTTCATCTGAGAAGCAGGGATCACAACTTCGCGGGTCTTAGTGACCAGAGCGTTGCGGATGCGGGTGAGCATATCCGCGATGGGATCAGTTACATACATCTCGCTACCTCCTCTTACCAGCTCGCCTTGCGCACGCCGGGGATCTGTCCTTTGTATGCCAGCACGCGGAAGCAGATGCGGCAGATGCCGTATTTGCGCAGCACCGAGTGGGGGCGGCCGCAGATCCGGCAGCGCGTATAGGCGCGGGTGGAGAACTTCGGTTCCCGCTGCTGTTTGATGATCATACTCTTCTTAGCCATCGGTTTTCCTCCCTATTGCTGCGCGCGCTGGAAAGGCATGCCCAGCAGCTCCAGCAGAGCGTGGGCCTCCTCATCCGTCTTGGCGGACGTGACGAAAATGATATCCATTCCGCGGATCTTCTCGATCTTGTCGTAGCTGATCTCGGGATAGATCAATTGTTCCTTGACGCCCATGGAGTAATTACCCCTGCCGTCGAAGGATGTATTGGATACACCGCGGAAGTCTCGAACACGAGGCAGTGCGATGGAGATGAACTTATCCACATACTGCCACATGCGTTCGCCGCGTAGTGTGACCTTCGCGCCTACGTTCATGCCTTCGCGCACCTTGAAGTTTGCCACAGACTTGCGGGCCTTGGTGATCACGGCCTTCTGCCCGGCAATGAGGGAAAGCTCGCCCACCGCTGTTTCCAGTGACCGGGCGTTGTCTTTGGCGTCGCCCAGGCCCATGTTGAGCACAACCTTCTCCAGGTGGGGGACTTCCATAACATTCTTGTAGCCGAAGCGCTTGATAAGCGCCGGCACCACTTCTTTGACGTACTTGTCCTTAAGCCTCGACATGGGTTCCTTCCTCCTTGCCTTAGTCCAGCACTTCCGAGCACTTGGCGCAGGCGCGGACCTTCGTGCCATCCGGCAGAATCTGGTGCCTGACCCTGACGGGCCGATCGCACTTGGGGCAATACAGCATCACCTTGGAGGCCGCGATTGCACCTTCCTGCTTGATGATGCCACCTACCTGGGTGCGGCTGCGGGGCTTAACATGGCGGGTGAGCATATTGACACCTTCCACAAGCACCTTGCCCTCGGAAGGAAGCGCACCGATGACCTTGCCCTTTTTGCCCTCGTCCTTGCCGGAGATCACGACAACAGTGTCGTTTTTCTTGACGTGAAGCTTCATTTCCGATTCCTCCCTTACAGCACTTCAGGCGCCAGGGAGACGATTCTCATGTAATCCTTTTCCCTGAGTTCACGGGCCACGGGCCCGAAAATACGGGTGCCGCGCGGTTGCTTCTGCGTATCGATGATGACGGCAGCGTTGTCGTCAAAGCGGATGTAGGAACCGTCGGGGCGCCTCATACCACTCTTGCTGCGCACGATGACGGCGCGCACGACTTCGGCCTTCTTCACCACACCACCTGGCGTGGCGGTTTTCACTGAGGCGATGATTACATCGCCGATGTTGCCCGAGCGCCTCAGAGAGCCACCGAGCACCTTTATGCACATGATTTCCTTCGCGCCGGTGTTGTCGGCGACTTTAAGCCGGGTCTGTAACTGGATCATGGCTGAGTCTCCTCCTTCGCGGCGTTACTTGGCCTTTTCTACGATCTCCACGACGCGCCAGCGCTTGTCCTTGGAAAGGGGCCTGGTCTCCATGATGCGGACAACGTCTCCGATGCCGCATTCATTATTTTCGTCGTGGGCTTTGAACTTTTTAGTGTGGTTGACGGTCTTGCCATACAGCGGATGCTTGACCTTGTTGGCAATCACGACCACAACGGTCTTGTCCATTTTGTCAGACACCACGGTGCCGGTGCGTTCCTTACGGAAATTCCTCTGTTCCATTGCCATTCCTCCCTCAGGCCCGTTTCAGGCCGAGCTCGCGCTCTCGCGCGATCGTCTTGAGCTGGGCGATATCCTTCTTGCACTGCTTCAGCCTGATGGGGTTTTGCAGCTGGCCAGTAGCCTGCTGGAACCTGAGGTTGAACAGCTCGCCCTTCAACTCGGCAATCCGGTCATTTAGTTCCTGGGGGGTCAAATCCCTGATCTTTTCGGTCTTCACTGGTCCTCACCACCCGTTTCTGCGGGCACGGAGCCCTTATCAAAGTCCTCGCGGGTCACGAACTTGCACTTTAGCGGCAGCTTGTGGGCGGCCAGCTTCATTGCCTCACGGGCAATTTCCATATCCACGCCGGCGATCTCGAAGAGCACGCGGTCGGGCTTGACCACGGCCACCCAGTATTCCGGAGCGCCCTTGCCACCGCCCATGCGGGTCTCTGCCGGCTTTTTCGTGATGGGCTTGTCGGGGAATATCTTGATCCAGATCTTACCGCCACGCTTGGTGTAACGGGCGATCGTGGAGCGGGCAGCTTCCAACTGATTGGCGGTGATCCAGCAGGCTTCCGTCGCCATCAGACCGTATTCACCATAGGCCAGGAAGTTTCCGCGGGTGGCGTGGCCCCTCATGCGCCCGCGCTGCACCTTTCTGTGTTTAACCCTTTTGGGCATCAACATGGCTTACTTCCCTCCCTCTTGAGGTTTCGCAACCTTCTTTTTGGGCATTACTTCGCCCTTATAGATCCAGATCTTGCAGCCGATGCGGCCGTAAGTCGTCTTGGCTTCAGCGAATCCGAAATCGATGTCAGCGCGGAGCGTCTGCAGCGGGATGCTGCCTTCGCGATAGCCCTCGCGTCGAGCGATGTCGGCACCGTTCAATCGACCGGACACCATCGTCTTAATACCCTTGGCGCCCATCTTCATCGTACGGCCAATCACCTGCTTCATCGCACGGCGAAAGCTGATGCGGCGCTCGATCTGGCTGGCGACGTTTTCGGCCACCAGTTGGGCGTCCAGATCCATGCTGCGGATCTCGATGATATTCACATGTGCGGCTTTGCCGGTCATTTTCTCGATCTCAGCCTTGAGACCCTCAGTACCCGTGCCGCCTTTGCCGATCACCATACCGGGCTTTCCCGTGTGCACATTGATCGTGATCTTGTTGGCAGCGCGCTCGATCTCAATGCGGGAGACACCGGCGGCGAAGAGCTTGCCCTTAATGAATTTCCGGATCTCGTTATCTTCGATCAGGAAATTGGCGAAATTCTTCTTATCCGCGTACCAATGGGTGTCCCAATCCTTGATCACGCCAACGCGGGCTCCGTGGGGATGTACTTTATGGCCCATTAGTTTGCCTCCTCTTTGCTGCCGATACGGTCAAGTATCACGGTGATGTGGCTCGTACGCTTGAGGATGGGATTGGCCATACCGCGGGAGCGGGGGCGCACCCTTTTCAGCGTGGGGCCCTGGTTGGCAAAAGTTTCTGCCACATAGAGCTCCTTGCGATCCATCTCAAGGTTGTTCTCGGCATTGGCCACAGCCGAGTTCAAAAGCTTGATCACCACTGGGCTGGAGGCCTTGGGGGTGAACTTCAGGATGCTCAGCGCTTCGTCCACCTGCTTGCCGCGGATCAGATCCAGCACAATGGCGACTTTGCTGGAGGAAACACGGATATAGCGAGCGTGGGCGTGGGGACGCTTGTCAGCGTTCTCCCTGCGCGCGGCGGCCTTCTGCTTCATTCTGGTTGACATGCTGGGTCCTCCTTATTTGGCAGAGGTGGATTTTTCGCCGGCGTGGCCGCGGAAGGTGCGCGTAGGCGCAAATTCCCCGAGCTTATGACCGACCATATCCTCGGTGACATACACCGGCACATGCTTGCGGCCGTCATAAACGGCAATCGTATGGCCGACAAAATCCGGAAAGATCGTGGAGGCGCGGGACCAGGTTTTTACAACCTGCTTCTCGTTCCTCTTATTCATCTCGACAACCTTTTTCAAAAGGCGGTCAAAGACATAAGGGCCTTTCTTGATGGATCTACTCATGCTGTGACCTCCTTACTTGCTGTTGCGGCGCTTGAGAATGTACTTGCTGGTGGGGTTGGACTTCTTACGGGTCTTGTGGCCCAGCGTGGGCTTGCCCCAAGGGGTGACCGGCCCCGGCATGCCGATTGGGCTCTTGCCCTCGCCGCCGCCGTGGGGGTGGTCGTTGGGGTTCATCACAACACCGCGGACGGTGGGGCGGAAACCCATGTGGCGCTTGCGTCCGGCTTTGCCCAGCGAAATGTTCTCATGGTCGATGTTGCCAACCTGACCGATGGTGGCTTTGCAATCCAGGCTCACCATGCGAATCTCACCGGAGGGCAGTCTGAGCTGGGCCCACTTGCCTTCCTTGGCCATCAGCTGCGCGGCGTTGCCGGCGGAGCGGGCCATCTGGCCGCCCTTACCCGGCACCAGCTCCACGTTGTGCACCATTGTGCCTAGCGGGATGTTGGCGATCGGCAGAGCGTTACCGGGCTTGATGTCAGCCTGGGGGCCGGACACCACGGTGTCGCCAACCTTGAGGCCCAAAGGAGCCAGGATGTAGCGCTTCTCACCATCGGCATAATTCAGAAGGGCGATCAGCGCGCTGCGGTTGGGATCGTATTCGATCGTGGCCACCGTGGCGGGCACGGCGTCCTTGTTGCGCTTGAAATCAATGATGCGGTACTTCCGGCGAACCTGGCCGCCACGGTGGCGGACAGTGATCTTGCCCTGGAAGTTGCGGCCGGCGCGGCGCTCGAGGCTCTCGAGCAGCGACTTTTCCGGCGTGGTGCAGGTCACTTCCTCAAACGTCGACACCGTCATAAAGCGGCGGGCCGACGATGTCGGTTTATACTTCCTGTTCGGCATTGCGGTTTACCCCCTTATCCCTACTGGGCCATGCCCTCGAAGAATTCGATGCCCTTGCTGTCTTCGGCGAGCTTGACAACGGCGCGTTTGGTATCGCTGGTCATGCCCTGCGTGCGGCCCATCCTTTTCAGGGAGCCCTTGCGGTTCAGCGTGTTGACCTGGGCGACCTTGACGCCGAACGCTTGCTCGACAGCCGCTTTGATCTGATATTTGTTGGCATCGGGAGCCACGATAAACGTGTACTTCTTGTTGGCCATGTTGTCATAACTACGCTCGGTCAGCACCGGGCGGATGATGATGTCGTGATGACTATTCATCCTGCGTACACCTCCTCAACCTTAGCGACGGCGTCGCGGGTGATGATGAACTTGTCATAGTTCATAATGTCATACACATTCAGCGTGTTCCACTGGGCTGCATACACCTCGGGCAGATTGGAGATGGCGCGGCGAACATTACCGTCCACACCGAGGGTCACAACCAACGCCTTGCCGTCCACACCGAGGGCCTTCAGCAAACCCTTCATCTCGGCGGTTTTGCCCTTTTCAAGGGCCAACGTGTCAAGAACGATGAACTGGTTGTCCTGCACCTTGCTGGAGAGTGCCGAAAGCATTGCCAGCCTGCGGACTTTCTTATTGACCTTCATCGTGTAGTCACGGGGCTTCACGGCGAACACCATGCCGCCATGCCTCCACTGTGGGGCGCGGGTGGAACCCTGGCGGGCGCGGCCTGTGCCCTTCTGCCTCCAGGGCTTCTTGCCGCCGCCGGACACTTCGGTGCGGGTCAGGGCGCTCTGCGTGCCCTGGCGCTTGGCGGCCAGCTGGGCCACGATGACCTGGTGCATGGCGCTCTGATGGGGCGTAAGGCCGAACACGGCTTCGGAGAGCTCCATCGAGCCGACCTGTTTGCCCTCTATACTATAAACACTTACAGTAGGCATCTTCTTCCTCCTTACCGCTACTTCTTGACGGCGTCGCGTACAACAAGCAGCGCGCCCTTGGCGCCGGGAACCGCGCCTTTGATCATGATGAAGTTCCTCTCGGCGTCCACCTTGACGACCTCGAGGTTCTGGATCGTGACATTCTCCACGCCATAATGGCCAGGCAGGCGCTTGTTTTTAAACACGCGGCCGGGGCTGGTGTTGGCGCCCATGGAGCCAGGGCCCCTGTGGTACTTGGAGCCGTGCTGCTTGGGACCGATCTTGGTGTTCCAGCGCTTGACTGTGCCGCTGAAGCCATGGCCCTTGGTGATGCCGCTGACATCTACGATGTCGCCGGCGGCGAACATATCTGCCTTGATCTGCTGACCAACTTCGAAGCTTGTGGAATTCTCAAGCCTGAGCTCACGCTGGAAACGGGTGGCTTCCAGGCCGGCTTTCTTGAATTCACCGGCTTTGGGCTGATTCACGAGCTTCTCGCGGATCTCACCAAAGCCCACGCACACGGCCTCATAGCCGTCGTTTTCCATCGTCTTTTTACGCATAACGCTGCAGGGGCCTGCCTCGATCACGGTCACGCCAATGGCGCGGCCATCGGCCAGGAACAGCTGGGTCATGCCAATTTTTCTGCCAATGATGCCTTTCTTCATATCTCTGTCCTCCTGCGGCTCACAGCTTGATCTCGATGTCAACGCCGGCCGGAAGGTCCAGGCGCATCAACGAGTCAACGGTTTTGGAGCTGGGAGCGAGAATGTCGATGAGGCGCTTGTGAGTGCGGATCTCGAACTGCTCGCGGCTATCTTTGTATTTGTGAGGCGCGCGCAGGATGGTGACAATCTCTTTCTCCGTGGGCAGCGGGATCGGGCCGGATACCACGGCGCCTGTCCGCTTGGCGGTGTCCACAATCCGTTCAGCGGATTGATCGATGATGTTGTGATCATACGCCTTGAGCTTGATCCTGATCTTCTTCGTAGGCAATGAAGCTCCCTCCTTATTCTCGGGCCAAATACACTCTGCCGTGTGTGCCGTCACCATATTTTTTGCGGCGAGTTTGACCCGTCGCCCGATTGCCGCGGACTTGGTCCACGGAAGTTCCCCTGATCCGTAAGGAATCGGCCAGGCAATCTCCCGCTTCAACCCCGTTTTGACGGCAGCTTTTATATATTACAACATGGAAAAGCACAATGCAAGTAGAATTTGAGTAAATTTGCAGGAAATCAGCGACATTCAGCAAAACGATAAAGATGATACCCCAGCTCTTGCGAGCGAGCATATTGTAACTCTATTTCAACAAGTTGACAAGGCTAATCATCAGACCGTATGATCACAATTTCCGCACCATTTGGCAGCCGCACAGCTTCCCCAGGCTGACTGGGTGTGTTAAACCATGCTTCTCCAACGAATTCATCCCAACCTACGATCACCTTTTTGCATGTAATATCGAATTCTGCAAAATCACAGGTTTTATCACGCCACCAGTTACCAAAAAAATGATACCTCAACGCTCCATCAGCAGTTACAACTTTATCAACAGCGAGCACTTCGAATGTTTCTATCAAAACTAAGAAATCGACGGGCGCCTTCGAATCATCATTTCCATTTCCACAATAGTACACATGATTGAAAACAGTATAATCTTTAAATAGGATACGGCACTCTTAGAGCTTAACGTAATACTTAATACATTACAATATAGCGGCAGATTTGAGAGCCATAAATCGCAACCCCACCAACCCGAACAAAAAATTAACTTTACAAATTCCTCAGCCCATCGTAATATGATGTCATCGTATCTTTGGGGCGGGGTGAAATTCCCCACCGGCGGTAAAGCCCGCGACTCCTGCATGCAGGACTGACCCGGTGAGATTCCGGGGCCGACAGTAAAGTCTGGATGAGAAAAGATACATGCGTAATCAAACGCATTCTGCGCCCCGGAGAAATCCGGGGCGTTTTGCATTTAAGGAGGAACTATGAGTACCACAGACATCCGCACCACTCGATCCAAAACTCTGCGACTGATCGCCACAGCCGGTGTACTGGCTGCTATTGCGACACTTCTGCGGTTTATCGAAACACCGCTTCCGCTGCTGCCATCTTTTCTGAAGATTGACTTCAGCAACATCCCAGCCTTGATCGGAGGCTTCGCGATGGGCCCAGTCGCAGGAGCGGCAATTCTTCTGATCAAAAACCTGCTCTATTTGCCGGCCTCCACCACCGGCGGCGTCGGCGAGATTGCCGACTTCGTGGTAAGCGCATGCCTGGTGATGCCTGCGGCGTTTATTTACCGGCGCAGCAAGAAGCGGTCCGGTGCTCTGTGGGGTATGGCATTGGGCGCGGCATTGATGTCTTTCTTAGCCGGGCCGTTGATGAACTATTATGTGTTAATCCCGCTGTATTCGAAGTTCATGCCGCTCGATGCCATCATTAAGCTGGCGGCTGCTGCAAACCCGGCCATCAACAGTGTTTGGACCTATATCCTGTACGCCGTGGTACCCTTCAACCTATTCAAATCCATTGTGATCTGTGTTATAACTTATCTGCTGTATAAACCGCTCTCTCCCATCCTGCACAAATACCGCTGACGGAGACCGCATGGAGTTCTTGAGCCGCACCGTGGAAGAAACCGAAGCCTTTGCCGAAAAGCTTGCAAAGGCTTTGTTTCCTGGCTCGGTGCTGGCACTGTGGGGCGATCTGGGAGCAGGCAAGACTGCCTTTACGAGGGGGTTGGCGCGGGGGCTTGGCGTAACAGGCCGGGTGACCAGCCCCACATTCACGCTGGTGCATGAGCACCATGGCAACCCCGGCCTCAACCATTTCGACCTCTACCGCCTTGATGAGGCAGGACTTGAGGACATGGGCTTTGAGGAATACTTGCAAAGCTGCGCAGTGTGCGCCATCGAGTGGCCCGGCAACGCAGGCTCACTGCTGCCCGAAGAACGGTTGGATGTAACGCTGGAGCTTACGGAAGACGGAAATGCTCGGCAAATCACGGTTGCGGCAAAAGGCCGCAGGTACGAAGCACTGCTTGAGGGCTTGATGATATGAAACTGCTGGCACTGGATACCTCCACGAAGGTCGCGGGTGTGGCGCTGATGGAAGAAGGCATGCTGGTCTGCGAGGCGAACCTGAACTCGGGCCTCACCCATTCAGAGCGGCTGATGCCATTGGTGGATCAATGCTTCCGGCTGGCCGGATGGCAGCCTGCTGAGCTGGATGCCATTGCGGTTGTGGCTGGGCCCGGCTCCTTCACCGGCGTACGCATCGGTGTGGCCACCGCCAAGGGCATGGCCGAGGCGCTGGGCAAACCGGTGGTCGCCGTCAATACGTTGGAGGTGCTGGCGGCAGGGTTCCCCGGATTTGCCGGTGTGATCGCGCCGGTCCTGGATGCCCGCCGCGACCAGGTGTATTGTGCTGCTTATGACGGGAACCAGAATGAGCTGCTCGCCCCCGCCCCGCTGGCGCTGGGCGAACTGCTGGCACACCCAGCGATTGCTGGTGCTCAAGCTGTGATGTTCTGCGGTGATGGCGTGACCCCTCACCGCACAGCCATCGCGGAAGCACTGGGTGATCAAGCGAGGTTCGCGCCGCCCCACTTGATTCTGCAGCGCGCCGGCTCAGCAGCTCATTTAGCATGGAAAAGACTCATTGCGGGGCTAACGATGGACCCCGCGGACCTGTTGCCCATCTATCTGCGCAAGTCTTCCGCCGAGCAGGTGCTGGAAAAAAAGGTCATGGAGGCAAACCATGACCACTGACGAACCCAAGGTGATCCTGCGCAGGATGCTGGAATCAGATCTGGACAGGGTGCTGGAGATCGAAATCGCCTGTTTCCCCAGGCCGTGGTCCAGGGAGTCCTTTATGTCAGAGTTGAAAAACCTCTGTGCCCGCTACGTGGTGTTAGTGGAAGATGGCGTGATTGCAGGTTTCGGCGGCATGTGGATCATTGTGGACGAAGCCCATGTGAACAACATCGCCGTGCACCCCGGTTATCAGGGTAAGGGTTATGGCCGCAGGATCTTGCGGGAGATGATGCGCGCAGCGTATCACGCCGCCGAGGCCATCCAGATGACTCTGGAAGTGCGCGTTACCAATGTGAAGGCAATCAATCTCTATACCAGCCTGGGCTTTGAGGTGGCTGGCCGCAGGAAAAACTACTACGAAGACAACGGCGAAGATGCGTATATCATGTGGTGTCACAACACACTGGAGGTATTGGCACGGTAAGCTCACCTCCTATTGTCTGTTAAGTTACTGCGGGCCGATGCAGAGCCCAGCCCCACATAGGCCGAAATAATCTCTATTACAAACCAAAACTCTAGCTCACTCATGTCTGGTATCGGCCAGAGAGTACAATCGAGTGCTACCTCTCCATGTACGGGCAGGCTCTTTACCCGCCCATATCGTTCCGTCAAATGATCATCCAGTTTTACTTGATAGAAACTTTTGCCAGGTATTATAATTAGATATATTGAGCAAGGAGCAACAGCCGTGAAAGAACGCGATTATGACGTGATCGTCTATGGCGCGGGGCCGGAGGGCGTCGCGGCGGCGCTGGCTGCGGCGGAGCATTCCGGCACGGTGCTGCTGGTGGACGAAGGCCCCGATCTGGGCGGAAGCGCTGTATGCGGCCTATTGAACTGCTGGCGCGGCGATGGCCAGCCTGCCTTGATGGAGCACCTTCGCAAACTCACGCGGCGGGCCTGGGGCAGGCTTATCTATGAACCTGAGGAACTGGCGCGGGTTTTTCAGTCTTTGCTGCATGACGGCGGCGTGGACCTATTGCTGAGCGCCAAAGCCGTGCGGGTCAAGAGCCGGATAGGGGAAATCAAGTCTGTGTCTTTTGCCGGACCGGAGGGTCGGGTGAAGCTTTCTGCGTGGTGCTATGTGGATGCATCGCAGGATGGTGCGCTGACCCGGCTTGCCGGCTGCTCCAGCGTGCCAGATGCGGAAGCAACAGCCATCACGGTGCTGGCTCGCGTGGGCGGCATAGACACCAGGGTGGCCGGTGTGTTTGACCATGAGGTGCTGAGCCAATACATCGCGCAATTCCAATCGGAGCAAGCCGCTGATGAGCTGCCCGCGGGGCTTGCATTCCCCGAGTTGGTGCCCTGCCTGCGGGGCGGCACGGCGATCCTGAACGCGGCCGGCGCGGGCATACCTATTGAAGAAGGTTCATTGGGCCGCACGAAGGCGGAGCTCAAATGCCGAACCGACGCGTTGGCTGCCATCGGCTTTTTGCAACGAAACGTGCCTGGCTATGAAAACTGCCACCTGATCCACTTTGCCGGCCAGGCGCTTGTGCTTTCCTGCCAACAGCCCATCCGCAGACGGCCTGAAAGCGCTGTGGAAGTGGACTCCGGCCTTTTGGAGGATGTTGCCGCGCTCCGTCATGTAAACCCGGAAAACTCCGCCGAGCCATTGGTGACGCCGCTGGGCAACCTGATGTGCCGTGACCTTGAAAACCTGCTGCTGGCCAGAGCTGAAAGCCTGACTGCCGAACAACTGCCGATGTTGCTTGCCTGCGGGCAGGCTGCCGGCACCATCGCAGCGGAGGCTGTGCTCTATGACGGGTGCATATCAAAGCTGGATGAAAGCAGAGTGAGGAAAGCATTGGCGGAGAATTCAGGCGCGTAAATCAAAAACAAAACAGATCCCTATTTAACCCATTACACAAAACGGATGGCTTAACCAGCCATCCGTTTCTGATCATAACTATTTACTCCAGCTTCACATACTTCGTGGGGCTTATATGCCCGCCATTGAGCCGGAACTCAAAATGCAAGTGCGGCCCGGTGCTCTGGCCGGTGCTACCCACCAGCGCGATGATCTGGCCCTTTGTCACCTTCTGGCCCTTCTTCACAAGCAGCTTGGAGCAATGGCCATAGCGTGACTGCACGCCGCCAGCGTGATCCAGATAAACAACCAGGCCATACCCAGTGGCAGATCCGGAGAAGGATACAGTGCCCGATGCCGTGGCATAAATTGGCGTGCCGGTGGGAGCTGCCAGATCGTATCCATAATGATAGGTCCTGCCGTGCATGCTGCGGGGGCCGTATCGGCTGGTGATTCGATAAGACCTGAGCGGCTTGATGTAGCTGCCGCTGGTGGAGGAACCGCCTCCTGAACTGGTGGGCACCTTCTTTGTGCCGCGCAGCACGATTTTATCCTGCGCCACCTCCAGAACTGTTTGGCTCTCGATTACCTTGGACGCTTCCATACCGTTGATATAGGTAACCTTCGCCACAACCTCCCGCTTGCCGTTCTTACCCTCTTGCTTGGTTTGCTTCTGGGTGGTGTAGAGCGTGGCATCGGTTTGCTCCACCGTGTTGAAGGGCAGCGCTTCTTGCCGCGTCACCGTTTCTGTGTAGCGCACATTGACCCAGTTGGCGGGCTTCACAGCGTTCAGCATGTCACCGGGCTGCAGCACATCATTCACCGAGAGAGTGGGGTTGGCCTTTCTGAGATCTGACACTTTGATTCCAAACCGTTTGGCAATCCGGGCCAGGCTGTCACCTTTCTCCACGGTGCAGTAATTGTCTTCCACAGCGGAACCCAGCGCGAGCGCCCGAACGGCGTCGTCCAGACTCATCACAAGGCTATAATCGATGGGTTGCTGCTCTACGCGCACGTTCTCCACAAAGGCCACCTCCGTGCGCTGCCGGTTTGCCGGGGCGGACCGATAGGGTGCCAGCACTGCGTCAAGCGCCTGCTGGGCTTGCTCGGCGCTTTTGAGCGCTACAGCGGGGCGGTCGTTCACCAGGATCACTGATGCTACCACTCTCGCCTCGATATTTGCCTTCAGCGCCTGCTCCACGGCCTGCCCATCCAGTATGTTACGCGCATCACAATCCACCTGCGTGAAGGTGAGCTCACCATTGGGGCTGATCTCCATGCCGTAGTTTCGCTTCAGTTCATCCTGGATTATCTTGAGGGATTCTTCGGCCGCGGCGCGATCCCGCACCACACCAAGGGAGCGGCCGTCAAATGCCATCAACTCCCCCTGGGCCATGGCAGGCTTGCTCAGCAATGAGATCGCACCGAACACCATAACTCCGGCAACCAACACCGTTGCGGCCATCACCAGCAGCGCAGGATTGGTAAGCCGGAAACCCCGCTGTGGCTTGCCGGTAAACACAACCGAAGGCCCTGCCATCGTCATTGCGGGCCGCTGTGCTGAGCGGTATGCTGCTGAGGTGCCGGGATCCAGCTTTCGGGCAGATTGAACCGCTTGGCTGGACAGCGTCCGGCCAGGTTTTCCGCTTTGTATCGTTTTGTTGACAACGGCGTTGATCCCGCCCCGTTTTCTCAAGCGCAAAGGCTGCTACTCCTCAGTCTCTTTGGTGTTGTTGTGGGTGGTCTGGCTGAACCGCTGCTCAAGCCATTGCGTGAGCTCCCGCCCGGTCACGCCTTCCAGTGCTTCCTCCAGGTCAGCCCTGGTTGCGACACCCAACCGGTGCTCCTCATAATACCGTCGTAACCCGGCGAAAAACGCCTCGTCGCCCACATCTGCGCGAAGCTCGTGTAATATCTGGGCCGCACGGTCATACACCCACGACGAGTAGGTCAGCCCATCATCAAAAGAGGATGCAGGCAACGTCACGGTGTATTGCCCCTCCTGCCCGGCCCGCTTGTCAGCAAAATAATCGATTTGGTATTGATAAAACTCGTTGTAGTTGCTGTCTCGTTCCTTTTCAAAAAAATACTGGGTGGTAAACTCCGTGAGCCCCTCATCCAGCCAGGGCTCAGCCACTTCGTCGTTGCCCACGGTGGAATACCACCACTGATGGGCGGTTTCGTGCGAGACCACGAGATCCAGCACCACGTTTTGCCCAAAGGTATACAGAGACTGGTCTATCAATACCATGCCGGGATACTCCATGCCGCCGATGAAGAAGTCCGCCTCCACCACGGCAAACTCACCATAAGGGTATTCCCCGAAGACGCTCTCATACAACTCAACAGATTCCACTGCACAGTCCAGTGCCTGTCGGCCATAGCCCTTGTGCTCTTTGAGGTAGTAGGACCGCACCAGCACGTCACCGGCCATCTGCTGCATCACGTCAAAACGGTCACTGGCCACAAAGCCGAAGTCCCGGCGGCCCGGTGCCTCCACCGTCCATACATCGTTGTCGCCTTCCTCCCGTCTTGTCAGTTCCCCGGTAGCGGCGATGGTCCACCCCGCCGGGGCGGTGATTGAGGCGTGATAATCTGCC
Source organism: Bacillota bacterium (assembly GCA_023421955.1). Taxonomy (GTDB): domain Bacteria; phylum Bacillota; class Clostridia; order Christensenellales; family UMGS416; genus JAEYRA01. Next base: position 124,959 of record JAEZSE010000043.1, read on the forward strand.
GTCTCCGAATAGAAGGGGTCACCCATGTTGTAGTAAGGATAATCGTGCCAGGAACCATCATCAAACACAGAGAGGATCGGGTGGCAGTTCACCAATGACATGGTGTCGTCGCCATAACCAAACCGGCCCAGGCAGTTTGGCACAACCACATGATACTGTATAGTGAGCCTGGCTGTCTCACCGGGCTGCACCGGCCGCACCAGCAGCACCTCCAGCACCTGGTTCTGCTCACCGGTGACCAGTTGCTGCACCTTGCCGTCGGGGCTTGTCACGGAGAGGATTTGGATGGAGCCGGGTGAGAAGCCGTTGGGATATGCGCTATCATAATCATCCTGCTCAAAAACGCCGTATGACTCCTTCTCAAAGCTGTTGGGATAAAGCAGAAAATGGAGCCTGTCCATCGGCTGGTTCTCGGTGTTCACATAAGTAAAGTCCAGCTTGCCGCTGAGCGTTTTACCATTCGGGTCCAGCGCCAGTGTGAGGTCATACCGGTTAAATTGTTTGCCGGCATATTCCGGCCAGGATTCCACCGGCTCTTTGACCTCGGAGGCATTGTTTTGGAATTCACCGCCGGTGATCTCTTGACGGGTGGCGGTGGGCTGGGTTGCGAGCGGCTCCTGCACAGGGCGCGGGCTGAGCATTGGCTCCAGCACGAGAGCTGCCACGGCCAGCAATGCAACCGAGACCACCAAAATCACAAACAGGTTGCGTTTGAACCAACCCATCAAAGCAACTCCTTTACCGAAAATGCAAGTTTTCTCTACATACTTATTCTACCGATTTGCGATTATTATAGTATGTATAGGCCATCGGTTCAACCCTGAATGGTTTATACAGGAAAGCATGCCAAACATTTGGGCACTTTTGCCTAGTGCTCTTGCGCCGGCTTGCGAACAACGGTATACTGGAAGATATCCCAAAAAGGCTTGGTAACTGAATTCATGGACTCATTTGAATCGGAATTGAAAGAAAAAGGATACCGAATGACCAACCAACGGCTCACGGTGTTGAAAGCAGCCGCGGCAATGCCCGGCCATTTCACGGCTGAGGAGCTGCACCGCGAATTGAATCGCAGCGACATCGGAATTGCAACGGTCTATCGCACCGTGCAGCTGCTGCTGGAAATGGGCTATCTCAAGCAAGCCCACATCCCCGGACAAAGCAATGTGTATGAATACAGTCAGGATGACGATGGCTGCCACAGCCACGCCCATATGCAGTGCACCGGTTGTGGTACCGTGCTGGAGCTCCACGAAGATATGATGGAGGGCATGGAAAGAGCAGTACTGGAAAAATATGGCTTTTTGGTGTCCGACCACCACATCACGCTTACAGGCTTGTGCAGCGAATGCCGCGCGAACAGCCAATCCATCCAAATCACGGAGGCATAATCAATGCCATTGAACAACGCCGCAACCCAAAGGATTGACGTGATTTTTGAGCACGCACTGGCCGATGGCAGAAATACGCTCCATGAGCATGAGGTCTATAGTGTGCTGGAAGCCATCGGCCTTTCTGTGCCGAAACATGTGTTCATCCGCGATATCAACGACGTAAATCAGTCGGTGCTGGGCCGCTTTGCCGGCAGCGATCTGATTGTGAAAACTGTGTCACGCAGCCTGGCCCACAACCAACGTTACGGCGGGGTCAAAAAGGTGTCCAACCTGGATCCGCTGTTTGTGCGTTACGTGATGCACAACATGCGCGAAGAGGTGCTCTCCCATTTCCCAGAAGACAACAAGCCTGTCATCGACGGCTTTTTGATCGTCGAATTCGTGAAGTTCACGCAGGCGCTGGGCAACGAGATCATGCTGGGCCTGAAGTCTGATCCGGCTTTCGGGCCGGTTCTCACGCTCACCAAAGGCGGCGACGACGCGGAGTTTTTTGCCAAGTATTACGACCAGGCAAACCTGATGCTGGCACCGGTGAGCTATCCGGATGCTCAGGCGATTACCCATTCGCTGAAGATCCATCACAAGTTTGAGGAGACTGGCCACCCGGAGTATCTGGATATGATGGCCCGCGCGCTGAGCGCCGTGAGCGACCTTGGATATTACTATTCCTTCCTGTCACCAAAGCGGCCCCGGTTTCACCTGGATGTGATGGACCTGAACCCGCTGGTATTTTCAGAAGATGGGCGTTTCCTGGCTGTGGATGGATATGCTGAGTTCCAGTGCGCAAAGAGCGAATCACTGGCTGCACAAGCCCCAAACGCCGGCAACCTGAAGGGTTTCTTCGCACCGCAGGGCGTGGCGGTGCTGGGTGTCTCCACAGACCTGAACAAATACAGCATGGCCCGCATCATCGCCACGCTGTTCCATGAGTTTGGCCGCAGGGATCTTTATCTGGTGAACCCCAAGGGCGGCCATACGGAGCTGAATGGCGTGACCTATCCGCTCTACAAGAGCCTGGATGAAATCCCGGATCATTACGACCTTGTGGTCTATTCTGCGCCGGCCAAATACACGCTGGACTTCATCAAGACCCTGCCGGAAGACAAGGCTGCCGTGATCATCTCCGGCATCCCGGCAGACATCAAATACAGTGAGTTTGCTCAGGCCGTCACGGCCAACAAGCCCAGAGGGGCACGCCTGATCGGCCCCAACTGCATGGGTGTGTTTTACGCACCTTGCCCCGGCAACCCCGGCGTAAACACGCTTTTCATCGAGGAAAAACGCCTGCACATTGCCTGGGGGCCGGAGAGCAACTGCGCTCTCTTCACCCAGAGCGGCGCGATGGGTGTTACCAGTATCGAGCGGGCCCAGTTCTCCCGCATCTTCCGCACCATTGTAAGCTTCGGCAACAAGGTGGATGTGAATGTGCCCGATCTCATCAGCCATTTCGAGATTGACCCCAATGTGGACGTGATGGCCATGTATATGGAGGGCATCAACGCAGGCGAAGGCCGCCAGTTCTTTGATGTAGCTTCCAGGTCCAAAAAACCGATCCTCGTCTATAAGTCCGGCAGGACAGAGGCCGGCATGAAAGCCGCCATCTCACACACAGCGTCCATGTCCGGCAGCTACGACGTGTTCCGCGCTGCCTGCGAGCAGGCTGGTTGCGTGCTGCTGGAGGAACTGGATGATTTCTACAACTCAATGAAGTCTTTCTCCCTGCTGAACAAAACCAAGCCCCAAGGCCGCCGGGTGGCCGGTGTAGTGAACGCCGGGCTGGACGCCACAATGGGTGCCGACCTCCTGAATTGCCTGACGCAGGCCACCCTGCAACCGGAAACGGTGGAAGAACTCAGAAAGCTTAACGTACACGGGCTGGTGGACACCAGTACGTCCTTCCTGGATCTCACGCCGATGACCAACGACACGCTGTATGTGCAGTTTATTGAGGCGGTGCTCAAAGATCCCGGTGTGGACTGCCTGTTTGTGGCGATCGTGCCGCACATTGAGAACCTGAAAACCCTGAATGACAATTGCCTGGATGAGGATGCCATCGCGCCGCTCATGGTGAAGGCCGCCCGCAAATATCACAAGCCCATCGTGGTTTCCGTGAACGCCGGACAGCACTACCAGGGCATGGTTCAACACCTGGAGGAAAACGGCCTGCCGGTCTATTCCGATATCCGCTCGGCCATCCGGAGTCTGGACAGGTTTGTGGAATATTGGACGAGGGACTGATCCTGATCCCTTTCTTCGCCCCGACACCTTACCCCTCCCCTCTATCTGAGCGGAGGGGTAAGTTTTTTGATGACCGAGCCTTCATTTCAAGATGAAACAGCAACTCATAAAACGAAGTCTTTTGGGTAATCTGATGACAGTGAATGGAGGTTTACGATGACGCCAATTGCGATCGGTGTTGTTGCACCCGATTTTAGTGTGACAGACAACAAAAACAACAACGTGATCCTTTCTGCTTTCAAAGGGAAAAAAGTGCTTCTTTCCTGGCATCCATTGGCTTGGACACCGGTATGCACAGATCAGATGCGTTCACTGGAAGTGAATTGGGACAAGTTCCAAAATCTGAACACGGTTCCGCTTGGTTTCAGTGTGGATCCCCAGCCCTGTAAAGAGATTTGGGCGGCTGCTCTTCGGATTGACAATGTAAGCCTGCCTTCAGATTTCTGGCCGCATGGGAAAATTGCCCGAGACTATGGAATTTTCAATGAAACGGAAGGTGTATCCGAAAGAGTAAACATTATTGTTGACGAGCAAGGGAAAGTAGAATGGATTAAAGTGTACCCGTCAGGACAGTTGCCGGACATCTAGGAAGTCCTTCAGATCTTGTCAAACCATTCAAAGTAGCTGGAACACAATATCTCGGTGCCCACACTGGCATGAGTCTAGCTTTTTTACAATATTTTGTGTTTTCCTGTTAAGGAAAGATTATTATCTACGATATATAGAATAAGTGGTAATATTTTGTATTCTCCCTCCCGGAGGGTTCAATCATTATGGCCTACCTGCCAGACAGACTGATGCAGCCCCGAGAGCGTGAAAGGCCCCGGCATGCCGAGCGGCCGTGGCTGAACACCCTCCGGAGCCACATATCAGGCGTCACCGACGACAAAGCGGCGGAATATTGGCCACCATTCCGGGAAGACCTGCCCCCCTACTACAATTACAGGCTGGAGCACATCAAGCTGGTGGAGTGCGACGCGCTGCACATCCACACCATTGAGCGCGGCGACCTGGATGTGCTGCTGGCAGCCGTGTGGGCTCATGACCGCTTCCAGCCGCAGTTCAACGGCGAGCAGCATTCTGACCGCGGCGCGCAATGGGCTCGCGATTACCTGAAGTTCATACGCTTCCCCGACAGCAAGATCCAGGATGTGTGCATGGCGATTAAGTGGCACGGCCATGTGGAAATGGATATACCGGACAAATACCACGAAGCCCGCATCCTGTGGGACGCTGACCGCCTTGCTCGGTTGGGCGCGGCCGATATGTTGAATTTCATGCTCTGCCACACCTCTGTGGATTTCCTGGGTGGCTTGGAGCACAGCAACCGATTTACCACAGGTTCGGTGACCATCCGCGACTTTGCACCGCTGTTGCTGGAACGCAAGCCCCAGGCATACCGGGCCGATTTCTTCTATTTCGATGAATCCAGGCGTATTGCCCGGGAGCGGATTGCCGCCACACGCTCCTTTTTGGAGAGCCTAGAAAGCCAGTTATCTATAACAAGGCTTTGATAAAAGCATTCGTTCAATAACAGAAGGCGAGCCAATCGGCTCGCCTTCTGCTATTGATACCACTCACAGTTGAATCATGAAACTGCCGGTGAAGCGCTCTGGTGTCACAACCACGCCTTGCGGGCTGGCCGCGAAGGAAGCTCCCTGCGCACCCTTAATCGCCTCAACGCCGCGCAGCACCAGTGTGTACGGTTTACGAACACCCGATGTTGCCACAGTGATGGCGTCAACGGCACGAGCCGCAATTACCTCCAGCTCCACCACAGCCTTTTTGTTCCGAACAGTCGCCTTTGCCACTGCGCCATCATTCAACTCAAACAGATGCAACGTCACCCCGGCAGCAAAGTCATAATCCACCTTAGTGCTGCTCTGCCCCACCGCCACAATGGAGTTGGGCCGGGCCATCAGCGGCAGGCTCATGTAGTTGTGGTTCTCGCTGATCCAGCGGCCACCAGCCACCCTCCGGCCAGACAAGAAGTTGGTCCATACACCTTCCGGAAGGTAGTACTCCACATTGCCCGATTCCTTAAAGACCGGAGCGACCAGCAGGTTGCCGCCCAGCATGTATTGCCGGTCAAGCGTACTACATGCCAGATCATCGCAGAATTCCAGCACCATCGCCCGCATCATCGGGATGCCCTCTTCATTGGCCTCGCATGCAATCGCAAACAAATAGGGCATTAAACTGCACTTGAGGTGTGTGAAATACCGGAGCACATCCACCGCCTCCTCGTCAAACAGCCACGGCACACGATAAGAGGAGCTGCCGTGCAGCCGGCTATGAGAGGAGAGCAATCCAAACGCCGCCCAGCGTTTGTATAAGTCAGCCGACGCGGTGGCCTCAAACCCGCCGATATCGTGGGCCCAAAATCCAAACCCGCACAAGCCCAGCGACAGTCCGCCACGCAGGCTTTCAGCCATACTTTGATAGGTGGCGGTGTTGTCTCCGCCCCAATGCACCGGGAACTGCTGGCCGCCCACAGTGGCCGCGCGGGCAAACACAACCGCCTCGCCTTGCCCCCGTTCCCGCTCAAGCAAATCAAACACAGCTTTGTTAAACAGGTAGGAGTAGAAATTGTGCATCCTTTTCGGGTCGCTGCTGTCATGCCACCGCACATCTATGGGGATGCGCTCGCCGAAATCGGTCTTGAAGCAATCCACACCCATGTCCAGCAGTGATTTCAACTTGCCCTGATACCATGCGGTAGCCTCTGGGTTTGTGAAGTCCACAAGCGCCAAGCCAGGCTGCCACATATCCCATTGCCACACATTGCCCTCAAGGTCATTTAGAAGGTAGCCATTTTCCATTCCTTCCTCAAACAATGAAGATTTCTGGCCGATATAAGGGTTAAGCCACACACAGACCTGCAATCCCTTTTGTTTCAGTCGGGTGATCAAACCCACAGGATCGGGGAAGACGTCACAATCCCACACAAAGTCACACCATTGGTATTCCTTCATCCAGAAACAATCAAAGTGGAAGACATGCAGCGGGATGCCGCGCTCCTCCATGCCATCAATGAAGCGCATCACAGTGCCCTCATCGTAATCGGTTGTGAAGGAGGTGGAAAGCCAGAGGCCAAAAGACCACGCGGGCGGCAGGGCCGGCCTGCCGGTAAGCAAGCTATAGTTACGGAGCACGTCCTTCAGGCTGTCGCCGCCAATGAGGAAATACTCCAGGCACTCGCCCTCCACGCTGAACTGAGTCTTGGATACGTTCTCCGACGCGATCTCAAAGCTGACCATGCCAGCGTGGTTTACATAAACACCGTATCCACGATTGGTTAAGTAGAACGGCATGTTTTTGTAGGCCTGCTCAGTGCTGGTGCCCCCGTCTTTATTCCACACATCCACCGACTGGCCGTTTTTCACAAACGCTGTGAACCGCTCCCCCAGGCCATAAACACATTCCCCAACGCCCAGCTCCAGTTGCTCACGCATCCATGCCTGGCCATCGGGCCCCGTGATCCACGCCATATCTTTTTCACCGCTGGCGGTGAGAGCCTTTCCCCGCCGGGTAAAATCCACCTTCCAACCGCCGTTGGTTTTGATCGAAACAGACAGCTCGCCGCTGGTCAGCATTGCGCCGCTTTCATCCTGTGTAATCTCCACTGCCGGGCTGCCCAGGTTGAGAGGGAAATCCGGGCCTTGCTTCCGCTTGCCCTTGAAGTGCTCGGCGCGCACGCGGATCACGTTGGGCATCGGAGAACTGAAGGAGATGGTGAACATCGGGCCGCCCAGTGTATCGCCGCGATGAATGACCGGGTGATCCGGTGCAAAAATGGTGATCTTTTTGCCACTGACCTCTATGCTGCGCACCTCAGCAGGGCAATGGATGCTGAACCCCTCCCGGGTAAGCCATTGTCCGTCAGAAAATTTCATCAGATCCCCCAAGATGGAAAGATATGATATCATTATAATTCACACTGCAATGGGTTCTCTTATGATATCATCATCAATAATTGCACAATTTTCATGTCAAACTGCTTAATCAATAGGGAATAGACGGACTATTTTGCCGCAATCCGATAACCGACACCCCGTACTGTCTCAATGAGCTTGGCGTTATCCGGGTCATCCTCCACCTTCATCCTTAGGTGACGTATGTGCACGTCCACTGTGCGGGTTTCGCCGATGTAATCGTAGCCCCACACCTGGTCAAGCAATTGCTCACGGGTAAACACACGGCCCTTGTTATTTAACAGAAAATGAAGCAGGTCAAATTCCTTCATTGGCATTATCAGCTCGACGCCAGCCTTGCTGACCTTACGCTGGCCCACATCCACAATCACATCGCCCATCTGCAGCACCGCGTCGGGTTGAGCAGCCTCCCTCAGTTCAGACCTGCGCAGCACCGATTTGATACGCGCGATCACTTCACGCATACTGAAAGGCTTGGTGATATAATCATCGGCACCAATCTCCAAGCCCAGCACCCGGTCAAATTCCTCGCCCTTAGCGGTGAGCATGATGATGGGTGTAGCGCCAGCAATTTTACCGGCGCGCACTTTGCGGCACACCTCAATGCCGTCAATGACCGGCAGCATCAGATCCAGCAGCACCAAGTCGGGCGGAGCGGCTAAAATGGCGGCAAGGGCATCCGTACCATTGTCGAACTCCACCGTTTTATAACCGGATGACTGCAAGTTGAACACCAGAAGTCCCCGGATGTTCGGCTCGTCTTCCACCACAGCGATCAGCGCTTTTTCGGGTATCGATTCCTCCAAAGATTAATTGCAATGGGTCAGGTGGGTGTGCTTGCCGCTGATATTAAACGCCACCCATTCCCCAATGTTGGTGGCATGGTCACCCACACGCTCCAGATATTTGGCGATGAGGATCAGGTCAATGGCCCTGTCCACCACTGCCGGATCAGCTTTCATCATCGTGGAGAGGTCCAGGATGATCTTTTCAAACAAATTGTCCACTTCGTCATCCCTGCGGCACACTTCCACGGCCATCGCCATGTCATTGTTCACAAACGCATGGATGGCATGATGCACCATATCCCGGGCTACCTCAGCCATCTTCGGGATGTCCACCAGCGGTTTGATCGGCTCTTCCTGCCCCAATCTCAGCGTAATCTCGGAGATATCGGTTGAATGATCGGCAATGCGCTCAATGTCGGTGATCATCTTAAGCACCATGCTGATGAGCCGCAGATCGGCCGCGATTGGCTGCTGCCGGGCAATCAGCTCTAGACATAGTGTTTCGATTCTCTGCTCCAGCGCATCAATCGCATCATCCCCGTCAATCACCTTTCGCGCCAGATCCATGTCGCGGTTTTTCAGGGCCGTCATCGCCATATCGATGCTGGCCTCGGTGCCGGTGGCCATCTCCAGCAAAAGGTCTCTGAGCTCCGTAAGCTTCTCGTCAAAAACATGCCGGTTTGTCATTGTACTCCCTCCATCTCAGCCGAATCTGCCAGTGATATAATCCTCGGTGCGTTTGTCCGCCGGTGTCTGGAAGACCACCGAGGTCTTGTTGTATTCCACGACCTCACCATGCAGGAAAAACGCCGTGCTGTCAGAGATACGGGCGGCCTGCTGCATGTTGTGAGTCACGATAATGATTGTATATTCCTTCTTGAGTTCCTCCATCAGGTCCTCAATTTTCAATGTCGAGATCGGATCCAGCGCGCTGGTGGGTTCATCCATCAGAATCACTTCCGGCTCCACAGCCAAAGTACGCGCAATGCAGAGGCGCTGCTGCTGACCACCGGAGAGCCCAAGGGCGTTTTGCTTCAGGCGGTCCTTCACCTCATCCCAGAGCACTGCGCTGTTCAGGCTTTTTTCCACGATTTCATCGAGCTCCTTACGGCTGCGTACGCCATGCACCCTGGGTCCATATGCGATGTTGTCGTAGATGCTCATCGGGAATGGGTTCGGCTTTTGAAACACCATGCCCACACGCTTTCGCAACATCACGATATCATAACCACTTTGGTAAATATCCTCACCATCCAGCTCGATCAGGCCCTCCACCCGGGCATCGGGCACCAAGTCGTTCATGCGGTTCAGTGTCTTTAAAAACGATGACTTGCCACAGCCTGAAGGGCCGATCAGCGCGGTTACATACTTGCGGTTGATCTCCATGTTCACGTTTTTCACGGCGTGCAGATCACCGTAATATAAGTTCATGTTCTTTATTTTCAATACAGTTGTTTCCATATCCTCAGTTCCCTTCGACCTTCTTGCTGAATTTCCTGCCCAGCACGTTGGCAACCAGATTGATGCTTAACACAAGGATGACAAGCACCGCCGCTGTGGCGTCGCTTTGGGCCACTTGAGCCTGGCTGGAGCCTTCCGTCGCCAACGCATACAGATGCACGGCCAATGTGCGGCCTGAGTCCATGATGCTCTTGGGCAGGCGGTATACGATACCAGCTGTAAAAATCACCGCTGCTGTCTCTCCAACGATGCGGCCGACCGACAGGATGAGCGACGTCAGAATGCCGGGAAAAGCCGATGGCAGCACGATGCGAAACAGTGTGTAGAGTTTGGACGCGCCCAATGCCAGACTGCCCTCCCGATAACTGGCGGGCACCGCCTTAATCGCCTCTTCGGTGGCGCGGATGATTGTTGGCAGCACTGTGAGGCTCAATGTAAGGGCGCCAGTGAGCAGCGACCACTTGAAGCCCATCAGCATGCCAAAAAACATAAATCCGAACAAACCGAAAATGATAGACGGAATGCCTGCCAAACTTTCAATTGTGAACCGGATCAGGTTTACCAGTTTGCCAGGCCGCGCGTATTCCACCAGATAAATCGCTGCACACACGCCGATCGGCGCGGCAAACAGCAGTGTGAGGCCAATGATATATATCGTGGTCACAATCATGTTAAAGATGCCGGCCTTGTCATCATTGCCGGGCACGAAGGGCCCAGTCAGGAATTCCCATGAGATATGGGGGACGCCTTTCACCATGATATAGACGATCAAAGAGACCAACGCAGCTGTGGTAATAAACGCACTGGCATAGATAAACGCCTTGGCTGTGCCGTCCTGGAGTTTACGCCGCAAGGTCATGGCTGCACCTCCCGTTTCCTCAGAATACTGTTAACAATGATGTTCACCACCATGATAATTACAAACAACACAACACCGGTAGCAAACAGCGCTTCACGGTGCAAGTCTTTGGCATAACTCATCTCAAATGCGATGTTGATCGTGAGTGTGCGTACCGGGTCCAGTAGCGATGTGGGGATCTGTGGAATGTTGCCGGCAACCATGATCACGGCCATTGTCTCGCCCACCGCGCGGCCAATTCCCAGCATCAAGGAAGCCAATACTCCAGACCTTGCCGCTGGCAGAATCGTCCTGAATATCGTCTGAATGTGCGATGCTCCCAATGCCAGGCTGCCCTCCTTGAACGACTTGGGCACAGCCCTTAACGCCGATTGCGAGAGACTAATGATCGTAGGCAGTATCATCACAGACAGAATGATAATGACAGCAAGCAAGCTGAAGCCAGGGCCTCCAGACAACTTGGCAATGAATGGCACAATGATTGTCATGCCAAAATAACCATATACGACAGAGGGGATGCCGGCAAGCAATTCCACACTCGGTTTCACGATGTTGACAAGCCACTTTGGCGCCAGCTCGGTCAGGAATACTGCCGTCAGGATGCCTACCAACGATCCAATGGCCACCGAGATGAACGTGGCAGTGAGTGATGTTATGATCATTGGCAAAATACCGAACTTGTCTTCGGCAGGCTTCCATTTTGGGCCAAGCAGAAACTCAAGCGGCCCGATCTTGAAGATCGCCGGTGTGCCAGATACGATGATGTAAATTGTCATTGTGGCGATTGCCGCGATGGAAACCATGGCGCAAACCAAAAAGAAGGTCTCAATCGCCTTTTGGATTGGCCGCGCAGCGATTTTCAGCTTCCTCGGTTTGGTCGAGAGTGTGGAATCCATTACCATATCAGCACCTCAAATCAACAATGCAACCCCCAAAGGCATTACTGCCTTAGGGGATCGCTTGCAACGGATTTATTTCTTCTCGGCGATTGCGATGAACTTGTGATTCACAATTTCCTGCGCGGCAGGATCGTTGACGCACCATTCCAGGAATGTTTTTGCCAAGCCCTGAGCGTCTCCCTTGGTGGCCATCACGAACGGCCTCCAGTACTTGTAGGTGCCATCCAGAATCGTGACTTTACTGGCGGTTACGCCATCCACGGCAAGGGCCTTGATGCTGTCCTTGACTGAGCCGATGGAGACATAACCGATGGCAAACTCATCACCGGCAACCGTTGTGATCACACCGCCGCCGCTGTTCTGCTCAATGGCCTTTTCGGTAAAGAGCTCAACGGTCTTGCCAGCGGCGTCCTTTTCCACCAGGCCGAACAGCTTGCCCATGGCCTCACGAGTGCCGGAGGAGGCTTCCCGGTTCACCACAGTGATCGTGTGATCAGCCCCGCCAACATCCTTCCAATTGGTGATCTCCCCCTTGAAGATCTTCACGATATTCTCTTCAGACAAATCGGTCAGGGGGTTCTTGGGGTTCACGATCACGGCCACGCCATCCAGGGCGATTTCGGTGCCAATCAAGCCCTTTTCTTTGTCGGAATCCTTGAGGGTGCTGGACGAGTTGCCAATATCGCTCAAGCCGTCCACAACATTTTGCAGACCAACACCAGAACCGCCTCCCTGCACGTCAATGGTCACTCCGTTGTTGACTTCCATGAACTTGGCTGCCAGCTCTTGAACGAGCTCTAGCATTGAGGTGGAGCCTGAGATATTCAACTTACCGGACAAAGGTTCGGTGGTGGGCTCGTCTGTGGAAGCCTCGCCTGTGGATGCTTGAGTTGTAGCCTGAGTGAGTGCTATGCTGGGAGCTTCAGTTGCACATCCGGTCATAAAGACGGCAGTGGCAATCAACAATGCAACAGCGATCGCAAAAAGCTTTTCAATTTTCATGTGTTACCTTCCTTTATTCTTTCTGTTAATAGAATAATTTTTGAATGTTATCGCAGTGTTTGTAGAGTGTAAATTGTAGGTTAAGAATCAAATATGCTGAAGACACAAGATAGAATTATTACTCGATCGACGCAGGTTATGGATATACAAAAACACCCTGAGATCAATCAAGGTGTATCACCTAGAAGGTGCTTTTAACAGAGGAAAGTTTAAAGATTGGCTAAACAAGCAATTAATGTGGTGCGGGATCTTTTGCTTTTTGTCTGTCGTTGTACTTTTTGATGCTTCTTCGCCTATATAGATCTATAAACCCAATGATTGCACCAACAACGGCCCCTGTAAAATGGCCAATTAAGGACACATTAGGGTTGAATGACCATATCACAGCGATCACCGCATTGATGATCAACCATCGGCTCTGTTGTCTCAGACTTAAGGATAATGGATCGCGTCCGCCGGTAAAGGCCATTACGAACACATACGCCTCCAGCGCATAAACAGTACCGCTGGCGCCTGCTGTAAACACATCAGGTTGCAGATAGTAAGGCACGATTCCTGTAACCACGCTTGCGATGACAAACAAGATTGGTAAAGTAAATCCGTTCGCTTTCCTGTCTGACATACAGCTGCATAACATACCTCCAAATACAAAAGTGGCATACATGTTTGAAAGAAAGTGGCTAAACCCAAAATGCAGAAATGATGTCAACACCAGTGACACAGGCACTGATGAAAACACGAAATCTGCCCATCGAGCCGCGTTACCACTGGACAAAGCAAACAGAATTGTATTGATACCGATATATATGTAGATCCAACGCATCTTCTTAAAACCAAATGGGAAGAGGCTCATAGATGTCTCCTGAGTTTTAATTATCCAAACCGTATCATCCGGGGAATATTTTGTCAACATGAACACTCTACACGATGCAATTGTGCTTGACAATAAAGCAAAACACCTCGATTTACATCGAGGTGTTCTACATGGAGTCCGGCGACGACCTATCTTCCCGGGCAGTTGCCCACCGAGTATTGTCGGCGCTGAGAGGCTTAACTTCTGTGTTCGGAATGGGA
>JAEZSE010000048.1 GCA_023421955.1 Bacillota bacterium
ATGTTATAGTGTATACAAATCAATCTGGGAGAATCACTATGAGGGCAAGAGCCAAAACGCTGACCATCGCCGCCGTCGCCCTGCTGCTGGCCGCGCTGCTGGCCGGGTGCGTGCATGCGGACGCCCACCTCACAATCAACGCCGACGGCAGCGCCGACTACGCTGTGGATCTGGCCCTCTCCGATGATGTGATCAAGCCGGCCAAGGCCCAGGGGCAGGATCCCTTTGCCTCCTCCGCCGCTGAACTGAAGGCTGATGGTTATGAGGTCAAGGAAATCTCATCCGATGGCTACACCGGCATCCACATCTCCAGGCATTTCAACGATGCGGGGCAGATTGGCTCTGACGGCAGCCTGGACAAGCTGAACACCCTGCTGGGCGGTGCCAACAAAAACTTTGCTGTGAAGAAACAATCGGGGTTCTTCAGCACCACCTACACCGTGCACGCCGATATGGACCCATCGGCCCTGCTGGGCTCCCAGTTTGACCTGGGCGAGGCGGCAAAGGTGTTTCTTGATAAAGCCCGCGTCACAATGGCCGTCACGCTGCCGCAGAAGGCCGGCAGCCATAACGCCACGGAAGTTTCTGCCGACGGGCTCACCTACACCTGGCAGCTGCAACTGGACAAGCCCGCTGCCATCGACCTGTCCATGACAATGACCAACTGGACGAACATCCTGCTGGCCGGCGGCGGGGCATTGGTTGTAATCGTGTTGATCGTTGTGATTGCCGCTGTGGCAAAGGGCAGGCGGAGAAGGCAGGCAGCGCCGAAGATGAGGGCGAGGGGCAGGTAAATCGTTTTTTGAAAGAATAAACGGGCGGGGATGATTCCCCGCCCGTGTTGCGTTACCCGAGTTTCTCCAAAAGTTTTGTGGCGATCTCTCGCTTTGTGGCTTCATACTGACTTACTGCGTTTTGCAAAGCCTCCTGCTTGACATCCTCATCGACCATGTTATCCAGCGTTTCCTTGGCCATATCCAACGAGGCGTGATCAGCGGCGATCTTCTCCAACAGTTGCCGGTAAAACTGCTGCTCTTCCGGCGGAGCCACCGGTTGCGGTTCAATACTGGCCAGCTTGTCCATCAATTGAAGGATCTTCCATTTTGTTTTTTCCCTTGCCTCCACGATTCGGATGATCGCTTCAGGCTCCGGTTGCATTTGTGCCCGCGTGCTGATGGGGTCTTCGCGGTTCAGGTCAGCCTTCAGAAACTCAATCTGTTCTTTCAGAATGGCAATGGTCTTGTCATCCATGTCGATGCCCTCCGATTTCATCATATCCGGCGGGCACGTGAGGCATATGGTGTTTACATCAACCCAACGCGCCCTGCCGTGCTTCACCAACCCATTTGCACGCTTGAGATAGGTTGGCTCCAGGTGTTGGCCCGCTTGGTCTGTCACAGTGATGTTTTTTGTGATGGGTGTCACCCCCCTGTGGCAGTATGCACACCGTTTTTTGTAATGGGTGCCGCCCCGGTGCATAGGCTTATTATAGTTGTATTATGGACTATATACAATCAATTTCGCTATGATATTCCCCTTCGAAAAGATGAGGAAACTCACCTTTGATTGATAAAAGAAAAGACAGCGCAATGTCTGTCTTTCCTGCTCTTTATTGCCTCTTATCAAAGACTTCCGTTACTGCCCAAACGCCCGCACAGGCAGCACCAGATAGGTGAACGCCTCCGACCCGGCGGGCCGCAGCACGCTGGAATTCACCGCCGTGGTGAAGTTCATCGTGAGCTCGTCAGTGTCCAACACCCGCAGCACTTCGGTCAAAAAGCGGGAGTTGAAGGCGATCTCCAGGTCGCGCCCCTCGCGGGAGACCGGGATTTCCTCATAGATGTCGCCGGCCTCGCTGTTGGAGGTCACGACCAGCATGTCCTCGGTGATCTTGAGGCGCACCAGGTTGCTGCGGCCTTCGCGGGCCAGCATGCTGGCGCGGTCCAGCGCCGTGGAGAGGGCCTGGCGGGCTACGTTCACGCGGGTGAGCCACTCACTGGGGATGATCTGCTCATAGCGCAGGAACTCACCCTCCAGCAGCCGCGTGATCACCTTGGTGCCCTTGAGCTCGATGCCCAGGTGGGTGGGGCCGGCCTCCATCGTTACGTTATCGTCATCGTCCAGCAGGCTTGCCACGCGATTCAGCGTCACCGCCGGCACCACGGCTTTCACGCCGCTGGCCTCGCCGGTGTATTCGGCGTCGCTCACGGCAAGCCGGAAGCCATCCAGCGCAACCATGCGCACCCGGCCAGGGTGCAGCTCCAGCAACACGCCGGTGAGGATCGGGCGCGATTCATCCACCGCCGCGGCAAACACCGTCTGGTGGATCAGCTTTTTCAGTGTGCAGGCCGGCAGCATGATGGTGGTGGCGTTTTCCACTTTGGGCAGCGCCGGGAACTCGGAGCCGTCCAGCACCTGCAGGCGGGTCCTGGTGCCCCGGGCGGAGATCGTGGCGGTGGTGTTGTCGGTGGAAATTTCCACCTCACCGTCGGGCAGCTTGCGGGCCATCTCAGCAAACAGCTTGCCGGGCAGCACGGCCTCGCCCTCACTGGCCACGGTGGCTTCCAGCACCGTCTCAATGCCCAGGCGCAAATCTGTGCAGGCGAGCTTCACGCCGCCATTTTTGGCCGAGATGTGCACACCCTCCAGCACCGGCATGGTGGTGCGGGCGGCCATGGCCTTTGTCACGGTGGCCACTGCGGCGGAAAGCTGGGCGCTGTCGCATTGTATTTTCATCGGAAAACCTCCTTGTAGAGGGTGGATTTCCCTCAGAGAGGGGTAAGCAAAGTATATAAACTTAGTTACGGTATTATACCATATGTGGGGTGGATTACCAATACAAACCCGCTCCCCCCGGCCCGATAAACCCTCACCCCCAACCCCCTCTCCCACGAGTGCGAGAGGGGGAGAGTACAGAGCACCTCCTGGCGATCAGAGGCTAACAGCCGGATAAGAAGCTCCCCCTCCCGTATGTATGGGGGAGGGGGCTGGGGGGTGAGTGCCATCGAACCCGGGGATTTCACTCCCCATCCTTGCACTTCCTCCTGCGGGCCCCGCGTGTGAGAGCCACGCCGCCGAAGCCGGAGATCACGGCGATGTAGAAGCCGAAGTCATACCACCAGCCGGTGTTGATCGGCTCATAGATGCCGATGTTGGGCTTGAACAGGCCGATAATCAGTGACACCGGCGCGATCCAGCCGTGCCAGATGCCGGAGAGGAAGTTGGCGGGCTTGCCCTCATAGCTGCCGTCGCCGGGGATGCAGCCGGAAAGCAGGATGGCGGCGCAGGCGATCAGCAGGATGACCGGGATTATTTTTCGCTTCATGGTGATACTTCCTTTCAGATGATATTGTTTGGGGGTAATGATTGAGTCGGTGATGGGATCAGTATAGTTCATTTTAGGTGGCAATGTTTGGGGAAATGCCTGAGATGTCTTTTTGCGTGTATCAAAATGAGCAGAGCCATTTGTTGCTCCGAAGTTCAGGGTGTGCCAATCGGTTTGTCAAATGGCAATCCACCAGCACACTCCAAACTTATCGATAACAGTCGCACAGCATTTGCTCCATGGAAGCTCATGAATTGGATGAATGACAACACCGCCATTGCCCAAAACGGTGAAGGCATTATGAACCGCTTCTTCGCTTCCCATCTCAAACACATTGAACGTCATGGTTTCCCATTTCATTTTGTGAACGATGGTGATATCACAAGGATTCGCTGCCTCAGCCAATGCCAAGAAGCCTTCACCATTTACAGAGAGTTCACAGTGTTCATAGGCAGTCTTGTCGTCATTTTTTATCTCAAATGTGATTTCTGCGCCAAAAGCTTTGCAATAGAGTTCTGCCGCTTCAAAGCTATTTTTCACATAAACCTGCGTGTAGTTTTTCATGTTACGCCTCCAAAAAAATCTATAATCCGAAGTCAAAGTCTAGCAAATATCTTTAAGGGGTTCGGGGTGTGCTAATAATGTAAAGCTCAGCCCCCGAACAACAGGCTAAAGGTGTAATTAGCCATCTTGAGTTATGTGTCGGATACTCCCACCAAAATCAACAAATCCAAAGGCTAGCAAAAGAGTTAACACTGCCTGCTTAACCGCTGAAGGTGAATTTTGATACCAAGAATTCAACATTTCTCTAGTTGACATCTTACTATCGATTTTGGATGAGCAGATATATTGAATTGGCTTCCAATACAATGGAGTGTCCAACAGCAAATTGTGAAGCTTCTTTGCGAATACTTTATTAAGTTCTCTATCGGTTGAATTAGTTCTCAAATATTCAACGTTTTTTAAGAAGCAAGAAATCAACTCATCGTTGCTCAGATCCGGAATTGACTCGATTAATCCCGCATAATACTTTTCAATGCTAGTAAAGTATGATGGGTCTTCAAAAATTACTGGCTTGTCTTGCCATTGTTTGGCAAGTACAGCAAGTGTGCAAAAAGATGATGCCTCGCAAATAGTCTCCAAAAGCCACATAATCTCGCTTGGTATAATAGCTTCCTTTGAATCGTAAGTCATCAGATGACATAGTTCATGTGCAAATTGATAAATAAATTGACACCAGAACTCACCGTTTATGTTTAGGCCAATCATCTCATAGGTATGCCAACATACAGGACATCCTTCAACGGAAGCATGGTTTACGATTAATACGCCTTTTGAGTTGACATAGTCGTACCCGAACCATTGTTCAAAAGTCTTTTTAACAGCCTCTACCAATCTAGTTGCATTATCTAGACTCATTTGCGACCAACTGCTATTCAGAAGCTTCCAATTCGGATTGGATTGGAGAATTGTGGTGTCTTCATTATGTAGATTCCCAAACGCATGCCCCAGAAGGTACTCTTGCTTCATCATTTTTACTGCACCCGAAAATATAATCATCTGTTCGTAACGATGCAACATAGACTCTGTTTTTTAGACTAGAAGATCATTGCTAACTGTGTAATATAGGCAATAATCCCATCCACCGACATTGCAATACAATAATACCACAACATCTCCATTCTTCCACCTCAAACCCCACCAAACAAACTGCGGCGAATACCATTGCCTTGCCTGACCATACTAACCTTGATTTCTCATCGCAACAGGGAAAAGGAAAGGGATTGACGCAGTGCCTCAGGAGGAAAACAAAGAGAAAACCGTCCGGCTTGGCAAATCGCTGGAAGAAAACGTGCGGCTGATCAAGCACGCCTTTGATGACACAGAAACGCTGATCACCCGCTATTTTGAAAACAGGCACAACCCCGGCATCCGCTGCTGCATCCTGTTTACCGACGGCATGGTCAGCAACATGCTGATCAACCAGTATATCATGACCCCCGTGCTCGATTTTGAAAACCAGGTGGCCACCTCTTGCGCGATCCAGTTCCTGATGGACAAGGTGCTGGAGATCAACGAGGTGAAAAAGACCGCCGAGTGGAAAGACATCTCCGAAGCCATCGTGTATGGCGACACGGTGCTGCTGGCGCAGGGCTGCGACGAGGCGCTGGTGCTCAACACCAAGGGCTGGCCGCTGCGCAGCGTTTCCGAGCCCGATGGCGAGAAGGTGCTCTCCGGCCCCCGCGAGGGGTTCACCGAGGGCCTGCTCACCAACCTGGCGATGCTGCGGCGCAAGGTGAAGACCACCGACCTGAATTTCAAGTTCCGCGCCTTTGGCAGGGAAACCAAGACCAAGGCATGCGTGTGCTGGATCGGCCGGCTGGCCAAGCCAGAGGTGCTGGAAGAATTGGAGCGGAGGCTGGACCGTTTTGACATGGATGGCGCGCTGGATACCAATTATCTGGCCGAATTTATCAAGGACTCGCCCTATAGTGTGTTTAAGACTGTGGGCTTCACCGAGCGGCCCGACGTGGTGGCGGCCAAGCTGCTGGAAGGCCGGGTGGCTGTCTTTTTGGACGGCACGCCGATGGTGCTTACGGCGCCCTATCTTTTCATTGAGAATTTCCAGAGCAACGAGGATTACTACGTGAACTACTGGCAGGCGTCGGTCTACCGGCTGCTGCGGGTTGTGGCCTTCTTCCTGACCACGGTCACGCCTGCCTTTTATATTGCCGCTGTGACGGCCCAGCAGGAGCTGCTGCCCACACCGCTGGTGCTGAGCATTTCGGTGGCCCGCAGCGGCGTGCCCTTCCCAACGATCCTGGAGACAATCCTGATGCTGTTTATGTTTGATGTGCTGCGAGAAACGGGCATCCGCGTTTCCAGCAATGTGGGCCAGGCGCTGAGCATCGTGGGCGCGTTGGTGGTTGGGCAGGCCGCTGTGGAGGCCAGGATTGCCAGCGCACCGGTGATCATTGTTGTTGCGG
The DNA here is from genome assembly GCA_023421955.1 of Bacillota bacterium. Lineage (GTDB taxonomy): Bacteria > Bacillota > Clostridia > Christensenellales > UMGS416 > JAEYRA01. The sequence goes on from JAEZSE010000048.1 coordinate 6,313, forward strand.
TGTCGGGCATCACGAGCCTGATCATCCCGCGGCTCACCTTTGCGCTCATCGCAATCCGCTCAGCGCTGCTGCTGCTGGCGTTTGTGCTGGGGATGTTTGGTATTGTGATTGGTTTGATGGGCCTGCTGATCTATCTGGTGGGCCTGCGCAGCTTCGGCCTGCCGGCCTTTCACAACCCATCCTTTAAGACTCAGAGGCATATTGACACCGTGGTGCGCGCGCCATGGTGGATGATGGAAACCAGGCCCACGGGGATGTCGCAGGACAAGAAACGCAGGGCGGGGAAGGGGCGGGAGCAGCCATGAGGCGGAGGTTTTTGCTGGCCGCGCTGCTGATGCTCACGCTCCCTTTGCAGGGGTGCTGGAATTACCGCGAGATTGAGTCGCTGAGCATCGTGGCCGGTGTGGCCATCGACCGGGGGCAGGAGGGTCATAAATACCACCTGACGCTCGACATCGCCGACACATCGGGGGCAGGCAAGGATAAGCCTGTGAAAACCACGTTGCTGGAATGCGAGGGCGACACGCTATTTGACGCAATCCGCACCGCCTCAAAGACCTATGGCATGCGGCAATTCTGGCAGAACTGCCAGGTGGTCGTGATCAGCCGCGAGGTGGCCAGCGAGAGCATCCTGCCCGTGATCGATTTCCTGTTTCGCGATGCCGAACCGCGGCTCACAATGGAGGTATTCATTTCCGAGGAAGAAACGGCCAAGGCGATCCTGGAAACCAAGCCTGCTTCGATGGCCATCAAGTCCTTCGAGCTGGACAAGATTTATGAGCAGAATGAGAAGCTCAAGCCGGTTGCAGCCTACCAGAGGCTTTATGAGATCCGCAACACGCTGGCTTCCTCCGGGCAGCAGCTGGCGCTGCCGTCGTTGCGCCATGTGAAAAGCGGGGAGAGCATGGCCTGCGAGCTCTGCGGCATGTCACTGTTTCGGGGCGACCATTACGCAGGGTCGCTGTCTCAGGAGGATAGCGGTTATGCCATGTATGTGATGGACCGGGCGCAGGGCGGGATCCTCAACATAAAGACCCCGGTGGGCAACGACATTGCCGCGCTGGAGGTCTTTGAAAATAAGACAACGGTGATCCCGATGGTGGATGACGGCGGCGCGCTCCGGTTCGTGGTGCACACACAGACGGAGGTGGCGTTGGGCGAGCTGGACGAAACGGCTGACGTGACCAGCATGGAGCTGATGAATGGGTTTGAGGCTGCGGCGGAGATGCAGCTCAAAACCGAGATTGAGCGGGTGGTTGCGCTTGTGCAGCAAACCGGGTTGGATATCTTTGGGTTTGGTGAGATGCTGCACCGGAGCAACCCCGGCGCGTGGTATCAGGTGCAGGACAATTGGGAAGAGGTATTCAAAACCCTGCCGGTGGAGGTTTCGTGCAGGATCAATTTCCGCAACAGCGGCAAGAGCGACAAACCGGTAAAGGTGGGCGGCAGGCGATGATGCTGTTGTTGGTAGCGGCCACATTCGCGGCCTATGTTGCCTTTGAATTTGTCCAGATGGCCCGCTCCGGCCGCCACGGGCACATCTGGCCCTGGCTCGTCATTTTCGGCCTGGGTGTCGCCATACAGGTGATGTTTGAGCTGCACATCAATGTGCCGAGCCCGGCCACACCGATCACCAATTTCATCTCCGGGCTGTTCACGCTGGAATAAGGAGGCACGGGCCAATGGGCAAGGAGCAAATCACAATGAAGCACGGCGCCTCCATGGTGGCGCTGTTTGTCATCGGCAGCTCGCTGGTGCTGGGCATCAGCAACAACTCAAAGCAGGATGCCTGGATTTCGGTGCTGATCGCGTTTGCGGCGATGCTGCCGATCATTTATATCTATTCCCGGATCCTGTCCCGCTACCCTGGCATGCATGTGTTTGATATCTGCATCGCTGTCTTCGGCAAGATCATCGGCAGGGTGGTCATCGTGCTGCTGGTTTGGTATGCGGTGCACCTGGGGGCGCTGGTGATGCGTAACTTTTCCGAATTCATTCACATCACCGCGTTCAACCAAATGCCGCAGACGGTGTCGCTGCTGGCGTTCGCTGTATTGCTCATCTGGGCGACGCGCAGCGGGGTGGAGACGCTGGGCCGCTATTCCTCTGTGGCGCTGCCGGTGCTGCTGGTGGTGGTGGGGCTCACGGTTGTGCTGCTGATCAAGGACATGAAGCTTGACAACCTGCTGCCCATTGGGGAAAACCTGCCGCAGGTGCCGCGGGATGCCTTCAACAACTTTTCTTTCCCGTTTGCCGAGGTCGTGCTGTTTTTGGCGGTGTTCAACACACTGAAAACAGGAGACAAGCCGGGCAAGGCCTGGTTGTACGGCCTGCTGGTGGGGGGGGCTGCGCTGCTGTTTGGCGGGGCTTTCCGCAATGTGCTGGTGCTGGGGTACCCCGCGGTGACGGATATGACGTTCCCCAGCTATGGCGCCACTAGCGTGATCATCGCCGGCGGGTTCCTCTCCCGCATTGAGGCCGTGGTGGGCGCCAACATCCTGATGGCAGGCCTGGTGAAGGTGAGCGTCTGCCTGATGGCAGCATCCAGGGGGGTTGCCACGCTCATCGGCGAGTCCGATTACCGCCCCTATGTGGCACCTTTGGGGCTTCTGATGGTGGCGTTGGCGAGCATTGTGTATCAAAACACGATGGAGATGTTCAGCTTTATAAAGGTGTATTCGTTTTACGCGTTCCCATTTCAGGTGCTGATCCCGGTGGTGCTGGCCATCGGGGCGGAAATCCGCTTCGCCATCGGCAGAAAAGGGGAGAAGAAGGAAAAACCAGTCAAATAAGATGCTGCGGAGCTCATCGGGCACACCAGATGCTCACCCATCCCTCCCAAACCGGGAGGGTTTTTTGTTGCTTTTCCTGTCACAGAATCATTCTCAGTTTATTCTAGTTGATGAGATGTTGAAAATATCTGCATATTTTGTCGAATATGTGTATTGTGTGTCGGATTTGGGTATATAGCGTGTGAATGATCTATTGAGAGGTGGTATTCCCGAATGGAAGTTGCACTGGAAGAAGACACCCAGCGCGGCAAATACCTGACGTTTGCCCTGGGCCAGGAGTCCTATGGCCTGGAAATCAACTGCATCAAGGAAATTGTGGGCATGCAGCCGGTCACATCAATCCCGGAGGCCCCACCGTGGATGCGGGGCATCATCAACCTGCGCGGCAGGATTATCCCGGTGATCGACATGCGCCTGAAGTTCGGGAAGCCGGAAAAGGCTTATGACGACCGCACCTGCATTGTGGTGATCGACGCCCAGGAGACTTTGGCGGGCCTGATCGTGGACACCGTGGCAGAGGTGCTGGCCATCGGCGAAGACAACATTGTGCCGCCGCCTTCGTTGAGATCGGGTGCCGGCAACCGGGTCATCAAAGCCATCGGCAAGGTGGGCAGTGAGGTGAAATTGCTGCTGGACAGTGAGAAGCTGTTTCAACCGGAAGAACTTGAAAACCTGGAAAATATGATCTGAGGAGTGGATCCCATGATGTGGTTTCGCAATCTGAAAACTTCCGTCAAGCTGATCTCGGTGTTTGTCGTGATCTCGCTGTTTGCCGGCCTTGTGGGCATTGTGGGTCTGGGGAACCTGACCAAAGTGGCCAACGAGTATAACAATCTGTATTACAACTACGGCGTGCCGCAGGGCACGATCGGAAAAGTACAACTGCTGATCGAGCGCAACATCACCGAAATGAGAACAATGATGCTCGATCCCTTTAACAAGATCCCCCAACATGAAGAGCAGATCACCGCCAACGCCCAGCAGGCAAACCAGCTGCTGGCAGAGTTTGAAAAAACGCTGCAGACCAACGAGGCAAAGAAGACCTTTCACGATGTGGAAGCAGCGCTGGCCTCCTATCGGGACGCCCGCAAAGAGGTCATTGGCATGGTCAAGCAAGGAAACAACGCCGGCGCTCTGGAGGCGCTGAACAACAATCTGGTGCCTGCGACAAAGCCCGTGGTGGATGGCTTGGAGGCCCTGGCCGTTTCAAAGCTGGAAAACGGTGACAAAACAGACCATAGTCTCAAAGAAATGGTCAAATCCACGCAGCTGACGATCCTGCTGACGGTTGTGGGGGCAGTGCTGCTGGCGATCCTGACCGGTTTATTTGTCGCCTCAATGATCAGCAAACCCCTGCGCACGCTGGTGACTGCGGCCAACCGGCTGGCGGTGGGCGACACCAATGTTGCCATTGACATCCGGACCAAGGACGAGGTCGGCGTGCTGGCCCAAGCCTTTGGCAGCGTGATTGCCGCGATCCGGCGCTTGAACCAGGACGCTGTGGCGCTGGTGAACGCTGCCGTGGAGGGCCGGCTAGCCACCAGGGCGGATGCCTCTGCCCACTCCGGCGACTACCGCACCATCGTGGAGGGTGTCAACCAGACGCTGGACGCCGTGATCGGCCCGCTGAACGTGGCGGCGGACTATGTGGACCGGATTGCCAGGGGAGACATCCCTGAGAAAATCACCGAAAACTACAACGGCGACTTCAATCTGATCAAGGACAACCTGAACACCTGCGTGGACGCGGTGAACCTGTTGGTGCAGGACGCCGACATGCTGGCAAACGCCGCGGTGGAGGGCCGCCTCAGCACGCGGGCAGACGCCTCCCGGCACCAGGGCGATTTCCGCAAGATCGTGGAGGGCGTCAACCGCACGCTGGACGCCGCGATTGACCCGGTGAACGAGGCAGCCTCCGTGCTCAACGAGATGTCGCAGGGCAACCTCTCCGTCAACATGCTTGGTGACTATAAGGGCGACCACGCCGCCATCAAGCACGCGTTGAATGACACGATCAATACCGTGCGCGGCTACATCGGTGAAATCGCCATGGTGCTCGCCGAGGTTGCCCAAGGTAACCTGGAAACCGGCATCAGCACCGATTACCGCGGTGACTTTGTGCAAATCAAGGACTCGATCAACAACATTGTGGACTCGTTGAACTCCGTGATGGGTGATATCAACGCTGCGGCGGAGCAGGTGGCCGCAGGCACGCAACAGGTGTCTGCCGGGAGCCAGGCCCTTTCGCAGGGCGCCACCGAGCAGGCCAGCGCCATTGAGGAGCTCACAACCTCGCTGGGCGACATCGCCGAGCAGACCAGGCAAAACGCCGTGAACGCCAATCAGGCAAACGGCCTGGCCCTTTCGGCCAAGGACAGCGCCGTGGGTGGCGACGGGCAGATGAAAGAGATGCAGGCGGCGATGGCCGGCATCAACGAGGCTTCGGCCAGTATCTCCAGGATCATCAAGGTGATTGACGAAATTGCTTTCCAGACCAACCTGCTGGCGCTGAACGCTGCCGTGGAAGCCGCCCGCGCCGGGCAGCACGGCAAGGGCTTCGCCGTGGTGGCCGAGGAGGTGCGCAACCTGGCTCAGCGGAGTGCTGCGGCAGCCAAGGAAACCACCGTGATGATCGAGGAGTCGGTGCGCAAGGTCAAGCAGGGCACCGTGATGGCAGACAACACGGCCAAGGCGCTGAAGAGCATCGTGGGCGAGGTGGAAAAGGCCACGGACCTGGTGGGCGGCATCGCCAAGGCCAGCAGTGACCAGGCCACCGCCGTGGCCCAGGTGAACAAGGGCATCGAGCAGGTGAGCCAGGTGGTGCAGACCAACTCCGCCACCGCCGAGGAAAGCGCCGCGGCCAGCGAGGAGCTTTCCAGCCAGGCATCGCTCTTAAAGGAAATGGTGGGCCGGTTCCGCCTGAGGAGCCAGGCCGCAGCCCCCAGGAAGCCCGCTGCCCGCACTGTGGCACCGCTGCGTGAGGGCAAAGCTCAAGCCAGACCCATGATCGCGCTCAATGACCGGGAGTTTGGCAAGTACTGACCTCTTGATCATTCTCTGCTTCTCATTTCGGGTTACCCACGAGACTCATCCAGCCCCTCCCGCATCCATCGGGAGGGGCTTTTTGCTGCTCATTCCGGATGATTTCCTGGAAGATCGGCCTTGCTGAAGCAATAAAATGCTGCAAAACGGTTAGAATCAGGAAATTATTGCAAAAATTGTCGAATCCTGTTTGTTAAATTAAGATTCGGGCATATATTATTTGAAGTATTTATGGAGGCGGTGCTTGATGGAGGTTCTGTTGGAGGAAGACACCCAGCGAGGCAAATACCTGACGTTTGCCCTGGGCCATGAATCCTATGGCCTGGAGATCAGCTATGTCAAGGAAATTGTGGGCATGCAGCCCATCACCCAATTGCCCGAGGCTGCCCCGTTTGTGAAGGGCATCATCAACCTGCGTGGCAGGATCATCCCGGTCATCGACATGAACCTGAAGTTTGGCAGGGAGGCCAGCGCCTACACCGACCGCACGTGCATCGTCGTGGTGGATATCCAGGAGCTCTCCGTGGGCCTCATTGTGGACCAGGTGGCGGAGGTGCTTGTGATCGGTGAGGACAACATTGTGCCGCCCCCGAATGCAATGACCGGTGCCTACAACCGGTATGTGAAGGGCATCGGCAAGACTGACAACGACGTGAAGATTCTGCTGGACTGCGAGAAGCTTTTCAGCAGCGGCGAACTGGAGACACTGCCTAATTCATGAAGCGTGAAAGGAAGAGAACTACAATGAAGTTATTCCACAACATGAGGATCGTAGTGCGCCTGCTCCTGTCCGCTGTTTTATCAGTGGCGATCATGCTGGCCATCGGCAGCTCTGCGATACTTTCCCTCAACGAGATCACCACCAAAGACAGCGAGCTGTATCACAAGAACACCAAGGCAATTTCCACGCTGGGCAGCTTTGAATACACCTATATGCTGATGCGCCTTTCTTCCTACAAGGTGGATACCGGCACCGGCACCATGGTGGAGAAAAAGGCAGAGCTTCAAAAGCTGATCGACACGCATTTGCCCACGCTGGAGAAGGCACTGGAAAACCTGAAGGGCACCATCCGCACCGGCACCGAAGACCAGCAGAATTATGACGCGCTGGTGTCGCTGCTGGCCAAATATAAAGTCGCCTATACCGACTCCATCAACGCCCATGTGGATAACAACGCGGATGGACTGAGCGCCGCTGTGGCGGCCAACGCCAAAATCGCCGGTGAGCTCAACACCAAACTGCTGGAGACGGTGGCTTATCAGGATGAGCAAGCCAGAATCGCCTCCGAGGAGAATGACGCCCTGTCAAAACAGGCGCTTCTCGTCGTGATGGTCTTGCTGGGCGTTGGTGTTTTGGTGAGCGCGATCATCTCCTGGCTGATCACCAGCTCCATCACAGGCCCCGTGCGTAAGCTGATGCACGTGGCCGACCGACTGGCCGCCGGTGACACTGCCATTTCATTGAGCACCTCCGGTAAAGGTGAGATCGGCCGTCTGGAGAAATCCATCGCCGGTGTGGCAGAAGCCATCGGCAAGCTTTCTGCAGACGCCAACCTGCTGGTGGACGCGGCCCACGAGGGCAGGCTTTCCACCCGCGCCGATGCGGAGCGCCACGACGGCGACTATCGCCGGATCATCGATGGCATCAACCAGACGCTGGACGCCCTGATCGGGCCGCTGAACGCTGCCTCCCAGCAGCTGGAGCTGATGGCCAACGGTGCGAATCTGACCGTGATAGACGAAAGCCAGTTCAAAGGCGATTTCAAAACGGTTGTCCATAACTTGAACATGGTGCGCAACTCGCTCTACCTGCTGCTGGATGACTCGGGGCTGCTGGCCCAGGCCGCGGCGGACGGCAAGCTTTCCACCCGGGCTGACGCCAGCCGGCACAAGGGCGGATACCGGCAGATCATCCAGGGCATCAACGACACGCTGGACGCCGTGATCGAGCCGCTGAACGAGTCCGCCTCGGTGCTCAACGAAGTGGCGCAGGGCAACCTTAATGTGCGCGTGACCGGCGACTACAAGGGTGACCACGCCGCAATCAAGTCGGCACTGAATGAAACCATTGACAACCTGCGCGGTTACATTGGTGACATCACGCAGGTGCTGGCTGATATTTCCGACGGCAACCTGAACACCGGCATCACCTCCGATTACCGCGGCGATTTTATGGAGATCAAAAACTCCATCAACCGCATTGTGGACTCGCTCAACCAGGTCATGGGAGACATCAACGTGTCTGCCGAGCAGGTGGCCTCCGGCACGCAGCAGGTGTCTGCCGGCAGCCAGGCGCTTAGCCAGGGCGCCACCGAGCAGGCCAGCGCCATCGAGCAGCTGACCGCCTCGCTGGTGGAGGTGGCCGGCCAGACCAGGAAGAATGCCGAAAATGCCAAGGCTGCCAGCGACCTCACCCACACCGCCCGCAAGGAGGCCGTGGAAGGCAACGCCCGCATGACCGAGCTGCAGCAGGCGATGAAGGAGATCAACGAATCCTCGGCCAACATTTCCAAGATCATCAAGGTGATAGACGAGATTGCATTCCAGACCAACCTGTTGGCGCTGAACGCCGCCGTGGAGGCTGCCCGCGCCGGGCAGCACGGCAAGGGCTTCGCCGTGGTGGCCGAGGAGGTGCGCAACCTGGCGCAGCGGAGCGCTGGCGCCGCCAAGGAAACCACAGAGATGATCGAGCAGTCTATTGCCAAGACCAAGGCCGGCACCAAGATTGCAGACGAAACGGCCAAGTCATTGAGCCGCATCGTGGGCGGCGTGGAAAAGGCCACCGACCTTGTGGGCGGCATCGCCAGCGCCTCCAACGACCAGGCGACCGCCGTAGCTCAGGTGAACACCGGCATCACGCAGGTGAGCCAGGTCACCCAGACCAACTCGGCCACCGCTGAGGAAAGCGCCGCCGCCAGCGAGGAGCTCTCCAGCCAGGCGTCGCTGCTGAAAGAAATGGTGAGCCGCTTCCACCTCAAAAGGCAGGGGGGCACCATCGGCAAGCCCGCCGCCACCCGCGCCGCGCTCTCAGACGGCAAGGCCGGAGCCGCTAAGCCCAAGATCGCGCTCAATGACCGTGAGTTTGGCAAGTATTAAAGCCGGGCAGAACAACAACCCCCGCCGGGAAGAATTTCCGGCGGGGGTTTGTTTGTGGGGGGCACAACTACCGTATAAGCCGACCTTTGGCTTGATAATACAATACTGCACGACCATGGCGGTCAATGTACGGGCCGGGCTCTGTACCGGCCCGCCAATGTGGGCGCCACCCCGGCCCTTGCTAGTGCATGACGTGAAATGTTCGCTGCGGCGGGAAATCCCCCCTGTCGCTTGCGAGCGACATCCCCCCTTCATAAGGGCGGGTAGGGAGGTCGGTCTGCTCCAGACTGATAGTTTGCAGCGAAGCTAAGTATTGCAGAGTTCAGAGTCTTATCTTAATTTACCCCTCCATTAAAGGGGGAGGGGCAGGGGAGAGTGTATTACGGGCGCTGCCTTACTCCGCAGCCTGTCTGTGTCAGAATCAATAGATAATACTTGGCAAATCCTCCGGCAGTTTCCCAGTCTGAACCTCAACGTTGGCTTCCTGCCTCCATTGCGCCAGCGCCGCAGCCCACGCCGCAGCCCGTTCATCAAAGAGCAACGCCGCTTCGACTTGGTCTCGCACCTCCTCATAGGGGATCGGCCCTGCTGGCACATTGCCCACCCATTGTATGATGTGGTAGCCATATTGTGAGCCGATGGGGCCGGCGATGTCGCCAACCTTATCCAGCCTGTCAGCCCTGTTTACGATCTGGAGAAGATAAGCGTCTGTCCCGAGGCCGATCTGATAATCCGTATTCAATAAATCTGAATAGATCCAGGCCGTATCGTTCCGCTCCGCAATGAAGTCATTGATGTCTGCGCCGTTGCGGAGCTTTTCCATTGTCTCATCAGCCTGGGGTTTGATTTTTGCCAGGAATTCTCTGGCAACTTCCTGCTCGATCCTATCCATTTCCTTTCGGTCGTTGTCGTCCAGTTTGTTCTTCCGCATATGGTCCATTATCGTTTTGTTCTTTTCGGTACGGGCTTGCGCTTCTAAATCCACAGCCTTTTGCATCGGGATCAAAAGATGCCTGATCAGCCGGTAATCCGCAGGGCGATATACTACCACGGGGCTTGTGCCGGGTTTTAAGAGCGCCGGCAATCCTTCCACCAGTTCGGGGTGCACAGTGGAATAGGGAATGCACCATGGATCATCATGGTTTAGTTCGTATTTCCACACCCCGTTGCACATTTCGATGTATATAGAGGGGCTTTTACGAAATAGCTCCTTCTCATACTCAGCTAAAGTTTCATAGGCGGCTTTCACCTCAGGCTCCGGCGCGGTGATGGTTTTGGTCACATCGCCCATCAGCAGGGTCTCGACTTGTAGCACAGTGAAGCGGGCTAGGAGCTGCTCCTCAGTCAAGCCCAAATCTTTGCAGCATAACTTGTATTTTGTGTAAAACAGGTGGGCCAAGGTTTTGAGGGCTGCCTGGTCAGCCTCTGGCAGTGGGGTAAGGCCCCGCTCCTCTGCCTTTCGCAGGATGATCTGCTCATCCGCCAGGCGGCTCACCAGGCCGGATAGCGTGTTATTCTCCTGGCCAATGGTGTTTGAATTCGAGTGATAGATGGATAATAAGGTCTGATCCGCGCCATTTGCGCCTTCATCTGCCAGCCTGTAGTATTTCACCAGCAGTTTGACGTCTGCCAAGGAAATGGTCTTTACCCCGACCTTGCAGACAACGGTGCCGGTTGGGGGAGGAAATACTCTCATCGACCACGCACGCAGGGTATCTTTGTCCGGAAACTTAGGAACCAGGTCAAAACCGATGATGACCATTATCAGGCCAAGCAGCAGCCCAATGCCAAGACCGATATAGAGACCCCAGTTGCGAAGGCGCTCTCTCATGTTACCCCACATAGCACTCTAGAAGATATTTCTATAGTATCAGCCAATGGATAATATTGCAATAGATTGATAAATTAAACCCCTCCCACTGGAAGGGGGAGGGGCAGGGGAGAGGGTAAATTACTTCTCCACCCCATAGGGCCAGTCAATGATCCCGCCCAGGTCAAACACCTGCGTGTAGCCCATCTTCACCAGCTCGTCGGCGGCAAGGGCGCTCCGGCGGCCGCTGCGGCAATACACAAAGACCACGGTGTCCTTATCGGGAACCGTAACTTCCACCTTTGCTGTGATGTCACCCAGCGGCAGCAGCACGCTGCCGGCGATGTGGCCCTCGGCATATTCATCGGGCTCCCGCACGTCCAGCAGCACGATGCCCTGTTCGCTGGCAAGCCTGCCCTTGGCATCCTCCGGCGTGATGAGGTGAGCCTGAGCCAGCGCTGCTGTGCCATCCGGGGCGGGCAGCACTGCGGCGGTGGGGGTGTTTGCTGGAGCGGCAGTCTGCACCGGCATGGCCGCGCACGAGGCCAGCAGCAAACCCGCTGCCAAAGTCAAAGCAAGTGAAACAAGTTTCATCTGCGGCACCTGCCTGTTTTTGTTGATAATAGTAGTATCCCATGATCGGGGCGGTTTCACTGTAACATTCGTCACGGTTGGGTTCGCCTGTCGTTGCATTCCACGCGGGTGCGTGTTACTATTTTTGTTGGCAATTTGTGGCTTCGCGTTGTAGTGGAGCTACGATCGGGAGGGCCCTGTGGCACACAGCAAAGAATTCGGATCCTATCAGGCTTTTGAGATTTACCGGGCGCTCTATGGCCCCTCTGGTGTGAAAGCCGCGCCGGAGCGTTTTGCCAGCCTGGAGCGGGAGTTTTTCCGCCGCTATGGCGAAGGTGCCTACCGCATCTTTTCCGCACCGGGCCGCAGCGAGATCGGCGGCAACCACACCGACCACAATGCCGGAAGAGTGCTGGCCGCCGCCGTGTCGCTGGACACGCTGGCCGCCGTGCGCCCCAACGGCACCAGCGTGGTGCGCATGCAGAGCGAGGGCTTTACCGATGAGTTCACCGTGGACCTTTCGGTGCTGCAGCCGCAGCTTCAGGAAACCGGCACCACCCAGGCGCTGATCCGTGGCGTGGCTGCCCGCATGGCGGAGCTGGGCTACCTTGTGGGCGGCTTTGACGGCTGGGTGACCAGCACGGTATTGCGGGGCTCGGGGCTTTCCTCCTCCGCAGCCTTTGAGGTGCTCATTGCGGCGATCCTGGATGGCCTTTATAACGCCAGTGAAATGGACGCCAAGCTTCGCGCCCAGATCGCCCGTTATGCGGAGAACACGTTTTTCGGCAAGCCCTGCGGCCTGATGGACCAGATGGCCTCCTCGGTGGGCGGGCTGGTCGCCATCGATTTTGCCGATGAGGCGCTGCCGCAGGTGAAGAAGGTACCCTTTGACTTTGCCGGCACCGGCTACCATTTGGTTGTGACCGACACCGGCGGCAGCCATGCGGACCTCACCCACGAGTACGCCGCGATCCCCGGTGAAATGCGCGCGGTGGCCGAAGCCCTGGGTGCTGACAAGCTCCGCCGGGTGGACCCCACGGAATTCTGGCGGCAGCTGCCCAGGCTCCGGCAGAAGGTTTCTGACCGGGCGCTGCTGCGGGCGATGCACTTCTTCGGCGACAACGAGCGCGTGACCAGGCAGGTGCTGGCGCTGCAGGCCGGAGATATGGAGGCGTTCTTCTCCCATGTGATCGAGTCCGGCGAAAGCTCCTGGAAGCTGTTGCAGAACTGCGCCGTGGGCGGCTCCGTGGAGCAGGGCGTGACATTAGGGCTTGCCATCAGTGAAAAGCTGCTGCGGGGCCGGGGTGCCTGGCGCGTGCATGGCGGCGGCTTCGCCGGCACGATCCAGGCCTTTGTGCCGGACACCGCGCTGGCGGACTATGTGGAAGAGCTGGAGCGTGTGTTCGGTTCCAAGGCCTGCACGGTCCTCAGCGTGCGGCAGCCGGGGGCGATGGAGGTCATATTCTAGTTACTTTTGGCGGCCAAAAGTAACCTGCACATCACTTCGCCAGCATCCTGCTGGCTGGCGCACAACAGTGTGCGCCCAGTGATGTTTGGCTGGCGGCGTCTTGCCGCTGGGCCAAAAGCCCCGGACCCCCAGGAGGAACGGCGGCCAGATCGGGGCATTCTCCCTACCCTCCCTTAATAAGGGGGGCGTCGCCCGCAGGCGACGGGGGGATTTCCTGCCCGCAGGCAAGCGTTAGACCCTCACCCCCGGCCCCCTCTCCCGTGGGATCGGGCGAGGGGGAGCCCATTCTCAAACTCTACCCTCTCCCCCAAACCGATGGGTAAGGGGGTGAGGGTTGTTCAAAAGCACATAATATTATTATCCGGAGGCAACCATGATCCTCATCAAAAACGCCAAAGTGCTCACCATGGCCGGACGCGACTTCGACTGTGGCGACATCCTGATCGATGGCACCAAGATTTCCGCTGTGGGCGAGGGCCTGCAGGCTCCAGCCGGGGCGCAGGTGATCGACGCCGCGGGCCTGTGGGCGCTGCCCGGCTTTGTGGACGCCCACTGCCACCTGGGCATGTGGGAAGACGGCATGGGCGACGAGGGCGCCGACGGCAACGAAGTGACCGACCCGGTGACGCCGCAGATGCGCGCCATTGACGCGATCAACCCGGTGGACCGCTGCTTTCAGGAGGCCCGCGAGGCCGGTGTGACCACCGCCTGCACCGGCCCCGGCAGCGCCAACGTGATCGGCGGGCAGTTTGCCGCCGTGAAGACCTGGGGCACCCGCGTGGACGACATGATTTTGAAGGAGCCGCTGGCCCTCAAGGCCGCGCTGGGTGAAAACCCCAAGCGGGCCTACGGCGAGCAGAAGAAGCTGCCCAGCACCCGCATGGGCACGGCGGCAGTCTTCCGCGAGGCGATGGTGGCCGCGCAGGAATACAAAAAGAAGCAGGGCGGCGAGAACCCGCCGGACCGCAACCTGGGCAAGGAAGTGATCGCCGCGGCGCTGGAGGGCAGCCTGCCGGTGAAGATCCACGCCCACCGGGCCGACGACATCCTCACAGCCATCCGCGTGGGCCGGGAGTTCAATCTCGATTTCTCTGTGGAGCACTGCACTGAGGGGTATCTCATCGCCGACATTCTAAAGGCGGAAAATGTGAAGGTGATCATCGGGCCGCTGCTTTCCGAGCGCAGCAAAATTGAGCTCAAAAACCTGACCTATGAAGCGCCCCGGATCCTCAAGGAGGCCGGCGTGAAGTTCGCGCTGATGACCGACCACCCGGTGATCCCGCTGCAATACCTGCCGGTCACGGCTGCGCTGGCCGTCCGCGAGGGGCTGGATGAGCGCACGGCGCTGGAGGCCATCACGATCAATGCCGCCGAGATCACCGGCATTGCCGACCGCGTGGGCAGCTTGGAGCCGGGTAAGGATGCGGACATTGCTCTTTTCAACGGCAACCCGCTGGACTGGCGCATAAAAGCGCAGCGGGTGTTCATCAACGGGCAGGAAGTGTTCAAAAGGGGTTAAGCGGAAATAAAGATAAGGGCGGGGTTGTTACCCCGCCCGTGAACTTTATTTGTTGGCCTTCTTGCATGGGCAAAGGTAATTGATCGTGCCCTCTTCCGCTTCAAAAGCCAGATCCATAGCATATGCTTCCGCGCTCCAGCCATAAGAATAATCCGGCTCAAACCCGTTCTGTAATATACCTTTCACGGTCAATTCATGTGAGTGCCGGAAAACATCGCCGTTGGCAAAATCACCATTGATATATCCGTTCCCAATCAGGCAAGACGGCAGATCCCGGTAATCGAACCCCTGTGGAACGGGCGTTCCCGGCGGCATCATCATGCCGGCGATGTATGTAAATGTGCCGGATTTGCTATCATACTCGCCCATCCAGCCAATATAGTAATCCAGAATCGGCTTGCTCCCTGCCAAAGCGGCAAAGGTATTTTCTTGAAAGCATTTCTTCCACAATTCCGGCACAGGATTCTCCGCACCGCCGTTGATGACCGGAATGCCAATCATTCTGCAATCAGGATGCTGCATGATTTCGATTTTTCCCAATGTGGCCATCTTGTTATGATTCCTTTCCAAATTGATGTTTTGGATTTCGAATGTCAGCCGCGGATAAATTCGGAAAACGACACCTTTGTCTCTGGCCTTTCCCGGGGCAATGCCGTGATAATCCCGAAACGCGCGGGCAAAGGAGGAAGGAGAATCATAACCATATTTCATCCCTACCTCGGTCACGCTCAGGTTGCCCTGTTGCAGCTCAAATGCGCAAAGCGTCAATCTTCGTCGCCGGAGGTATTCAGACAAAGGGATTTCTGCGAGGTACGAAAAGAACCGTTGGAACTGGTTCGTTGGGCAGCATGCGATTTCTGCTGCTTTGCCATAATCTATTTGGTTGGTGATGTTGTCTTCAATATAGTCGATGATAGCATTCATTCTTTCAAATGCATTCATGTTTGAAGTACCTCCTTGCTGAATGTTAACACCGCGGAACAAGTTTTTCTATTCATCAGATGCTCATTTGTTGCATAGTCTTGCCAACAGTATAATAGGAACGATCAGGATGCCGACACCGCCTTTTTCAACGACAACCCGCTGGACTGGCGTGTGAAGGCGCAGAGGGTGTTTATCAACGGGCAGGAAGTGTTCAAGAGTGGTCAAGAAGCAATGAAGATAGATAAGGGCGGGGCGGTTGCCCCGCCCAACAAGTTTAACATCATTATATGATAACATAGCATTCTTGGCTCCAGTGTTGTGTCTATAATAAATAGAACCAAATCGCTATTGACATCTGTATAACTATTGCATCATGTTTGTGTAAATAGTATCCTTTACTTAAGGATGTGTGGAATATATGTGCCCGCTATATACTGTTGGTTATGAGAAAACGGATATAAGTGATTTTATTGATAAATTAGTAGCTAATAATATTGATACTGTTATTGATGTTCGGTATAATCCTATAAGTAGAAAAAAGGGGTTTTCAAAGAAATCTCTGGAAAACCTCCTCAATACACACAAAATAAACTATATACATATGAAAAGCTTGGGATCTCCGAAAACACTCAGAGAGGAATTATATACTACAAAAGACTACGAGTGTTTTTTCCAAGAATATCGACTTTTCATTTGCAAAAACGAATATGATGATGTCGTCAAGGCAACGAAAATTGCAGAGGAATATCAGAGTTGCTTGTTATGCTTTGAGATGAAATACCGAGAATGCCATAGAAGTGAATTAGCAAATATGATATGTAGTATTTCTAGCAAAATAGATAGGGTGATTAATCTTTAGTGGAAGAATTTGCCAAGAAGAGAGTTCTGATAACGGTTAAGACATACCCAACGCCAAGCTCGAAGTATGTTGAAACAGTTTGTACTGCGGGTATTACTAGTGATGGTAAATGGATAAGGCTCTACCCTATAAAGTTCAGATTTCTTCAGGATAAACAAAAATACAGACTATTTTCATGGGTTGATGTAGAAGTTAAAAAAAGCAAAGATGACGCTCGCCCCGAGAGCTATAAAGTTAATAGTGAGTCTATAAAAGTTATTAGTGAACTTCATCCTGAGAAAGACCTCGAAGAGAAACGAGCGCTATTATTGCCATTATGTAGACCGTCACTTGAAACCTTATATGACGAGATAGATACAAATGGCGCATCGTTAGGTATGTTTAAGCCAAAGAGTGTTACTGGAATTAAAGTAACTCAACTTCAGGATCGAGAATGGAATCAAGATGAGATAGCTAAATTGAATCAAATGAGCATTTTTGATAATGAGTCAGAACGCAAGTTGTTAGAAAAAATTCCATATCGGTTTTTTCTTGAGTTTGTTTGTAATGATGAAAGATGCCCCGGCCATAGCATAAGCATTAATAGCTGGGAGATAAACGAGACTTATCGCTCGTTCTTAAGAAAATATAGATCTGAAACTGAAGCAATTAACAAGCTTAAAGCAAAATGGATGAGTATGTTCTGTGATTCCTGTGATTATTATCTATTTGTCGGCACTACTAGAAGTCATAAGAAATTCATAATTATTGGGCATCTATCATATCCTCTAAAAAATATCCGTGTTATCCCTGGTCAAATTTCCTTATATGATAACCCATGACAGTTAACCACATAAACGACCTCTCCCCCCTACAGAAACCGCTCCAGGATCTCCCTTTCAAACCCCAGCACCTTAAACCACTTGGAATTGTTTGTTCCATGCCCACATTGTGGCCGGAGAGCGACCGCGTGGGCTCACTCGAACCGGGCAAAGATGCGGACATCGCTCTTTTCAACGGCAACCCGCTGGACTGGCGTGTGAAGGCGCAGAGGGTGTTCATTAACGGGCAGGAAGTGTTCAAGAGGGGTCAAGAAGCAATGAAGACTGCGGGCGGGGTTGTTACCCCGCCTGGTCATGTTAAATCAACGACCAGCATATTTGAGGATCAGCAGACTCCGGAAGGTCAAATCATTTCTCCTTGCACCATTGGCTTTCCAGTCGTTTTCCAATGCCAGCCCCATATATTGGCTCCATTTCGTAAAATAGAAGTGAGACAGCGGCTTTTGGAAAAACCCATCGTTTGCATCAAGGTGCGCAGCCAGGAAATCAATTTGCCCCTTGATCGCCAGAACAGCATCGGCAATCCCAAGCCGTGCCACCATCTCGGCCCTGTGAAACCACACCATCCATTCCTGTGGAGTCAACCCCTCCATATCTGGATTGAAATCACCCATGAATACTGAGGCGGGGGCCATCACCTGGCCTTTTTCGAGCACCTTGATCTGCGGGATCGGTGAGAACGCGGCCAGCTTCCCAACAGCGTCTGCAAGCATCTGTTTGTTTTGAGCGCCTTTCCAGCTCTGGGTAAAACTCAAAAGCCTGAGGTGGTAGATGCTGGGCCACTTCACGCCGGCGTTGAAAACAAGCGTGCCATCTTTGCGGACTTTGTATAGTTCATCAACGGATCGCACGGTTAAAACATATTGAAACCCTGCGAGGGCTTCTTGTATTTGCGTCTGCACGAGATTTTCATTTTCCAGGCCGGCGTATGCGAACACGCAGGCAAGCACCATCGCCGAGCCACCCATATGATGATCATCCAGCGCCTTCCCCACACGACCCAGGCAAAAGCTGACATCCTGAAAGTCATTGCTTTTCAACTTCAATGCCCGCAGCGCTTTTATCATGACCGGGTGATCATTCGTCACGCCCTTTTCCGCCAGGCGCCTGACTCCGCATTCGGGGCCATGGTCTCCGTGAAATTGGCCGCCAAGCCAACCATCCTCTTCCTGCCAGGAGAATATGTCCTGCACGGCTTCATCCTTCAGGATTTGGTTTTGCAGTTCGAGCATCATCGGGCTTACTGGTGATTCGCCGAGGATTTCTTTCCTGACCCGATATTGAATGGACGGGCAGGCCGAGTGAACCAATGTGCCGATCGCGTTCTCATACTTCATCCGCATCCCTCCGCAACAGTGATTCCGCTTGATTCGGTTATCAATTCGCATGATATACTCCCTCCGCCTGCTTCGCAGGCACCTCCCTCAAGAGGGAGGCAGGTAGTTCTCTGAAAGGGCTTTACTTGTCCCCCTCTTGAGGGGGATGTCGCTCCGGCGGGAGCGACAGGGGGAGTGAACGGTACTCCCTCCGCCGCCATTTCATGGCGGCACCTCCCTCAGGAGGGAGGCAAGTCGTCCACTGAATGAACCTCTTCGTATTTACTTCTCAAAGCAGCGAATGAAATGATCTTGATCTTTACTTTTTCATCAATCGCAGAACACACTTCCTCAAAATGATAGTCAACATCATTGTTGGTGAACCGGATCACATCAATATGGCCTTTGCGCAGGAGAATGGTTCGATCAGTGTCGTAGTCAGTGCCGTGCTCTGTGAAGTGTGGCGAACCATCCAATTCTACGGCAAGCAACGCCTTTTCGCAGAAGAAATCGACGATGAACCCGCCCACTGTCTTTTGGCGTTGAAATTTAGTTGGATATTTCCGCAGGAAAAGATACCACAGTTTCCGTTCCTGCGGCGTCATGTTCTTCCTGAGCACTTTTGCTCGTGGGATCAGGTCTCGGTTGTAGGGAAGAGGCATCTTAAGCAACTCCCTCCGACGGCTTCGCCGCCACCTACCTCTTTACCCCCACCGCCTGCGGCGGTGTCACCCCTTAGAAGGGGTGATATGGAGGGAGGCAAGTATTCCAACGAAATTGTGAGAGAGTACTACTTGTCCCCCTCCTGAGGGGGATGTCGCTCCATCAGGAGCGACAGGGGGAGTTCGTACTCTCTATTACGGCTTCTCTGCCGAAGGGAGTATTGTCTCAACAACATAATAAACCTCTCCCCCGCAAATAAACCGCTCCAACATCTCCCCTTCAAACCCCAGGCTCTCAAACCATTCCGAATAGTTCTTCTCCATGCCCACGTTTCGCCC
This sequence comes from Bacillota bacterium, assembly GCA_023421955.1. Taxonomy (GTDB): domain Bacteria; phylum Bacillota; class Clostridia; order Christensenellales; family UMGS416; genus JAEYRA01. The sequence continues at coordinate 25,534 of JAEZSE010000048.1, forward strand.
GGAGAGCGACCGGGTGGGGAAGCTCACCACGATGCGTCGGGCCGGGATGGCCCGCAGAAGCCGGAGCGCCCCGCCAGTTTCGATGCGCTCAGCCAGCGGCAGGAATTTCATCAGGAGCGCCAGATCGTAGGGCCCGGCGGGCAGTGCTGCCATCGCGTCGCCCGATTCGGCATTGGCGCGGGGCAATGCGGCGGCGGCGAAGAAACGGTTCAGCAGCGCTGCGATGTCCTGCCCGGCATCGAGCGCGGTAATGGCTGCTTGTGGCATGCCCGGCAGCGCGAAGGCCAGCGGGTTGAGGCCGCAGGCGATGTCGAGCACCGAGGCAGGCGTGCCGGCTGCGGCGAAGATGCGCTCATAGCATTCACCGATGTGGTCCAGCCGCTCGGCTGTGGAGCCGTGCAGCGCCATGAGCCGCAGGGCCGCGTCTTGCGGCGCAAGCTCCCCGGCCTCTAGCAGCGCCAGCGTTTTGGCGGCGGCCTTGGCCCAGCCCTCGCCCACATAGCTGCCGTAGAGCTGGTGCAGGCGGGTCTTCGCGGCCTTCTCGGCATCCTTGGGGTGAAAGCGGGCCAGCGCCCAGCGCACAGCGGCGCCCACCACGGCGGGGTTGATTTCCCGCCCGGCTTTGGAGGCACGCACTTTTTCGAAAAGGGGCTGCGCCAAATCAGCTTTCATCGGCAATGCGGGCCATCAACCGGGCAAAAAAGCTCAGGTTGTGCACAGTGGCAAGCCGCAGGCCCAGCGGGTCCTCACAGGCAAACAGGTGGTGCAGAAAGGCACGGCTGTGGTTTTGGCAGGCCGGACAGGGGCAGCCGGGCTCCACAGGCCGGAAATCCCGCGCCATGCTTTCCTTGTTGATGTAGACGGCGTCGTAGAAGCCGGACTCGGAGAGGGGCTTGCCGTTCATTGCGTAGAGTTTGGCGTGGCGGGCCTCCCGCGTGGGGATCACGCAGTCAAACAGCTGGTATCCGGCGCGGTTGAGTTTCACAATTTCATCAGGCCGGCCCAGGCCCATCGCGTATTTCACAGTGCTGTCCGGCATGAGCCCGGCTGTGGCAGCCATCAAGTCATAGAGCAAATTGCCCTCGCGGTCCAGCGGCCAGCCGCCGTAGCCGTAACCGGCAAAGCCCATGGGGATCAATGCGTCGGCACATTGGCGGCGCAAATCCATCTCGTTGCCGCCCTGGATCACGGCAAACAGCAGCGGCTTGCGCTCCCATTTCTCCGTGCGCCGGTCAAACTCCTCGCGGCATTCCTTCGCCCATCGCACCGTCAGCTCCACCGCTTTTTCCTGCTCAGCACGGGGCGCCATCGGGTCGGTGCAGCAATCCAGGCAGAGCACGATGTCGCTGCCCATATCCAGCTGCGCCGCGATGCAGCGCGTGGGTGTGAGCTCCACCTTTTTGCCACGCCGCTCGTCGCGATAGGTGATGCCGCCGCGATCGATGCGGCCCTTGGAAGGGTCCTTCGTGACCAGCGACCAGGCCTGGAAGCCGCCGCTGTCGGTCAAGATCGGGCCCTGCCAGCCGGTGAAGGCGTGCAGCCCGCCGGCGGCCTTGACAAGGCTTGCCCCCGGCGAGGCGATCAGGTGCCAGGTGCTCATCTCCATGCCCTGCACGCCGGCGGCCAGCGCGTCCGCCGGTGCGGCGGAGCGCAAAAAGCCCCGGGTGGCGTCGGGGAAGAAGGCGGGGAGAGTGAGGGTTTTGTCGCCGAGGGAGAGCGTGGTTTTCATGGGTCACGTCCGATTCTGGTGGATGCCTCTATTATACGGAAGGGGGTGGGGGGAATGCAAACGGGAAGCGGCGCAACCGGGCAAACTCCCAGTTTTACTCCTTTACTTCTTGCTGTCAAGCAGGGTATTCACCTTCTTGCGGCAGGCGTCCACAACGTCTTTTGTCCGGTCAGAAAGACTGTGGAGCTTCGTCAGCCTGTCCTGATAATTTAATCCAACCGGCAACCCATCGCCGTTGATCCATTGCATGCGCTCCAAATTCAATTGCCGATACGTTTTTTCTTCCTGCTCAAGAAAGCTGTAGATCCCCTGTGCCGTACGGCGTTTGTCTTTGGCAAGCAGGTTCAGCAGATCCATCTGCGGTTGGTTGGCAGAATTGGAAGCCGGGGCATAATTGGCCGGTTGATACACCGTTGGCCGCACAAACTGCGGATTGAAAAGGGTAAACACCCGGTTCAGATAATATACACCCATGGTGTTGCCTTCCAGGCTGAGCGGCTTGCCATCCATCAGGTATTCCACCTTGCCACCCACCAGCTTGTAATCCACATCCTCCTGGCCGTAATAAAGCAGATCATGGCAGCGCTGGCTGGTCAGCAGTTCCTGTACAAACGCCGCGACCGCCGCCTCTTTGCCGATTCCGTTTGGCACGACCAGCAATTTCGGGCTATTCAGGTGATCGGGCCATGCCGGTGCTGCGCAGCCCGTCAGCGGGAAAGCCAGAAAATCTTCACCGCGCTTTCTCTCGCGTAACAAATAGGGAATGCTGATGTTGTCCTCGGGGCCGATGTAGCCATCCGGGCTTCCGTTGGTGTTATCCTCATAGGTGATGATGCGGCCCTCCTGAAGCAATGCCGCCGCTCGCAGGAAAAACTCATCAAACGCCTTGATCTGCTCAATGGGCACCGCGGAGCAGCTCGTGTCACCATACTTTGCAAAGTATCCGGAGAACAGGCCAAACCCGCTGAGCGGGTAATACCCCTGCTCACCGGCCCAGGCACCGAGTATTGAGGAAAAGTCGCTATTGTACCAGCTGGCTTCAATCCGCACCGCCGGGTGGCTCTCCAGAAAATCCAGCACATTGGAGATGCCTAGTTGAGATTGCCCGATGTCTGCCGCAGTATCCTTTTCAAGGATCAGAGCGGCCTGGCCGATCCGGGCGTTTGCCGGAAGCGACACCGGCAGCCCGGCCATCGCGCCGGAGGAAGCCTGACCATATAGAATGGCCAGCGCCGGCGCGGTTTGCCGCACGACCGGCGCGAGATCCATCGTCTGCCCCTCTGGCAGCAGCTGCTGGGCTACTTTGTCGGAAACCAGATAGCAGTCAACCCTGGCTCCAGAAGTGATATCCGTGCGGACTGCGTTCAGCACATCTTCATCTTCGACCGAATACTCCGACGGCAGCGCCAGCAGCTTGAATTGAACGCTCCACCCTGCCTTGCCAAACAACTCCTGCTGGTAGGCCAGCGAAGCCAGAAACCCATTGTCTGTGGCCACTTTGCTGCCACAAGGGTAGCCGATCACAATCGCGCTGCCGCTGTCGCCTGCCAGCGGCGGTGCGGACACCGCTGCCAGCGGCGGTTCGGACACCTCCGCGTCGGAGGGCTCTTCGGGCTGCCCGCACCCGGCGGGCAAGACGCACAGTGCCATGACAAGCATCAATGCGAACAGTTTTCGCAGCATAAGAGCACCTCCGTTATTGCGATTGTGATATGCGCTTTATGATAACACCGGGTTTGGATGTCGGCAATGATATTTCGACCGCAAAAACGTGCAAACCATTCATCTTAATGCATTCTTAAGATAGCGAATACATTCCTCGTTAGCGATCTCGCGCCACCAAACCATCTCGGAGGCAATCTCCGTGTAAGACAAATGGGTTGCCAACACCTTGGTTCGTGACACACGTTGCAAATGCAGTATCTTTCTTCGCCATAGTGCCCCAAAATCGGTTATAATATTTCCTGAACTTCCCAGGAGGATGAGACATGGAAGTCTGCTTGCGGGAAACCACAATTGAACTCATGGCCCCCAAAAAGTTGGTCAGAGAAGCCAACCCGCCCCTCTTTGAACCGCACATCGCCCCCCTTGCCGCGCCGCACCCCCATTACTTGCAGGAAGAGCTAACCCTTGCGCGCTTTCGGGCCATCGAGCTGGAAAATGAATTTCTGAAGCTCACCGTGCTGCCGGAGCTGGGCGGACGGGTGGCCGGGCTATTTGACAAGCTGGCCGGCCGCGACCTTTTCGCGCCATTGAAACAGGCAAACGGTGCAGGCGGACTGACCTTCCGGCTGGCCACGGGCCTGACGGGCGAGGCGCAGGGGCCGGTGAACGCCCAATCGGGCTTGCTGCCCGACGGCAGCGGGCGTGTGACGTTGGGCGGCATGGAGAGCTGCGGCCTGGCCTGGCAGATCGAGTTGACGCTGCGGCCCGGCCGGGCGGCGCTGGACCAGTCGGTGCGCATTGTGAACACCGCTGACAGGGCGCTGCCGATCCGGTTCTGGAGCGCCGCCGCGCTGCCCTGGGCCAAGGATATGGAGATGGTCTGCCCCTTTGCGTGGCGGGCCACCGAAGAGCATGGCTACGAGATGTGGCCGATGGACGGCGCGCTGGATAGCGCCAGCCCCGCGGGCCTGCCGCCGGGCTACCGCACCTTCGGCAAGCTGGTTTCCGCCGGGCACATCGGCGCCCATTACCCCAATTGGGATTATGGCGTGGTGCACGCTGCCCCCCGTAAGCCTGTGAAGGGCGCGGGGTTTTTGATCCGTGGTGAGGGCAAGCCGCTGGAGCTTTTCTGCAGCCCCTTTGAGCAGCCCGATCAATTGCGGCTGATTGCGCCAGGCGCGGTGCTCGCGTGGTCGGAAAGCTGGTTCGGCGCAAGGGGCATCGGGCCTGTGGCCGGGGCTTCAGCGGATGGTGCGCTGGCCATCGAGCGGTTTGCCGATGGCGTGTGCGTGCGGCTGCAGGCCAACGGCAGCCATGAGGAGGCGCGGGTGCTGGTGACTTCTGGCGGCCAGATGCGGGAGCAAATGGTTGCGCTGTCGCCCGATTGTCCGCTGGCGCTGGAGTTCCCCGGCGTGGGGCCGGACGAACCGGTGACGGTGGATGTGACCGCCGGGGGCAGGCTGCTGCTGAGCCATGGCCATCATGCCGAACCAATGCCGGAGCCACCCTCCACAGTGCTGTTTGAAGACAGCCGCTTGAGTTCCCCGCTGGAATCGGAGGAGCAACCGCCGCTTATGCGCGCCATTGCGCTGGAGCGGCTGGGCCTGCTGGCCGAGGCCACCGATGCCTATGAGGAAGCGCTGTGCGACAGCCCGGAGAGCATCACGGCGCTCACGGGGTTGGGCCGGGTGCGCCTGGCCCGCAGGCAGGGCTGGGAGGCCGCTGATTGCTTTGAGCGGGCATTGGCGCTGGATAACCTGTGCGGCGAGGCCCGCTTCGGGTTGGCCGCCGCCCAGTGCCAGGTGGGGGATCTGGAGCAGGCCCGCAGGCTCTATGGCGACATTGCCTGCACCGAACCGCTTTATGAGGCGTCCCTGTATCAGATGGCGGCGCTCAACATCCGCCTGGGCAATGCCTGGGAGAATATTGACCTGCTGGAGGGCATGAGGCACCCTGAGGGGCTCTTCCTGCTGCAGCTTTCCCGCCGGATCGCCGGGCTTGCTGTGGTGGCTGAAATGGGCAGCGGCCCGCTGTGCGAGCTGATGCTGGCGGAGCAGTTTCTATCAGGCGGCGAGCCGATGGGGTTGTTGGCCTACACCGGCGGGCGGGAGGAGGCGCTGCTGGCTGTGGCGCTTCGTTATGCCGCGCTGGGTTGTGAGGGCGACTGCCTGGCGATCCTCGGGCTTATCGGAACCCCCTCGATGAAAACGGCCCTGGCAAGGGCCGCCTGCGAGGCGCTGCCGGTGGAGGAAGCGCTGGCGCTGAAGCTATCCGGCGTGCTGGTGACCGAGCCCGTGCTGCTGGACTTGCTGGAGTGTGCCGACGACCAGACAGGCCGCGCCCAATGGCTGCTGGGCTGTTACGACTGGCTCGTGGGGCAGCGGGACAGCGCCATGGAGCGCTGGCTGGATGCCTACGGCAAGGGCCTGCGGCACTCGCCGCTGCTCTATTGCCTGGGGCATGCCCACCTCATGCAATATGACGAAGCGGAGGCGCTGCGCTATCTGCGGGAGGATGCCGGGCTGCACGGCGGCGAGAACCCCCAGTCGCTTGCGCTGCTGTTTGACGCGCTGAAGGGCCAGGGCGATGTGTATCAGCGCCTGGAGCTGCTGCCGCTGCTCACCCAAGCCCCCGGGAGCGCCACGCTCCGGCAACGGGTGGAGGCTCTTAGCGACGGCGACTGCCATGAGGAGGCGCTGGAGCTGCTGGAGCAGACCCGCTGCGTGGGCGGCGCCGGGGAGGGCTGCCCCCTTTGGAGCCGGGTGGCCGGCGCGCTGGCATTGAAGCTTTCCGGCGAGGGCCGCCACGACGAGGCAAAAATCATGGCCGAGCGCATCCTGAACTGGCCCGAAGGCCTGGGCTATGCCCGAAACCCAAACCGCAGCCTGGCCGAGCACCATCTTGTGCTGGGGCAGGTTTACCGCATGGCTGGGGAGTTTGAGCGGGCCCGCGAGGCTTTCCGCGCCGGAGCTGCCGAGGGCGGCAACCCGGTGATCCGCAGGGATGAAGAGGCGATGGGGTGGGTGAGAAGGTGCATGGAGGAGATGAGGAGGATCTAACAGTAGTCAGTAGAGAGTAGTGAGTAGGCAGTAGGATGAATCCCCTTGCCTCTGCGATTGAGGTGTATCACATATTATAAGCGGGCGGGCACAGCCTCTCGCATCGTGTTTCACACGACGCTGCCGGTTGGCATAAGCCCGGCTCCTACTGTAAGATTCGGCGGTTGAACATGAGGATGGACTCATCGCTGTAGAGCTAGTTTTTGATAGCCTCTAATATCATGTGGACCCAGCCGCTAGAAAAAAATGAAATGATAAAGACAGCGCAAGCAATCAAGAAAGTTATTCGGACGCTGCGCTTATGAGCCAACAGAACTGGATCCGTTTCAGCCTCGTTCAAAAATATCACAGAAAAACGTCGTGATGGGTCTCCGTTTCCTGCTGCGTAGGTTTGCCATTCCTCCGGATACGTTGCCCGTATATATCGCCGGAGAATGCCCATCTCGATGAGGACAGCATAGACAATGCCAATCAATGGAAATCGGACAACACGTTCATATGCACTTTCAAATATGAAACCACCAAATACCAGTGTCAGCATTCCGGCATAGTAGAACAAACAGCACCCCAAATAGAGCCAAACCCTCTTGTTCATGCATCCTCCAAATAATGGGTTACATCACCTATTGAAGCCAGCCCATCATCACCGCAGGCACGATAGCGAAAATCAATCCAAGCCAAAGCACCTGAAATGCCGCCCGGTTGTTCTTCTTGATCGTCAGCAGATCGGGATCTCTCTCAATCTCACTCATAAATACAAAGGAAAAGCGCGACATGGGCCTGTTCCAGCCGCTATGCATTCTGGTGATGAGATAATCGTTCCAGTCCTCCGGATAATGGTCTTCGGCATAACACTGCAGCGTGTGAAGTTCCAGAGCGCGGCAGATGGCCACCACAAAGACGAAAAGCATGGTCATGGCGAAGTATTGCGCCGGTGTCAGAATGCCGACAATGGCCAGGACGAAGAAAGCAGCATCATATGCCCCGCACAAGACCCAATAAAGCCAGCCGTGGTATTTCATGAGCCTCTCACCATCCAATGGTCATTCCTGGTTGATTCGATGATAATGATTATAGCATATGATTCGGAACCGACCGCCATATTGTAATCCTTTGCCTTCATAATCAGATCAGAGAATACAATCAAGAGCACCTTGTCTATGTACGGGCGGTATTACCCCGGCAATTGCGTAGCATATTTGTAGAGCAAATGTGCGGGCAATTGCCGATGCGGCTCGCGAAGCGAACGCATGGGGGGCTCTGCACCCGCCCTGCTTATGGAGGGATTTATCTTAAGCTACGGGCCGGGGCGGCCTCTCGCATCGTGTTTCACACGACGCTGCCGGTTGGCATAAGCCCGGCCCCGACTGTGTGGTAAAGGGCGGCATGAGCGAGGTTGTTCGGCTAGCGATGCCAAAGGCACCAATCCTGCATGCGCCTTTCAGAGTTTCTTTACCTGTTTTGTAGAATCAAGCACAAGTATATGAGGGTGAGAAAAACCAACACATATACCAAAAACAAAGCTCGGTTATTTCTCTTGATGACACGCACAGCGGGGTCAGACTCCAGCTCACGGGAAAAGAGGAAGGCAAAAAAACTGGACGGGTGAAGGATTTGGTCGTATGCAAAAACCCCCCACTGCTCTTTCCGGTTGTTGAACATATAGTTGATCATATAACGCCGTTCAATGCCTATTGTAATCGCACCAGCCGCAATCACTAACCAAACTGGAACAAACAAATCCCGAGCAAAACTCTGGGTATGCGTGCTTGTATAAAAGACAAAGAAGCCAAGATAGACCGCACCGATGATCCAATACACATAGCCATGATAACGAACCATGTTTGCTCCCCTTGCCTTAATGAAATAGGCACGCCGTCCCTAATGGTGCATTTGGGCTCCAGACGAAAACACAATCAACGCTATAGAAACTATGAAGGCAACCATCGTTGCGCTAGCAGCGATCGTCACATGCCGGTTGTTTCGCTTATGCAGTTTCATTTCAGGGTCATCGTCCAGCTTGTCGGAGAATACGAAATCGACCATTCTCCAATCCCGGTGATACCAGTCGCTGTTGATTGCGTCCATTGTGTCGCGATGATACCAATTTAAATTTGAAAGAAGGTTATCCATTTCGATGCGTGCGAATATCCCAAATACCAGCACTGACGCAAAAAAGGAGATGATCGTCACAATTGCGTTCTCAAATATGAATGTTGCCAAGTAGTAGAGCAAACAAAAGAATAAGAAACAGGCCCAATAGATCCAGCCGCGAAACCGGGAATCGTTCATGAGACCGCCCTCCTGCAACAACCATGAAGCCATGCCCATTCAACTGATTGTTATTATAGCATACGATTGCATTGCAGGAAGGCAATCTGCGCCCAAATGACGCTTTCTGTGCTTCAAAACAGCCCCAGCACCCACTCCACCAACGGCATCACCGCGATGGGCAAGAAGATCGCCGGCAGGATATTGGCCACCTCCAGCTTTTTGATGCCAAGCATGTTGATTGAGAGCGCCATCAGGGCCACGCCGCCCACGGCAGCCATCTCGGAAACCAGCGCATCGCCCAGCAGCGGCCGCAGCGCCGAAGCCGCCAGCGCGATGCCGCCTTGGTAAAGCAGCACCGGAATCGCCGAGGCGATCACGCCCACGCCCAGCTTGCTGGCAAAGAAGATCGCGGTGACGCCGTCCATCACAGACTTGATGAAGATGATCGAGTGGTCGTTTTCAATGCCGCCCTGGATGGAGCCGGTGATCGCCATCGCCCCAACGCAATAGAGCAGCGTGCAGGAGGAAAAGCCTTCGGCGAAGCTGCCCGCGCCTCGCATGCGCGTCTGCAGCCGCTCGCCCAGTTTCACCAGCCCCCGGTCGATGTTGAGCCAGGTGCCCAGCAGCGTGCCCAGGATCACGCTGACCACGGTGACCAGCGCCTGCGTGGTTTTCATCACGTTGGCCACGCCCAGCGCCAGCACAATGAGCGCCACGCCGGTGATCACGGCGTCCATATATTTTTCCTTCATGCCCTTGCGGAATAGGAAGCCCAGCGCGCCGCACAGCACGATGGCGGCGGCGTTGACCAAGGCGCCGGTCAGTGGCATATGGCAGTCTCCTCAGTGAAAATGTTGATGTGGTTGGGCCGAATGGCCAATAAGGCATAGTGTAATGACTTTATGGGAATAAAGCAATAGAGCGCCGGGGCATAGTATGATCTGATCGGATTTTGTCGGCTTTCTGTTATGCTTATACTACGTGGTTACAGCTTTTTATACATGAACACTTGTCCCTCGTCGTTAATACCATTTAGACCTGGCAGTAAAGCCACGGGAACGAATTTACTCTTAATATAAAACATCATTGAATCGTCGTTCGCAGTATATGTATCCGTGTAAATACATTCTCCGCCGTTAGACTTTATTCTTTTACATGCTTCTTCAAGAAGTGTCGTTCCAATACCTTGTCGTTGAAACTTATCAAACAACCCGCAGGAAATGATATGCGCATCTTTACCTGAAAAAGTTACATCTTCTAATCCAGTGTCATGTTTGTACCAAAAGAACCCTATTGGTTCATTTTCATCAGTATATGCGCAAAGCGCCACGCTAAACAGTTCATAGGTTACATGAATTTTTTTCTTTACCCACTCCACATGTTGCCTATTCTGAGGGTTATATTTATCCGCATACCATAAATCTACAATAATTGGAAAGAAATCATTTACGAATTGATTTTCAGTGCATTCTATTATCTTCATGCTTGCGCTACCATCCCTAATATAAATACTCCGAAGTTCAGAACCACCCGATAAATTGCCGGTATCTATTGTTATTATAACATAGGGGAGTAGAGGCCGCCCCATTCTAATATCAGAATGCATACTTGCGCAAACAAATGAGAAGGTAGCAGTGCCAAAACCTTGGGCCGGATGGCCGGTAAAGCATAGTGTAATGACTTTATGGGAATAAAGCAATAGAGCGCCGGAGTATATCATGATTTGACCGGTAAGTTGGAATTTGTCGGCTTCCTGTTGTGCTCATAACATACTCAACCAATCAATAGTTAAGCGTAGAGCTTTTTTCCTCGATATACTGCACTCTGCTTGTTTGCTTCTTTCCACCCTGTATGCAAACCTGGCTATTGTTTTGACTGGCCATAAAATATGGCTTGCTTGGCTAAACACTTCATATTGAAACGGAAAATGAAACTGTCTTTGCTTTAAGCGTGTCACAATCATTTCACTCATTTTTGCTGAGGGCCATTGTGCATCCTCTTTTGCCGCAAGCAATAAAATCGGACCGTTGATTTTTTCTACCTTGATTGTGTTGTCCTCGTCTTTCTTGTTAGCAATAACCGATAAATATTGTGGGGTAAAGCCAAACTGATGTGTTTTTAATAGGTTCTTAATAATACTTACCTCAACACCATCAAAATCTGCAAACGGTAATGGTTTCCCTTGCCATTGCCAACTTGAAAGCCCGTTGTATCTTGGCTTAGCAATTCCCTCAAATACACAGCAGGCAGGTGATACGGCTATGACAAATTCTATTTCGGGCAAAATGCTGGCTGCGGTTAATGCAAACTCAGCTCCCTTTGACACTCCGTAAATTCCGATTTTTTTATATCCTTGTGTTTTCAACTCCGCGGCTGCATCTTGGATTATTTCAATGGGAATGAGAGAAAGCGTTTTCGATAATCCTTTCTTACCCCAATAAGCAAGCGAATAGGAGGAAATTCCATTGGAAGAAAGAGTTTGTGCAATTCTGTTTGCCCATATGCTTCCACCATCGCTGCCTGTTATCACAATTACAGCCTTTGTCATATCGGAGGTGGCATACAGCTTTCCATAATATGACTTTGCATTTGACATCCCGGCATCCCTCCGTTTGGCCAAATATAAATACTCCGAAGTCATAGCCACCCAGAAAATTCCTTTTTTCTATTGCTATTATAGCATAGGGGACAGGGTCTTGCCCCGGTTAGCTGCATATTGTATCAAAATGTAATGCTTGCGCGAGCAGAAGAAAAGGCAGCAGGGCCAGAACCTTGGGCCGGATGCCCGGTGCTTACTAGATACCATTGCGGTATTCATCATCTGTTAAGCCGTATAGTATTTCGTCATAATGCCTTCCATCCGTGAAAACAGTCTTTCTGAGCCGTCCTTCGACCGAAAGACCCAATTTCGCACAGAGTTTGTGTGATGAGGTATTATATTCATATACACTGGCATTGAATTTGCAGCATCTCATTTGGTCAAAATAAAACTTCAATATGATCGATAATGCCTCATAGGCATATCCCCGCCGCTGGTATTCCGGCTTTATTGACAGACCACAGGTAAATACGCCCACACGCTTATCAATGATTGATGGAGATGCCATACCAACTTTGTTTCCATCTCTGTCTATGATGATTAAAAACGGATTGTCATTGTCATTTCCCTTTTGTGATTGATGAAGAGCAAACTCCTTACACGCTTCAAGCGACATTGGTATTCTGATGTCTGCTTCATTTTTTTGGATTGTCGCATCTTGCAGGGATTCGTAAAAATATTCATAATCGTCAGGCTCCATTGCTCTCAATGTAACATTTTTACCTTGCCAATAATTCATACGTACACCGCCCTAAGTTACCTAATATAAACACTCCGAAGTTCAGAACCACCCGATAAATTCCCGGTCTCTATTGTTATTATAGCATAGAGGAGTGGGAGGATGCCCCATTTTGATATCAGAATGCATACTTGCTCGAACAGAAGAATAGGTAGCAGGGCAGAACCTGCTACCTATTGGAGTTCCAAGTGACTGCCACCCGTTTGCGGGGCGCTTCTTCGTTGAGGTTACGCCGCCGCTTGCTCGAGCACTTGCTTCTTTTTGGACTTGTAGAACGCCAGCGCAATCGCGGCGATGGCGGCGGAGATCGCGGTGAACACAAACATCGAGCGGAAGCCGCTGCTGATGCCGGACTGGAACGCCGACTCGAGCTGCGGCGCCATGGTGCCCAGTGTGCCCAGATAGTCGTTTTTGGCTGAGGCAAACGCGCCGGGCACGCTGTTTTTCAGCTGAGCCATCTTGTCCAGGAGGGCCGCCAGCTGCTTGCGGCCTTCCTCCATGCCCGCCAAGGCCTGCTCCATACCGGCCTTCTTGCCCTGCGTTTCAGCCAGCGACTGCACAAGCTCTGCCTTCTTGGCCTCTGCCTGGGCCAGTGCCGCTTCCAGGCCGGCTTTCTTGCCCTGCAAGGCACCTGCTGCAGAGGGGTCCGCGGCGGCGATCTGCGCTTCCACGGCGGCGAGGGCGCCCTTGAGCTCCTCCACGCCGCGGCTGGCGCCGGCAATGCCGTCATTCATGCCGGCGATGGCCTGCGTGACACCATCCAGCCCCTGCTTCATCTCGTTGATCTTGCCGTCCAGTGCGGTCAAGCCGGTGTTCATGTTGTCAATGCCGGTCTGCACGCCGTTTTGTATCTTTTCGATCACCGGCGGCGTGTATTGGTCAAACATCCTTGAGGCCAGCGCCTGCACCCGCACGGTGATGTTGGTCACGTCGGCGGTTTTCATGCTCTCCACCAGGTCGTCCGGCAAGGTGCCGCCGCTCATGTTGAAGTCCATATTTGCCGGCGCGGAGAAATCGGGGATCTGCGCATCGCCCATCATCGCAGACATGTTGGGATCAGCCTTGAGCTTGTTGAAGTCTTGGGTAAGCTCCTCCGCCAGCGCGAGCTTCGGCGCCTGCGGCTGGGGTAGCATTGCCATCAGGCTGTCCTGCGTGGCAAGGCCCGCCTGGGCCAGAAAACCCACCATGATCGCCGGGGCGATCGCCGTGCCCACCGAGCGGATCAGCGAGAGCGCCGCCAACGCCGAATTGGATTCCTCCTTGGCGGTGTTGTCCAGCATCATGTAATTGAGCGGTGTGCCCATCGTGAAGCCCAGCCCGAAGCCGATCAGCACCAGGCTTGCAATCACGGTGAGCCAGTTGCCGTTGTTCACGGCCACCAGCGCCAGGAACAACGCGCCGGCCAGCGTGACGCCAAAGCCCAGGAAGAGCACCTTTTTCGGGCCGACGCGGTCAATCAGCACGCCGCTTAGGGGCGCCGCCACACCGGCGAACACGCCCAGGATCGCCACGAAGTAGCCGCCGCTGCCGGTGGCAATCCGCAAGGCGTTCTCCGCAAACTGCGGCACAAACACCATGCCCATCATGCATATGCCCACCAGAAAGCTCAGGATCATCGTGACCAGTATGGCGCGCTGCGAGAAGTAGCGCAATGCCAGGATCGGGTCCTCCGCCCGGCGTTCGGTCAGGATGAAGAGCGGCAGCAGCACTACGAACACGATCAAAAACGGATAAACACTGGGGGACACAATGGAGCCCCCAAAGTTCATGTAGTCGATGTTTTTGAGGCCATAGAGCAGGCTCAGCACCATTGCCACCAGAAGCACCGTGCCTGTTTTGTCGATCTTCTTCACGTGCTCGGCGCTGGTGTTGGGCAGCGTGACCAGGCCCACCACGATGATGAAAATGCTGATCGGGATGTTCACATAAAAGAGCATCTGCCAGTTGTTGTTGCCGAAAGCGTTCAGGATCGCGCTGCCGATCGTGGAGCCCAGGATGTTGGCCACGCCATAGGTGCCGCCCACCAGGCCCAGCGCCATGCCGCGCTTTTCCGGCGGGAAGCTGGTGCCAAACTCCGCCGTGGCCACCGGCATAATGCCGCCGCCGCCCAACGCCTGCACCACGCGGCCCGCGAGCAGCAGCGGGAAGCTGCCGGCCAGGTTGGAAAGGCCGCAGATCAGCGAGCCCAGGCCAAACAGACCCACGCTGGCCACATAGATGTATTTTCGGCCATAACGGTCCGCCAGCTTGCCGGAGATCGGGATCACCGCCGCGTAGGCCAGCGTGTAGATCGTGATCATCCAGATGCCGGTTTTTTCGTCCACGCCCAGCATGCCCTGGATGATGGTGCGGGCCGGCGACACAATGCCGGTGTCAATGGCCCCCATGAAAATGCCCAGCAGGTAGACCGCCATGATCCACCCCAGCCGGGACCGCCCTTTGGTTTGTTGATCCGCCATAATGCCTCCAATTAATATGAACCATGTTCATAATATACATAAAAAAATTTATGCCAGCAGCTTGTCCAGGATGTTTTGGATGGTCTGACCATGGTCCTCCGCACCGGCGGAGTAACTCATAAACAATCTGGATATGCAGTCCGCCAGCCATTCCTGTTGGTCTCTGGAGCGGTTTGTCAGCACCAGGGCCACCGTGTCGATGACCTGCCGGCGCACCACTGAGCGCTGCGCCAGCGCCCCGCGCACCTCATCGCAGTCCATCGATTGCGGCAGCTCGTGCATCAGCATGCTGTGCTTGCCGCGCATGAATGCGCACATCTCGCCATACAGGCCCAGCAGGCGCTCCCGCTCCGGCATGCTTTGCCGGGCAATCTGCGCCATCCGGCGCAGGTGAACCTCCCAGTCGGCGCGCAGGATGGCGGCCACCATCTGCTGCTTGGAGGGAAAGTAGTTATACAGCGTGCCCACGCCGATGCCGCAGTGGGCTGCCACGGCGCGCATGGAAAACTCCTGGTAGCCGCTTTCGTCCAACAAGTCGCGGCCCACCATCAAGATTTCCTCATGCAGGTTCGGCAAGATCTTTGGCAAGGGGGTCTCCTTTTGTGAACCGGGTTCATTAAGAATTATACTCTTGTTTATCCGGCAGTCAAGCGGGAATTCTTGTTGATCGCATGGCAGGCGAGAGAATTTTCATGTCTGATTTCGTATTTTTATGCGCGGTTTTCTTCCGCTTATATAACATACTTTATTCTTCTCTCTATATGTTATATAATATATAGGTTGGGACACACTGATTATTGGCAGGAAAAGGAAGTTAAGCATGCTGCTGCACCTGGGCGGTGATTGGGCCGCAAACTCCCGCCGCATCATCGCCATATTGGACTACGGCACCGTGACCGGCAGCCGGGGCACCAAGCGCATGCTGCAGCGGGCGGAGAAGCAGGGCCTGCTGGAGCATATTGACGACGAGGCGGAGACCCGGTCCATTGTGCTGGTGGAAACACCCCGGGGCACCAGGCTTGTGCTTTCTCCCATTTCCGCCACGGCTCTGAAGGGCCGCCTGGCCAACAACACAATCCTGTATGATTTTGCGGCCAACCCCGCCGCTTCCAATCGGAAAGGCAGATGAGTATGGATCAGAGACCCCAGGATGAATTGGCAGGCAGCGAGTTGGCAAATTCGCGGCCAGCCACGGAACACGCCTATGACGAAACGCAGATCGAGGTGCTGGAAGGCCTGGAGGCCGTGCGCAAGCGCCCCGGCATGTATATCGGCAGCACCGACACCCGGGGCCTGCACCACCTGGTGTATGAGCTGGTGGACAACTCCATGGATGAAGCCATGGGCGGCTACTGCGACACGGTGAGCGTGCTCATCAACGCCGACGAATCCCTGTCTGTCATTGACAATGGCCGCGGCATCCCCTGCGGCATCCACCCGAAGATGGGCAAGCCCGCTGTGGAAGTGTGCATGACGGTGCTGCACGCCGGCGGCAAGTTTGGCGGCTCCGGCTACAAGGTGTCCGGCGGGCTGCACGGTGTGGGCATGTCGGTGGTGAACGCCCTTTCCACATGGCTCACCGTGGAAGTCAAGCAGGACGGCAAGGTGCACTCCCAGCGTTATGAGGGCGGCAACCCGGTGACCGGCCTTGAGATCACTGGGCAGACGGAGGATACGGGCACGGCGATCACCTTTATGCCCAGCCCCAAAACCTTTGAGACCACCGAGTTTGTGTTTGACACGCTGAAGAACCGCCTCAGGGAAATCGCGTTCCTCAATTCCGGCGTGCGCATCCTGTTAAAGGACAAGCGCGAAGGCCGCGAGCAGGAGCGGGAGTTTTATTACGAGGGCGGCGTGCGCCACTTCGTGGAGCACCTGAACCGCAGCAAGACCACGCTGACCGAGAGCCCCATTCACATCATCCACGCCAAGGACGACGTGGCGGTGGAAGTGGCCATGCAATACACCGACGGCTACGCCGAATCGGTCTACGCCTTCACCAACAACATTCCTAACCCCGAAGGCGGCACCCACCTGGTGGGCTTCCGCACGGCGCTCACCCGCGCTGTGAACAACTACGCCCGCAAGTTTGGTTATCTCAAGGAGAAGGACGAAAACCTCTCCGGCGAGGATGTGCGCGAGGGCCTGACGGCGATCATCTCCGTGCGCATGCCGGAGCCGCAGTTTGAGGGCCAGACCAAGGCCAAGCTGGGCAACAGCTATATCCGCACCTTTGTGGACACCGCCGTGTATGACGCGCTCAACACCTACCTGGAGGAGCACCCGGCAGACGCCCGCGTGATGCTGGGCAAATGCATCCAGGCCTCTGCCGCCCGCGAAGCCGCCCGCAAGGCCCGCGAGCAGACCCGCCGCAAGGGCGTGCTCGAATCGGCAGCCCTGCCCGGCAAGCTGGCCGACTGCTCGGAGCGCGACCCTGCCAAGTGTGAGATCTACCTGGTGGAGGGCGACAGCGCCGGAGGCTCGGCCAAGATGGGCCGCAACCGCCACTTCCAGGCGATCCTTCCGTTGCGCGGAAAAATATTAAACGTCGAAAAAACAAGGATCGACCGGGCGCTCCTCAATGAAGAAATCCGCGCGATGATTACGGCCTTCGGCTGCGGCACCAACGAAAGCTGCGACCTGTCGCGCCTGCGCTATCACCGCATTGTGTGCATGACCGACGCCGACGTGGATGGCTCCCACATCCGCATCCTGCTGCTCACGTTCTTCTACCGCTTCATGAAGCCTTTGATCGAGCAGGGCCATGTCTACATCGCCCAGCCGCCGCTCTACAAGATCGTGAAGAACCGCAAGGAGCATTATTGCTACACGGACAAAGAACTGGATGATTACCTGAATCAGATTGGCCGCGACGGCATCGCCATCCAGCGCTACAAAGGCTTGGGCGAGATGAACGCCGAGCAGCTTTGGGACACCACGATGAACCCGGAGACCCGCACAATGCTCCGCGTGACAGTGGACGACGCGCTGGCCGCCGACGAGATCTTCAGCCTGCTGATGGGCGACCAGGTGGAGCCGAGACGCGAGTTCATTGAGGAGAACAGCAAGCTGGTGGCGAACCTCGATATTTAACCCCCCTGTCGCTCCTGCCGGAGTGACATCCAAAGAAACTCCCCCTGCCCCTGCGGGGGCATCCCTAAGAAATCCCCCCTGCCGCTTTGGCGGCATCCCCCCTTAATAAGGGAGGGTAGGGATTGACTCGATCCAACTGATGGAAAACTCCTCCCTACCTCCCTCGCTGAGGGAGGTGCCGCCCACAGGCGGCGGAAGGAGTTCTTAGGAAATCCCCCCTGCCACTTCGTGGCATCCCCCCTTCGTAAGGGGGGGTGCGATTATCGTTCTGACACGCTTGGTGTGTGAGGGGACGAATGAATCCCCCTTGTGAAGGGGGAAACCGGCGAAGCCGGAGGGGGATTGTTATCCACCGAATCAATGTATGGCCGGTACTCAGTGCCCGCCTGTGAAGTTTCAGGAGCAACCATATGGACTTCGACATCCGCGATTCCAAGACCCTGCCCATCGACCTTGAGGAGGAGATGAAAAAAAGTTTCATCTCCTACGCCATGGCCACGATCATCAACCGGGCGCTGCCGGACGTGCGCGACGGCTTGAAGCCGGTGCACCGCCGCATCCTGTATGCGATGATCGAGCTGGGCCTCACGCCGGACAAGCCCTTCCGCAAATCGGTGCGTATCGTGGGCGACGTGCTGGGCAAGTATCACCCCCATGGCGACACCGCCGTGTATGACGCGATGGTGCGCATGGCGCAGGACTTCTCCACCCGCTACATGCTGGTGGAGGGCCACGGCAACTTCGGCTCCATGGACGGCGACGGCGCCGCAGCCATGCGATACACCGAGGCCAAGCTTGCCAAGATCGCCATGGAGCTGCTGCGCGACATTGACAAGCAGACGGTCGATTTCGTGCCCAACTTCGACGAGACGCAGATGCAGCCCAGCGTGCTGCCGGCAAGGTTCCCGAACCTGCTGGTCAACGGCACCGGCGGCATCGCCGTGGGCATGGCGACGAACATCCCGCCCCACAATTTGAGGGAGACCATCGCCGCCACCGTGGCGATGATCGACTATCCTGACGTGGGCATTGAGCGGCTGATGGAGCTCGTGCCCGGGCCGGACTTCCCCACCGGCGCGCTCGTGATGGGCCGCAACGGCATCTTGAAGGCCTACCGCACCGGGCAGGGCCGCGTGATCATGCGGGCCCGCTGCGAGATTGAAGACATGGGCAGCACCAGAAGCCGCATTGTCGTAAAAGAAATGCCCTATCAGGTGAACAAAGCCAAGCTGGTGGAGAAGATCGCTGAGCTCGTGCAGGAGAAGAAGCTGGAGGGCGTCAGCGACATCCGCGACGAGAGTGACCGCAGCGGCATCCGCGTGGTCATCGAGCTCAAGCGCGACGTGAACGCCAACGTGGTGCTGAACTTCCTCTACAAGCACACGCAGATGCAGGAGACCTTCGGCGTGAACATGCTGGCGCTGGTGGATGGCCGACCCCGCGTGATGGGCCTGAAAGAAGTGCTGCGCCACTACATTGACCACCAGAAGGACGTGGTGACCCGCCGCACCCGCTACGAGCTGGAGCGCGCAAAGGCAAGGGCCCACATCTTGGAGGGCTTGATCCGGGCGCTGGATATCATCGACGCGATCATTGCGGTGATCCGCTCCTCGCCCACGGCCAACATCGCCAAAACTGCCCTGATGGGCCAGGCCGACGTGACCGAGGGCCTGCTGAAGAACAACTATCACGATGTACTGGCGGCCTTGCCCGTCTTCGACTTCACCGACGTGCAGGCCCAGGCGATCCTTGATATGCGCCTGCAGCGCCTGACCGGTCTGGAGCGGCAGAAGCTCATTGAAGAATATGAAAGCCTGCTGGCTCTGATCCGCGAGCTGCAGGCCATTTTGGACGACGAGAAGCTGCTGATGCAGGTGATCCGCACCGAGCTTCTCGAGATTTCGGACAAATACGGCGATGACCGCCGCACCGAGATCTGCGCCGATCCCACCGAGATTGAGGATGAAGATCTGATCCAGGAAGAGGAAATGGTCGTCACCCTCACCAACATGGGCTACATCAAGCGCCTGCCTGGTGACACCTACAAGGCCCAGAAGCGCGGCGGTGTGGGCATCAGCGGCATGACGACCCGCGAGGAGGACGTGGCCCGCATGATCCTCACAGCCAGCACCCACGACTGGCTGCTGTTCTTTACGAACCGGGGCCGGGTGCACAAATTAAAGTGCTACCAGATCCCTCAGGCAGGCCGCCAGGCCCGGGGCACCGCTGTGGTGAACCTGTTGAACCTGGAGCCTGGCGAGGCCGTGAACACGGTGATCCCGATGGCGGAGGGCATGACAGCCTCCGGCCAATACCTTTTCATGGCCACCCGCGCCGGCACAGTGAAAAAGACGCCGCTGGAGGAGTTTGCCAACCTCAGGTCCGCCGGCCTCAAGGCGATCAACCTGGATGAGGGCGACGAGCTCATCGCCGCGCTGCCCACCGACGGCCAGTGCGACGTGATCCTGGCCACCCGCCACGGCCGGGCGATCCGCTTCCACGAAAAGGGCATCCGCTCGATGCACCGGGCCAGCTCCGGCGTGCGCGGCATCCGGCTGCGAAATGGTGACACCGTGGTATCCGCCCTCATTGTGGATGACAGCGCCACGGCGCTCACGGTGACCGAAAAGGGCTGCGGCAAGCGCGTGGAATTTGCGGACTTTTCCAAGAAGCTGCGCGGCGGCATGGGCATCAAAGCCCTCTCCGTGACCGCCAAGACCGGCAGCCTGGTTGCGATGGTGCCGGTGTATGAATTGAACGACGTGCTTCTCATCTCCTCCGACGGCACGATCATCCGCATTGACGCGGCCAGCGTGTCGCTAATGGGCCGAGCGGCCCAGGGCGTGCGCGTGATGCGCCTGCGCGAAGGTGACAGCCTGGTGGCTCTTGAAGTGGTGGAGCGCGGCGAGGAAGAGGATGTAGAGCGCAGCGAGCTGCCCATCGACGAAGGGGAGTTTGACAACTCC
This sequence comes from Bacillota bacterium, assembly GCA_023421955.1. Lineage (GTDB taxonomy): Bacteria > Bacillota > Clostridia > Christensenellales > UMGS416 > JAEYRA01. The sequence continues at coordinate 46,117 of JAEZSE010000048.1, forward strand.
GAGGCGGACGAAGAGGAAGCTGAGGAAGAGGACGCCGAAGAACCGGAGGGCGAAGAAGCCGAAGGGGAAGAGACGGAAGAATGATTGATCGGGCGGAGCGAAAGCTCCGCCCGACTCTAATTGTGGAGGGAAATAAATGTTTTTGTTCAGAAAGACTCCGAAATTTCCCAACGATGCAGATGGTGATGCGCTCCGCAGAATGTGGAAGCAAGGGAAGGACTTATCCAAGCCCCATGATGTAGATTTCTTTGTTTCGATAGGTAGCGAAGAAGATGGAATGAAGCTACAGCCGTTGGTGGAAGCGCAAGGCTTTCAATGCGCTTTGGAGTGTGACGATGACAGCGAGAAGTGGACGCTGTATTGTACAAAGCGAATGTTGCTGGAATATCAACAATTGCTCGATACACAGGCATTGCTGCACAAGTTGAGCAAACCTTTTGGTGGATACTCTGATGGGTGGGGGACGTTTGGAGTTTAGTGATCTCCATATAACTCCCATGTATGGGCGTTTGATCGTAGCCTTCGGCTACTGCTCGCCATGCAACCTGGCTCACGAACCGCCCGCGCCATATCGCAAGTTGATTCGTTTATTCAATGTTCATGTGAGGGCCGGTACGGAGCCCGGCCCCTACATGGACCGCCATACCCCGGTTGCAATCCTTACACACGTTTCACTCTAATGCAAGCGGGGCACTTTTCTCTTCGCGTTTGAACCAGTATGAGCGGGCCGGGGCAGAGCCCGGCCCCTACTGTTGGAATGTAAAACCCCTCGGAGCCAAACGAGGAATGAGTCGGTCTGATTTGCCACATCTGAATGGTTTGCAGTACAATTGAGTCAATGAATCATTCTGATAACTCTTAGTAATCCTCCGCCAAACCTCATTAATCAGGGAAGAGAGCCGATAACCATGCAAAAAAAGCGGTGGATCCTTCCGGTAATCATGCTCGCGATCGCAGTGATCGCAGCAGCCGTTGGCCTGTGGAATTATCTCAGGTGTATCACCGAGGCCGAGGCGTTTCAGATCGCATCCGATTACATTGTGGAACAGGGCCTCGCCCCGCAGGGCACCAAGTTTGTACTGGAGGAATCGCTGTTGACCTGCGACATCAGGCGCTTGGTCACAGGCGAACAGGTCTGGATTCAACACGTGAACTGGCCGAACGCTTCGGTGCAAGGCCAATGGGTCTATATGGATGCACACACCGGCAAAGTTACAGGGATGGTGCAGGGCTTCCAGGAGTGGTGGACGCCGATTGCCATCCCGAATCTGCACAACATGTTTTCTGTGCTGTCTGCCGCTTTGTATGCGCTGACCGTTTTGTTTTCCTTCTTCTATTGGAAGAGGAACATCTTCAAGGTGCTGTTTTGGATCTTCCTGGTGCTGTCTTGTGGCTATGCTGTGCTTTATGCGGTTGGGGCTGTCGTGGCTCTGTTCTTTATGTTGCTGGCCTGGTGAGTGATAATTTGGGAATTCAAGATAGATATTGAGGTCTACAGGAGAGGAAGTAATAATATGGAATTGTTGATTATTCGGCATGGACAATCCGAGGCGGATATCCTTCATAGAATTGAGGGAAGAGCTGATTTCCCGTTAACCAATTTGGGAGTGTGTCAAGCAACCCATATGGCAGACTGGCTTTCTCAAAACTACAAACCTGACTTTATTGTATCCAGCACATTACAAAGAGCAAGTATGACTGCTCAGATATTGGCGAAGAAGCTGGGAATCGAAGTGCAGCATTCTCCTGAGCTAATGGAATTTAATAATGGTTTGGTGGCTGGATTAACCCACGAAGAGGCAGATCTGAAATATCCCAAACCTCAAAACATAAAACCGCATGAAAGCTACTACGAGCAAGAAACTCTGATTGAATTCCGCTCCAGGGCAGAAACGGCTTTATCAAGGATCATCAGTGACCATCCTAAAAGCAGCAGGGTCGCAGTGATTTCGCATGGTAGAATGATAAACATGTTATTTCGCAGCTTTCTTAAGCTCCCGATGGATTCGAGCTTTTGGATTTCAACTTCTGATACCGGTATCCACTTGTGGGCGATAGATGATGATGTCAGGTCTATTAAGTTCCTCAATAGCACAGAGCATCTATTGGGTAAATGAGCATTCCATGAAGGTGTACGAGGTAATGGGCAAGCTTACTCGGTATTCAAAAGAAGCGGCCTTGATCGGGCCGCTTCTTTGTGAATTTAAATTTCTGTCACTTCAAATGCTTGTCAAAAAACGCATAAATCTGCTCGTAATACTCGTCACCCTCAAAGTAGCCATGCCCCTGGTTTGGCACCATGATGAAGCTGGCGTCGTTGCCATGGGCGCGGGCAGTCTCGCAGAAACGCAGGCTCTGCTCGTCGGGCACCCGGTGGTCGGTGTTGCTGCACATCGCCAGGATCGGGCTGAGCTTCTTGTGGGCGTAGGTGATGGGGCTGGCCTTGATGACAAGATCGCGCTTCTCCTCAAAGCTGCCGCCATAGATCACCAGGAAGCGGGGGTCCTTCTGCATGCTGGTGAAGCTTGCGATGTCAAACCCGCCATACCAGCTCACCGCCGCGGCGATTTTGCTGGACACACCGGGCCAGCCGCCGTCGCCCTCGAAGCCCTCAATACCCTCTTCGACGGCCATCAGCCCGGCCAGCTGGCCGCCGCAGGACTCACCCCACACGGCGATCCTGTCCGGGTCGATGCCGAAGCGCTCGCAGTTGGCCCGCAGGAATCGCACCGCGCACTTGGCGTCCTGGATCTGGGCGGGGAAGGGCTCCAGCTGCGCCAGGCGGTAGTCGATGCTGGCGATGAAGTAGCCACGCTTGGCCAGCGCCACAAAGGACTTCTCCGGCCTGGAAAGACGGGTCATTTCCACCTCGGTGAAGCCGCCGCCGTGCATCCAGATGATTGCCGGCATTGGCTTTTTGCTTTGGGGTAGGGCAAAGCAATCCATCAGCAGCGTCTGGCCGCTGGCCTGGCCATAGGCGACCGCTTCTTCCACAACGATTCCTTCGGCTTGAAAATCCGCGATTTGCGGGCGTTTGATCTCAGGCATGTTGTTCCTCCATGAATTAGCTATATAATTTGATAGTATAGCATATTATATGGCGAATTGAAATCACAATGCCTTTTCAAAACAGACCGCTTCCTCATGGCCCGCGTACTTGCCGTAGTTGGGGATCACCCGATACCCGCGCGCCAGATAGAACCCCACGGCACCCTGATTGATTTTGCGGGTCTCCAGTTGAAGCGCGGTATAGTCCAGCGCCCGGGCTTGCTCCTCCAGAAAGGAAAGGAGGAGGGAGCCCACGCCGCTGCCCTTTTGCCGGGCATACATACGCTTGACCTCGGCGGTGGTTTCGCCATAAGGCCGGATTGCCCCGCAGCCCACAGCCCTGCCTGCCTCATCGCGGGCGAGGGCAAACATGGCCCGTGGATCGTCCAGGTCCTCCGGGGAAAAAGAGGAGCGCCCGCTGTTACCGGTGATGGCCGCGAGCGCTTCGGAGAGCTCCCCCATCAGCGCGGTGGCGTCGGGGGAGCGGTGGCTTTCCGCGGCAACGGTAATGCTCATCAGACACCTCACTAATAATCCTTCGGCTATCGTTGCGGCGTGTTCGATGTTATATGACCCGGGCAATGTTGGCCGACTGCTTGGGGTAGTTTTCCAGGATTGCCGTGTCATGGCAAGGCAGCGGAATGAGTTTCCGTTTGTGCGCGTCCAATAGAAAGGCAGCATTCTTCTCCCTGTTGTAAACGCTGCCGATCGGCCTGTTCTCCCAAGCATTGGCACATACGCAGCACTCGTCACTGGCCAACACAAAATCCTTTTCCCCGGCGGAAAAGTATAGCACTGACGAACCTTTGTCGTGGCCGCCGATCACTTTGAAGAGGAACGTATCTTCCAGCAGCATCTCCTGCTCCACGGTGGTGACATTTCCCTTGCGCAAGACGCGCCGCACCGCGGCAGGACACCTTCTATGCGCCTGCGCGAGGGCTTCCTGCGCGATCACGATTTGAGCGTGCGGATACAAACCCAGGTTGTTGATGTGGTCAAAATGGCTGTGTGTGATGATTACGGTATCCACCTGTCTGCCTGCAAGCAAGAGATTTAGTTCCTGTTGTGCACTCGTAAAGCGTAACCGCCAAAACATTGCGGTGAGCGGATTGCGGAACCCCGTGTCGATCAGCAGCACCTTGTCGTTGTTGCAAGCAAGATAGAAAAGCCAGTCCGTCTTGACAAACCCTTTGGATCCGGCCATGTCGCGGTAGACTAGTTTCAATGGGAAGGACGCAGTACCGTAACGGATTGCATAAAGCTCCATGTGCAGCCCCCTGCTTGCGTCTTGCAATTCTTGCCCTGTCAGTCCGCTTTCTTTTCGATCAGCTCGCCGGCCAGTGTGAATGTGGCAATGCCCTTCTTTTCATTATCGCTGCCGGTGGAATTAAAGCGCACCGTCAGTGTCTCGCCGGAGAGTTCTATGGCATAGGGCCAGATGTAGTCGGAGAACGGCTCCACGGCGAAGATCGAGACGCCATCCTCGGCGGATATGCCAATCAGCGGCTCGCCGTAGTAGGAGCAGGTGTAGACCATGTCTTCAAACACCACGGGCTTGCAGAGGCCGCCGTTGGCGTCGGAAGTCCAGAGCGTTTCGCCGGTGGTGGTGTTCAGTGCCAGCATGTGATAGTCCACCTGCAGATAGGCCACCGCGCCCGCAAGCGTGGCCTCCGACCAGGGTTGCAGCTCTGTTTCTTCTTCGATTTTGAACTCACGGCTCCACAGCGTCTCGCCGTCGTCACTCCCGGTCACGGCGACCAGGCCGCCGTCTCCCTTCACGGCGATTGCCGTGGCGGGCCTGGGCGCGGGCGTGGGGTTGGGCGCAGGCGGCTCGGTGGGCGCGGAGGTGGGCTCGGCTGTGGCGGTGGCCGTAGCGGCGGTGGTGGGTGCGGCTGTGTCAGGGGCATAGGCAGCTGTTGCGGCAGGCGTCTTATTGCAGGCGGACTGGACGAATGCCAGCGCCAGCACGTAGGCCAGAATCAGCAATTTCTTCATGGTGAACCTCCCGGTGCGGTTGTTTGGGTGGGATTGGCTGCGTTGCAGTATGCCTCGTCCGGCTTGCACTTTTTGCAGGGCCGTAGGCCCGCCGCTTTCGCTTCTTCCCATGAGGGAAAGGCCACCAGGTTTTCTGGCTTTATCCGCTTGGCGCTGGCGCAATCGGGCCGGTGGTAGACCTCTCCCTGGCGGGAGGCGACAAACACGGCGCCGTTGGTATCTATGGCAGCCGTCACGATGTCTGGCGATGCTGTGGCCGTTTCGGTTGTGCGGCTGCCCACTTGTCCGGGAGCGGTGGTGGCGGCTGTGGCTGTTATGGAGGGAGCACCTTCATGAATTGGCCGCACTACCGTCTGCCTGGCATGGGCAAGCCCTCCGCCCAGTGCTACAAGCACCAACACGCCTGCCGCAACGATAGCCAGCACCCGCCGGTTCCGTCGGCCTGCCAGGCCCGCATCGGCGATGGCAAACAGGAAGAAGGGCACTGAGGCCATGGCCAGACCCCACCAGAGGTGCCTGGCTATCAAAAGAGCCGCCGCTCCAAACCAAGTGAGCGCCAGCACCATCGCCGCCGGGTTTCTCCGCCGGAAGCCGGGGACGCGCCGTAGCAGTGTTTTTCGCGTTCCGAAATTCGTCATGACAAGCCTCGGTCTTGCGCCATTCCCCACTATTTTACAGGAATCGAGGGCAAATGAACAGCATAAATTCATCGCCATCGCATTGACAGGGCGGAGCGACGGCCATACCGCTCAGGCGGTCTTGTGGCTGGCCTTTGTGACTCTTGCTGTGTTCGGGCGCTGGAAATCTTGGCGGGCCTTTTCCGGCAGCGCGAAGAAGCTGGCAGACCGTGTGATCACGATGGGGGAGGAGGAATGAAATACCCACATTAGGAATGGAATTAATACCACATATGGAGTTGAAACCAAGCATTTCCATGGCCCACCCACCATATGTAGTAGCTGCAAGTCGAGTTATGCACAAGCGCCGCCGGAAGCCCCAATCCTGTGGATAACTTGGAAATATTTCCTTGCATAATATGGGGCCATCTGTTAAAATAAACGTACTTTCTAGGGTTGCACGGTTTTGGGTTTCCCCAAATGCTGTGCAAATCATTGTGTATAGATATCCACAGGGGAGGGCGGTTACGGCGTGTTGCAACGCCGCGCCGTTGTGGATGGAGCAAACCACAGCTTGTGGGTATTGTTGAGAACTTTGGGGGGAACACCGGAGAATGCTGGGAGAACTGAAGACGGCGCCCGCTCATGAATTATGGGGATCGGTCTGCTCGGTCCTGAAAGGCGAGATGAGCGCCATCGGCTACAAGACGTGGATCGCCACGCTGAATGTGATCCGCGAGCTGAAGGACGGCAGCCATCCGGTGCTGGTGCTGGAAGCGCCCACCTCCTTCAACCGTCAGTTTTTGGAGACCCGCTACGCCGAGCTTATTTCCAACGCCCTTTCGCAAGCCGCAGGCCGCCTTTGGGGTGTGAAGTTCATCACCGCCGAAGACCGGCAGTATGCCCAGGAGCAGCCGGAGGCGCAGGCCGCCCACGACAACGCACTGCCCTTAAACCCCAAATACACCTTTGACGCCTTTGTGGTGGGCAACTCCAACCGCTTTGCCCACGCGGCTTCTCTTGCCGTGGCCGAGGCCCCGGCCATGAGCTACAACCCGCTGTTTGTGTATGGCGGGGTGGGCCTGGGCAAGACCCATTTGCTGCACGCCATCGGCCACTACATCCGCGAGCAGTACCCCCGCTTCAAGGTCATCTATGTGACGATCGAGAGCTTCACCAACGAGTTCATCCGCGCCATCCAGACCAACGCCAACGACGCCTTCCGCAACCGCTACCGCAACGTGGACGTGCTGATGATAGACGACATCCAGTTCATCGCCGGCAAGGAGCGCACGCAGGAGGAGCTTTTCCATACATTCAACACCTTGTTTGAGAGCCAGAAGCAGATCATCCTGTCATCTGATAAACCACCACGCCAGATTGACATTGAGGACCGGCTGCGCTCCCGTTTCGAGTGGGGATTGATTGCGGACATTCAGCCGCCGGATTTGGAGACCCGCATCGCCATTTTGCAGAAGAAGGCTGAGCAAGACGGCATCTATGTGGAGGGCGATGTGCTGGAGTTCATCGCGATGCGCTCGGAAAACAACATCCGCGAGCTGCAGGGAGCTTTGAATCGCGCCGCGGCCTATGCCCGGGTGAGCCAGAAGCCGCTGGACATGGCGTTGGCCCGGGAGGCACTGAAGGATCTGATCAATTCCAGCTCATCCCGCATGGTGTCGCCGGAATCCATCATTTCCAAGGTGGTGGAGCGGTTCGGCATCTCGGTGGAGGAGCTGAAGAGCAAGAACAAACAGCGGAGGATTGCCGACGCTAGGCAGGTCTCCATGTATCTGATCCGCGAGATGACAGATCTATCCTTGCCGCGCATCGGCGAGATCTTCAACCGTGACCACACCACGGTGCTGCACGGCTGGCGCACCATCTCTGACAACATGGCCAACGATGTGGAGATGCGTAGCCTGTTGGCCGATATGCAGCGGGAGCTGAATGGAAAATAAAGTTTCATATTGGTATTATGATTAGCTAGGGGCCGCTCCGGTTGGGGCGGCCTTTTACGTCGTTGCCCGCGGGTAGGAAATCCCCCCTGCCGCGTGCGCGCGGCATCCCCCCTTAATAAGGGCGGGTGGGGATTCATCGAACCAACCCCGCAGTCTTGTCTCAATTAATCTTTCCTTAACCGATACAGAGTGCCTACGAAAATGCGCTCCGGTTGTGGCGGCACCTGTTTTGGGGTTTGTTGATGGGAGGCGGGAATAGGTTGTATAATGCTTAGTACACATGGATGAATAGGGAACGGACAGCATATCTGAAGGATCACAATATTTTCAGGAGGTAAGTTAATGTTTGATTACAACGAACTCCAATCATATATTAACAAATGGCAAGATATTCTTCGTCTTAGGGATTGGGATATAAAGCTTGAACTTGTAACAAATGAATGGCGAAAGACGGGTGATGTAAAGATTGACCAATCTGATAAAAAGGCGATTCTTTTAGTTAATAACTGCAATCCAAAACAAACAAATATCGAATCAGTGATTATCCATGAACTTTTGCATATCAAGCTATGGGGAATGGACCAAATGATAGAGAATTTGTTGCATTGTGTGTATGGTGATGATAAAAATGACCCTAAGTATTCATTTGCATACACGCAGTTTATAGAAATGCTTGAACAAACGACAGAGGACTTAGCTAAGGGTTATAAAGAGATTGGGGCAACTGACAAACATATTTCGTTTGGTCGTATACAAAAAGAAGCTGACGCTGAGTGGAAATAGTATAAGTAAATTACCAAATCTCTTATAAACGCCTTTCAGTGAGATCTTCAAAACCGCGACCACACCACGGTGCTGCACGGCTGGCGCACCATCTCGGACAACATGGCCAACGATGTGGAGATGCGCAGCCTGTTGGCCGATATGCAGCGGGAGCTGAATGGGAAGTAACGATTCATTTTGGTATTTGATACTGGATGGGTAAGCAAAGTATAATGCCTATAGTACGGAGACGAACAGGTGTTGTCCAAGAATTTGAACTGTCGGCATAATGGGTGGCGAAAGATGCAAATTGAAGTTGAAAATCTTTATGGTGATGCTTGGATTTTCGGTCCAGAATGCTCTGAAGAAGAGTTAATTGTAAAGCTTACTTCAGTCTATATTTCAGTTAACCCAAGAGAGTTCGTAAATGAATTTTGCAATAAGTACTCATTTAAAGTCATTCCATTAAAGGAATGCTATCCATCACCAGAGTGGATAAGAGTTTGTGGAGAAACTGATTATCGATTTGATCTGGATGTTGGTTTGATTTTTAAGGTTCAAAAATCTATGAATCGATGTATTACTATTTATAATGTAAATGAACATTATTCAGATTTCTTCCATGAACATAAGCAGTTTATTTCAGTGCCCAAAACCTTACAGGCAATGTTTGATGAATATTTTGGGAAATGGAATCCAGAAGATTCATACCTCTGGGAGTTAACATACGACCAATATCACTTGATGATAAATGAGGGTGTATTTGTTTCGATGAATAACTTGTTGAGTTGTCAAGTAGGTGCATATGAGAACGATAGTATATATTATCAAACGTTATTTTTTCATAAAGAAAAGCTGTTTTCTATGCTTAGACAATTTGACTGCAAATATGAAATCGATAGGCTAATAGAAATGATAGAGCAAGCAATTGAATCTAGAACATTGATATCTTTTATGTTATAGTTTTTGTTGACAAATTGTCCAAACCGCTCCCACACCACGGTGCTGCACGGCTGGCGCACCATCTCGGACAACATGGCCAACGATGTGGAGATGCGCAGCCTGTTGGCCGATATGCAGCGGGAGCTG
>JAEZSE010000032.1 GCA_023421955.1 Bacillota bacterium
CATCAATGAGGCAAAAACCCCTGATGCCCGCATGCGCCGCATTGATCAGGCGGTTGCTGCAATCACAGAGAAAACAGATTAGTCTTCTTATTGACGAAGGGAATCGTATCTCTATCTTTTGGGGTCAGCAAACGGGCACGCAGATTTCGCAAAGGTGCCTGTTCACCATCTGCATTGCATAGCGCTCCAGGATTGGCCTTGTGCCATCCATTTGGTATCCATTCATGAGAAGCGCGGGAAAAATGTCAACCCATGCCTTAAGTATGGCTTCTGCCGTATGTTCAATCGTGAAAACTGCATAGTTTCCGCCGGCTTGCTTTCTATCGTTGATGTGGCAGTCTGTGATGTCATAGTTTTCTGCAACGACAATGCAGGTATCGTAGCGGCAGTGTTCGGATTCTGTAGTTTCTGGGTTGTCAAGGGCGATTCCAAGCAGGATTGCGCTGTCATTGAGTAAACCATTCTGTCTTGCCCAGTTCTTCAATTCCTCCATGGTGTGCATGTTGTTAGCTCCGTATGGGCCGGTTGTCCGGATGTAGGCAATCCGATACGGCTGCATCATTTCCAGTTTTAGTTCCATCCCATTCTCCTCCAACATATTGAGATCGAATGTGATGTTACTATATTATAAAATGAATAGCAAAAACATTTTAAAATAATAAATACTAGAACATCAGAAACACGTGAGATCCCCCCCATTCTAAAGGGGGGGATGTTGATTGGTACGATTCACAAGGTGGATTCAGCACGTCGCGAAGCGACAGGGGGAGTTTACTCCCCGCTCCCCGCGATCCTCGCCTTCCACCGCACCAGCTTTTTCCGGCTGTGTTTCTCCATGCCCGCCACAGGCCGGGGCAGGCGTACGCGGGCTGCCACCACGGTCATGTCGTCGGCCTTGTTGTAGCGCATCTCGGCAAAGTCCATCAGCTTCTGGGAAAGCTGATGGGGCTCCAGATGAGCCAGGTTTTTGATCTCTTCCTCCAGCCAGTCGGTCTCCTCATTGTTTGTGATGCCGTCGCTCACCATCACGATGATGTCGCCGTCCTCCAAGATGCGTTTGGATACACCGGGGGTCACTTCATCCATGATGCCCAGCGGCAGTGTTGGGGAGGAAATGGTGAGCACCTGGTCCCGCCGCAGCAGGAAGGTTGGCGGCGCGCCGATCTTGATGAAGTTGGCTTCGCCGTCCACCAGGTTCAAAAGGCACAAATCCACTGTGGAGAAGGTCTCGCCCACCGAGCGCAGCAGCAGCACCTGGTTGATCGTGTCGTAGATCACGTCCTCGGTGAAGCCGGCCTGATAAAAGCGCTGCAGCAGCGTCAATGTCGCCTGGCTCTGCATGGCAGCCTTGGCGCCGGTGCCCATGCCATCGGAGATCGCGATGAAATAGCTGCTCTCATCCAGGCTGTCCCAGATGCAGGCGTCGCCGCACACCGTGCCTTCCCGTGGCCGCTGGGCGCCGCTGCAGGTCACCCTCATGGCCTGGGCTTGGGTGAACTCCAGATAGCAGGCGTTTTCGGTGGGGTTGCAGGCAGTGCCGGCGCGGCGCATGGGCCGCCCCAACGCCTGGCTCAGCGCTTCCTCGTAGCCCCGGCATTTCCGCCTGCCGCCGCAGGGCTTCACCGATATCTTCACGGACAGCCCGAAGGCTTTGCCTTCCTGTACGCTGATCGTGCGGCACTGAACGCCGATGGCGCGCATCGTCTCACGAACCAACTGCACCAAGTCTTCGTTGGCGCGGATCTGCATGTTGAACTGGGAGGCCAGCCGCTCCATCACGAGCGACACGCCTTTCAGTTGTTTGCCGGCCAGCTGCCGGCTCTCGTCAATGCGCCGCCGGTAGCCGGATTTCACGCGGAAAAGGCCCCAGGCGTTGCGGAGCGCCGCCACGATGTCGGAAAACTGCCTGCAATTCTCGCGGAATTCCTGCGGGAAGTCGCTTTCCAGCAGCACCTTTCGCTTGCCCGGTGCGGCCAGCGCCGTGAGGAAGTGGCCGTAGGTGGTGTGAAATTCGGTCTGCCAGCACCGCTCGCGGCGGCTGCATTTCTGGCACACCTCAGCTGCTACCGAGTCCAGCATCGGAGCCACGTCTTCCCAGTTGTCGCCGCCGGTGTTGGCTGTCTCCTCAAACACCTGCGCCAGCTCGTCCAGGCATTTTGAGAAGTCGCGCATTTTGGTCACCACGGTCTCCCTCATTTTGGTGAACCGCAGCTCGCGGGCAGTGTCGTCATCGGCATTGCCGTGGTTCAGGCGCAGCTCCAGCCAATGCCACGCCGCCGTTGGGATCGCCAGAAAGATCGCCGAGGCCAACAGCATCTCCACCCATGGCACGGCGGCCTGCGCAAGGTTGGTGGCCCAAGCGCTCATCAGCACGGCGCCCAGGATAAACCCTCCGGCCATGCCCACGCGTTTCAATGGCCGGAACACACCTGCCAGCAACCCGCACACGCCTAAAGAGCCGGAAAACAGAATTTCATTGCTACCGGAGAGCGCGATCACAAGGCCAATGGCCAAACCGCCCGCAGCGCCAGCAGTCGCACCTCCGGCGGTGGCAGCAGCCAGCGTGACCAGGATCGCCATGAAGTGTTTCAACGAGAACCACCCGAACATTGGCAGCCCCGCAAGAAACACCCCAGCTGTGATCGCCAGGCACACCAGCGGTCCAGCCCCAGTGAGCGGGCGGCCCTCGTCATAAGCGCGTGCGGCGGAGTAGATGGCATAATACGCTGTGATCGCAATACCAGTTTCAATGGCAAATTGCAGAACATAATACAGCAACAGAGGCCGCAGCGGGAGGTAGACCAGCCGTGCGGCCAGCAGTAATAGCCCGCCCCAGCCCATGTTCAGCGAGTGGTGGCTGCGTTGTATGGTGAAGATCGCGATGAAGGTGAGCAGTGGAGGCACCAGCACGGCAGCGTTGAAGATGCTGAAGCCCTTGCTCATGATGCCGATGCACACGCCGATGACCACCGGCAGCGCCGGAAGTCCAGCCGTGCCGGCGGCGGCCACCAGCGCTGCCCCAAAGGGCTTCAGGCCGTCCAGCAGTTCAGCCCGGCCTGCCATAAAGCCCAATGCCGCCCAGCCCAGTGCGATGAGCTCCGGCCGCATCAGCTCCAGCTTTGCCCAGAGTTTTGAGCCTGCATTCCCCAGCGCCACTCCCATGTGTTACGCCCCCACAATATATAGTATGTACCTGTGTAAACATATCACTATGGGTAGGATGTTTTCGTCGGATGGCGCGGGGGAAAGATGGCGATCCGGCGGGAATGGCCGCTCCTATTCCAATTGCTGCGCAGTTGGCCGGTGCATTTTGCCGGAACATGCAGAAAGGTTCCCGGTATTGTTGTGCTGTTGAAGTGTCTGCATAACTGCCATTTTCTAATCTTTCTCGTGAAATCTCCCGATGGCGGTTTTTCCCATGTTTTGATATAATAACCTGGCATGTGTAATAGGGATTGCGCACCGGCTTTCCCTATTTCAATTACAATCAAAAGAAAAGGTGTATCGTCATCATGAATCGTATCAAGCGCGCATCAACAATTCGTATGTTTTTTGCCGTCTGTATGGCAGTTGCCATGCTGCTGTCCATGCCCGGCTGCTCTCTGGTATCCGGCGGCAGCGTTGCCACCCCCACACCCACGGTTGAGCCAACCATAGCCCCCACGCCGGAGCCTACGCCCACGCCCACCCCTGAAC
>JAEZSE010000046.1 GCA_023421955.1 Bacillota bacterium
ATGCATGATCATGCGACCCAAACCGCTGCAGAGCCTCATGCCCCTGAAATGGCGAGAGATGAGGACAGCGAAACCAAAAGCCAGATGGAGAAAATGGTTGATACCTATGATTCCTACATGAGAAAAATAACTTTTGGGCGTGAGCATGTCCTGCGTGATGTTACGGTGGAAGCTGCTCAGATCAAGCCCGGCGACAGAGTCCTGGAAGTAGGCTGTGGCACAGGCACGCTGTCTCTGGCCGCCAAGCGTAAGGCAGGGGAGTCCGGCAAGGTGCATGGGATCGACATTATTCCTGGGATGATTGAACTCAGCAAGCAAAAGGCAGAAAAGGCTGGGTTGGACGTTTCGTTTCAACTGGGGAGCATTGAGGCTTTGCCTTTTGCTGACAGCCAATTTGATGCTGTGATGTGCAGTTTCATGATCTTCCATATGTCTGATCGGGTTCGGCGGAATGGAATCAAGGAGATTTTCCGTGTCCTGAAACCGAATGGCAGGCTCATGATAATCGATATGTCGCCGCCCATACATAAGGTGACAAGAGCTTTCGTGAAACTGATCGTAGGATTCATGCTGCCGCATGACCTGAAGGAATTGCTTCCGCTAATGGAGGAATCAGGGTTCTCGAATATGGAAGTCCGCCAGGTCAAATTCCGCGTCTTCGGACTTCCGATACTCTCTTATGTTCGAGGCAGAAAACCTTAATTAGCTGATCCTCCAGCCCAGTTCCTCTAGCCGCTTGTACCTTGCGTACCAACCCTCTTTCCGCGCAAGCGACTGGGGGCTTCCGCTCTCCATGACGCGGCCGCGTTCCATGATATGAACCGTGTCGGCGTCAATGATGCCGGATAGCCTGTGGCTGATCGTTATAATCGTTCTGCTGCCGCTGATTGCGCGAATGGCGTTGAGCACCTGCCGCTCCGTCACTGCGTCCAGCCCCGATGTCAGCTCATCCAGCAGTAATAGGGGCGGATTGGTCACAATGGCCCTCGCCAGAGAGAGCAACTGCATTTGACCGAAGGACAGCTTCTGGGCTCCTTCCCCAATAACCGTGTCGATGCATCCCGGAAGGGCTTGAATGGCGTCATATAGCCCGACCATATGCAATGTCTCGTTTACCTGTTTCTTTGATATGGTATCGTCCCGCAAGGTGATGTTTTCATAGATCGACCCGTTGAATACTGCAATTGTTTGAGGGACTATACCGATCAGCCTTCGCCTGGCTGATGGCGGGAGTAAATAGGGGTCGATTCCCCCGATCGTGATCTTTCCTGTCTTGGGCTGATATAAACCGGCAATCAGATTCATCAGCGTCGTTTTGCCCGATCCGGTTCTGCCTGCGATCGCGGCTTTGGTTCCAGCTTGAACAGTTATGGATGTTCCCTTCAGCACATCTTTTCCGTTACGATAGGCAAAGGATATATCTTCCACAGACACAGTGGCATCGGTCGGGATGTCAAAGGCGGAATCATCTAGGTGATCCGCCTTTTCGGTTTCCTGGGCGAAAAACGACTTGATGCGATTCAAGCCGGCCATAGCCTGCTGGATGGTCTGTATGTCCATCGCGGCGGCTTCTATCGGATCAAACAACCTAGCGAACAAATCGGCCGTGGCAGCCAAAGTCCCCAGCGATAGTCCGAGTGCCACCGGCGTCATGTTGTTTGACGAACCTACAAATATGGCAAGCGCAATGACTGCTGCGCGTATCGTCTGGGTGATACACGGGAACCATGCGTCATACACGCTGTTAGCGTTCATTGCTATGCGGTGGTTTTCGAGCAGGGGTTCAAACCTTCCGGCAAAAAAGCTCTCTTTGCCGAATATCTTAATGATCTTCAGTCCTGAGTAGATCTCCTGGATGCCGGTATTGATATCCGACACTCTGGAACGGACAACAAGCTGCCGTTTGTATATATTCTTCCTGAAGAAGTTGGCAATCAGATAGATGATTGGGAGAGCGCCAAGTGCAATGAATCCCAGAATGGGTGACAACGCGAACAGGGCGACAATCAGGCCGACGATTTTAAGCAGATCGGCAATGGCGCTGATGATGCCCGATGTAAACAGTGAATTGACCGAATCAATATCGACTGTGAATTTCGATATCGTTTCACCTGCAGGCACTTCAAGGTAATAGGACATTGGCAGGATTCTGAGCCTGTCGAGCATCTGCGACCGGATGTTCAGCAGCATGCGCTGCCCGAACACCATCGTTCCGTACTCGCGGACAAGGTCGCTGAACCCCAGCAGCAGAACCAAGCCAAGATACAGGAATGAATAACTCCACAAACCCCTGCCGCCGGATGTCAGCGGCCCGTCGACAATCCGCTTTAATATAAGGGACGGCCATGCGTTGATCACCGCCCCAGCGACCACCGCAACCAGTATCATCGCCACAAAGGGGAGGCTCCTCTTCGCGGTATCGCCCACTGCCAGCGTCATGAAGCCGCGGTCATTGCGTTTACGCATTCGTAGCCTCCTCCATGAACACCTGGGCGTTGTATATCTCACGATAGACGCCTTCCTCTGCCATGAGGCTCTCGTGGGCGCCCTGCTGGATGACTCTGCCGCCATCCAGCACCAGTATGCTGTCGGCATGCCGGAACGCGGTCAGGCGGTGTGTGAAGAGCAGCACGATTCTGTCTGAATAGTCTTTTTTCAGGCGCTCCACAATCTCAGCCTCAGTCGCGATATCCACTGCGGAGAAAGGATCGTCCAGCAGCAGCACCGGCGATCCCGAGTAAAAAGCCCTGGCCATGGAAATCCGCTGCCTTTGCCCGCCGGACACCCGGACGCCTTTCTCGCCGACCGGCGTATCGAGCCCCGCGTCAAACCTGGCGATATCCTCCTTCAATGCCGACGCTTCCAGGGCTTGGCACAGCGCCGCGTCGTCTTCAGAAGCAAATCGGATGTTGTCCCGGATGGACATTGAGAAAAGGAATTGCTCATGGCCGGCATAGGCAATCATCTGCTTCCGATCCTTCGGTGATAAGCTGGATAGCTCGCGTCTGTTAAGCGTGATGCTGCCGCTGTACGGATACAGCCCTGTCAGCGCATGCGCCAAAGACGTCTTGCCGGAGCCTACCGCGCCTGTAATCCCGATGATTTGACCCTGCTTAGCCGAGAAACTGATATTGTGGAGGATGTCGCTCCCGTCAAAGCCGAAACTCAAAGCATTGATGTTGAGTTCCTGGCATGCGCTCTTGCCGTTCGGCTCATCCGTATCCGGACGGGAGGATTGGCCCAGTTTTTCCTTGATCCTGATCCAGGCCGCCCTTGCGCCATGCCATTGGTTGAACACGCGCGCCGCGACCCTCGTTCTTCCGGAGAACGCGATGAACATCACGAGATAGGCATTGAAGGAACCGATTGTCCAGCTGCCCGTGACTACTTTCTGCCCGCCCAGCGCGAGGGCTGCGATGACGCCAAGTCCGGCGATGAGCGCGTAGATAGGAAGCACCGCTTGCTGCAGAAGCATTTCCTTGATGATAAAATCCGCCTGCCTACCAAAAGACTCCCGTATCTCCTCCGTTTCGGAAGCCTCCCGACCGAAGAGCCGCAACACAGCAATAGCGTCAAGATACCGTTGCAAACCGCTGCCGGATGCAGAGGCTGCCTTTCTGGCAGACATGGAGTATTTGAACAGTATATGGCGCATGTTTTGAGCGAGCAGTATCGTCAGAGGAACCATAATGGACGCGAACAACGTGACCGACCAGTCTTTAATCATCAATGCCACAAAAAAAGAGATCATCAGCAGCCAGGTGTCCCAGCCTTCGTTCAGCGTTGTCATCACGGTGTCCACGACCATCGTGATGTCGCCCACAGTCCTGGACATGAGATCGCCCACGGTCTCCTTTTCCAGGTCGGGCAGTTCCCTTCCCAGCATCTTCTCCATAAATGTCTGCCGCAGGTCGCAGGCTACGCGGTTGAACTGATCACGCATGTACCAGCGCTTTACGTAACGGGCGAGTTGAAAGAAAGCCGTTATTCCGACGAAATATAGGGCGGAATACAGTACCATCTGGCCCTTGCCGCCACCGGACACATCGATCAGGTTGCCCAGAAGGATTGGCCCAAGGACAATGACCGTGTTGTATATAACTCCGCCGATGGACGATACGACGAATTGGGGCATGTATTTGAATAGATAACGGGGGAGGGTCTCTTTCCCCTTGGGCGGGCCGAAAAGCTTCATATGTATCTTTCATCCTTGTTCGGTAGTCCAATTATATTTTGGGCATGAAACGCTGTCAATTGACCTTCCCAATGCTCTGGAATAAAATGAAAAGGCAATTACAGCAGAGCTTGAAATATAAGGCGGTTAAGATGAAGTGGGTTACAAGGGAAAGGGTTCATGTTGACAGGGTGGCATACCCTTGGCTGATTCAGAATTTCGTTGATCCGGATGCCGAGTTTGTTTTTGTCCCCAGAGATACCGACCCGGCGACCATATCTGAGGGTACGCCTTTCGACATGAAAGGGGTCGAACTCGGTCATCACGGCAGCGATTGTTCCTTCGACGCGATTATGAAAAAGTATCATCTGGCGGACAACCCTGCGCTCGTTAAAATGCAAGAGATTGTGCAGCTGGCAGACACCGGAAGGATGAGTGAAAATCCCTTATCCTATGCCTTGGAGATATTTGCCACGGGGTACGGTCTGAATTCAAAAAACGATCATGAAACCTTGGAGAGGGAATTCCATCTGTACGACGCGTTGTACGCCTATCTGAAACAAGAGCAAAAATGACCAATCGGGGCCGCCGGTGATTGGGCGGCCCTCATTTCTTTTTACACTTGAGATGGTCCTTCCGCTCCTCCACAATTCTCCAGATACCAGCGTCCTCAAGCTTCATCTTTGTCTTGGCTCTGGACTGATGCCCATCGTCGATAACAAGAATGCCGTCCGGTTTACATATCCGGCTCAATTCCGTGAGGAAAGCTGCGGGCTGTTCAATCATGAAGAACATATCCAGCGCGATCACGACGTCTGCGATGCCCTCCTCAACGCCGCTGTCATAACCCTTGGCGAGGCTGAAACTCACGTTATTCAGGTCGTGCTCCCGCACTTTTTTGCCAATGGCCTCGATCGCGAGAGGGCTTAAGTCTACGGCGATAACATGGCCGGAGCATCCCACAAGTTTTGCAAATGGCAAGGTGTAACGTCCCGGCCCGCAGCCGTAATCCACGACCGTCATGCCTTCTTTGATATCGAACGTTTTCGCCCGATTCTCAGCTTGCGGGTGAATCCACTCCATGAATTTCATGACAAGCCCCATCATACGAAACCCGGTGTCAGGTATGTTCTCTTTCATAGATTCTCCTCGATTTAGTTATTCGTTTCCGTTGTCAAACGGGTCATCGGTGTCTCATGTTTGATCCTCCATAAGTACAATCCGATTCCCAACAACGCCGGCAAGACTATCATAACGATTCCCGTTGATGAAGCCAGATACTCATTGCCTGGTACGATATGCAGGAAGTCGGTGGATATGGGATGGCCGAATGAGTTCATGAGGCAGTGCATAATGACCAGGCCAGACACAGGTTGGTCAGCAGGCTATGCCCCTAATTCACCGCCAGATTCTACAGCCCCAATACCCTTGATACCGTTTGTCAATCGATAAGAAGATATTGACACAACCTGATATTATATGTATAATAACATAGTAAACTAATAAGTAAACTAATGAAACGGAGGGGTGAAAATGAACTGTGATTGGTATGTTATCCATGAATATCGATGTTGAAAACATTGGTGTCTGACTTCTTCTCAACATTAAATATGAGGTGAAATATGATGAAAAAGAGAGCTTTGCTCATCTTTACAATAATTGCCGTAGTTGCATTGGTTTTTACTGCTTGCGCCAAGTCATCTCCCAAAGTATCTGATGAGGTGGCTTCTTCCAGTGTCCCAACAGCTGCTCCTGAAAATCTACTGCAAAAAATAAAGTCAGAGGGTACAATCAAATTTGGGACAGAAGGAACATATGCGCCTTTTACATTCCATGACAAAGATGGAAAACTGACGGGATTTGACATTGAAATCGCAAATGAGGTGGCAAAAAGACTGGGCGTAAAAGCAGAGTTTATCGAAACTGCATGGGATGGTATTTTTGCCGGTCTAGATGCAAAACGGTTCGATGCCATTATCAATGAGGTGACAATCAGGGCCGACAGACTGGAGAAGTATGATTTTTCAGACCCTTATATCGTTTCTAAAGCTGTTTTGATTGTCAAGCAGGACAATGATTCCATAAAAACCTTTGCTGACCTGAAAGACAAAAAATCCGCCCAGACGCTGACCAGCAACTTCGGCAAGCTGGCAGAATCCTATGGGGCAACATTGGAGCAAGTAGAAGGATTCAACCAGGCAATTGATCTTCTGACTTCCAACAGAGTGGATGCCACGATAAATGACAGCCTCTCCTATCTGGATTTCAAAAAACAACAGCCCGACATTCAGATTAAAGTCGTCGCAGAAGAACAGACCAAGGATGAACAAGGAATTATGTTCAACAAAGGCAACAAGGAGCTTGTTGATGCGGTCAATAAGGCTTTGGCTGATATGAAAAGTGATGGAACATATCTGAGGATATCTGAGACGTGGTTTGGCGTGGACGTTTCCAAATAATACTATTACGGATCTAGTGTCGGATAGATTGAAAGATGAGTAATTTCTTTCAGTCTATCCGTTTTTATCAATGAAAGGTTAGCTTTGATATGGCGCGTATTACAGGTATTTTTTTTGATTCTTTCCTCCCCATGCTGAAAGCTGGAATTATTTATACAATCCCTCTTACCATCCTATCCTTCTTCTTGGGTTTGATGCTTGGTCTTGTTGTCGCAATCATCAGGATATCAAATCAAAAGTATCTGAATATGGTTGTATCGGGCTATGTTTGGATTATCCGTGGCACACCTCTATTGGTCCAGCTTTTTATTATTTTCTATGGACTTCCCAAGATCGGTTTGACCTTGGATGCCTATATCGCAGCGATTATCGGCTTCACATTGAATGTAGGCGCATACAGCTCGGAAACAATCCGAGCAACCATCTTGTCTGTGGATAAGGGCCAATGGGAAGCATCACATGCCCTTGGGTTATCGAAAGCCCAGACACTTCGGCTTATCATTTTTCCTCAAGCGTTTAAAGTGGCAATTCCTCCACTATTCAACTCCTTTATCAGTCATGTGAAAGATACATCCTTGGCAGCTGCCATAACTTATACAGAGCTTTTTAGAGTTGCACAGCAAATAACGGCGCGTACATACGAGCCATTGTTGCTGTATAGTGAGGCAGCATTGATTTATCTGATATTTTGCACGGCATTAACTGCCTTACAGGCAAAGCTTGAGAAATTTTTCAAGAGAAGTGGGATCTAGCAATGATCAGGTTTGAAAATGTATATAAAAGCTTTGGCAATCTAGAGGTATTAAAGAACATTAATTTCACCATTCATCCGGGTGAGGTCGTCTGTATTCTTGGCCCCAGCGGCTCGGGAAAAAGCACCCTTCTGCGTACCATGAATCATCTTGAAAGAATAACAGATGGCAAAATCTATATTAATAGAGAGCTGATTGACGAGCGTAAAGAAGATAAAGATGTCATTAGGATACCTCATAAAAAGATATCCAGTCTATGTTCAGATCTTGGGATGGTTTTTCAGAAATTTAACCTCTTTCCGCATAAAACGGTGCTCGAGAATATCACTCTCGCACCGATGAATGTCAGAAAAAGGACAGGCCAGGAAACGAAAGAAATCGCACTCAAACTACTGGATAAAGTAGGCTTATTGGATAAAAAGGATGAATATCCTAGCAAACTCTCAGGTGGGCAGCAGCAAAGGGTGGCTATCGCCAGGGCGCTTGCAATGAAACCTAAAATCCTACTTTTTGATGAACCTACTTCTGCACTTGATCCAGAACTGGTTTTCGAAGTGCTTGACGTGATGAAACTTCTTGCCAAAGAGGGCACAACAATGTTAGTGGTAACCCATGAGATTGGCTTTGCAAAAGAAGTTGCTAGCAGAGTCATTTTTCTGGATGCCGGCGAAATTATTGAAGACGGAACACCTGATCAGGTTTTCAATAATCCGAAAGAGGCAAGGTCAAAGGTATTCTTTAGCAGGATTTTATAGTATTGTTATGAATCACATCATATTAATATTTATATGCCACCGGGAAAATAACATGCTCGTTTTTCGGATCAAGATCAGTCAGCGGCTTATCTTTAAGCAGCAAAGCTCGCTGCACACTGAAATGTCCGAACCGCTCTCTTAACCTGTCAATCGTGCTTTCCAAACGGATCATCCGGTCTTCCTTCACATCATCGCCAAGAAATGATAGTTGCTTATTCCCAAGAGCACTGACCAAATCCGCCCCCCTAACCCCTACAGATCGGATGGGCTTAATCCATGAGTAGTTCGCCTCAAGCAGTTTCATCGCCATATCGAGGATGTCGCTTGATACCTGAGACGGCCGCTGTAGCTTTGCCTGTCGTTCAAACGAACTTAGATCATTGTCCCTTATAGAGATCTGCACGGTTCTGCATTTGAAGCCATGGTCACGAAGGCGAGAAGCAACGCTCTCCGCTAGAACGCACATTGTCATTTTCACATCCTCGATGTCAACCAGGTCGCGGGGTGTTGTGGTGCTGTTTCCTATCGACTTTATCACCGCAGCCTCATCAGTCGGAGCAGCTACGGGTGACTGGTCATAACCATTGGCGAATGTCCATAATACATCGCCCCACTTCCCAAGAATGGCGTGGAGTAGGGAGGGGTCGCTTGACGCGATATCACCGATTGTGAGGATGTTGATCTGATAGAGCTTGTGTTTAGTGGAACGGCCAACATAGAGCAAGTCCTCCGCCGGCAAAGGCCATACCTTCTCTTTGAAATTCTGCCTTGTAATGATCGTAGTGGCATCGGGCTTTTTCATGTCACTGCCAAGCTTGGCAAAGATCTTGTTATCGGCAACACCGACTGAAGCGGTGATCCCAAGTTCATCCTTTACACGCTGCCGGATTTCGTTGGCGATGAACTCACCGGTTCCCCGGACAACAACTGATCCTGTGACATCCAACCAAGCCTCATCCAATCCGAAGGGCTCCACTTGATCGGTGTAGCTGCCGAAAATCTCGCGCACCATCCTGGAAAACTTCAGGTATTTCTCAAAGTCTGGAGGCACAACAACCAGGCCAGGGCACTTCTGGCGAGCCTGCCATAAAACCTCCCCGGTTGTGATCCCAAACTTCTTGGCAATGTAGTTCTTGGCCAGCACAATCCCATGCCGGGCTTCAGGATCTCCTCCAACCACCACGGGCTTGTCTCGGATCTCCGGATGGTACAGGCACTCGACGGAGGCATAGAAATTGTTCATGTCCGCGTGAAGGATTGTTCTCAACATTTTTGTCACCTACATAGCATACGGAACAAATGTTCGATAAGTACATATAATAAGGCGCTCATTTTGGAATTTCAACTGGTAAATAATTCTGATACGAAAAATGGTACAGTACTCTGTATTATTGTCTTGTATATGCTTTTATTCTTGACTCTTCAGAAAATGTAATATAATATACGCAATAAACGAACAATAGTTCTTATATCTGGAGGCGCGTTGTATGAGCAAGATTTCTGTAAAAGTAACTTCTACGATTGATACGGATGGATTGATGAAGCCCCAGTCCTTGTTCTTTGAAGACGAGGAGTATCTTGTAGATCGTATACTTAGCGTTCGGCCACTGAATTCACTTAAGTCCGGCGGATCAGGTGAAGGATATTACTACAAGTGTGTCATCAGCGGGCATGCCGTGTCTTTGATCTATAACGACGTTGTACAGAGATGGAAAATGGAATTGTCAGCTGCATGATACCTTCACTGTCCATATATTTGGTCAGTTCGGAATCAACATTATGAGTCTATCATAAGTCCATTTCTTTTGAATTTGCACAAGGTTGGATTCTATAAATGAAAAAGCGTAAAACACTTGATGAAGTTCTGTTTGCAGTCGAAAAAAAGAGAGCAGGGACTCCGCTACTATATCATAACACCAGGGAATTGCTAAAGATTTATAGCAAGGTCATATGGTGTATGGAGCATTCAGTCAGAGAATTGGATGCTGAGTGTATTGAATGCGGATATGAGAGCCTCTATGATACGCTTTCATATCTGGCTTCAAGCATAGACTGTGAATTGGATTCGTTGCATCTGGAAGAGCGCACAAGAAGCCTTCTGTTTACTCGCTCATTGGTTGACATAATCAACAGGGCACTTGTTATGCTCAAAGACTATCCAGGCAAAGGCGAGAGATACTTTGAGATCATAAACAAAATGCATGTCCTCAAATACCAATACTCCGAAGATGAGATTCTTGGTTTTCTCAATATTAGCCGTAGAACCTTGTTTAGAGAGAAGAAAGAGGCACTAGACATGCTTGGTGTAATACTGTGGGGGTTCCTCATACCCGACCTTATAGAAAAACTGCGTGGCACAATTATGGCACCAGATTTGCACCAAGATGGCACACAATTGGCACTGTTTTGCGACTGACAGTGGCACTTTCGGGTGATATACTCCACTACAATGGGTAAGTGCAGTTTATAAGCCCCGTTCCAGCGTCAACTGGGATGGGGCTTTTTTGATGCCTTAAATCCACGCCCATAAAACCGCATATGAGCTAGAAAGCCGCATCCGGACTCCGGATGCGGCTTTTTTGTTCTGTGCCGTAATGGAGCATTCGATGAAGAGCTCTAGTAGTCGTGCCCCTCCTCCGCTTTCGCTCAACGGTCGCCCAACCACAGAACGAACGGAGGAGAAAACACATGAAGGAATACTTTATCAAGGTAGGCAAGACCAAGCATCCAGTAAGCGAGCAGGTCTATAAGGCATATTACCAATGCAGAGAACATGAGGCTTATCTTGAGAAAAAGACAAGGAACATGGAAATCTCATTTTCATATTACATGCTCAATGATGATGGCTTCGACATTGAGAGGGTTGCTGAGACATCAACTGAATCGGTTGCAGACTTAATAACCAGAAAGTTGTTGATAGAAAAGCTTCTCAAATCTGTGCACAAACTTGATGAATATGATCGGATGTTGATCATAGAACTGTTTGTTCATGAGACCAAGGAACGGGAATTGGCTCACCGATTGCATATTCCACGAAGAACGCTTCGCGGTCAAAGAAACCGAATTCTCCGCCTTCTAAAAGAACTTTTAGAAATTTGAAAATTTCTCACGCCCAACAGCCTCTATTTTTCCTTATATAAGTGAGGGGTTAATTCACCTCATGAACCTTGAAAACAAAATATCGGGTATCAGAATCGTAGAACTTGCAGGCGCGATGAGCGTAAGCAACAGGGCGGATGCGCGAAGACCTGTCGGTAGCAGCGAGCGATCAACATCCGTCCGATGCCGGGAGTGATTCTACCGGCTTGCGATGACACTGCAAGATACTAAGGATACTTCCGTCTGGCTAACGTGATGTCAAGGGACGGCCCAGCATAGGAATGCGGGGAACCTCTGGGGTGCTAGTGAAGAACGGCATTTTGGAAGTTATGTAGTCTGTAATCACAGACAGTTCTGATACTCCCTCGCCGGGGATGTGAGACAAATACGGCATCTACTATGAACAGTAGAAACTATGCGGCGTGCCAGGAATGGTATGCCAATGTCATGATCAATCTCATGGCACGCCGCATCCTTGTGCCGTTCAATTAAAGGAGAGGTGAATTGTATGAATATTGATGAACGACTGCCTGTAGAAGTTTTACAAGACATATTTGGCAAGATTACGGAAGAATCAACATCAATAGTTCAATCCTGCTGCTGTAGCCAAGCGCTACTCAATGAGAATACAGGAGTTTATGGCTGTCGGCTCTTGGAAGATGAATGCCCGTTTGAGATCCCAGACCCAATGAGATGCAGAAAACTATCCAAGTTTAGCTCACAGGAAAATCGAAGGATTTATCTTCCCCATAAAACCTCGCGTCGGAACAACAAGTAAATGAGACGATAGACTCCGATTATTTATCTTGAAATTTTGTGAGGTGTTTTATGCTTAGCGAGAATCAACTGAAGATCATCGTCGAATCAAATAGGCCTTCCGATCTAGCCCTAAGGCATTTCCAGAAGAAACTCTTTCAACTGCAGAGAGCAAATGAGGCCAATCAAGCAGTGAAATCACATGTTATTGCCAAAGGAGAAAATCAACAATCATCTTCCGACACCTTTGACCTTAACGAATCAGCAAGGAATAATATTGATAATCAGAAATAGGACGCATCACAGAGTAGTGATGCGTTTTTGAAGGAGGTGAGCATATTGGATTTTGATCAGAAAAAATACATCATCAGATATGTTGCGATCTATATCAGGAAGTCCCGTGCTGAGAGTATGGAGGATTTAGAAAAGCATCGTTTGGTGCTCATCGACCTTTGCAAACGGAATAACTTTAAGTACGTTGAATATATGGAGGTCGGTACATCTGATAGCATCGATCTGCGCCCACAAATCTGTAAACTACTAAAAGAAGTTGAGGAAGGCGTCTATGACGCTGTCTGTGTCGTTGAGTATGACAGACTAGGACGCGGCGACCTTGGAGAACAAGATAGGCTGAAAAAGGCGTTTCAGAAATCGAATACCCTTATTATCACGCCAGACAAGATATATGACCTAAATGACGATATAGACGATACGTTTGCCGATCTGAAAGGCTTCTTCGCTCGCCAGGAATACAAGATGATAACCAAGAGGCTTCGGCAAGGCAAGAAGATAGGGGCTAGGCGTGGCCAGTGGACCAATGGCACCCCGCCATTCCCATATGTTTATGAGAGATTTAAAGAAAAGTGCAATCCTAAAGGTATTGTTGTTGATGATGAGAAGCTTAAAGTGTATAGGTTTATCATTGATGAAGCACATCGAGGTGTACCCCCAAAAAATATAGCTGAAACCCTTAATCGCAAGGGGTTTTTAACCGCAAAATCAAAATACTGGAGTGGGGTAACGGTTCATCGCCTATTGCTGGATGAAACGCATCTGGGAAAGATTATTAGCAATAAGAGCCAGGGTGATGGCCATAAGCAGAAACGGCCCAACGCCAAGAATTTGACTGTCAATCCGAAAAGTGAATGGGTCGTCGTTGAGAATTGCCACGATGCGGTCAAGACGCAGGAAGAACATGATCAAATCGTTCAGCTAATTGAAGGCAGAAAGTTGCTTGGTACAAGAGCACGCCATCAGACATACGCTTTCTCAGGGCTTATCAAATGTGCAGTATGCGGTCATTCTCATACTTTTTATACCAGGCGGGGTGAAATCTATATGAAGCCTTGTTGGTATATTGATTCTGTGGGAGCTAAATGTCGGAACGAAGGTATAAAGGTATCAGTAATTGAAGATTTGGTGATTGCGGAAATTACAAAATACAAAGATACATTTGTGTCAGATATGCCGGATACCGAGGGTGACGAACTTGAGAAGATCAATTCACAGATAGCTGAATGTGAATCAATTCTACGGAAACAGGTGCATTCTCTTGAAGTTGTCAACGATGCTTATGAGTATGGAGACTACACTCGCGCCGATTGGCTTAAGCGAAAGAAAAAGTGGGAAGATGAAATTCATAAAAGCAAGAACGCGCTATATGAATTACACAAGCAAGCGAAATCAACTGTCCGCATAACAAATGCGGACCGGCAGAAAATGCTTTCTGCCTTTTTTAATAACATCACCCAACTAACCGATCAAGCAACACGAAACGAGCTTTACCAGACCGTTTTGAAAAGCATAATCTGGCGGAGATGCGGAGACGATATAAAAGTATCTATCAACTTTAAATAGACATGGATATACCTATCCATGGAAAGGGGGTGATCATGTGGACAATCAAAACATACAACCCAATAGATTAGTCAATGAGAAGTCTCCTTATCTACTTCAACACGCACATAATCCAGTAAACTGGTATCCCTGGGGAGACGAAGCATTTGAGAAAGCAAGGCGTGAAGATAAGCCTGTTTTCCTTTCTATTGGGTATAGCTAACTTGTCTACTATGATGATCCTGCCATTGGTGCCATGTGATGGAGCGGGAATGCTTTGAGGATCACGATGTGGCTGCACTTCTGAACGATGGTTTCGTCTCCGTCAAGGTTGATCGTGAGGAGCGGCCCGATGTGGACCATCTCTATATGGAGGCGTGCGTGGCCATGAATGGTAGCGGCGGGTGGCCGCTCACCTGCGTGCTTGACCATGACCGCAGACCCTTTTTCACTGGCACCTATTTCCCCAAGCTAGGCCGCACCGGTTTGCCGGGTCTCATGGACGTGTTGGACAAACTCTCCTACCTGTGGAAAACCGACCGCCGCAGGATAACAACCGCCGCTGATTCTGTAATAGCATGGCTCAACTCAAAACAAGCACCGGCCGGCAAATTGAATGGGGAAGCTGCTTCCACCGCTTTTGCCCAACTTGAGCAATCCTTCGACGAAACGTATGGCGGGTTCGGTTCGGCTCCGAAATTCCCATCGGCGCATAACCTGCTGTTTCTGCTGCGGTATGGCCTGCTGCACAAAGAGAGCAAGGCCCATGCCATGGTCAGAAAGACGCTGGACAGCATGGCTTCTGGCGGCATCTTCGACCACATCGGTGGCGGGTTTTGCCGCTATTCCACCGACAAGCGGTGGCTTGTGCCGCACTTTGAGAAAATGATGTATGATAACGCCATGCTGCTGATGACTTATGCGGAGGTTGCATCCGCCATGGGGGTGGGGGCCTATGCGGAGATTGCCCGCCGCATTGCTACCTATTGTTTTAGGGAGATGTTGGGCAGTCACGGTGGGTTCTTCACTGCGCAGGACGCTGACAGTGAGGGGGTGGAAGGCAAGGTCTACCTCTGGACACCTGCAGAGGTGACCGAGGTGTTATGCCAGGCAGACAGCAGGCGGTTCTGTGAATTGTTTGACATCACGGAGCGGGGCAATTTCGAGCACTCCAGCATTCCGAACCTCATCGGCCGCAGTTTGTCTGAGGAGGATCGGAAATTCGCTGACAGGTGTTTTGATATGCTCTTGGCAAAACGGCTCACACGCCCGATGCCTTTCAAAGATGATAAAGTGCTCACATCAAGCAATGCTCTGATGATTACTGCGCTCGCGATGGCGGGCAGGCTGCTCAAGGAACCGGAATGGGTAGCACAGGCGGAGCGCACGGCCAGGTTCCTGCTGGACAACCTGGTGAAGGGCGGCAGGCTGATGGCAAGTTGGAGAGAGGGCAATGCGGCCGGGCCGGCCACGTCCGACGAATACGCGTATCTATTATGGGGGTTCATCGAGCTTTATCAGGCTACACATAAGCCCCAGTGGCTGCAGATGGCTGTACATTGGGCCAACAGCCTCCTGGCACTTTTTTGGGATGAGGAGGATGGCGGCCTTTTCCTGTCGGGCAGTGATGTAAAAGACCTGTTGGTCCGTCAAAAAAACATGCATGATGGTGCGTTGCCTTCCGGCAACTCGGTGGCGGCGCTCAACCTGCTGCGACTGGGCCGCCTCACAGGCAATGAGGAGTATGAAATCAAGTCCGGCGCAATTTTGGATGCCATGTCCGGCATTGCCGCAGCATACCCGGCGGGCAGCACGGCCCTTCTGTGCACCAGCCTGTATCAGCAGAACCTTGGCACTGAGGTTGTGATTGTGACCGGCGAGGGAGTGGACGCAATGCTTGAGGCAACGCGGGTCTATCTGCCCTTCACGGTGGTGTCGGTGCGGGGTGGGGGGTATGAGGCAATGGACAAACTCGCTCCGTATGCCGTGGAGATGGAAGCCAAAGATGGCAAGGCAGCAGCATTTATGTGCAGCAAAGGCGCCTGCCAGCAACCGGTGAATGATGCAAGCCAGCTTGCTGAAAAGCTTAGATCTGTGTTTTAGCTCTCATGCTGCCCATTGAGGAGGGTAGCCACGGTGGCATTGAGCTCTTGGCTGCTAACATGGAATACCATGTTTTTCTTATCTTTCAAATACATGAGTGCATTGACAGTACCATCGGTGATAGAAAGTGTGTATTCTTCGGGATTGGGCCCTGCTATACGTAAAACCAGTAAATGGGTCGGTGTGGGTGCATCGGCTTTGTTGGTGATATCTTGAATCTCAGCTTTTCGAAGTTCATCCAGGATGCGTGCGAGCTCAGCACCGGAAACAGAAGACCTCTTCCCATCTGCTACGGTTTCAAACCATGCCTGCTCAATGCTATCACAATCAAAAGGCAGCATGCCACTTGCGCAAGCGTACAACGAAAAAGCCAGAACCAACACAATGGCGGTAAGAGCCATTTGCCTGAGTGTTTTCATTCAAATGCCTCCTTTTCGGACGAAGTCTATCTTATCCTTTCTTCTTCGCCTCATACCGTGCCGGCAATTCAATGACGAACTCGCTGCCGCGCCCGGCCTCACTGATGAGTCGGATGTTACCACGGTAGAGGTCCACGATGTGCTTGACGATGGAAAGCCCTAGACCGGTGCCGCCCATGTTGCGGGATCGGCCTTTGTCTACGCGGTAAAACCGCTCAAAAATGCGGGAGACATGCTCCTGCGGGATGCCGATGCCGGTGTCCTTCACGCTGATGCGCACCAGGCCATGGGTGCGCTCGGCGGACATTGTGACAGAACCGCCCTCTTGGTTATACTTGACCGCGTTGTCGGCCAGATTCAGGAGCAATTGCTTAATGCGGTCAGGATTGGCCTCCAGCATAATGTCATCGCCAATGGTGCAGGTGATCGCAATACCCCTTGCCTGCGCCGTGTAAAGCAGCATTTCGGCTACGCTGTTGGCGATGTCTGCCAGATGGAACCGGCGCACACCGGTGTCCTGGTTGGAGCTTTCTATCTCAGAAAGATAGAGCAGGTCGTTAATCAGGTTGGACAGCCGTTCAGACTCGATTTCGATGATCTGTAGAAATTTGTTTGAGAGTTCCCGGTTGTCCAGCGCGCCGGCCTGCAATGTCTCCACATAACCGCGGATGGAGGTGAGAGGTGTGCGCAGTTCGTGTGTCACGTTGGAAACAAAATCCCGCCGCATGTTTTCCAGCTTGCGCAGCTGAGTTACATCCATCAGCAGCAGGATGCAGCCGTTGGCAGGCGGGCGCATTGGTGATGCGGTGGCCTGAAGCAGGATGCCTGAGGAGAGTTGTACTTCGGCCGAGACCCTGCAACGCTGCCTAAGGCAGTCGGCGGCAAGGCTGGTGATTGCCTGAATGGGGATAACGGCAGAGGCTCTCTGCCCAATGGCGCTGCCCAACTCATCCAGACTGAGAATTGCTGATGCCGCTGAGTTCACAAACAGCAGCTTGCCGTCGCCGTCCATCGCGATCAAGCCTTCGGTGATGCTGGCCAGCACCGTAGTCAGCTGTGTGTTGCTGTTTTCCAGCGCGCTCACATGTTTGTCCAGATCTTTAGCCAACCGGATCAGGCCGTTGGAAAGCTCCTGAAACTCCGGATAACGGGTTACCATTGCTGATATGGCGTAATTGCCGCTGGCGATGTCGCTGGTCATGCGAGACAGCGCCACAATTGGTTCGGAGAGCCTCTTGGATGTCCGATTGGCGATCAAGGCTGCAATGGCCAGTGAAAAGACCAGGCATCCTCCGATGAATGCGGATAATACCCAGTAGATTCTCCGCACCTCATAAAGCGGCATTGCTGCGCGGACACAAATCTGGTTTTCCCTATCGACCACAGCTACATAAAGCATATTAACTTTCAGTGTGTCGGAATAGCGCTGTGCGGTTCCCGAACCGTTCTGATATGCATCAACAACCTCTGGGCGGTTTTTGTGAGACTCCATCTCCTTCCAATCTGCTGAGGAGTCGCCAAGCACCTCACCATTCGGAGCGATCAGCGTCACACGGACACTGTTATTTCCCGATGATAGTTCTTGAGAAGCCAATATCGCCAGATCTGGCATAGAGATGTTTTCCCTAGACCGCGCAGCGATCGACGAACAATCCTTTTTCAGGTTGTCGATCATGAGGTTGGTATACCAGAGATCCGCCGCCACTGAGCCGGTGATGCCAAACACGGTCAGTACAATTGCAGTGATTGCCAGCATGTTGATGAATAGTCTTTTTCGCACCGGGTATGAGCCCTCCGATGGTGGTATTCAGTTCAATGAGGGTCACTTAGCGGATAACTTGTAACCTACGCCGCGCACGGTGTCAATGAGTGCCGGATTGTCCGGGTCATCCTCCACCTTCATCCGCAAGTGCCGCACGTGCACATCCACAGTCCGGGTTTCTCCGGCGTAATCATATCCCCACACATGATCGAGCAATTGCTCCCGCGTGAGCACTCTGCCACGGTTTTCGGAAAGATAGCGCAGTAGGTCAAACTCCTTCACCGGCATGGGGATCTCAACGCCGGATTTCGTTACGATATGCTTGCCTAAATCAATTGAGAGGCTGCCCACCGTGATCACAGGGCCATTCTGGCCGCTCTCTTTCTGGTTTGCCCGCCGGAGCACAGCCTTGATTCGGGCAATTACCTCACGGGTGCTGAAGGGCTTGGTAATGTAGTCGTCAGCGCCGATTTCCAAGCCCAGCACGCGATCCAGCTCCTCGCCACGGGCTGTGAGCATGATGATGGGCGTGGTTCTGGCCGTTTCACTGGCCCGAATCCTGCGGCAAACCTCGATGCCGTCCATACCGGGCAGCATCAAATCCAGCAGAATCAACTCCGGTGGTGTGGCTAGCAATTGCACAAGAGCGGCTTCCCCGGTTTCATATTCAACCGTGGAATATCCTGAAGCATGCAGATTAAAGGCCAGCAAGCCGCGGATGTTTGGTTCGTCCTCAACTATGGCGACAAGCGGTTTATCCGGCATGTTTCCTCCTTGCTTCTGGATCCGGTATGTGTTTGAGTTATAGTATACCCCTTTGCGGATTCCTCCTTCAAGCCATCATTTTTCCGGTGGTGTTCTCTATCACTTCCCGACTTCCCGGCACATAAATTGTAGTGTGAACTGAGGGGGAGGGGAAGCCATGTCCTCTGGAACAAAAAACGTTTTGCTGATCGGCGGAGATCGAAGGAATACATATCTGCACGAAATCCTGCGCCGTAAAGAGCATATTGAGCTGCATGCCTTTGGCCTGGCCGTGGCCGACAGGTCGCTGGCCGATATTGAGCGAGCAATTGGTGAAGCCGACGTGGTTATTCTGCCCATGCCCAGCACCAAAGGCGGGATGGTGCCGCTGCTCTCCCTGGAGACAGCCTATCCGCTGGAGACGGTGCTTCGGGGCATGCGTCAGGGTGCCGCTTTGGTGGGAGGCTTTCTGGAGGGAGTGCCGGTAAAGCCTGGCGTCAGCGTAATCAATTTGCTTGCCAGCGAGCGCTTCGCGCAGGCCAATGCTTGGCCCACAGCCGAGGGTGCCATCCGCATCGCCTTGGAGCGCACCGAGCGCACGTTGCGGGGCAGCCGCTGCACGGTGTTGGGATACGGGCGCATTGGCAAAGACCTAGTCAAGCTCCTGATGAACTTTGGTGCCGATGTGGTTGCAACAGCACGCCGCCCGGAGCAACTGGAGGATATCTCCGCGCTCGGCGTGTTGGCGGTGCATACCAACGACCTGCTTGAAGCCTGTGTAGACAGCAACTTCATATTTAACACGATTCCATCGGTTTTGCTCGATGAAGACAAGCTGAGGAAGCTTCGCCGCGATGTGGTGATCATCGACCTGGCGTCGAGCCCCTTCGGCGTGGATTTCAATGCCGCTACACGCCTCAAACTGGACGCCCAGGCCTACCAAAGCCTGCCGGGCCGCATGTTCCCGAAGACTGCGGCAGACATCATCTACACCTGCATCAAGGACTTGCTCACCTGAGGGACGGAGGGAATGATATGGAATTAACCGCCAAGAAGATTGGCTTTGCGGTCACTGGATCATTTTGCACCATCGGCGATGTGCTGCCGGCCATGGAAGAGCTGAAGCACCAAGGCGCGGAGGTCACGCCGATTTTCTCCAATAGCGTCTATGAATGGGACACGCGCTTCTTCACCGCCAAAGACCTGATCGAAAAGGTCTACAAGATCTGCGGCAGGCTGCCCATCCACACCGTGCCGGATGCCGAGCCCATCGGGCCGCGCAAGCTGCTGGACCTGGTCGTGGTGGCGCCTTGCACCGGCAACACATTGGCCAAGATGGCGCTGGGTGTGGTGGACACACCAGTGCTGATGGCGGCCAAGTCCACGTTGCGCAACGGCTGCCCTGTGGTGCTTGCGCTCTCCACCAACGACGGATTGGGCAACAGCGCCAAAAACATCGGGACGCTATCCAACATGCGCAACATTTATTTGGTGCCCTATGAGCAGGATAGCCCCAAGGGCAAGCCGAACTCGCTTGTGGCCCGCATGGAGCTCATTGCCGACACCTGCAAGCTTGCCTTTGAGGGCAGGCAAATCCAGCCAGTCTTGTATAAACCGGGCTGAATGGTATAATAAATGGAATAGTTGCCTGCCACAGCTCCCTGAAACACGTGCGGAAAGGAGCCGAAACATGAGGATACTGGTGCAGAAATTTGGCGGCACGTCGGTGCGTTCGCCCGATGCAAGAAATGCCGCTTTGGAAAAAGTGATCGCCGCGAAGAAAAGCGGCTACATGCCCGTGGTGGTGGTGTCGGCGATGGGCAGGGCCGGTGAGCCCTATGCCACCGACACACTGATCCGCTTTGCCCGCGACGCTGCGGGCTGCGAGCTCAATGCCCGCGACAATGACCTGCTGATGAGCTGCGGCGAGATCATCTCCGCAGTTGTGATGGCCGGGGCCTTCGAAGCCAAGGGCTATACAGCCCGCGCCGTGACCGGCTGGCAAGCCGGCATCTATACCAATGACCGTTTCGGAGACGCCTCCTATTTTGAGGTGGACACCGCAAGGCTTTATGAAATGCTCAACGCCGGTGTCATCCCAGTGGTGACGGGCTTTCAGGGCATCACCCGCAACGGCGACGTGACCACCCTGGGGCGCGGCGGCAGCGACACAACCGCGTCAATCCTGGGCTCGGCTCTCCGCGCCGAGGCCATTGAAATCTATACCGATGTGGACGGCATTATGACGGCAGACCCAAGGCTCTTGCCGGAGGCACGCGTGATTTCAGATGTGAGCTACAACGAGGTCTTTCAGATGGCCGACCAGGGTGCCAAGGTGATCCATCCAAAGGCTGTGGAGATCGCCATGCGCGGCAATGTGCCGCTGATCGTGCGCAACACGATGAGTGACCACGCAGGCACCCGCATCTCCTCAGATGTTACCGCGCTGGAGACCGGCATGCTGGACGTGCTTTCCAGCATCGCCTATGCAGGAGGGCGCGCGCAGGTAAAAGCAAGCGGCATGGCCTCCGGCGTGATCAAGGATGTGCTGCGCCTGTTTGCAGACGCCGGCATCAGCATTGACTTGATCAACGTGTTTCCCGACAGCTTCGTGTTCACCATTGACGATGACAAGGTGGAAAAGGCCAGGGCGGTCCTGGAAAAGCAGCCCTGCTCCTTTGAGATCATCATGGGACTTGGCAAGGTTTCTGCCGTGGGCTCCCGTATGCGGGGCGTGCCCGGCGTGATGGCCAGGATCATCAAGGCGTTGAGCATTGAGGGTGTGGAGGTCTTGCAGACAGCGGACTCGCATATGACCATTTCGTGCCTGATTCATCAGGAGGATGCGCAGAGGGCGGTAAGGGCCTTGCATGAGGAGTTCAGGCTGGCGAAGGGGTAGTACTTAGTTTTTGATATGGAGTGATGGGCGGGGCTGTGACCCCGCCTCTTTTGTTTTATGGCTTCATGCTGCCTTCCAAGATAGCAATCGCATCGTTCACCGGCATACCGTGCTTGATTCCCGGCACATACAACATCGCCACTAGTGCCTCGTCCATCTCCGACGGCTTCTGCACCGTCGTCCAGTTCCCATAGAAAATGCTGTCCTCATAGGTATAATGATCCTGCATCAGCCCCATGCTCTGCACAAGCTCCTCAAAGACCAGGTGATTCCGCGCCGTCTGGCTCGTCACGTCGTTGGCGATGGCGACGGTTGCCTTGGTGATCGACTTGCTGTCAAACTCCGTCCAGAAGAACCCCCAGTTGCCAGCCACATAGCCATCCACCACGTTTTTCATCTCATCCAGATTTACGAACCAGATGGCGGCGTTGCCGTCCTTTTCCGCCAATGAGATGCCTGGATACCCCTCGATGCCATTAAGCCATTCGACCACGCGGTGGACGGCGGCCATATCCTCTTCCGTTGGGTCACCCTGCACCACAAGCTTGATCGGCATCGCCCATTTCCGGATCGACGTGCCCGAGCTGCCATATTCGCTGCTACCGGCTACAGTACGGAACACATCCAGTAGTTGCTGAGTGGTAAGGCCTTCCACCTCGAACCGGGTGCCCGTGGTTGGAGTTGGTGCCGGTGCTGTCATGGCAGTTGGCAGGTTTGGCAGGGTTGGTTGGATCGGCGTGGGAGAAGGCGCTATGCTTGGCGCGGCGGTAATCAGCGCTACGGTTGGTGTTGGGGCATGGGAGGTTGGCAGGGGAAACAGCCCGCACCCGGTGCTGGCGGCCACGAGCAATACAAGTAATATGGCAAGAATCCGCTTCATCGCATGCATCCTGTTTCATAGAGAAGGATTATGCTGCCATTCTATCTTGCTGATGCTGTGATCGTCAATATGAGCCCCGTTCTTTGATTTTCCCCACGAGATCGGGTATACTTCAAATACCCCCAAAGGAGGACGCGATGCCCTTTCTACCCGTGACAAAAGAAGAGATGACCGCCCTTGGCTGGGACAGGCCGGACTTTGTGTTTGTGTCCGGCGACGCCTATGTGGACCACCCCAGCTTCGGCCACGCGATCATTTCCCGCGTGCTGGAAAAGCAAGGCTTCCGCGTGGCGATGCTCTGCCAGCCGGACTGGCGCGGCAAGGCCGACTTCCAACGTTTCGGGCGGCCAAGGGTGGGCTTCCTCGTGTCCGCCGGCAACATTGATAGCATGGTGAACCACTACACCGCCAATAAGAAGAGGCGCAGCCAGGATGCCTATGCCCCCGGCGGCAAAGCTGGACAGAGGCCGGACCGGGCCACGATCGTGTATTGCAACCGCATCCGCGAGGCTTATTCCAACATCCCGGTCATCATTGGCGGAGTGGAGGCGGGCCTCAGGCGCTTTGCCCATTATGACTACTGGGACGATGCCGTGCGCCGCAGCATCCTCATCGACTCCGGCGCAAGTCTGTTGGTTTACGGCATGGGCGAGCTGGCCATCGCGCAGGTGGCCAAGCTCATGGAAAAGGGAGTACCCATCGGCAATTTGCGAACAATCCCAGGCACCTGCGCCATCGCCGAATCGCAGGAGGAGGCGGGGGAGGGCCTTGTGCTGCCATCCGCTGATGAAGTCTCCGCCAACAAGCGAAAATATGCTGAGGCCTTCCGAGTGCAGTATGAGCAGCAGGATGCCGCCCGAGGCAAGCGCCTAATCCAGAAGCAGGATAAAAACTGGCTCATCCAGAACCCACCAGCCCGGCCTCTCACGCAGGCTGAGATGGATGAGGTCTATGAGCTGCCCTATATGCGCACCTGGCACCCGATGTATGCCAAGCAGGGTGGTGTGCCGGCCATCGCAGAGGTGGAGTTCTCGCTGGTATCCTCTCGGGGGTGCTTCGGTGGCTGCTCTTTTTGCGCGCTGCACTTCCAGCAGGGCCGAGTGATTCAGGCCCGCAGCCACCAGTCGCTTGTGAGGGAAGCGGAGATGCTCACCAAGCTGCCGGGCTTCAAGGGTTACATCCACGACGTGGGCGGCCCCACCGCCAATTTCCGCATGACCGCCTGCGAGGGCCAGGCCGAGCGAGGTGCCTGTACCAACCGGCAGTGCCTCTATCCCAAGCCCTGCGAGCGCCTCACACCCGACCACTCTGACTATATTGAGCTGCTCCGCAAGCTGCGGGCCATCCCCGGTGTCAAGAAGGTGTTCATACGTTCCGGGCTGCGCTTTGACTATCTGCTGGCCGACCGTAAAGGATCGGCATTTCTGAAAGAATTGTGCGAGCACCACATCAGCGGGCAACTGAAAGTCGCGCCGGAGCATGTGTCCGATACGGTGCTGCGGGCGATGGGCAAGCCGTCCATCGATGTCTACCGCCAGTTTGTGCAGCGTTACCAAAACATGAACGAGCGCCTGGGCATGGAGCAATACCTGGTGCCATATTTCATCTCATCCCACCCTGGCAGCGACCTCAAGGCTGCCATTGAGTTGGCGGAAGCCATGCGCGACCTGCGCATTTATCCAGAACAGGTGCAGGATTTTTACCCCACACCGGGGTCGGTCTCGACCTGTATGTACCACACTGGCA
Organism: Bacillota bacterium; assembly: GCA_023421955.1. GTDB lineage: Bacteria > Bacillota > Clostridia > Christensenellales > UMGS416 > JAEYRA01. Next base: position 24,385 of record JAEZSE010000046.1, read on the forward strand.
TTGACCCGCGGACGATGCAGCCGGTGCATGTGCCAATGGGGGAGGAGCGCCGCATGCAGCGGGCGCTGCTGCAATACACCCGCCGCGAAAACCACCCCCTTGTGCGCAAGGCGCTCACACTGGCAGGCCGCGCAGACCTGATCGGCGGCAGCCCTAAGTGCCTGGTGCCTGCCGAGGGCACGGTGCCTTACCGCCCGTCCGTCAAGCCCAAAGCGGCAGGGCAAGGGCGTACGGCTGCCAAGCAGTCGGGCAAAAAGGCCCCAAGCGGCAAGCAAAAGCCCCCGGCAAATGCTGGAGGCGGAAAAGCAGTCGGGAAGCAGGTGCGGGGTGTAGGATCGAAGGGGAAGAAGGGCTTGGGGAAGGGCAAATAGCTAAGAGTTATTTCCTCCCCTCGCAATACACCTTCATCGCCCTGCTCTGGAAATCCGCCAGCCCCGGCTTCATCTTGTCAATGTTTTCGGTGAACCGCTGGTCGTCCACATAAAGGTTGCTCAAGCCCTCATAGACTTCTAGCGAGCAGTCATAGAAGCTGTCGTCGATGTAGTGGAAGTGGCGGTCAATCACGGCCTGCACAGCGGGGTCTGCGGGTTCGCGGCCTGCTGCCATCAGTTCTGCCAGATCAGTTTGAATCTGGCCGCCCTTCTGCATGACCTCGGCCCATTCCCTTTTGCCATATCGTTTCGTTTTATCGCGCTGCTGCCAGCCGGGATACTTTTGGTCCACTTCCTTGGCATATTTCTTTTGCTGTTCCTCAATCTCAGTCATGTCGAAATTCTCAAAATAATCCTTGTCTTGCATAATGTTGCCTCCTTTGAATGTTTGAAGTGTCTTGTCAACGGTCTCCAGCAGCTTGTCCAGCCGATCGCGCCGTTTGAGCAGCAATGTGCGGTGTTGCCGCAGCGCCTTAGCCTCGTCGAAACCGGGGCTGTCCAGGATGGCGCGGATCGCATCCAGCGAAAAATCCAGCTCCTTGAAGAACAGCACCTGCTGCAGGCGTTTAAGCTCAGCGGGGCCATACTGCCGATAGCCTGCTTCCGTATGGGATGCCGGGCGCAGCAGCCCGATCTCGTCATAGTGGTGCAGCGTGCGCACGCTCACACCTGCCAGTTTGGATAGTTCGTTCACCGTATAGTTCATTTGATCATCTCCCGGCCGGATGATTGCAGTATAAACCATGACGTAACGTGAGGGTCAAGAGGTTTTTGTAAGAATATTTTCGAAAAATCCTCATTACCCATCTAGCCCAAATCCCCAGGGCATTGCCTCAATTCCCCAGTAGGGGCCGGGCTCCACCCCGGCCCGATATAAAATTACACGTGCTCTGATTCGTGCTTATATGCGTCGAAATCCTGTCTCTCGCTTGACAATCCCTCGTTTGATGCTATGATTTCCTAGTATTCCAAAACCCGGAGAACACCATGGCCGAACGCATCACCAGCCTGCAAAACCCTCGCATCAAGAATATCCTGCGCCTCGCCAAGGCCAACGAGCGCCGCCGGCAGGAGCTCATCGTGATCGAGGGGTTCCGCGAAATCCGGATGGCAGTGCAGTCGGGTTTTCTCGTGCGGGAATTGTATATTGCCCCGGAGGTGAATCCTCATCCGGAGATGCCGGCGCTTTTGCCTGAGCTTCCGGATGATTGTCAGGTTTTCGAGATCGCCAAGCCTGTGTTTGAAAAGGTGGCCTACCGCGACAACTCCGACGGCCTGATCGCCCTGGCGGAGCCGAAGACCCTTTCACTTGAGGGATTGAAGTTCGGTGACAACCCTCTGATCATTGTGATGGAATCGCCTGAAAAACCCGGCAACATTGGTGCGATCCTGCGGACCGCCGATGCCGCCGCGCTGGATGCTGTGATCGTGTGCGACCCTCAAACAGACCTGTATAACCCCAACGTAATCCGCGCCAGCCTGGGGTGCATCTTCAGCTGTCAGGTGGCGGTTTGCTCCTCTCGGGATGCTGTTGATTTCCTGCGGCAGAGGGGCATCCGCACCCATGCCGCGGCTCTCACAGCCAGTCATTTCTATTATGAAGCGGATTTTACCAGGCCAGCTGCCATTGTGATGGGCTCGGAAGCCGACGGGCTCACAAAGCTCTGGCTGGATGAGGCCGACATGCAAATCAAGATCCCCATGGGCGGCCGGGTGGATTCATTGAACTTATCCACATCGGCGGCGGTGCTGGTGTTCGATGCCAAGCGCCAACGAGACTGCCTTGAAAACACTTGAATCAGGAGCCCAATGAAGAAGCTGGACGGTTGGATCCTTTATAACGGCTCATTGAATAGCCCCAAGTTTCAGGAGCATATTGACTCGCTGTCTCGCAGCCTGGCCAACCATGGCATGCACTGTGTTGCCGTGCATAATGGTATGGTGCCTTCCCTGATTGCCGGCGAGCAGATTGCGCTCCGGCAGGGCCTGGGGCTTGGGTTGCCGGATTTTGCCGTGTTTTGGGATAAGGACGTGCGCCTAGGCTTGCAATTGGAGGCTATGGGCTTGCGTTTATTCAATCCGGCTTCGGTTGTGGCAACCTGTGATGACAAGTCCATGACCCACATCGCACTGGCTGCCCAGGGCATCCGCATGCCAAAGACCATCGTAGCTCCGTTGGTCTTTGCCGGCCATGGGGAGCACGACAGCCACTTCCTCGAGTATGTGCAGGACGAGCTGATATTCCCGATGGTCGTGAAGCAATGCTTCGGCTCCTTCGGGGCCCAGGTTTATCTAGCCAATAGCGCCGATGAGTTAACTGCGTTGCACCGCAGATTGATCTATACACCCCATCTGTACCAGCAATTCATCTCCTCCAGCTATGGCCGCGATGTGCGCATCCAAGTGGTGGGGGAGCAGGCCGTGGCGTCGGTGCTGCGGGTGTCTGACCATGACTTCCGCGCCAACGTGACCAACGGCGGCAGGATGGAGCCATTCCAGCCGCCTCGGGAGTTTACAGACATGGCCATCCGATGCAGCCGCATCCTGGGAGCTGACTTTGCCGGCGTTGATTTACTCTTTGGGCCGGACGGGGAGCCGGTGCTCTGCGAGGTCAACTCCAACGCCCACTTCAAAAACCTCTACAACTGCACCGGCGTGGATGTGGCCGATCATATCGCCCGCTATATTGTCAAGGTGATGACCCATGGATGAGGGCTGGCTCATCTACTGCCGGGAGGATTGGCAGAAGAACCGTGCTTATGCCGACCGGTTGATTGAACGTTCATGTGCCCACGGCATGAACCTGAGGCTTGTGCTGCGGGAAGAGCTGGATGATACCGGCGTGGCATTCGATTGTGCGCCCCGGTTCGCCGTGAACCGCTCGCGGGACTGGCAGCTTGCGCAGGCTCTGGAACAGGCGGGCTGCATGGTGACCAACTCCTCGAAGGCTTGCCGCATCGGTAATGACAAGGTGGAAAGCCACCGGCTGGCAGCTCGACTTGGGCTGCCACAGGTGGATATTGCCTTCTGCGCCAACAACCCTGATGAACTTTCTGCTCATGGCTTGGGCTATCCGGTCGTGCTGAAGGATCCATACGGCCACGGCGGCACCGGCGTCTTCCTGGCTCACAATCGGGAAGAACTGCTGTCAATGGCCGCAATACTGCACTGTAGCTTGGTGTTGCTGCAACGCCTTTGCGGCATGCCCGGTGTGGATCTTCGCGTGTATGTGTTGGGTGGGGAAGTGTTGGCCGCTGTTCGCCGGCAATCGGCGACGGATTTCCGCGCAAACCTGTCACTGGGCGGCACGGTGGAGTTGTGCGAACCTGGTCTGCGCGAGCTGGAGATGGTGCGGGCGATTACCACCGCGTTGCCGCTTGATTATGCTGGCATTGATTTCATTTATGACAGCCCCGATCAACCCTTACTTAACGAAATTGAAGATGCCGTGGGAAGCCGGTCCCTCTACCAATTGGGCGGGCCGGACACGGCAGAAGCCTATATTGCGTTACTAGCACGGAAGATGATGTAGATGAATCCACCACATCCTCTCACCCAATCTCCACCCCCTTCATCGAGGGGGGATGGCCGCCACAGCGGCCAGGGGGGAGTTACATCATGACAATCCCCCCAAACAGGTATATAATGAAAGTAATATGATACACAATAAGAAAATCTTCACACCGCTGACCGGTGTCTTTGAAAGGAACCTTATGGAACCCAATCATGATTTGAAACTTGCCGTGTTGATTGACGCGGAAAATGTGTCCTACGGCTGGGTGAAGCCCATCATGGCCGAGATTGCCCGCTATGGCACGCCCACGATTAAGCGCATCTATACCGACTGGACACAGCCCACCTCTACCGGCTGGAAAAATGTGCTGCTGGAATATGCGATCGCGCCGATCCAGCAATACCGCTACACTGCCGGGAAGAATAGCTCCGACGCGGCGATGATCATCGACGCGATGGACATCCTCTATTCCCAGAAGGTGGACGGCTTCTGCATCGTTTCCAGCGACAGCGACTTCACACGCCTGGCCCAGCGTCTCAGAGAGGCAGGTATGCGTGTGTATGGCATTGGCGTAAAGAAGACGCCGGTGGCCTTCAAGGCGTCCTGCGAGCGGTTTATCTATGTGGAGAACCTGAAGGAGACCCCTGTGGAGACTCCGCCGGCATTAAGCAAATCTGCTGCCCAACACGCAGCAACCGCAGCTGCAGCAGCCGCTACGGCTGCCGCCGCTGCTGCCGTAAACGCCGCACCACCCGCCATCGCCGAGACAAGCGAGGAAGACTCGGCCATGAGCATCGAGAAGCTTGCCAAGCTGCTGGCAGTAACCACCACCGATCTGGCCGAGGAGTCGGGCTGGGCATCACTTTCCGATGTGGGCAGTTTGCTTGCCAAGAAGGTGCCTGATTTTGACACACGCAATTATGGCTTCCGCACGCTCACGCCATTGGTGGAATCGCTTGGCATCTTTGAGATCGACAAACGCCAGACCAACCGCCCCAACATCTGGCATGTGTATATCAAGAACAAGTAATGGACATTCCGAACCTCGTTGACGCTGTTTTTCTCCGCCGAGAGAACCGCTTTGCCGCAAAGGTGCTGCTGGATGGACAGATCACAGCCTGCCATGTGCCCAACTCCGGGCGGCTCCGCGAATTGCTGGTGGAGGGAGCCCCGGTGCGGGTGACTCGCTTTCGAGGCAGCGGGAAAACCGCCTGCGGCCTGGTGATGGTGCAGAATCTGGGCCATTGGGTCGTGATCGACGCCCACCGGGCCAACGCCGTGGCGCACGAGGCTGTTCTTGCCGGCCTTGTGCCTGGCCTTGAGAACCCGGAGTCGATCCGCCGGGAAGTCACTTGTGGCAACAGCCGCTTTGACATGGCCTGCACTGTAAGTGGCATGCTTCATTATGTGGAGGTGAAGTGCTCCACGCTCCAGGAAAACGGTGTGGGCATGTTTCCCGACGCACCCACCGAACGGGGCTGGAAACACCTGAAGGAGCTCACCAAGCTGAGCCTTTGCGGCACAGACTGCCATGTGCTGTTTGTGATGCAGCATCCTGCGGCACAGTCGTTCCGCCCCCATTGGGAGACCGACCCTGTGTTCGCCAGGCTGTTGGGTGAGGCCATCGATGGCGGGGTGAGGGTGCACGCATTGGTCTGCGACGTGAATGCATACGCAGTCGCGGCTGTCAGTGCAATTCCGATCATTAAAGCGAAAACCATCCCACCAAGCCTGTTAGTAGAGAATTAACCTGCCATCTCTTTATACATCGTCTCCTTCGCCTTACAATGATGGTATCTTCAAATCCATAAGAAATAAGGAGGCATTGGCATGGGCGCTTCACCGGAGAAGGCCAAGGGCTTTACCAAAACCGAATGGAGCTGGATGCTCTATGACTGGGCAAACTCCGCCCACTCCACCATCGTGGTTGCGGTCATATTGCCAATCATTTTCAAGGGGCTCACCGATGCGGCGGGCATCGCCAAAAACACAGCCGATGCTTACTGGGGCTATGCCACATCCGCTGCCACGCTGCTGATCGCCGTGCTTGCCCCGCTGCTGGGCACGCTGGGCGACTTCAAAGGCTATAAGTTGAAGCTTTTCACCATCTTTGCAGTGTTTGGCATGGGGGCCACTGCGGCGCTGGCTTTTGCGCACAATTGGCTGGTGGTACTGTTGCTTTATGCGCTTTCCTGCGCCGGGTTTTATGCCTCCAACATCTATTATGACGGTTTCCTGGTAGATGTCACGACCAATGAGCGGATGGACCGTGTGTCATCCACAGGTTATGGTCTTGGCTATATTGGTGGCAGTACGATCCCATTTGTCATCGCCATCGCGCTGTTGATGTATGGCGAGTCGTTTGGAATCCCCTATAGCACAGCTGTGGTGATCGTGTTTCTGATGACTGCTTTGTGGTGGGCGGGCTTTACGATCCCGTTCTGGCGCAATGTGCGGCAAACCAACTGGGTGAAGCCGGAGCGCAACGCCCTTGCCCAAAGCTTTTACAGGCTGGCAGATACGTTCCGGCACATCCGGCAATACAAGGGCCTCTTTATGTTTATCCTGGCCTACTTCTTCTACATCGATGGTGTGGGCACGATCATCCATATGGCCACAACCTATGGAGACACACTGGGCTTGAGCAGCACTGAGTTGATGGCTGCACTGCTGGCAACGCAGGTGGTAGCGTTCCCGTGCGCGATCCTGTATGGTCGGTTAGCCAAACGCTTCGGCGCCAGGGTCATGATCGGCGCGGGCATTGTGACCTATATGGCCATTTGTGTGCTGGCCTATTTCACCACCAACTTCACAATGTATCTGGCGCTGGCTGTGCTTGTGGCCACGGCCCAGGGAGGCATCCAGGCCCTTTCTCGTAGTTATTTCGGAAAGCTGATCCCCAAGAAGGAGCAAGCCAACGAGTTTTATGGCTTCCTTGATATCTTTGGCAAGTTTGCCACATTCATGGGGCCGGCAATCTTTGGCTTTGTGGCGATGGCAACTGGACAGTCACAGTTTGGCATCCTCAGCGTGATGGCGCTGTTTGTGATTGGAGGGGCAATCTTCTTCTTTGGAGTGCCGAAGGAAGGCGAAGCCAAGACAGAGCAGAGTTCATTACAGCAATGATGTGTGATATACGCTGTGGCAACCTGTTGCTCACGGCCTATCAAACTCTGTGTGTTGGTGATGAGATGGCTACATATTATAGAAGCCAGGCTTCAAAAGCAGCGGGGATCAACCTTGAGACACTCAGGTTTTATGAGAAGAATGGATTGATTCCTGCCCCACTGCGAACGGATGGGGGTTACAGACTTTATACGGATGAAGTGCTGGCAAGGCTTGCATTCATCAGGCGTGCCAAGAGTTGTGGTTTTGCCCTCAATGAAATCCGCCATCTGTTGTCTCTGCTTGATGGTGACAGCCCGGATTGGCAATCTGCCGCAGAGCTGCTTGACAAAAAGGTTGGTGATCTCGATCGGGAAATCACAACGCTGCAGGAGATGAAGAGCTTTCTGGAAAAAGTGAAACACAACCTGGGCAGTCCGGTGAAATGCCCGATCTTGAGTTCACTTCTGTATAAGTAGCTGGATTTGCTTTTCTCTATTGACTCTGTACTATACTACAGGCCTTATCATTAAGTGGATTGGAGGCCTGAACATGAACACGCTCATTTGCTATTTCTCAGGAACTGGGAATTCGTTGTCAGTTGCCAGGAAGCTGCAGTCGCTATTGGGCGGTCAAGCCAGTATTCTGCCCATTCGGAAAGACAGCAGAAAGTTGAATATCATAGCCGAAAGGCTCATCCTTGTCTATCCTGTCTATTTTCAAACCATCCCACGTATGTTAAAAATGTTTCTCAACAAGCTTGAGTTTCCTCAAAAAACAATCGACATCGTCGCGGTCGCGACCTGTAATGGTGGCCCGGGTCATAGCCTGTTTACTGTTGATCGGATCCTCAAAAAGAGGGGTCAGTCTCTACGGGCGGGCTATGCTATCACCATGCCCGGCAACTCTGTGATTATACGAGATTACACCAATCCCCCGGAGGTCAGGGCACAAAGGCTTGAAGAATCCATACAAAGGATGGAAGAGATTGCGCAGTGCATCAGAAGCAAACAATCTGATCCAATAGGAGGGGATAACTCCTTCTTATCCCATTTTCGAGGGCTCGTCACAGGTACTGTCGCAAAATATCTCTATAGGACGCCCTCAAGGTTCAAAACGTCAGATGCATGCACCAAGTGTGCAACATGTATCAGAGTGTGCCCAGCCTCAAATATTCAATTAATCAATGGAGCTATTCGGTGGGGGAGCAGTTGTGAGCACTGCCTGGCTTGTTTTCATTGGTGCCCAGCCAAAGCCATAGAACTTAGCAATTCCACGGTGGGCAAGCTGCGGTATCATCACCCGGATGTTTCCATCCACGATATGTTCCACAGTGAATGGGGAAAGGACGGCTAACGATCAGCCGTCCTTTCCCAGCGCCAAATTGCCCTGAAATATTGTTGAGGATCCTGCGGCGCCGCAATCAGAGGTTTGAGTGTCACTTGATGCGGCATCTCGCCCGCAGCTTTTCACAAGTCCAGGGCAAACCGTTATAACTGACTCTGCAATTGCTGGAACTTCTGTTTGGCTTGCTGCACGTCCTGATCCTGTGCATCCTTCTTCTGATAATAGCCCTTATTTACCATGGTGTTGAATACGTTATATTGGTCATCAGACACCTGCGTGATGTTGCGCAATAAAAGCTGGCGCATATTGGCGCAGGAGGATTCGGTCACTGCTGTGGAGTAAGCCTTCAGGATTTCCTTTTCCGTGTTAAGGATGTCATTGAGGATTTCCTTTTCGCCTAGTGAACTGTTCATCGCCATGTTTGCCATTGTTATCCTCCTCAATTATGGCTCTGCAGATATGCGAAGAGCGAGTCGAAATGCTGGCGGTGATGCTGCGCCAATTGGTGCACCATGTTTTTCTGCGTTGGGTCGGTTAGCATCGTTTCATAATGCTCACACTTCTTGCATGCAAGTGCTTCGTAATTCATCGTATCCTCAAGGTAGGAAAGGTTTTTTGCGTCTATTTGCGGTTGCTGGTTCATATTGGCCATATAGCGACCTCCTTGCTGATTTCTTCGAATAGTTTGTGCTATAATCGGCGGTGTATGATTGCGAAAAGGTGTTAGGTATGGGAATCCTTGGTATGATTACATCGGTGGAACGCCAAAAAAGAAACAAAACAAGGGTGTCAATTCAAGTGGACGGACAGTACCTGGGCAGCGTGGAGGACATCGTCTGGGCCAAATCAGGCCTGAAGACGGGTAACCCGCTGCCTGATGAGCTATGGCAGGATATGCAGGGCCGCCAGGAAGAAGCAGCAGCCCTGGATAAAGCAGTTTCTAGGCTGGCAAGCCGGGCCAGGGGCAAGGCAGAGATGGAAAAATACCTGGAGGAGAAAGGCTTCTCGGAATCTGCCGTACGCCATGCGATGGAAAAACTAGAAGGTTATGGGTACATCGATGACAGTGAGTTTGCCCGCTTGGTTGTGCGCGACCGCGTGAACACCAAGTCCATTGGGCGGCGGTCGCTGGCGCAAGAACTCAAGCGGCTTGGTGTCGGGGAGGAAGACGCCGAGCAGGCACTTGACCAATACGCCGAGGAGGATGAGCTTGCCTCCGCACTGCGCCAGGCGGAGAAAGACATGCGCCGCACCGCTGGTGAGAGTGACCAAAGAAAAAGGCGGGCAAAGGTCTATGCCAGCCTTGCCCGCCGGGGTTTTGCCGGCGATGTGATCGATTCTGTGATGACAAAGGTTTTCAGCGGGTCTTCTGAGCTATGACTTTTTGCTTCACACCCATCACCCGGTGCAGGAAGTAATACCACGACCCTACGGCATGATAGGTGTATCGGGCAAGGTCGCGGCAGAAGCCTGACAGGAACCGCAGATCTTCATCAACAGGCGTGTAGTCGGAGTAAGAGATTCGGGAGATGAGGGCTGCCACTTGTCCAAACGAACCGGAGCCAAGCCTCAGCCACCGGTCGATCCGTATTGCGTAAGCAGCAGGTGTTTCACCGGTCTTGAGCGGGTAGTTATAAAACTCCAGCAGTTTTAAGGATTCAGAGTAATAATAAGCGCAAGCTTTGCTGTGATCATTATGTTTCCGCAGCACATATCGGTTTGAGATGCGGATTCTGGCCCAGATCAATTTCGCAACAACCCACCCCAACAGCGCGGCGAACATCAGAACCGGCAGCAGCCACAGGTAGGGGGCAATATCTTCCCATGTGAGCGGATTGCCATCAGGCAGCTCATTCTGGCTTGTATCCTCTTGCTCCATCGGTGGCTTCGTCGGAATTGGAAAGGGGTCCATCCCGGTGTCAACGCCGGTATTTTCATCACCCGTGTCGTCAGCAGCAGGAGTGGCGTCAAAAGGAATCCAGCCTATTCCCTCGAAATAGAGCTCTGCCCAGGCGTGAGCGTTGTTGCCCCGCACCACATAGACGCCATCCTGGTTGGTTTTCGAGGGCATCGCATATCCCTCACAATAGCGGGAGGGGATGCCGGCAATGCGGGCCATTACAGCCATTGCGGAAGCATAATAGGTGCAGTAGCCGGATGGAATGCTATCCTTTTCATCGGTGTTGGCGATGAACCAGGACACAAAGTCAGTATGCTCCGGTGGGGTAGTGGGCTTGAGGGAATATTTGAAGTTTGACTTCAAGAAATCCCGGATCGCGAGGGCTTTCTCGTAATCGTTTATCGGTTTGCCATCACCTGCAATTGCATCAAAACCACTTAATTCCCCGTTGCTGTAGATCAAATTGGTGACCTTGTATCCATTTGCCAGATCATTGGCCAGCACATAAACCATCTGGTCGATCCCTGTTGGTAAATCCAGATACTTCTCTCGCACCCAATCAGCTTGTTGCGCCGTATCAGTCAACCCTAAACCCAGTAAGCGGTCCATCAGAGTTTCAAAGCCCGCTGCATTGTAGTCCAGATACTCAGCGGTAACAGTATAGCCATAACCGGCGCGAAGGTCTCCGGAGCTGAACAATTCGCCCTTCTCATTATATCGGGGCAGCACGCCCATGAATTTCAGTGACTCAACTTCTGTGACGCCCCGATAAGGCGTGAAGAGCGCCGACGAGCTGTCTACCACAGGCACAAGGGTGAACTCCTGTGTGCTCACAAACCGTTGGAATTGCTCGTTATCTCCTTCGCTCAGCTGCGGCCGTGTCAGGTCAAACACACTCTGGCGCAGCCCATTCTGATCGTCGCGGAACCGGTATTGCCCGCTTCCTGTTGAATCCTCCCAGCGCTGCCCGGTGTATTTGTTGTAAACCGCGCCCCGCAGCAGTAGGGATCCTTCCGCCTTCACATGCAACATTTCCTCATCGGAAAGCTCAACCGGGCCGCCAAGCCTTGTGCCCATCGGCATGAAGCCGAACCGGGCTATCGAATACGTGTGGCGGGGACGGTCGAAATTGGTGTAATCAGCGATGTAGTTGTTGAAGCGTTCCAATAAGTCATACACCTGTTTGTTCTGCCACTTTGCAGCCTGCTCCGTCGTGATAGCGGCATAACAACCCAGTGTAATCGCCAGCGCCAGAGGCAGCACCACCAGGGCGATGCCGTTTGAATCCAGCTTCCGGTTGGCCTTTTTTTCGGTTTTCCGCTGAAAGGATTTGGCCCACAGGGCGATGAGGCCTGCCACAGCGAAAACACCTGGGAATAGAACCGGATCCAACCCGTGGAACCACTTGAACAGCAGGAACCCCACCACAAACAGCATCACCATCGGGAAGTAGAAAAACTTCCTGCCAAACAGCCAGGTGTAAAGAGCGATCAGGAAAGTGGTAATGGCTGTGAGCGCCAAGCCATAGCCAAGTGGGTATTCGCCGCCGCCGCCCAGGAAGTAGAGAGCCCACCAGAAGAAATCGATGAAGACCTCGCGCTGGTCCTTGGTGAGCACCGCCCAGACCAGCAACGGCAACAACAGCACTGCCGAAGCCGTGCCAATTGCAGTAAACTTGTTTGTAGCGGCCAGCTCAATGAGCACCAATGCCACAATAGATATGCCAACGGCAATCCAGGCCGGCAGCCAGATGCCCATGGAGATCTGCATCACATAGGCCATCGGAGCTGCCACAGCTAGCACCAGCAAAAGCCCTTTTCCTTTTTCGGTCAGAGGGTGGTTCATCGCATCATACCCACCCTTTCCGCTAGATTGTCTCCTGGCGCCATGTCGATCACCACGATGCCCGCGTCGCGCATTTCGGAGACCATGCGCCGCGCCCGACCCACTTCGACAGCCCGCTTGATGGCCATCTCCTCCTGATCAACTGGCTCCCGCACATACACCATGGTGATGCTCATGCCGGAGCTGTTCATCATGATCAAAAGATCAAACAGTTTATCGGAGAGGGAAGAGGTGATCAAAAACAGGTTGCCGGCGTGGGTAACCAGCTTCAGGTCGTTCATCAGCACATCGCAGGCATCCCACTTCCCGTCGAAAGGCATTTCACTCAGAACTGAATAGATTGACTGGAAGTGCTCCGGCTTGCTGGCTTGCAGGTGCACTCTTTTGTCCGAATAGAAGATCAAGCTGGTGGGCATGTCGTTCTGGAGCAGGTGATGTACCACCGCGGTGGCGCTTTCCACCAATGTGTCCTCCAGGTTCAGCCGGTCCATGCGGCTCATTGGCTTTAACTTGGTGTCCAGATAGAGCAGTAGATCTGGCAGCGAGGTTTCCTCGTAATTCTTGACCATAACCTCACGCTGCCGCGCTGTCAGCTTCCAGTGGATGCGCTTCATCTGATCGCCTGGGTGGTATTTACGGATGTCCGCCAGCATTGCCACATCATCGGAGCGGCGGGGTGCCGTCTCCATGGGGCCCTCATCATTGCGGCGGCGCATGGGCAGGATGGGCAGCCGCAGGATCCTTGGGCGCACCAGCAGCGAAATGGGTTTATGGCTTAAAAACATGTTGATATCCAGACGGATGGAAATCAGGCCGAAGATGTCGCGGATCTCCGCCTTTTTTACACCCACCGGCCACCTGCCCCGGTAGCGGCAGAACATGCCTTGCGTGTGTTCGCCGTGGGTCCGAGGCGTCAATGACATCGTCACGCTGGCCTGCTCCCCAGAAAGTAATGAATCGATGCTGTCATAGGTGAGCCTGATATAGGCGATGGGGAAGAGCATATCGTTGTGCACCTGCAGCCGGTATTCCAGCGTGTCACCCTTTACACCCTCGGCAGGGGTGAGAGACTGCAGATATTTGAAGGTAAGACTCGTATAGGCAATCGAAGCAATGGACAAAACGAGCATGACGAGCATGATATAGAAGCCCATGAAAAAGAACCGCTCGCCGGAGTATAGCCCCGAGACCAGCAGTGCGGCCATGCAAATGCCAAACAGGATCTGCCGCGCTCTCACGCTGACACCACCGGCACGTCAATTGTGTTCAGGATGGACTTGATCACGCGGTCAGCCGTCATGCCGGTGAGCCGCGCCTCGGGCCGCACGATCAGCCGGTGGGCCAGCACCGGTCCGGCAAGCTTCTGCACATCGTCGGGCATCACGAATTTCCTGCCCTGCAGCGCGGCCAAAGCCTGAGCTGCCTTCATCAGATAGATCGAACCCCTGGGGCTTGCGCCCAGTGAGAGGTGCTCACTCTTTCGCGTCTGGGCTACGAGCCGCACAATGTATTCCCGCACGGCCGGCGCGCACTGTATGCCCAACACGTCCTTCTGCAAAGCCGCAATGTCCTCCGGGCCGCACACAGGGTCCAGCCGGTCTCGGGGGTCGCCGGTCACAAACCTGCCAAGAATCTCCGCCTCATCCTTCAAGGAAGGATATCCCATTGCCACGCGGATCAGGAAACGGTCCAGCTGTGCTTCCGGCAGCGGATAGGTGCCCACATACTCAATGGGGTTCTGTGTTGCCAGCACCAGGAAAGGCCGGGGAAGGGGGTAGGTGACGCCATCCACTGTGACGCGTTTTTCCTCCATCGCCTCCAGCAGGCTGGACTGTGTTTTCGGCGATGTGCGGTTGATTTCATCGGCCAGGATGATGTTGCTCATCACCGCGCCCTGGCGGTATTCAAACTCACCTGTCTTCATATTGAGCATGGAAAAGCCAGTGATGTCGCTGGGGAGCACATCGGGTGTGAACTGAACCCTGTGGAACCCGAGGCCAACCGAGCGGGCCAGCGCCGAGATGAGCGACGTCTTGCCCACACCGGGCACGTCCTCAATGAGCACATGGCCTTCGCACAACAAGGCTACCAGGATCAGCTCAATCACATCATCCTTGCCCACAATGATCTTTCGGATGTTTTCACGCACGTCGTTAAACAGTTCTTTGATTGCAGCCAATCCAATCACGCCCCTTTTGTTTGCATGTTTTTAGTATAATTTAGTAATCTTGATTTTACAATATCATCAATTTCATCTGTCTCTTTGACTTTTATAGTTTCTGAATGCCGCCTCGGCACAGAAGCGGGGGCTGCCCTTGCATAAATCATTGCTTCAAGGTAAGCTATGCATGGAGGGTTTTTCCAATGGATTTGTTCGCCGTGCAGCAGCTGCAATCCCTGCTCAACACAGAGTTTCTGGGCAGAAACGCCACCCTGCTGGCATCTGTGGACTCTACCAACAGCGAAGCCCGCCGGGGGCTTACCGATGGGTTGCCCCATGGCGCAGTCTTCATCGCCGGTGAGCAAACAGGGGGCCGCGGCCGGCGGGGCAGGCAGTGGGTGTCGGAGCCCGGCTGCGGGCTTTGGATGACGGTGGTGCTCGAGCCCTTCATGTCGGCAGAGGAGATGCAGAAGCTCACGCTGCTGATTGGCCTGGCCGTGTGCCGGGCGGTGGAGGCATGCGTGGGCGATGCCTGTCTTGCAATCAAGTGGCCAAACGATGTGCTGGCCGGCGGAAAAAAGCTCTGCGGCATCCTGTGCGAGTCAGCGCTGGATCAAAGCGGGAAGCGCATGGTGATCGCCGGCATCGGTGTGAACACGAGAACACCTGCTGCGGGATATTGCGATGCCGCCTGGATCGCAACCTCTATTGAGGCAGCCACAGGCCACGCCGTGGGCAGACTGGCGCTGGCAGCGGATATTTTGGCAAATATGGAAACGCTGTTGAACTGCTGGCAGACCGAGGGGTTTGCTGGTGTGGCGGAGGGTTACCGCCGGTATATGCTGCCTGAGGGCACACCAGTGGTCGTCGTCGATGGCCAGAGGCAGGAATTAGCTGTCATTGAGGGTTTGGATGATGACGGCGCGTTGCTGGTCCGGTTGGACTCCGGCGGGCTCCACCGCATCATTTCCGGGGAAATCAGCGTGAGAGGCGTGAATGGCTATGCATAAAGGGAATATTGCAGACATCAAGGGCGTGCTGGCTGGCCATGCGACAGATGTGAAGGGCAAAACCGGCTGCACCGTCGTGATCTTCCCCGATGGTGCGGTGGCCGGTGTGGATGTGCGAGGCGCAGCGCCGGGCACACGGGAAACAGACCTGCTGCGCCCCGGCAACATGGTCAAGCACGCCCATGCGATCCTGCTGACCGGTGGCTCGGCCTTCGGCCTGGATGCAGCCTCCGGTGTGATGCGCTGGCTGGAGGAGCAGGGCATTGGCTTTGAGACAGGCATTGCCCGTGTGCCCATTGTGCCGGCGGCAGTGCTCTATGACCTTGCTGTGGGTGACGCGAAAGCCCGGCCTGACGGAGCGATGGGTTATGATGCCTGCTGCGCTGCCTCATCTGCGCCACTGGAGCAAGGGCCGGTCGGGGCAGGCATCGGTGCCACAGTCGGTAAGGCGCTGGGGTTTGAGTTGTGCTCCCCCGGCGGTGTAGGCACAGCGTCGATCAAGCTGGCTTCTGGAGCAACTGTGGCTGCAGTGATTGCTGTGAACGCTCTAGGCGATGTGGTGGATTATCGCACCAATGAAATTCTTGCCGGTATCCGGTTGCCCGGTGGCGGATTCCACAGCACGCAGGATCTGCTGGTGAGCGGCAGCATGCCAGGCCAACAACCCGGAGCCAATACCACGATCGGCGTGATCGCGACCGATGCGGCGCTCACCAAGGAACAGGCAAACCGCCTGGCCTCCGTGGCCCATGACGGCCTGGCCTGGTCCATCCGGCCGGTGCACACCACGATGGACGGCGACACATTGTTTGCGGCTTCCTATGGCGACGAGGAGGCAGACTTCCTCAGCCTGTGTGCCGCTGCTGTAGAGGTTGTTGCGCGGGCGGTGGGGAATGCGGTCGTGTAACTCCATCCGCCCCATTCGGGGGCACCTCTCTCAAAGAGGGAGGCATGTCTGTTCCTGTAATCGGCCAAGTGAATCGTCAACTTGTCCCCCTCAATGAGGGGGAAATGTCGCGAAGCGACAGGGGGAGTCCCTTGATCAAAGGCATCGGTGTTGACTCTGTTGAAATTGCCCGCATGGAGAAAAACCTCACAAACGCCCGCTTCATGGAGCGGGTGTTTACCGCCTTCGAGCGGGAGATCATCGGCGCCGACGGCCATTCCGCCGAACGGGCCTCCGGCAATTTCGCCGTCAAGGAAGCGGTGGCCAAGGCGTTGGGCTGCGGCATGGCCGGCTGCCCGCTGGACTGCGTGGAAACACTTCGTGACGGACAGGGTGCGCCGGTGATCCATGTGGATGGCAAGGCGCAGGAGCGGTTTGCCGCACTGGGCGTGCAAACGGCTTGGGTCTCGATCACCCACACCGGCGGGATTGCCACGGCCTTTGTGGTGCTGGAGGGAGATTAAATTGCGATATGTGGTGACGCCGGCCGAAATGGCTGCATTGGATGCCCACACGATCCATGAGATTGGCGTTCCCGGCGTGGTGCTGATGGAGCGGGCGGCGCTGGCGGTGGCAAGCGAGGTGAAGGCTCGTTGGACTGGAAAGCCGGTGCTGATTGCCTGCGGCCCCGGAAACAATGGCGGCGACGGCCTGGCGGCGGCCCGCATCCTCAAGCTGTGGGGCGTGCCGGCTTGGTGCTATGCACCCCGCACAGATTATAGAGGTGACGCCCTGACGCAGTACAACGCCGCACAAAAGGTGGGCATACCATTTATCAGGACGCTGGAGGAATTTGAAGGAGCCGCACAACAAGACTGTGTGATCGTGGATGCCCTGTTCGGCACCGGCCTGCGCGAGAACCTTACCGGCGTTTGGGTGGAGCTCATCGAGGCGATCAACCGGTTCGGAAAACCGGTGCTGGCGGTGGACATCCCCTCTGGCATAAACGGAGAGACAGGAAGGGAACAGGGCACAGCCATCCATGCAGCCTGCACCATCACGTTCCAGTATGCTAAACTGGGCCATTGCCTGTTTCCTGGCCGTGAGCACACTGGCAGTTTGGTCATCGCCGATATTGGCATTGTGGAGGAGCTGTCATTGTTTGCGCCTCGGCGCGTGCTGGGACGGCAGGACGCCGAGTTCCCGCCCCGTCATACAAACACCCACAAAGGCAACTACGGCCATGTGATCGTGGTTGCCGGTTCCATGGGGATGCTGGGTGCCGGTGCGCTGGCGGCACGCGCGGCGGTGCGAGGCGGAGCTGGGCTCGTTTCCTGGGTGGTGCCGCAGAGCTTGGTAATTCCCGCTTCGGCCTTGGTTACCGAAGCGATGCTCTGCCCAGTGCCCGATTGCAGCGGTAGGATGTGCGCCGCATCGGAATCAGCGCTGCGGGCAGCGCTCGTTGGCAAGTCCGCGTTGGTGATCGGGCCGGGAATGTCAAGGAATCCTGACACAACTGAACTAATCAGGAATATTCTGCATACAATTGATATACCTATGGTAGTGGATGCGGATGCCTTATTCGCTGTTTCAGGATATCCGGCACTGTTTCAGAAGGCCGAACGGGTGATGACGCCGCACCCTGGTGAAATGGCCAGGCTGCTGGACATGGCTGTGGAGGCGGTGGAAGAAGACCGGATCGGGGCCGTGAGGCGCTGCGCAGAACAGTATGGCGGCGTAGCAGTGCTCAAAGGCGCCACAACGCTCGTCGCGTCAGAAGGCGAATTGACGCTGAACCTCACCGGCAACCCCGGCATGGCAACCGGAGGCGCCGGGGATGTGCTGGCTGGGCTGACCGGCGCGCTGCTGGCGCAAGGTTGCTCAGCTTATGAGGCTGCAAGCCGGGCTTGCTGGCTTCATGGCCGGGCTGGAGATATCGCCGCATTGGAAGTAGGGCAGGCAGGACTGGCTGCCGGTGACATCGCGGAGTGCCTTCCGAGAGCGTCGGGGGGTGAATGACTGACGAATTGGATCGGACTGGGGGAGTTTCCATGCCCGAAAGCAGCAAGAAGGTGCTTGTGAGTCTGCCGGATGCGCTGCTCCGGCAGATGGACAAACTGATGAGTGAGGAGCACACCACACGCAGCCAGATCATCAGGGATGCCATGCAACTTTACATACGCGAGAAGCATAGAATGGAAATCAGGGAGCACATGAGGCGCGGCTATGAAGAAATGGCCCGCATCAATGAGGAATGGGCCGAAGCAGGCTTGTTGCCCGACATCAAAACCCTGGAGCTCTATGAAACGCTGCTTGCGGAGTGTGAGGAATGAATGGTGAGACGCGGCGAGATTTACTACGCTGACCTGAGCCCCGTGGTTGGCTCCGAGCAGGGGGGCTTGCGGCCGGTTTTGATCATACAAAACGACATCGGCAACCGCTACAGCCCCACTGTGATTGTGGCCGCCATCACGTCGAAGATCGACAAGGCCCGCCTGCCCACCCATATCGAGATCCCAGCAGAGGAATTCGGCTTAACGAAAGATTCCGTCGTGCTGGCTGAACAAGTGCGCACCATCGATAAGCGGAGGCTGCGCGAACGGGTGGGTGTGCTCAATACAGAAATCATGAACAGTGTTGATGAAGCCCTGCAGATCAGCATGGGAGTCACAGACTTGTAAGTATGTCCGGGAGTTACGAATGAAGGATACGAAAGCGGCGGCATTCTATAATTGGATGTATGTAGTTGTGGGCAGCGTGCTGACGGCGCTGGCCTACAATTTGTTTTTTATCCCCAACAACATCGCTCCCGGAGGCTTATCGGGCCTTGCGCAGGAGATCAATGCGCTGTTTGGCTTCAACATCGGCACCACAATTCTGGTCTTGAACGCGCCGTTATTCCTGTTGGGTTGGCGGCTCAGGGGCAGCCTGTTCATGATGCGCACGTTGGTTTCCACTCTGTTGCTGTCATTGCTCATCGATTATCTGAAGCTCCCGCAGGAAGTGTACAATATCTTCAAAGGCGACATGATCCTTTCCACTGTCTATGGCGGCATCCTGATGGGCACCGGCGTGGGCCTGACGATCAAGGGCAATGCCACTACCGGTGGCACCGACCTTGCGGCGATCATTGTCAACCACTGGTTCCCCCATCTGGATGTGGCCTGGGTGCTTTTTGGCGTGGACTTTGCCGTGGTGGCAGGCGCCGCCGTGGTATTCCGCTCACCGGTGCTTGCGCTGTATGCGTTGGCTGCAGTGTTTATTGGCGCCAGAATCGTGGACTTTATCCAGACCGGTGCCCGCAGCGGCAAGGTTTTTTTCATCATCTCCAAAAAGTCAGACATCATCACGCAGCGCATTCTGCTTACACTGGATCGCGGCGTAACGGTGCTCAATGGCCGGGGTGCTTTCAGCGGTGATGAGAAAGAGGTTTTGTTTTGTTTGGTAGCGCCCACTCAGATCACCGCGATGAAAAGGCTGATCGCCGAGGAAGACCAGGATGCGTTCGTCGTCGTCACCGATGCCAAGGAAGTGTTGGGCGAAGGGTTTATGCCGCACTGGAAGCAGTAAACACGAAGTATTGAAATTCCTGTTTCAATACACTATAATGGGTGCAGCTTTGATGGGAAAAATGGCCAATGAGCGCCAAAGAGAGCCGGTGGGTGGTGCGAACCGGCGCGCAAGACGCCTTTCCGTCCCGGAGTGTTGGAGCGATGAGCCCCACGGGCAGGCCCGATAAAGCCGGATGAGCGCCCCGCCCATGCGGGGAAGCAGGGTGGCACCGCGGTTCACACCGCCCCTTGGGAAACCAAGGGGCTTTTGTTATGAAAACAAACGGAGGAAATGATATGTTGGACATCACGTTGATTCGTAAAGATCCTGATTATGTTGCTAAAGCTCTGGCCAAAAGGGAATATCAGGTGGACTTCTCCGAATTCCTGGCCTGGGATGGCAAGCGCAGGCAGATCATCACCGAAGTGGAGACGATGAAAGCCGAGCGCAACCGGATTGGCAAGGAAGTCCCCGAAATGAAAAAGCGCGGGGAGAGCACCGATGCGTTGCTTGCCCAGATGAAGGAAACGGCAGACCGGATCAAGGAGCTGGATCAGGAGCTCAATCAGCTTGATAAGCGCATCGAGTCTTTTGTGGCGGCACTGCCCAACCTGCCGGCAGACGATGTGGCCGCCGGTGGCAAGGAGAACAACCAGTATGTTCGTGAATATATAAACAAACCGGATTTCGGGTTTAAGCCGAAGGATCATGTGGATCTGGAGACTTCCCTGGGATTGATTGATTATGAGCGCGGCGTCAAGATGGGCGGCAGTGGCTTCTGGATTTATTCTGGTTTGGGTGCCCGGTTTGAATGGGCATTGTTGAATTATTTCGTTGAGGAGCATCTGAAGGATGGCTACGAGTTCATCCTGCCGCCCCACATCCTCAATTGGGAGTGCGGTTTCACTGCGGGCCAATTCCCCAAGTTTGAGGAAGATGTGTTCCGCTTGCAAGAGGACCAGATGGCCTTCCTGCTGCCCACGGCGGAGACAGCTCTGGTTAATCTTTATCGTGACGAGATTCTGCCGGAAAGCGCGCTGCCAAAGAAACTGTTTGCTTATACCCCGTGCTATCGTCGCGAAGCCGGCAGCTACCGTGCCAACGAGCGCGGCATGATCCGCGGCCACCAGTTCAACAAAGTGGAGATGTTCCAGTTTACCACGCCGGATAACTCAAAGGCAGCGCATCAAGAGCTGATTGAAAAGGCCGAACGCCTGGTGCAGGGCTTGGGGCTCCATTACCGCCTGATGAAGCTGGCAGCGGGTGATTGCAGCGCGTCCATGGCAACCACGTATGACATTGAGGTCTGGCTGCCGTCGATGAACGAATACAAGGAGGTCAGCTCGATCTCCAACGCCTATGAGTATCAGGCCCGCCGTGGCCGTATGCGCTACCGCCGGGATTCTGATAAGAAGGTGGATTTCATCCACACGCTCAATGGTTCGGGCCTGGCCACATCGCGCATTCTGCCGGCAATTCTGGAGCAGCACCAGCAAGCCGACGGTTCTGTCGTGGTGCCGGAGCCGCTGCGCAAGTGGGTGGGCGTGGATGCGCTGACGAAGAAGTAATCAGTAACCAGTAGTACGTAGCCAGTAAAAATGGCATAGGGAAACGAATAGAATAGTAGTAAAGAGGGCCATAACCTGATGGTTTTCAGGGGAGGTAATATGAACAGACGGCTGCGCAATGTGAAAAGGCTTCTCCGCCTGCTTGTGCTGGCAGTTTTAATATTTACACTGTGCGGCTGCGAGATCTTGCTCACATCCTCTGGACAAACCACTCACAAAGATTATGATCTTCAAGTCATCATGCTGGATGTGGGCCAGGGAGACAGCATATTGCTTGCGTCCGGCGGTGAATACATGCTGGTGGATGCTGGTGAAAACGACAAAGGTGATTTGGTCGTAAGCGATCTTCAACGGCTTGGGGTGACCAAGCTAAAAGCGATTGTCGGCACGCACCCCCATTCGGACCACATCGGCGGGCTGGACACGGTCATTGCGTCCATTCCCCCAGAGGCCGTCTATATGCCGCGACGAACAGCCGATACAGAGACTTATGAAGATGTGCTGAACGCCGTGGATGCCGCCGGTTTGACCGTTACTATGCCGAAGCCCGGCGACTCGATAAAGTTTGGCGAGGCTGATATTACTTTTCTTTGGCCCCCCGCAAAATACAAATCCGATAACGACAATAACCACTCCATTGTGATGATGGTTTCTGCCGGAGGTTACCGTGTGTTGCTGTGCGGCGATATGGAGAAGACGGTGGAAAAGGAATTGTTGGATCAGGGGCTTGATCTGGATTGTGACGTGCTGAAGGTAGCTCATCACGGCAGCGACACATCCAGCACCAAAGCCTTTCTGAAAGCAGCGACGCCGCAAATCGCGCTGATCAGCGTTGGGCAGGGTAACAGCTACAAGCACCCTGATAAAGATATATTGAAACGACTGGAGAGTTTTGGCGCGAAGATTCACCGCACCGACAAGGAGGGAACCGTAACGGTTACCATATCAGGCGGAGTAATGTCAGTTACCGGGTCGGAATAGTAACACCTTTATCAATAGATATTTTTGCCGGGTGTTGCCCCGGCTTTTTGTTTGTCCCTCATGCATTTTGTATAAAACCTTCCTGTGCTGTCAATAATTCCCATAACAGCATATAAGGGAGGCTCAGATTTGAGGAAGGTCCTGTTTGTGGTTGTATGTCTGCTGATGATAGGCGGCTTGTTCATCGCCTGTGGAAGTGACAGCAAACCAGTCAACTCTTTGCAAAGCAGTGTGATCCGCCTTCATATTCTCGCCAACAGTGACAGCGAATCCGACCAGGATATAAAAATTAAGGTTCGCGACATGCTGCTGGAGAAGTGGGGCAAAAAGCTGATGGAGCTTGGCGATTCCGGGAAAGCTTGGGATGCGTTAAGCAATATGATCCCCGATATCCAAAAAGATGTGAACACCTTTCTACAGGACCTCGGTGCAGACTACAAATCAAATGTCAAAGCCGGTGTCTATGACTTCCCTGAGAAGGACTATGATGGCGTTGAGTTCCCCGAAGGCCGTTATCATGCGCTGAAGGTTGAGCTCGGAGCTGCTGCAGGTCATAACTGGTGGTGTGTGATGTTCCCACCGCTGTGCCTGATTGGCGATAATGGCGAAATGAGCATTGAGGACTATAAAGAATTGGTGAAGGAGTTGGACGCCGAGGCGGAAGCGCCGGAGGCACCTGTGCGCTCATGGCTGTTTGACAAGCTGTTCAGTAGCGGGCAATGGGATAAGGACTTTATGGAATGGGCGAAAGAATATTGGGTGGAAGGTGATAACTGATGGTACGAATGATCCGGGTAGTAACGTCGCTCGTGGTGGTGCTTTGCCTTTGCCTGAGCCTTGGCATGGCGTCACCGGATCCTGGCGGCACGCTAAAGAAAGGGTCATCGGGTAACGATGTGGAGAAAATCCAAAGCCGGCTGAAGCAATGGGGGTATTATGACGGCCCAATTGACGGTGCGTTCGGCCAGGCAACGGAGGATGCAGTCAAGTTATTCCAGCGGCGCAATGGTATCACCGCCGACGGTGTCGTGGGTGACCGCACGGCTGCTGCCATTGGCATCACCATCGGCAGCGACGGCGGTTCATATAAGCCCTCGGGCGGAGGAACGGCTACCGGTGATGTCTACCTTCTGGCGCGAGCTATTTATGGCGAGGCTAGGGGAGAACCCTACGCAGGGCAGGTGGCTGTAGCAGCCGTGATCCTGAACCGGGTTGCCAGTGCGAAATTCCCCAACTCGATTGCCGGTGTGATCTACCAACCGGGCGCATTTACCTGTGTTTCTGATGGGCAAATCAATCTCACGCCGGATGATACAGCGATCAAGGCCGCCCGCGACGCCCTGAATGGATGGGATCCCAGCGGTGGGGCGCTTTACTACTTTAATCCAAACACGGCCACCAGCGCCTGGATCTGGTCCAGACCGCTCATTGTGGTAATAGGGAGGCATCGCTTTGCAGCTTGACAGATGGAGGAATGTGCGCAGGAGGATATTGCTTCCGGCGCTGCTCGGGATTGCAGCAGTCTCAGCACTGACCTGGGGGGTGTATCAGAATACCTTGAGGGCCGGTTATGAGGCACAATTGAAGAACATGTATACAAGGTCTTTCTACGAGTTGGTCAGCAGTATGGACAACGTGCAGGTGGAGCTTTCCAAGCTGATGGTGTCAAACTCTCCAGGCGGCAATATCCAGCTGCTTTCAGACATCTCGACCAAGGCAGAAAACGCCGTACAGCAGATTTCGCAGCTGCCTTTGACCCATCCGGCCCTCTCTAACACGATGGGCCTGGTGTCATTGACAGGTGACTATTGCCGGAGCCTCAGGGAAAAAGCCTCAGATGGACACCCATTGACATCAGAAGATATTGCCAAACTCAAGGAACTCTATAACAGCTGCCTTCAGGTCACCGAAGAGCTCCGCAAGATGCAGAGCACCGGTGAGGTTCGGTTTACAAACCTGAACAATAAAACCTACTATGAGGTGGCCCAGAGCGATCAAATCTCCTCGCAGTTTTCAGAGCTTGACAAGGGCACCACCGACTATCCAACGCTAATCTATGACGGTCCCTTCTCAGAAAGCATTCAAAACGCCCAACCCAAAGGCCTGCCGCAGGGAACGGTGGATGAAGCCGGTGCCAAGACTGCTGCCGCAGCGTTTTTGGGCTTGCCGGACGCCGGGAATGTTGCTTTATCCGGTGAGTGCAAAGGTGCCATCGAGACGTATATGCTGGAAGTTACTGACACATCCAATCGAAAAGCAACGGTTCAGGTCTCCAAGCAGGGGGGCAAGGTGCTCCAGATGATTATGGATTCAGCTACCGTCACCCCGGCGCTCACTGCCGATGATTGTGTGGCCAGGGCAAAAGAGTGGTTGACCGGTCAGGGGTTCGGCACAATGGCAGCCACCTTTCAGCAGCAGTATGACGGCACATTGGTGATTAATTTCGCAGCGGTGCAGGACAATGCTGTTCTCTATACCGATCTTGTGAAGGTAAAAGTGAGCATGGACGATGGGCATATCAGTGGGTATGATGCCACTGGTTACTGGATGAACCATCAAGGCAGACCAACGCTCGCCCCAGCCATCGCAGAAACGGAAGCCCGGAAGCTGGTTTCCTCACAGCTCCAGATCACAGGATCCCAACTGGCTATGATACCGACTTCCGGTGGCGGCGAACAGCTTTGCTGGGAGTTTCGAGGAAACTTTGGCGGTGACTCGTTTTATGTCTATATTGACGCGTTGACCGGCGAGGAGGCCAACATCTTCAAAATCATCAACACAGAGACCGGCAGCCTGGCGGTCTGAACAATACCGGAGCAAATTGTTAATGGTAAGCCTGGATTCTTTCCAGGCTTTTTTTGTGTCAATTGCCGTTGCCCCTTCATACAATGGTTACAGGCCACATTTTTGGCCCTGTGCTGCCGTTCGCAATTTCGTGGAAGGGTCGTGGCGCCATGCTGCCTTCAGAAGAATATGTTGAGCAGTCGCTTAGTACTAACCTATTTTTCTTGAGAATCTCCAAAGAGCATTCTCTTTTTCTGGAATCTTCCTTCACACCACGAAATACCAATCTCATGGAAACCGCCGGTTATTTCCGCAGACAGTTCAAACTGCTTTTGCAGCAAGCTGTGGGCATGGCTAATGGAACGCTAAACCAGAGGATTTTACAGTCCGGACAGATTATTACGACCCATACTCTAAATGCGGAGCTGCTCACGCAGAAATACATCGGAACTGTAATTGACACCTCACTCACCAAACAGGAGGAGAGGCTCCAACCAGGTTTTCCGGCGGTAAATGATCTGCTAGAGTCCCGCATCTATGATTTGAATCAGCGGGCAATCGCAACTGCTACAGCGTTGGCGGAGTTTATTGGGGTCTTGATTGCTGATGTCAAAAAATGCCGCCTGTATATGACAATGTATCCGCTGTTGATGGATCATATATTGAGGGAAACTAATTCGTTCATCCATATGCTTGTCTTGTTACAAAACCGGATTAACCCTCTCGAGCAAAGATTGACAGAGCAGGAAGCGTTCTGGAACCGCATTCTGGGTGAACATGCTGCATTCACTGGATCAATGCTTGACCCCACAGAACAGCTCCTCAAGAATACAGTAAACAAATTCGCTCAGGAGTTTTCTGCGCTTGCTGACATTGCCGGCAAAGCCTCAATCGATGCAGAGATGGCCCGCACTGTTACCGAACAAAGCCTTAATGCGGCCAAAGATGCACGCGATTTCAACATGGTGTTTACCAGGGGGCAGCTGCAATGCCAGATCCTTTCCGTGTTGATCCCATTGGCGATGGATCATGATACCCGTGAGACAAGCTTCTACATTTACCAAGTCGAAAGGGCGACGGAAATAGTCGATACATAACTGGAAAGCTGAGGAGAGCAACTGCTCTCCTCATTGGCTATTTCGGGGCTCTCATGTTGTCTCGGTAAAAACCCTTTGGCATCCTCGTTGCATTGCCAGGCAGGAGTTTGCTTTTGGACGATGTGTTTCTTCCATCGTGCTTCACCTGTTTCATCAACCTCATGCTATCACCCCATCATAGTCTTTGCTTCGTGAAGCGTGTCATTCATTGGACTCAAGCTTGACAGCACTGCCAATCTGTGCTAGTTTAATGCAAATATACGTATAAATATCCAACGGAGGGCACCATGCCGCGCTATTATTATACGGAACACACCAAATTCTTCGGCCACACCAACCCGAGCAAGCTTGTAGAAGAATACGGCAGCCCTCTTTATGTATACAATGAGGCAATCTTGCGAAAGTCTTGCCGGGATATGAAGAACCTGGTGCCGGTGGATGGGTTCACTGCTGATTATTCCATCAAAGCCAACTCCAATTTGCACATCCTGAAAATCGTGAGGGAGGAAGGGCTGGAGGCCGACGCGATGTCGCCCGGCGAGATCCATGTGCTGCTGGAAGCAGGCTTTTCGCCTGAGCAGATCCTGTTTGTGTGCAACAATGTTTCCGCCGAGGAGATGGCCTTTGCTGTGGAGCGCTGCGTCACCGTCAGTGTGGATTCCCTGATGCAATTGGAGACCTATGGCAAGCGGTTTCCAGGCACCAAGGTAGCTGTGCGCTTCAACACCGGCTATGGCGCGGGGCATCATGAAAAAGTGGTGACGGCGGGGAAGAAGACCAAGTTTGGTATCAATGACGACAAGGCCAGCCAGGTGGAGGCGTTACTGAAGCAATACAACCTGCGCCTGTGCGGTATCAACCAGCACATTGGTTCGTTGTTTATGGAGGAGAGCGCCTATGTGGCGAGCTGCGAGGCGCTGCTGGATCTGGCGCAGCGCTTCGATGGGCTTGAATTTGTGGATATGGGCGGCGGTTTCGGTATCCCTTATCGCAAGCAGGACGGCGAGCGGCAGCTGGATCTCAAGCCGTTTGCGGAGCGGATCGGCAACGCCATCGCCAATTTCAAAGCGCGGTATGGCGGCGGCAAGATGAAATTCAAGACCGAGCCGGGCCGTTATGTGGTGGCTGAGTCCTGCGTGCTGCTGGGCACTGTTCACTCCATCAAGGACAACAATGACATCGCTTATGTGGGCACAGACCTGGGTTTCAACGTGCTGCAGAGGCCGGTAATGTATGATTCCCATCACGACATTGAAGTGTATCGCGATGGCAAATTGACCGACGAAGGCCGCCAGACCGTCACGGTCGTGGGCAACATTTGCGAAAGCGGTGACAAGCTTGCGGTGGATCGCACACTGCCCTTCATCTGCCAGGGTGATCTCCTGGGCGTGATGGACGCAGGAGCCTATGGCTACGCAATGGCATCCAACTATAACAACCGCCTCAGGCCGGCAGAGGTTATGATCGGCTTGGATGGCACAGCCCGACTAATCCGCCGGCGCGACACACTGGAAGACTTGATACGGGGATTCTAGCAGAATTCAAAACCAAACAGTTGCAGGCGGGTTTCCCGCCTGTTTGGTTTCTATGCACCAATGCGCTTCCTAATGTCGGATTTTGTGATATACTATCTTCATTCGGACTCCTATCATGCTGCTGGAGCGTAATCGCATGAGACACGTTGTGATCACTGGGAGCGCAAGAGGGATCGGGTATGAAATAGCGCGCGAGTTTCTGCGCCTTGGCTTGTGCGTCACTGTTTCAAGTGTCAATGCTGACAGCCTTGCCAACGCAAAGGAACGCTTGGTGGAGTATGGTGACCGTGTGCAGTTTGTTCGCTGCGATGTGCGAAACCGAGATGAAGTAAAGGCTCTTTGGCAAGTCGCGGAGCAGCACTGGGGCGGTGTTGATGTGTGGATCAACAACGCTGGCATCAGCCAGCCCAGACAAAAGCTGTGGGAGCTATCCGGTGATACCACAGAAGCAATCGTGTGCACGAACATCCTCGGTGTGATCTACGGTTCGCAAATTGCGGCTGAGGGTATGATCAGGCAGGGTCATGGGTTCATCTATAACATGGAGGGTCTTGGCAGCGATGGCAGAATAGTGGACAAGACCGGCCTTTATGGGATGACAAAGTGGAACCTGGTGTATTTCACAAAGGCACTTGCCAGAGAGCTGCGAGGCACGCCGGTGCGCGTTGGCCGGTTGCTGCCGGGCATGATGCCCACTGATTTCATCACGAAGCCTACGCTGGGAGAGCAGTCACGCGTAGTGGACGAGCAAACCAGAAAGATTTTCAACATTCTTGGGGACAAACCGGACACCGTTGCACGATATCTTGCTGCGCGGATCCTAAGTAACCGGTCGGCTAATTCTCATATCAAATGGTTGACGGCTGGCAGGGTCATGGGCCGGTTTTTATTAGCACCATTTCGGAAAAGGAACATTTTTGATCAATGAAAATCATCATCGCCCCTGATAAGTTCAAAGGCTCCTGCCCGGCGGACACGGTCGCTGAAGCGATCTCGAGGGGCTGGAAAAGCGTTTTCCCAGACGATGAAACAGTTCTCGTGCCCGTGGCTGACGGCGGCGACGGCACGCTTGCAGCCATGCGTGCAGCTTGTGGCGGGCAGTATATGGTTGCCAAAGTGCGAGGGCCTTTGGGCAGCCAAGTGCACGCCCAGTGGCTCAGGCTTCCCGATGGCACAGCTGTGATCGAAATGGCGCAGGCGTCTGGGCTTACGCTTGTGGAGGCTTCGGCTCGGAATGTGCGCCGGGCTGATTCCTTCGGTACCGGGCAGCTTATTCTTGCAGCGCTGGATGCTGGCTGCCGGAGGTTTGTGGTGGGCATCGGCGGATCAGCCACCAACGATGGCGGTATTGGAATGCTCCGCGCCCTTGGCTCCCGGTTCCTAAGCAAGCAGGGAGAATTGTCAGCTCCCGGAGACCTGCTTGGGCTTGAACGGGTTGATCTGGACAATTTCGACCGAAGGGTTTCAGAGTGTGAATTCACCGTTGCCTGCGACGTTGCAAATCCGTTGTGCGGTTCCGATGGCGCTTCTGCTATTTTTGGCCCGCAAAAAGGTGCAAATGCCCAGGATGTCGCCCATTTGGACGCTTGCCTGGCGAAGCTTGCATCGGTTAGTGCTGCGGGAATGGGCTTTGACCGCAGCGCTTCACCGGGAGCCGGCGCCGCCGGAGGCATGGGCTGGGCGCTGCTGCAATACTGCGGCGCGAAAATGCGGCCAGGCATCGACGTTGTGTTGGAAGCTGCCGGATTTGAAGAAAAACTCAACGGCGCCGGATTGATCATTACTGGTGAGGGAAGCCTGGACGGGCAAACCGCGATGGGGAAGGTACCGGTGGGGGTTGCGGCTCGGGCTCGGGAAAAGAATGTGCCTGTGGCCGTGATTGCCGGCACATTGGGAAAAGGTCATGAAGCTGTCTACTCCATGGGGATCGGCTGTGCAATCGGCATACCTCCAGGGCCCATGGCGCTTGCTGCTGCAATGGAGCATGCAGAGGAGCTGGTGGAGCAGGCCGCAGCCCGGCTTGCCCGGATCATTCGTGTGGGCATTGGGCTGGGGGTGGGTAGATGAACCAGGGAAGCCCCGTGATCTGGGATCAGGCCATGCAGTCCGGCGGATGGATCCCCGTCATGGTTGAGCTTGTGGAGCTTGTCCATGACGGCAGCAAGCTCCCCACAGATTATAGTACTCATGACAGTTTTGAGCTGGCCGCTATCAAGCAGGGCCAAGCTGTTTATAACTTCACCGGCGGCAGGACAGTTTCTCTAAACCCCGGTGATATGATGATCATCAAACCCCATGTCTCCCACCGGTTCACTGTGATCGGCGGAGGCACCTGCAACATCATTGTGATGCGCTTCAAGTTTGCTGATGTGGAAGGGCATGAAATCAACCCGCTAAGCCTCAGCGATTTTCTCTCATACCTGGAAAACCGCGGGCAGGGTGAGCAGGAATACCTGCCCATCAACGCTGGGTTGTGGAGCGATGTGACTCGCCAGGTGAACCGCATTCTTGCCGAGCAGCGGCAGAAGCGTGAAGGCCATGAGTATATGACCAGGCTTCTGGTGTTGGAGCTGTTTGTGTTGGTGTCCAGAGCGCTGCGGTCTCAGTGGGAAAGCTCAGTGGAACCCCATGGCACCCGTATCAGCGAATATATGCGCAATGCACGCCGCTACATTGAGGAGAATTCCGCTGAAGAGCTCACACTTCGCCAGATTGCAGGTTATGTTTACCTGAGTCCAAGTTATTTTGTAAGGGCGTTCAAAGAGGCTTGGGGGCAGTCGCCCATGCACTATTTGCAGCAAATTCGTCTGGCAAAAGCCCAGGAACTTCTTGCTGGAACTGATTTGTCGATTCGTGATGTGGCGCAAAAAGCAGGCTTCACAGACCAACGGCGCATGAATGAGCTTTTCATCAAGTCCTTGGGAATTTCGCCGATGAAATATAGAAAGCAAAGCGGGCAGGGCTGACCTGCGGGAGGGAACATTGCATCCGATCAAGATACTCGTCGCGGCGCTTGACGACAGGCTGTCAAGCTTGCTGTGCGCCAGTATCGACAAGGATCCATCCATACGGTTGCTTGGGCGCTATGCATCGGTGGCGGAAGCCATAGAATTGGCGGAGCGATTGAACCCTGATGTGATCGCTTATGATTTGCGTGTGGATGATATTAAGCCGGAAGAGGCCATCATAAGGTTCAAGCAGGTTTGCAGAGCGGCTGTTGTTGTAATGAGCTCGATCATGGGGTGTGCCTTACGGATGATTGATGCCGGCGCTGTAGATTTCATTCACCTACCTGTCCGTGGCAGCGACAGCGATGGGAGGCTGTTTGCCGCTGATGCGCTATCCAGGCTTAAGGTCGCGACGTTGGGACGAGTAATTGCCCCTGCCCAACAATGGCGTGAACAGGTGGACATGCGGTTGTTGGCCGTTCACGCGGCACAGGGCGGGCTTGTACAGGCAGCTTGCATATTGAAGAATCTGGATCAGCAGTGCCCGCCGGTTCTGATTATGCAAAAAAGCCTCCGATTGTGCGGTGAGTATCCGGCACAGCTATGCACCATGTGCGGTAGGCCGGTCAAAGTTGTGAGTGACGGCATAATGCTTGAGGATGGTATTGTATATCTGGCTTTTCATTGCCAACGCCTGCACGTAGAATCCAGACGTGACGGTTTGTTTCTGCGTTCAGAAAGCAACGCGGATTCACAGGGTGGAATATGCGCAGACGATTTTTTCTTCTCTCTGGCTGGTTCACTGGGCGGCACTTTTGTGGGTGTGTCACTTTCTGGCGAGGGAGATGCAGGACTGAGGGCGGTAGCCGGATGCGGTGGTTTGGCTATCAAGCAGAACAAAAACGCCCTTTTGAGCCAGACAGGAGCAGCTGGGCCCGGCAGTGTGGTTGAGATGGCGTTGGAAGACATTGCCATAGAAATCGAAAGATGGCGGTGGCTGCCGCAAACGAGCCTGCAGTTTGACCGATGAAGAGCGATGCTGGATCTTGTGCGTTTCATTCGATCGGATTTATCATATGATCATCAGGGAGGGCACCAATCATGGTGGAAATCAGGCAAGTCACTACCAAGCAGGATCTCAACAGATTCCTGGACTTCCCCAACCAGCTCTACAAAGACAATCCCTTTTACGTCCCCGACATGCGCTCCGACGAGCTCAACAACCTGAACCCGAACATCAATCCGGCTTTTGAACATTCAGAAGCCGTTCAATGGCTTGCTATGCGTAACGGCAAGGTGGTTGGCCGGATCATGGCGTTGGTCAATCACAATGTGAATGGGGCATGGGGCAAAAAGCAAGCCCGATTCTCACGGGTGGATTTCATAGACGACCATGAAGTATCCAGCTCCCTGCTGGCAAAAGCAGAGGAATGGGCAAGGGCAAAGGGTATGGACGAGATCGTGGGGCCGATGGGTTTCTGCGATTTTGACAAGGAAGGTATGCTCGTGGAAGGCTTCGGGGAGCTGTCCACGTTTGTAACCTATTACAACCATCCCTATTATCCACAGCATTTGGAAAAGCTTGGTTATGAAAAAGAGGTAGACTGGATTGAGTTCCGGCTGGATGTGCCAGACACTGTAGACCAGAAGATTGCCCGAATCGCCGAGATCGTAACAAAGAAAACCGGCTGCAAACTGCTCGAGTTTACAAAAGCCAAAGACATTCTACCCTGGGGTCAGGCGGCCTTCAGCCTGTTTAACGAAGCTTATAAAGATCTTTATGGCTTTGTGCCGCTGACAGAAAAGCAGGTGCAAGCATACATCAACCAATTCTTCGGTTTTGTAAATCCTGCGTTCATCAAGGCTGTTGTGGACAAGGACAACAACCTTGCGGCTTTCGCCATTACGATGCCCTCGTTGTCCAAAGCGATGCGTAAGTGTGGGGGCAGGCTGTTCCCGTTTGGGTTTATTCCGGTGCTGAACGCGATCAAGAAGAATGATACGCTGGATATGTATCTGGTCGCCGTCAAATCTGAATACCAGAACCTGGGCCTCTATGCAATCCTGATGGATGCAATTTATCGTGAGGCCATCAAGCGGGGTTTCAAGTACGCCGAATCCAACCCGGAGCTGGAGCTCAATGAGAAGGTGCAGGCCACATGGAAGTTCTTCCCCCGTAGGCAGCACCGCCGCAGAAGGGTATTCATCAAGCACCTGTAACAGACGGCATGACATTCTTTTGAGGTACCAGCGAAGGACTTTTTGACAGCAACGGTATTGCCTGATCCCACTGGAATCAATCGCCAGTCCAGGCAGCGGCAAGTCATTGGTGGCGGCGCGTCTTCTTGCGCTGCTGCCGGGTTTTACCCACTACTCCGCCGGCCAGGCATTTCGCAGGCTTGCAGCAGAACTGGACATGACTGTCAATGAGCTCACGGAATTGGCTGATTGTGACCACTGTTATGACCAGATGGTGGATGACAGTCTGATGGCATTTGGCAGGCAGACAGAGCGGGCGATCATCGATTCCAGGATGGCCTGGCACTTCCTGCCCGATTCATTTAAGGTTTATCTAGCGGTTAATCCGTATGCCGCGGCCAGACGCATTCTGCTCAGCGGCGACAGGGGCGCGATGGAATGCTATTTCACTTTGGAGTAAGCAGAAGAGGCCGTGCGCAAGCGCGGCTTTTCTGAGCGAAACAGGTATAGTGAACTGTACGGCGTCGATATTCTTGATCCAGGCAATTATGATCTGATGATTGATACTTTCGAAATATCTGTGGATCAAGCAGTGGAGCGGGTGCTCGCAGCCTATTTTGCCAGACCTTGAAATTCCAGTAGATCAAAGTTGGCTGGGTCGGGTTTCCACTTGCCCGTTTCAATCTGCCTGATCACGCACACAACCGCATCATTCACCGGTGTAAAAACACCGTGTTCAACGCCCTTTTTTGAAATGTAACCGTTGAAATAATCAATTTCTGTGGGCTTGCCCCGCTCAAGAGACTGCAGGCTGGAAGATTTTAACCTGCCATATTTTAGCCCCACGATCCGTATCATCCCGTGGCGCTTCATCTCCGCCAGCGGCCCTTTCCCGGCGCATAACTGATAGTAATCTAGTTTTCCTCCATATGGCGGGATTGTGATACCGATGGCGTTGGCCACTGCGACGGACTCAAAAATGATCGCCAGAAACAGGTCCCGTGCGCGCTTCATTTTGAGCATATCGCCCAGGCGTTGCCCGCAGATTGCCCCAAGCGATGTGATGCAGGAATTCACAATCAGCTTTGAATAGAGCTCCGAATATATATCCGGGGAAACTGTAGTCGGTACAATCGCGCTCAACGCAATCCTGAGCGGTTCCAGTCGCTCTTCCATACCTGGCTCCAGCCCGCCAATCACGAATTCTCCTTCGCTGGTCATCTCCAGCTCACCACGCCCATGCATTGTGGCACCCCAGCCGATCACACAGCCCACGGTGCGGCTTCTGCCAGCGATTTCTGCCATTACGTCGGTGCAAATGCCGTTCTGCATAGAGACCATAAGAGATTCCGGCTTGAGATAGGGGAGGCAGCTTTTTACAACATCAGGCATATCGTAGGCTTTCACTGCCACCAAGATAATGTCCATCTGCCCGGATAACCGGTCAGTGCCTGTGACGGAGTTGACCTTCACCTTTCGCGTACCGCGTATGCCGCTGATTCTCAATCCTTCACCATTTGCATATTCCGCGGTGTCCTCATGGTTACAGACGAGCTGCACATCATATCCCGCCTCTACCAAAAAAGCAGCAGTAATGCCTCCGATTGCCCCTGCGCCGATCACTGCAATTTTCAACCTGTCTCCACTCATATGTTCCTGGTCTCCCCAAAACATGATTACTGATATGGTAATACAAAAATGTAACACAGGCAATGCCCGGTTGGATACACAACACCTTCCTTCTCTTCATATACTGGATGATATCGGAGGTGGTCTCATGCACGATGCTATGACCATGCAGCGGTGCCCGCCCAACACTGTTGCCTATGTAATCAAGCCCGGTGATACCTTATACAGTTTGGCCCGCCGATTTGGTACAACTGTGGACGCAATCCTCTCAATCAATCCACTGATCACCGATCCGGAATCCCTGCGGGTGGGACAGAGAATCTGCATTCCCCGTCAGCCGGTTTACCCGGCCTGTCCAGAGGGCAATTATTACGTGATCCGCCAAGGTGACACACTTTATTCCATTGCGCGCCGATATAACATTTCACTCGATGACTTGCTGGAAGCCAATCCAGGCATTAATGCATCTGCCCTTGCCATCGGCCAGGTGATCTGCATCCCGCTTGCAACACCCCCTGTCACATGTCCGACGGGCTTTGCGGCTTATACGATCCAGGCAGGAGATACGTTCTATTCGATTGCCCGCCGGTCCGGCACGACTGTTGCCAAACTTCGCGCTGCCAACCCATCGGTCAATCCCAACACCCTTCTGGTGGGCCAGGTGATCTGTATCCCGGGTTAACGGCATCCTAATGAAATGCCAAACCATGGACGGGAAAGTAACCCGTCCTTTTTTCCTACATACGGAACAATTGTGAAATTCTGCTCAAAAAAAGAGCACATTGTTTGCGGAAGAGCAACAAATACGTTATAATAATGTAAACGGGGGATCGAATCCCGAATTGGAGGTTAGGCTTATGAAACTGATCATCGCAATCGTGCAGGATGAAGACGCCGGCAGGCTGGTGAGTGCATTGATGAGCGAAGGATACGGCGTGACAAAGCTGGCCACGACGGGCGGTTTCCTGCGGGCCGGTAACACCACGCTGCTGGTGGGCGTGGCAGATGATAAAATGAACGGCGCAATGGCCATTATTGAGAAAATCTGCAAAAGCCGAAAGCAAATTGCTACTTCGCCCTCGCCGGTGGCCGGATCATCTGGCATGTATGTGCCCTATCCGGTTGAGGTTATGGTGGGCGGCGCCACGGTTTTTGTGATGGACGTGGAGCAGTTCAAGAAGGTGTAGGCAAGGGTTGTCTCATTCAGGCGAGTCCCTGATTGGATATGAGCAGATGATTGGGCAATCGGCCTTGGCGGCACGGCTTCGCTCGGCGCTTCAACAGGGCCGTATTGCCCATGCTGTTATATTCGCTGGCCCGTCCGGATCCGGTAAGCGATCGGTTGCGTCCATCTTTGCCAGAGCATTATTGTGCGGCAGCACAGGATCAAAACCGTGCAACGAATGCCCGTCCTGCCGCAAGGCGCTTGTGGGGAACCACGCAGATCTCCATGTGGTAAAGCCGGCTGAGGAAGGTAAGTCGCTTGGTGTGGATGACGCCAGGGGCTTGCAGCGGCTCATTGACGTGAAGCCATATGAAGGCGGCAGAGCTGTTGTGATCATTGAAAGCGCCCATGAAATGACAACCCAGGCGCAAAACGCCCTCTTAAAAACTTTGGAAGAGCCGCCGGGCCACGTGGTATTGATCCTGTTGGCGGAAACACTTTCACCGTTGCTTCCCACAATACTTTCAAGGTGCGTGGTATACAAGATGGGCAGGCTCACCCTGAGCCAGATGCGAGAAGTGATGCTCAGCCGCGGGTGTGCAGACGACGAGCGCACAAATCATGCGATCGCGATGGCAGATGGCAGGCCCGGCATGGCGTTGGCACTTTTAGCTGACGATGCCTACTGGCTACTTAAGGAAAAGGCATCTCAGGTGCTGGACTGGCTGGCCCGTGGAGACCATTTGGCTGATGCAATGAAATTCGCGCAGGAAAACAGGGCTCGCGCAGGCGATTTGCTCACAATTTGGGAGTCTGCCCTGCGGGATGCCGCCATCGCTGAAGCAGAGGCAAGGGTGCCCTTTCTGGCTGGAGAAGCGTCCGGATTGTTGCGGAAAGCCGGTTCTCATGCGCTGGAAAAGCGCTTGAATGCTTGCGCAAAAGCCAGACAGGCGCTGGATGGAAACGCCATATATACCATGACAATGGACAGATTGTTACTCGAATTATCCGGAGGAAACTAGGTTATGCCAAACATTGTGGGCATTCGCTTCAAGGAAGCTGGGAAAATATACTACTTTGACCCCGGCGAGCTTTCGCTCAACCAGGGAGAATGGGCTATCGTTGAAACAGCCCAGGGCAAGGAATGCGGCGAGGTGATGCTGCCGCAGCGCGATGTGCCGGAGGATCAGATTGTGGCGCCTTTGAAGAAGGTGATTCGCAAAGCCACAGCTGAAGACATGAAGGCATTGGAAGAACGTGCTGCCAAGGAGCGCCACGCGCTGCAAGTGTGCGAGGAAAAGGTGAAGTCGCACAATTTGGACATGAAACTTGTGGATGTGGAATACTCGTTGGATGGCGGCAAGATCATTTTCTACTTCACTGCTGACGGGCGTGTGGATTTCCGAGCGCTGGTGCGAGATCTCGCAGCAGTGTTCCGCACGCGCATTGAGTTAAGGCAGATTGGTGTGCGTGATGAGGTGAAGATGTTGGGCGGCTTAGGCCCCTGCGGTCGTGAAGCATGCTGCAAGGCGTTCCTGAATGATTTTTCATCTGTCTCCATACGTATGGCTAAAGACCAGAATCTGTCGCTGAATCCCACGAAAATCTCAGGGCTCTGCGGCAGGCTCATGTGCTGCCTAAATTATGAGCAGGCCCATTATGCTGAGACACTGAAACGCAGCCCCCGCAAGGGATCTACAGTATTAACGCCTGAAGGACCTGCCATTGTGGATGATGTGTTGATCCTGAAGGAAAAGGTGAAGGTGCGCCTGATCGGCGATGAAGTGGAAATCCGGGAATATGTCTTTGACGATGTGAAGGAAACCAACCAGAAGGATATTGCCGAATGGGAAGCGTCTGGTGGCCGGGCCAGGGCGGTTGTCGCTAAAGCGGCCTATAAGCAAGCCCAGCAGAATAAACCCAAGAAGGGCGAGCAAAATGCAGATGACACTGCTTTCGAGCCCATCCGTGTGGTCAAGCCAGATTTGCCGGAAATGGTGGTTATGAACCAGCCTGTGCCTCCTCAACAATCTGCGCTTTCCGATGAGGATGACGATATTGAGGATGGTGACGAAACCGAAGAGCAGGCGGAGGGTCAGGAACTGCCCAACGAACCAGCAGCATCCAACCAAGGCCAACAAAGCGGGCAGGGGAGCAGTACGCGTAGACGCCGTCGAAGGGGCGGCCGGCGCCGTGGCGGGTTCCACGGTGGTCCCAGACCCAGTCAGCCAAATAGTTGACAACCACGCTGTCGTGGCATAGAATAATGGAAAATATCCGGCAATGACGAAGAGGAGTATGCAGCAAGCTCCCTACAGAGAGACGCCCCATGGCTGAAAGGGTGTCGGGCAGCAAAGAGCAGAAGGTCGCTTCC
Organism: Bacillota bacterium; assembly: GCA_023421955.1. GTDB lineage: Bacteria > Bacillota > Clostridia > Christensenellales > UMGS416 > JAEYRA01. The sequence continues at coordinate 62,416 of JAEZSE010000046.1, forward strand.
GAGCTGTTTGGGCGAGGAGCCCAAGCCGGTTCCGCGCCGTTATCGCGTTGAGAGCGGGGGTATTCCCCCGAATAAAGGTGGTACCGCGATGCCGTTTCGTCCTTTTGGGATGAGACGGCATTTTTATTATCCGAGGAGGTGATACCAACCATGAAATACGGACACTCGCCCGAACACATGGGAATGGTCGCCTTGCGTCTGCCACCGTCTTCAATGATTCAAATATCCTGTCTGGAGGAATGATTTATGCCTGCCATGGAAAAGAATTACGATCCGAAGCTTTGGGAAGAAAAGCTCTATACCGAGTGGGAAGAGAAGGGCTACTTTCACGACGAGCCCGACCCGTCGAAAAAGCCTTATTCCATTGTAATCCCACCGCCCAACATCACCAGCCAGCTGCATATCGGCCACGCGCTCAACAATACCTTGCAGGATATCCTGATCCGCTTCCGTCGCATGCAGGGTTACTGCACGTTGTGGATGCCCGGCACAGACCACGCCAGCATCGCCACCGAGGTAAAGATCATCGAGGCGTTGAAGGCCGAGGGGCTGGCCAAGCAGGACATTGGCCGTGACGAGTTTTTGCGCCGCGCATGGAAATGGTATGACAAATACGGCGGCATTATTGTGTCACAGCTGAAAAAACTTGGCTCCTCCTGCGACTGGCAGCGTCTCCGCTTCACGATGGACGAAGGCTGCAGTAAAGCAGTGCGCGAAGTGTTCGTGCGGCTGTATGAAAAGGGTTTGATTTATCGCGGCAACCGCATTATCAACTGGTGCCCCGAGTGCAAGACCGCGCTGTCTGACGCCGAAGTGGAGTTTGAGGAAGACAAGTCCAAGCTCTGGTACCTCCGCTATCCCTTGACTGATGGCAGCGGTTCCATCCTGGTGGCCACCACCCGCCCGGAGACCATGCTGGGCGACACCGCCGTGGCTGTGAACCCCAAGGATGAACGCTATGCCGCGATGATCGGCAAGACCGTGATGCTTCCCATCATGAACCGGGAAATTCCTATTGTGGCTGACGACTATGTAGAGGCTGAGTTCGGCACCGGCGCTGTGAAGATCACACCGGCCCATGACCCCAACGATTATGAGCTGGCCCTGCGGCACAACCTGCCGATGATCAACCTGCTCACCGAGGGCGGCATCCTCAACGAGAACGCAGGCGATTTTGCAGGTCTGTCCGCTGCCGAAGGCCGCAAACGCGTGGTGGAGCGCATGGGTGAGCTGGGCCTGCTCGAAAAGATTGAGGATTACACCCACAACGTGGGCTCATGCTACCGTTGCCACCACACCGTGGAGCCGCTCATTTCGGACCAGTGGTTCGTAAAAATGAAGCCTTTGGCCGAACCGGCCGTGGATGTGGTGCGAGACGGCACGGTGAAGTTTGTGCCTGAGCGCTATTCCAAGACCTATTTCAATTGGATGGAAAACATCCGCGACTGGTGTATTTCCCGCCAGCTCTGGTGGGGCCACCGAATTCCTGCCTGGTATTGCCAGAGTTGCGGCCAGGTGATCGTGGCCCGTGAGGACCCGGATGTGTGCCCCCATTGTGGCAGCGCCAGCCTCAAGCAGGAAGAGGCTGTGCTGGACACCTGGTTTTCCTCGGCGCTGTGGCCCTTCTCCACGCTGGGTTGGCCGGATCAGACGGAAGAAGTGAAGTACTTCTATCCCACCAGCACGCTGGTGACGGCCTATGACATCATCTTCTTCTGGGTGGCCCGCATGGTGTTCTCCGGCATTGAGCACATGGGGCAGATCCCCTTCAGTACGGTGCTGATCCACGGCTTGGTGCGCGACAGCGAGGGCCGCAAGATGAGCAAATCGCTGGGCAACGGCATTGACCCGCTGGATGTGATTGCTCAATACGGCGCTGATGCGCTGCGGTTCTCCTTTTCCATCGGCATCTCAGCGGGTAATGACCTCAGATACTTCAGTGAAAAGGTGGAGTCATCCCGTAACTTTGCCAACAAGATCTGGAATGCCTCCCGGTTTGTGCTGATGAATCTGGAAGGCGTGGAACTGCTGCCGCTGGAAGGCCTGAAGCTGGACGCTGCAGACAAGTGGATTCTCTCCAAGCTCGCCAGCACGATCACCGAAGTGACTGGCAATCTGGAAGAGTTTGAGCTCGGGCTGGCCGCTCAGAAGGTGTATGACTTCATCTGGAGCTCCACCTGCGATTGGTACATTGAGCTCACCAAGCCGCGCCTGTATGGCGGCGACGAAGCCGAAAAGCAAACGGCGGCTTCGGTGCTGATGGTGGTGCTGAGATCGTCATTAAAGCTGCTGCACCCCTTCATGCCTTTCGTGACAGAGGCCATCTGGCAGCACCTGCCAGGCGATGAAACCACGATCATGCGCGCCAGCTGGCCCGATGCCACTCAATTGCCTGCTTCCGCTGACGACGAGGCCTTGATGGAGCAGGCAATGGAGATTATCACCGCTGTGCGCACCATCCGGTCAGATATGAAAGTGCCGCCGGCCAAAAAGCCAGCCTTGCGCTTGGCAGCAAAGACCGGATATAGAGAAGCGTTGGCACTAATGGAGCGTACCATCCTGGCGCTTGCCGGCCTTTCTTCCATGGAGATCCTACCGGAAGGCAGTGCAGCTCCTAAGGGTGCCGTCTCCGCAATCTGCCAGGCTGGCGTGGTCTATCTGCCGCTGGGCGAGTTGGTGGACATTGCCCAGGAAATCGCCCGCGCTGAAAAGGAATTGGCAACATTGGCCCGTGACATGGCGTCTCTGGAAGGAAAGCTCTCCAACGAAGGCTTCCTGGCAAAAGCCCCTGCGGCAGTTGTGGAGTCGGAAATGCAGCGCCTTGCAGCGGGCAAGGAAAGGCTGGCCAAGTTGGAAGAGCGTGTGCGCGACTTGCAGGAGCTGTAAACTATCCCGTTATCTCTGGGGGGCCGGGGGGCATGCAAGTTTCCCCTCAGCCAAGAAGCCTAAAGGGCGATCTGGCCGAGAGACTGTTTGAGGAGGGCAAAGCCCGACGAGTTGTCTTCGGCCCGCCCGATGGGCTTTGGGGTGAGGTCTCAGAAACTTGCTCCCCCACGGTGGTTTTAGTGCTTTTGACAAACAAAAGCACATACGGAATGCCTGAGATGAAGTATGAATTATGAACAAAGCCTTGATTACATCTACCACGCCAAACAATCCGGTGCCGAAAAGCACGGCCTGGCAAACATCACCGAGTTATTGAAGCGCCTTGGTAACCCCGAGGCGTGCTTTCCCAGCGTACACATCGCCGGCACCAACGGCAAAGGCTCCACAGCCGCCATGCTGGAATCTATCCTCAGGGCGGCAGGCTATCGCACCGGCTTGTACACTTCTCCGTTTCTTGAGCGGTTCCCGGAGCGCATTCGGGTTGGCGGGGAAGAAATCGAGGAGGGGGAGTTCGCCGCGCTTGCCACGGAGGTGCGCTCTGCTGCCGATGGCATGGTGCGCGATGGCCATGGTCATCCAACGTTCTTCGAGCTTGTAACAGCGTGTTGTTTCTTGCACTTCGCCAGGCAATCGGTGGACATCGCCGTGGTAGAGGCAGGTTTGGGCGGGCGCACTGACGCCACCAATGTAATTAAGCCAGTGTTATCCGTCATTACTACCATCGGCATAGACCATGCAGCTTCGCTGGGCGGCACACTGGAGAGCATCGCTGCAGAAAAGGCAGGCATCCTGAAGCCCGGTGTGCCTGCAGTACTGGCTGGCGGCAGCGACCCGGCGGCGCTGGCGGTTGTGCAGTGCTGGGCGAAAGAACTGGGTATCGATCTGCGGTATGCTGGTGATACCTGCCTGTACGCAAAGAATCAAGACCTGGATGGTCAGGCCTTTGACCTTTCCTTTAATGACTGGAAGCTGGAAAACCTGAAACTCAAGCTGCTGGGAAGGCACCAGTTGGTTAACGCCGCAACGGCTGTGTTGGCTGCTTGTTCAGTTCGTGCGGCCGGGTTTGTTATACCGGAAGAAGTGATCCGCTCAGGGCTTGCACAAGCCCGCTGGCCTGGCCGCATGGAGCTTTTGCGCAGGGAACCGCCACTCATCATCGATGGCGCACACAACCCCCAAGGTGCCGAAGTGCTAGCCGATGCCGTGCTGGAGTTGCTTCCGGGCAGGCAGATTTGCCTGGTAGCCGGTGCGATGGCCGATAAGGATGTGCCGGCCATGGTGAGGCAATTTGCACGGTTTGCTTCCCATGCTATTATCACACTTCCGCCTTCCCACGGCAGGATGCAGAAAGAGACAGGTGCGATGGCTGCGATGTTCTCACATGCTTCTGTGAAATCTGAAGCTTGCCCCGATTGGCAAAAAGCAATGGCTCTTGCTCTGGATCGCGACATGGCGGTGGTGGTTGCTGGATCGCTTTATCTGGCTGGGGCAGTGCGCACCTGGTGGAGTTCAACTGCTCGTGGTAGATGATGGCTGTGCGCCTGTCTCCGCATCGTCTTCGGAGCCCTCGTCCGGATTCTCGGCTGGCTTCAGCGGTGTGTTGATGACTTCATCGATCCCCTCTATATCTTCAGGGATGATGACATCCAGAATGTTGCCGTCTTCGTCCACGAACACGATCCATTTATTCAGGTCGATCGCGCTTTTTTGAAACAGAATTGCATAGGACTCAGGTGAATCGCCATCGCCGGTGTCCACGGAATCTAGTGCTTCATCCGGTTCCTGCACAATGATCTTGGTATAGGTGCTGTTGGCTTCCATACCAACCACGGATAACTTGAGCTGTTCACCTGTTTTGGTTTTTCCGAAGGTTGTGATGAGGATGCTGTCGTTGGGAAGAGGTGCGTATGCCTTAAATGTGTAGGCGCAGCTGGCAGTACCGGCGTTTGGTGGAGTGGGATCGGTATAAAACTCAAAGCTCAGTTCGTCGCCCTCTTCTGCAAGTTCATCAGCGTCTATGGATGCCTTCAATTCTTCCAGGTTGCGGAAGGGCTTCGTTATGTCGTCTTGCTTGAGCATTGCATTTTGACTCTGCCCTTTAAGAAGTTCAGCCAGCGTGCCGATATCGGCATAATATTGATAACGTAGCGTGTCTCGGTCCTTCCCTTTGGTCAACATGGGATAGATTAGCAGTCTGTCCTGCTCTACATAATACAGCAGATGTTCTTCGTCACTTTCGTTCACAATCGAAATCAGGAAGTCCGCAAGCAATTCCGGGCTGTATTGTGCTACTTTGGGCGGTTCAGCAGGTTTGCATGCCTTGATGGCCTGCTCCAATTTCTCCAACAACGGCTTGTCACCAGTCGCGTTCACAAACCTGTAGTTTGCTCCTTTGCTCTGTTTCAGATATCGCAGTTCCACGGTTGCAGTGTCCAAAGAACCATCTGCCGCGCCGCATTGTCTCATCAGATCCTCAGAAGAAGGAGCCGTATCGCAGCCGGATAAAAGCATCAATGCAACCATGGATACCGAAAAAAATGCCATGAAAGACAGTTTACGCACCATATAACCTCCAAACAGCTTCTTCATTATATACGAATTCTGCAGATTGGAAACAGAGAATCCTATGAAAACGCACAAGAGCCGTGTCATTTCTGGCACGGCTCTATCAAAAAAGGGGGATGGCTTTTGCCCGCTGCGGCGGAATATTCGACCGATGTCTTGATACCGTGCACCTCGCACTTCAGGCCGCCATCAAACCCTTTGATACTAGTTTGAATTTTGTGGCCCAGTTTATGCGTTATCATTGCTGTCAGATTCCGACTGACTGGCAAGATATTCCAGTAATGGATACCAGCCTTGCAGTTTTTTCTCGAATCCTACGGCATAAGCCGGGCTGGTGGATGGAAGCGTTGTGACTGTGACGCTACGGTTAAGACAGGGGAGCACCATCTTTCTGAACAGCTTTTCAGCCCCTTTGCCATTCAGAAATACAGCTCCGATGCCGGGGTGAGCATCCAGCAGATCCACAATACGGTTTGGCTCCGGATGCTTGATGTCGGCATCCGCGCTGCCAGGCCTCACACAGGATTCCAACACATCCCAAAGGGCGATGCGTTTTTTCTGTAGAAATTGGATGCGGGATTCATAGTCCAAAGGCTTTTCCAGATCAAAAAGAGCAAAAATGACCGACCAGAAGTGATTCCGCTCAAAAGCATAATATCGCCGTTGCCGTAAGGACTCAACACCGGGCATTGTGCCCAGCACCAGAACCTTGCTGTGCTCATCGACAATTGGCGGAAAAGAATCAATCCGGTCGGCCATGGATCACACCTGTGTGGAGTAGTTTGGTGCTTCCTTGGTGATATAGATGTCATGAGGGTGGCTTTCCTTGAGCCCCGCCCCCGTAATCTTCATAAAGGAAGCATTCTGTTGTAAGGCTTCCACGGTGGCTGCTCCGCAATACCCCATACCGGATCGGAGCCCGCCAACCAATTGATAAACGCTGTCGGAAACGGAGCCTTTATATGGCACACGGCCTTCCACACCCTCCGGCACCAGTTTAGTGGCACCCTCCTGAAAGTAACGGTCCTTACTGCCTTTGGCCATCGCCGCCAACGACCCCATTCCGCGGTAAACCTTAAATTTCCTGCCCTGGAAGATTTCTGTTTCACCAGGGCTTTCATCGGTGCCGGCCAGCAGTGAACCCAGCATCACACAGGCAGCACCGGCCGCGATGGCCTTTGTGATGTCTCCGGAATACTTGATGCCACCGTCGCCGATAATGGCCTTGCCATGCTTGGCCGCCACCTCGGCGCAGTCCATGATCGCGGTAATCTGCGGTACACCGATGCCCGCCACCACACGGGTGGTGCAGATCGAGCCGGGGCCAATGCCCACCTTCACGATGTCCGCACCAGCACCAAATAAGTCGGCAGTCGCTTCGGCTGTCGCCACATTGCCGGCAATCACAGCCAGTGAGGGATAGGCTGCTTTGATGGCTTCCACGGTCTTCAACACACCCAATGAATGGCCATGAGCCGTATCAACCGCAACCACGTCCACCTTGGCGGCCACCAATGCAGCCACTCGCTCCAGCATATCGCCGGTCGCGCCAACAGCCGCGCCTGCCAGCAGCCTGCCATTGCAGTCCTTGGCTGAGTTGGGATACTGGATTGCCTTTTCAATATCTTTGATCGTGATCAAGCCCTTGAGCATACCTTGTTCGTCCACAATGGGCAGTTTCTCGATGCGGTGCGCGGCCAGAATGCTTTTAGCTTGCTCCATCGATGTGCCCACCGGTGCGGTTACCAGGTTTTTGCTTGTCATCACTTCGCTGATGCGTTTGCTATAATCAGTTTCAAATCGGAGATCACGGTTCGTCAATATGCCAACGAGTAGTCCATTTTTGGTGATCGGCACTCCGGAAATCTTGTAACGTGCCATGAGTTCGTTTGCATCGGATACCTTGTGCTCTGGAGAGAGGAAGAACGGGTCTGTGATTACGCCGTGTTCTGAGCGTTTGACTTTGTCCACATGGGAAGCTTGTTCCTCAATTGTCATGTTCTTGTGGATGAGCCCCAGGCCGCCTTCCCTTGCCATCGCAATCGCCATCCGTGATTCGGTCACAGTGTCCATCGCGGCGCTCATGATTGGAATGTTCAACACCAGCTCCTTGGTCAGCCTGCTTTTCAGGTCCACCTGGTGAGGGAGCACCTCAGACTTGCACGGCACCAGAAGGACATCGTCAAAAGTCAGGCCTTCACGTAAAACTTTGCCGGGCATCAGCATCACTCCTTTTTATATACTCTTTTTTCTATATTAGGAGATACTATACCTTGTGTTTTCAGGGCTGTCAACTACCAAGGAGTGATGATACCGACTATATTTTCGGGATTTGGTGTTTTGCCTGTGATTGTGGCCCAGGAGTTGACTACTTGAGTGTGCCCATTTTCTATCCAAAAAAGGTGTTTTGGGTTTGTATATTTGGGCAACTAAAATAAACTTGATTTTTCGGCTTGGCATGATACAATCATACAATATGTTGTATGGTTGGTATGAAATGGGAACAACGATCGCCTGTTTCGTAGCAAGTGTGGTTTTCGGCTTTGCTGAGTTCTTTCTGGCCAAGAAAGTGTTCGTAATCGGCAACACGCCGAGCCGTGCCGCTTTATATATCGCGCAACTGCTTATACTAAGTTCGGCACTGTTGGTTGTGGTGTTTTTAATTTCCAAAACGGCTTTGCTGTTGTCGGCAGCGGGGTTAGTCATTACGTTGATAACACTGGCCGTGGTCAATAGCCTCAAGAGGTGAACCCCGTGCACGAAGCAATTGATATCAGTCCGAAGGTATTATGGCACATAGACATTCCGTATATTGGCGGAATGTCTATCACCAATACTCTGTTTACCGCGTTTCTAGCGTCAGGTATTTTGATCATCGCAGCCATCATCATCCGTGTGTTCTTCCTCAAGAAACTCAGTGACCAACCTCGTGGCCTCCAGAATGTTCTGGAGCTCATGGTGGACGGCATGGCTAGTTTTACCTATCATCGCATCGGGGAAAAGGCCGGTAAGGCAATTGCACCATATATGTTCACACTTGCCTGCCTGATTGGCTGCAACGGCCTACTGGAGCTGTTCTCCATGGGTGTTCTGCGCACAGCCCCATCTGATCTGAACCAAACAGTAGCCTTTGCATTGATCACTTTTGTATTGATTCGCATTGTCGCGTATCGTCAAGTCGGCGTGGTGGGCCGGCTCAAACACTATCTGTCACCCTTGCCACTGGTAGCCCCAATCAAGCTTTTCACCGACTTGGCAGTGCCGGTCTCGTTGTCTTGCCGCATGTATGGCAACCTGCTGGGTGGCTGGGTTGTCATGGAGCTGTTATACAGCGTAGCGTTTCTCAGGTTTGGTATTCCGGTCGTCGGCGCTGCGTTTTTTTCCTTGTTTCATACCGGCATCCAGGCCTACGTCTTTATCATGCTTTCCTTGGCTTTTATGGAAGAAGCCATCGAATAAACATAACTTTATCTGGAGGTATTATCAATGGAACTTCTTGCAATCGGAGCGGCATTGGCGGTATTAACTGGCGCTGCCTCAGCAATTGCCATGGGTTTGGGTGCTTCAAAGGCTTTTGAGGCAGTTTCCCGTCAGCCTGAGGCTGCAGGCAAGATCAACAGCATGCTGTTGCTCACACTGGTTATCATTGAGTCCACGGCAATCTATGGTTTCGTCATCGCATTGATGATGGTCGGCAAAATCGGCTGATGGTGATACGGAGCCAAGAGTCAGCCCCAAAGTGCATCTCCCGGGGGAGGTTAAAGCATGGGTAATTTGTTGGATCCATGGGTAATAGCGGCTTATCTGGTTAACGTCGGTATTCTGTATGTTGTGCTGAGAATACTGCTATACAAGCCCGTCCGTAAATTCCTGGATGAGCGTGAGTCTCGTTATGCCCGCAGGTCAGAAGAGATTGAGCGAAGGGATCATGACACCCAGGAGGAGAAGGCAAAATATGAGCAGTTGATTGGGCATGTCAAGGAAGAGTCTGATGAACTGCGGAAAGAAAGCCGAATTGCCGCCAACCGCCGCGCGGAAGAGATCATCGCACAAGCAGAGGAGCAGGCTGAGGAGCTGATTCGTCAGGCCCGCAAGCAGATCGCTGAGGAAAAGCGTATCGCCAGGCAGGAAATGCGTGAGGAAATCGTTGACTTGGCTGTCGATATGGCAGCTAGGATTTTGGAGCGGGAAGTCTCAGCAGATGACCACAAACGCATCGTGGAACGCTTCCTGACCAGCGAAAGAGTGGGATAAGGCATGGAAGGCAAAATTTTGTCTGCATATCCCCTGGATGACTTCACAGTGAGAGGGATCGAGGCCAAGTTTACGGAGCGGCTTGAAGAGCCTGTAACGCTCAAACAGGAAATTGATCAATCACTGATCGCCGGTTTCATCGTGCAAATCGGCTTCCTGCGATTTGATTACAGCGCCAGGGCACGGCTCAAAGAAATGACAAGGCATATGCTAAGCGAGCAATGAGGTCAAGGAGACACCATGGAAAACTATGTGGAATCCATTCAGGATTTAAAGAAGACTGTCGAAAGCTTTGAGAGCCATCCGGAACTCCGCCGTGTTGGAACGGTGCTGGAGTCTGGCGATGGCATCGTGCGCATCAATGGGCTGCTTGATTGCAAATATGGTGAGCTGCTTGAGTTTGAAAATGATGTGTTCGGCATCGCATTCAATATGGAGCAGGATTATGTGGGCGCGGTTCTGCTCAATAATGTAACAAAGGTTCGCGAAGGCAGCAGGGCCCAGGGCACGGAGAAGGTTGTGGAAGTGCCTGTGGGAGATGCACTGTTGGGCCGTGTGGTCAATGCGCTGGGGCAGCCAATCGATAACAAAGGGACTATTCACACAAACTCTTTCCGCAAGATCGAGGCCGAAGCGCCTGGCATCATGAGCCGTGAGAGCGTCAATCAACCGCTGCAAACCGGTTTGATGGCAATTGACACGATGATACCGATTGGCCGCGGCCAGCGCGAGTTGATCATTGGTGACAGGCAAACAGGCAAAACAGCCATTGCCGTGGATGCGATCCTCAACCAAAAGGGCCAGAACTGTGTCTGTATTTATGTGGCCATCGGCCAGAAGGCATCCACGATCGCCAGGATTGTCAAAACGTTGGAAGACCATGGCGCGATGGAGTATTCCATTGTCGTAGCTGCCACTGCCAGCGACTCGGCCCCGATGCAATATATCACACCATATGCGGGCTGCGCGATGGGTGAAGAGTTCATGTACCGCGGGCGCGATGTCCTGATTGTGTATGACGATCTGTCCAAGCACGCCGTGGCGTATCGCGCCATGTCGTTACTACTGCGCAGGCCATCCGGACGTGAGGCTTACCCCGGAGATGTGTTTTATCTGCATTCCAGGTTGTTGGAACGGGCGGCTAAGCTCTCATCGGAAAAGGGTGGCGGATCAATGACCGCGCTTCCCATTGTGGAAACAATGGCCGGTGATATTTCCGGATACATTGCCACCAACGTCATCTCCATCACAGACGGCCAGATCTTCCTGGAAAGCGAACTGTTCTATTCCGGGGTGCGGCCTGCGGTCAATGTAGGCTTTTCCGTATCCCGTGTGGGCAGTGCGGCGCAGACGAAGGCAATGAAAAAGGTCTCGGGGCAGCTCAGGCTTGATCTGGCCCAATACCGTGAGATGGCAGTGTTTGCCCAGTTCAGTTCTGAGTTGGACAAGTCCACCCAAAACCTGCTCGCACAGGGCGAACGGCTCACCGAGGTGCTGAAGCAGCCTCAGTATTCACCGATGCCCGTTGAGCAGCAGGTCGTGATGCTGTATGTGGCTTCCAACCGTATGCTGATGGACATACCGGTGAAGCGTGTCGGAGACTTCAAAACCGGTTTCCTGAGGTATATGCAGGAAACCTATTCGGATGTTTTCCGCAGGATTGCCACAGAAAAAATCCTGAATGATGACATGATTGAAACGATCAAAACAGCCGTAGAGGAATTCAAAAAGAATTTCACCGCTGATGCCAGCGGGAATAAGGCCTGACCATGCAGAGCATCAGCGACATCAAGCGTAGAATCCGCAGCATAAAACAGACCCGTCAGATCACCAAGGCGATGTATCTGATCTCTACGGTAAAGCTGCGCAAAGCATTGAACCGATACGAGAAAAATTCCAAATACATCGAAAAAATACGTGCGACAATCAAGGACATCCTGATCCACGCAGGGGAAATTCATCACCCATTCCTGGAGCAGCGCTCCGGTCAACGCACGGCATTCCTGGTGATCGCCGGCGACAAGGGGCTGGCGGGTGCCTATAACCACAATGTGCTCAATGAGGCCCTCCGGCAGATCAACCAGTCGCAGGAAACATACATATTTACAATAGGCCATGTGGCGACGCAGTTCTTCAACCGGAAGGGGCATGAAGTCGATATTGAGTTTCTGCATACGGCGCAGGATCCGCACATCTTCAATGCCAAGATGATCGCAGAAACGCTCGCTGATATGTATGAGCAGGATCTGGTGGATCGGATTGCGGTGATCTATACCCATATGTATTCCACGTTCAGCCAGCAACCGCGAACAATTGTGTTGCTCCCAATGGACTTAGCGAGTCTGGGCGATGTGGAAGAGGAATATCAATACACGGGCACAGTGATTTATGAGCCGTCACCTGAAACAGTATACAAAAACCTTGTGGAGCAATATTTGGTTGGCATGCTTTATGCCGTTTTGGTGCAGGCCTACGCAAGCGAGCAAAGCGCCCGCATGAGAGCAATGGATTCCGCAACCGAAAATGCGGAGAAAATGATGGAAAACCTGGACCAGGAATTCAGGCGAGCCAGGCAAGCTGCCATTACGAACGAGATCATTGAGATTGTCAGCGGTACAAACACAGTGCGCAATGCCCGGAGTAAAGGCCGCGCTTGAATGCAAGGGGAGGCAACATGGAAGCTGTAAAATCCACCGAATCATATACGCTCAATATGGCAAATGAGGGCGAGCTTCGTCAGATCATCGGCCCGGTTATCGATGTGCATTTCCCGGGTGAAGTTCCGGAGATCTATAATCGCGTCATTGTGAAAAATGGTGGCGAGGAGATCAATGCGGAAGTGGCCCAGCATCTGGGAGACCATGTGGTTCGCTGCATTGCCCTGGAAGCAACCGAGGGCCTGGCCCGCGGGTTGAAGGTTTATGACACTGGCAATCCCATCAAGGTGCCGGTGGGCCGTGAGATCCTTGGCCGGGCAATGGACGTGGTGGGCAGGCCCATCGACAACAAGGGCCCTATCATTGCCAAGGAATATGCGCAAATCCATCGGGATGCCCCCAGTTTCATCGACCAGAAGCCCACGACGGAGATTTTTGAGACGGGCATCAAAGTGATCGACCTTCTGGAGCCATATGCCAAGGGCGGTAAGATTGGTCTGTTTGGAGGCGCCGGCGTTGGCAAGACAGTGCTCATCATGGAGCTTATTCATAACATCGCCACTGAGCACGGCGGTCTGTCGGTTTTCGCTGGTGTGGGGGAGCGTAGCCGCGAAGGCAATGACATGATCATGGACATGGCCAAATCCGGCGTGCTGGACAAAACAGCCCTTGCCTTTGGCCAGATGAACGAACCCCCGGGGTCCCGCATGCGTGTGGCGCTGACCGGGCTCACGCTGGCTGAATATTTCCGTGACACTGAGCAACAAGATGTGTTGTTATTTATTGACAACATTTTCCGCTTCATCCAGGCAGGCAGCGAAGTATCAGCCCTGCTTGGCCGTTCACCTTCCGCCGTCGGTTATCAGCCCACGCTGGCCACAGAAGTCGGTGCGTTGCAGGAGCGTATCACTTCGACAAAATACGGTTCTATCACATCGGTGCAAGCGATCTATGTGCCTGCTGACGATCTGACCGACCCTGCACCTGCAACAACATTCCAGCATCTTGATGCCACAACGGTGCTCTCCAGGTCCATTGTGGAAATGGGTATTTATCCTGCGGTGAACCCATTGGACTCCACTTCGAGAATTCTCGAACCTTCCATTGTGGGTGAGGAGCATTATACAGTGGCCCGCCGTGTGCAGGAGACCTTGCAGCGTTATCGCGAGCTTCAGGACATTATCGCGATCCTGGGCATGGATGAGCTCACTGAGGAGGACCGCCTCACGGTGTATCGCGCCCGCAAGCTGCAACGCTTCCTTTCCCAGCCGATGTTTGTGGCAGAGGTGTTTACCAACAGCCCTGGCAAATATGTGCCGCTGAAGAAGACGATTGAGGGCTTCAAGGCCATCTGTGACGGCAAGGTGGACAATCTGCCCGAAGGTGCATTCCTGATGGTTGGCACGTTGGAAGAAGCCATGGAAAAGGCCGAGAGGATGAAGTGAAATGGCGCAGTTCCGTCTGGAAATCATCACCCCGGAGAAAAGATTCTTTGATGGTGACTGTGAATCATTGGTGATTGATACCCCAATTGGCAAGCTTGGTATGCTCGCTCATCATGCACCGATGGTCGCAGTGCTGGCAAAAGGGAAGATCGACTTCAAGAGCGCAGGAGAATGGAAGACCTGCTTTTGTTCAGAAGGCTTCGTGGAAGTGCGGCCCGACGAAACCATCATCAACGCTCAAATCGTGGAGTGGCCGGAAGAGATGGAAGCAAGGCTGGCGGAAGAAGAGCACAACAAGGCCGAGGAGCAACTCAGGCAGGAGCAAAACCTGAGAGAGTATCAGGAATCCCGCAGCAGAATCGCGCGGGCTATGGTCAAACTAAGGGTAAGGCGTAGTATCAATCATAATTGACAGCAAACAAAAGTCGCGCGATGGCGCGCTTTTGTTGTATTGGAGGTCCCTATGCAGACAGTTACAGCAGCTATCATCCGCAGGAGCGGAGCTTATTTGATGGCAAAGCGCAAGAAAGATGACACCATGGGTGGGTATTGGGAGTTCCCAGGCGGTGGTGTGGAAGGGGGTGAAACCCCGGATCAATGCATCATACGGGAGTTGATGGAGGAACTTGGTGTAACGGCAAGGCCTTTGGAGCTGTTTGAGGCATCGGTTTGTGGTGACGGGAAACTGGTTGTGCTTTTTTATCTATGCGAAATTGACGGGGACCCACTACCTTTGGATTGTGATGAACTCCGATGGGTGAGGGGGGGAGACATGAGAAACTATAAGCTGCTACCCGGTGATGAGGCCATTGCGGATCGGTTGGTTCATCTCGGATAGGAACTATCCAGCCGGTCAAGCCGTCTGATGGGGTAGGAGGGGTGCTGATGAAGGCTATTATGGCGGTTTACCACTCGGTCCGAACTCTACTCCGGATTCAGATTGGGGCGACCACAAAAAAAGAAAGCCCCCACCTTGGCCATCCGGCGATGTGCGCATTATTTCTTCCGCTTGCCGGTCTTGCCGTCGGCCTGGCCTCGATGATTGCGGCCTCTTTGGCTGCTGCTTTGCAGATGCGCTACATGCCAGCACTGGCGGGTTTGGCGGTGCTGGCTGTGTTGGGAGGCAGGAAGCAAGCAACCGCGGCATTGAGTATCGGGAACAAAGATCGAGCGCTTGACGCAGGTTCGATACTGTTTGTTTCTTTGGCTGTGATCTTCCTTGTAGTTGGCCTTGATGAGCTCCAAGCCGTGCGCGGCGTAGACTTTATGGCCTTGGCCCTGCTTTTCCTGCCATCAATCGGGTCGCTGGCCATGGTGTCTGCGGCCAGCGTATTGACTGAACCGTCTGTAAACACAGATATTTCTTCGGTTAAAGGACTGCATTTGGTGTTTGCTGCAGGGCTTTCTCTTGTCTTGCTTTTACCCGCATTCGGCATATCGGGACTGGCCTATATGGGCTTGGGTGTCTTGGCTGGCTCTTTGACCGCATTGATTGGCGGTAGGAAAGAGTACAGGGTTGAATTGCTGTATGCCGCTGCCGCATTTGCAGAACTTGCGTTTATACTGTTGTTGCTGGTTGCAAACAATCCAGTGACACAGTATTGAGTAACAAAACCCCGTGCCATCATGATGTTGGCACGGGGTTTTTCTATCCTTTATCTCACTTTGCCGGCGGCTCGCTTCACCTGGTATTGGTGATCCGGGTCACGCATATTGTGAATGTGTGTCCGGCTGTTGAGGAAATGGATGCACACCTGTTGAAGCTTGCCGCTTGCCAGATTCATACCATTTCCTGGCACACCGGTTGAACCATGAGGTTGACCGTTGGTGGACCCGGCAATCGCCTCACCGTTGATGTATACGATCACCGCACGCCGGTCATAACTCCATGTGCCGCCATATGTCTTTTTAAGCTTCTGGGTATCATTCTTGGTTGCTGGAGCGACATCGGCGTGCAGCGAACCACCCACTCGCACCATCTTATAACTGATGCCCGTATCCAGATCCACAACCTTGCAGGTCATTCCCTTTTTCCACTTATAACGCACATAATCAAACCAATCCTTCATTACGCCGTATTTTTTCTTGACAGTAGGCGCAGGTTTCGGTTTGATACGTGGTTCCACAGGGTTCCGTTTGGCGGTGTTGCTATACAACAAATCCAGTGTCTTAGAACCAGCCACGCCGTCGGTTGTGAGACTGTTCGTCTTTTGGAAGTCCTTGAGGGACTGCTCTGTGAAATCTCCGAAGTAGCCTGTAATTTTATAGTTATAGTATCCAAGATCTCTCAGGCGAAGCTGCAGCAGAATTACGTTGTCGCTGTTTTCTTTCTTCTTGATGACGATATCATTAGTGTCGGCAAAAGCCGGTGCGGTCATCAAAGATGCCAGCAACGCGGCCATTATCAACGCCGACATCGCTTTTCGATACATTATGTCTTGCCTCCATATTGGATTGCCTGTGATCGGGGTTGCGGCCGCAACATTGCATATTGCATTATTGGATTGTGCTATGGTTAGTATACCACAATGCTGGCAAAAGGCAACCCAGACTGGGTTTTGATGTAAAATAAACGATCATAAAAGAAGTATATGAGCCGGAATTTGTGTTAGTTTCCGTTACTTGGCAAGCCCAGCTGCCCTCCTTATTTGGTGTTGATGGCCCGGATCCACATGGTTGCTGCCATGGGTTTTGCTGTTGAGGAAGTGGATGCAAACCTGGCCGTTCATATCATTATTCGGCACAGTTTCTTTCCCATGTGGCTCACCATATAAGGAGGCGGCAATTGCCTCACCATTGATATACACAATCAGCGCACGCCGCTCCCAGTTGTCCCAGCTGTTACCAAGAGATTTATACATATTCTTTGTATCAGTAGCTGTTGCGGGCTCCACATCAGCATGCTTTTGTCCGCCAACCCGTACTACATAATAGCTAATACCCGTGTCAAAATCGACGACTTTGTATTTCGTTTTGTATTTCATACGGCTGTTGACATAGTCAAACCAATCTCGCATCTTTCCGTATCGCGAAGAGGAGGAGCCTTTTTTCCTGGTAACAGGTTTTGGCGTAATTCTTGGTTTTACGGGCTTTCGTTTTGCGGAGTTGCTATACATGGCGTCCAGTGTCTTGCTGCCGGCGATGCCATCTGCTGTGATCCCGTTTTCTTTCTGAAAGTCTCTCACAGCAGTGGCCGTAAAGTCTCCAAAGAAACCCGTTATCTTGTAGTTGTAGTATCCCAAATCTCTCAATCTGAGTTGCAGCAAAATGACATTATCACCATCGTCGCCCTTCTTTATAACAAGTGTATCAGTATCATCGGTTGCTGCATGCACCGGGAAAGCATGCCCAATAAGAAACATGCACACAAACAGGAAGGCGAGCATCTTTTGAGTTTGTCTCATAGCAGCCTCCTGCTTTATTGTGAGTATTATGATTTTAGCATTTCAATTGGAAAAGTCAACCATGAAGCTAATTCTGCCGGTGCATCTCAGCTTCACTTCACGATTCCAGCCGCTCGTTTGACTTGGTATTGATGGTCTGGGTCAACCCGGTTGGTTCCATGGGTCTTGCTGTTAAGAAAGTGAATGCATACCTGGCCTTTCATACCATTGTTGGGAATCGTTTCATATCCATGAGGTTCGCCATATAGTGATGCAGCGATGGGTTCGTTGTTGATGATGATGATCAAGGCTCTTCTCCGCCAGTTGTCCCAGGAGTAGCCCAGAGTCTGATACATGATCTTTGTGTCAGCAGCCGTCGCCGGTTCCACATCTGCGTGGCTGCTCCCGCCTACCCGGATCACACAATAACTGAGTTTTGTATCAAAATCGATCACACGGTATCTGGTGCCCTTGAGTATGCGGCTATTCACATAACGAAACCAATCCTGATAATTGCCATAAAAAACAGGCAAGCGTTTGCCGGATGGAGGATGATTCGGATTCATAGGGACTTGATTGGGGGGGATTGCGTTTTGATGCATGCTGGCTGGTGCCACGCTCAGATCAACCAGTAATGGTTGGGCTGTACGCAGCGATAACGCAATCGCGACGGTCAATGCGGTCAGTATTTTCATTGGCATCAGAGTATCAGGCCTCACTGTGGAAATAGCCATATTTTAGCACTAACTAGATCATTGTCAATGGGAGAGGGACCCCAATGTTCAATAATAAAGCCGCACAGGTTATTTTTTGGTTCATGGATTTTTATACCTCATTGATATATAATACTTACAAATACCGCCTTTGGAGGAAGTATCATGAAGTTAGGTGTGTTTACCGTTGCACTGGGAAACAAGCCCCTGGACGAGGCATTGGCTTACTTCAAGTCCGTTGGCATACAAGCCATTGAGCTTGGGTGCGGCGGATATCCCGGCAATGCCCACTGCAATCCGGGAGTCCTTCTGAATGATGACAAAGCTTTTCTTCAATTCAAAGAGACAATTGACAAATCTGGCCTTGAGATCGGCTGCCTTTCCGTACATGGAAACCCAGTGCATCCCGATAAGGAAATCGCTCAGAAATTCCACACCGACTTTGAGAACACGGTGCTTTTGGCTGAGAAACTTGGCATCGACCGCATTGTGACGTTCTCCGGCTGCCCTGGCGGTTCACCGAAGGACAAAACCCCAAATTGGATCACCTGCCCCTGGCCAGATGACTTCATGAAGGCATTGGACTATCAGTGGAACAAGGTGTTGATCCCATATTGGAAGAAAACCGCTGCGTTCGCAAAGAGCCATGGCGTGACCCGCATAGCGCTGGAAATGCACCCTGGCTTTTGTGTGTATAATCCAGAAACTCTTCTTAAGCTCCGCCGCGCAGTGGGCCCGGTCATTGGCGCCAATTTTGATCCCAGCCACCTGTTCTGGCAGGGTATGGACCCGGTGGCAGCCATCCGCTATCTGGGTGATGCCATCCAATATTTCCATGCCAAGGACACAAAGGTTGACTCAATCAACGCTGCCCGTATCGGCGTTCTGGATACCAAGCATTATGGGGATGAAATCAACCGGGCTTGGGTGTTTCGATCTGTGGGTTATGGCCATGATGCGCAGGTGTGGAAGGATATCATCTCTGCGCTCCGGATGGTTGGCTACGATGATGTGATCTCCATCGAGCATGAAGACAGCCTGATGAGCCAGAATGAAGGCCTGATGAAGGCTGTTGCTTTCTTGAAGGACGTAATCACGTTTGAGGATCGCGGCGCGATGTGGTGGGCATAAACCGGGCAGGCAAGGAGGCTTAATGATGATAAAAACACTGAATGTCGGCTTGATTGGCTACAAATTCATGGGCAAGGCCCACAGCAACGCGTTTGCCAGGCTGCCGATGTTTTTTGAAAGCGGCGCTGATGTGCGCATGAAGGCTATTTGCGGCCGTGACACCACAGGTGTGGAAGAAGCCAGAATCAAATTTGGTTGGGAGACAGCTGAGACTGATTATCGGAAGCTGGTTGCCAGAAGTGATATCGACCTGGTGGACATCACCGCTCCAAGCGATGCCCACAAGTCCATTGTGATGGCGGCGATTGGCAACGGCAAGCATGTGTTCTGCGAAAAGCCGCTTGCGCTTAACCTGGCCGATGCCAGGGAAATGCTGGCAGCGGCCCAAAAGAGCGGTGTGAAACACCAGATTGGCTTCAACTACCGGTTTGCGCCGGCAGTGCAATTAGCGAAAAAGCTGATCGAGGATGGTAAACTCGGCACGATCTTCCATTTCCGGGGTATGTATCTGCAGGATTGGATCATTGACCCCATGTTCCCGATGGTTTGGCGGCTCAACAAAGACATCTGCGGTTCCGGCTCCTTGGGAGACCTTGGCGCCCATGTGATTGATATGGCGCATTTTTTGGTGGGTTCTATCAAGACTGTTACTGGCATGAGTAAAACCTTTGTGAAAAAGCGCCCGATCGTTGAAAGCATGACGGGGCTTTCGGGAAAAGCGGCAGCGGACGCACCCATGGCAGATGTCACTGTGGACGACGTGACAAGCTTCTGCTGTGAATTTGACTGCGGCGCTATGGGCACATTTGAGGCAACTCGCTTTGCGCAGGGCAACAAAAATGCGATGAGCTTTGAGATCAACGGCAGCAAGGGGTCCATCAAATTCAACATTGAGCGCATCAATGAGTTGTTGTTTTTTGACGCTACCGCGCCGGAGGGCCAGCAAGGCTTTGCAGTGATCCAGGCCACCGAGGGTATTCACCCCTACTTGGGAAATTGGTGGCCTGCAGGCCATGTGCTGGGCTATGAGCACACTTTTGTGCATGAGATGCATGAGTTTATCCGCGCAATTGTGGAAGACACAACGGCTTCGCCGGGCTTTGATGCAGGCGTATCAGTTGCCCAGGTGATGGACGCTGTGGACTTGTCCATTGAACGCAGGGCTTGGGTGGACGTCTCAGAACTGTAGGACACTTCTGTGAGTGGGGCTGGTTACTTGCCCCACTCACTCTTTTCAGTTGGCCTCTCTTGTTATAATCTCATCATCTTTGTGAATATTTCACACTTTTTGCTTGTTTATGATCAGGATCACATGTATAATGTGATCGGAAGTGATAGTATGACAGAAGAACGGCGCAGAGCCATCGAGCAAATGGTCACCAGCAAAGGGGAAGTGCAGCTATCAGACCTAGAGGAGATGTTTCCGGATATCTCGTCGATGACATTGCGGCGCGATCTGATCCATCTGGAGAAGATGGGCATCGTGCGCAGGACCCGTGGTGGAGCCATTTCTGTTTCCCGAATCAGTAAGACATATGAGGATGCTTTTTCACGCCGCGCCCAGCGCGATGTGATGGCTAAGCGAGCGATCTGCAAAGAAGCACTGAATCTGCTTGCAGAAGATAACACAATCTTTTTGGATTCAGGCAGCACAATGATGTATTTTGCTCAGATGCTTCCCGATGAGAACTATCTGGTGCTGACAACCGGCCCCAACATCGCGCTGGAGATCTCCACAAAATCCAAACCGGAAATACTGATGCCCGGTGGCAGATTGAGGCGAAACACATTGTCCTTATCCGGCCCTTGGGCTGCCGCAGCGCTGGAGAAGATTAACATAGATACGGCGTTTATGGCCACATCCGGATACTCCATCGAGAACGGCTTCACCTCCGGATCGATTGAGGAGAGTGAAATCAAAAGCCTGGTGCTCAGCAAGGCAAAAACAAGGGTCATGCTGATGGATCGCAACAAGGCGAACAGGGTGCTGCCCTTCACCTTTGCTCAGATGGAACATATCGAATACTTGATTTGTGATACGCCACTGCCGGAGGAGATCCGAAAAGTGGCAGAAGAGCATCACGTGAGCGTGATCATCGCCGGAGGGGAATGAGTATGACCAAAACACGTGCAGTTAGAATGTATGGCAAAGAAGATCTCCGGTTGGAGGTTTTTGAGTTGCCGGATATTAGAGACGACGAGATTCTGGCTGAGATTGTGTCAGACAGCATCTGCATGTCCAGCTGGAAAGCTGCCGAGCAAGGCATTGATCACAAGCGTGTGCCGAAAGACATTGCCCAGAACCCTGTCATCATTGGCCATGAGTTTTGTGGCAGGATTCTTGAAGTCGGCTCCAAATGGAAGGGCCAATTTATGCCGGGTCAGAAATATGCCATACAACCAGCGTTGAACTATAAAGGGACACTGTTCACTCCCGGCTATTCCTATCAGTACATTGGTGGTGCAGCTACTCATATCGTGATCCCAAACGAAGTGATGGAGCAAAGCTGCCTGCTGGATTACACTGGTGACGCGTTCTACTTCGGCTCCCTTTCCGAGCCGATGAGCTGCATCGTGGGCACATTCCACGCGATGTACCACACTGAGAACGGCAAATATGACCACAAAATGGGCATTGTGCCCGGCGGCAGCATGGCAATCCTGGCGGGGGCCGGGCCAATGGGAATCGGAGCCATCGATTATGCCATCCATTGCGATCGCAAACCGGGCTTGCTGGTCGTGACCGACATCGATGACAGCCGCCTCAATCGGGCTGCCTCCATCTACACCGTGGAAGAGGCAGCGAAAAATGGCGTCAAACTGGTCTACCTGAACACCTCCGGTGATAATCCAGTGGGAAGGCTGCTGGAATTGACTGGCGGAAAGGGGTATAACGATGTGCTTTGCTTCGCGCCGGTGCGTCCGGTCGTGGAGCAGGGAGACGCAATCCTGGGCCGCGATGGCTGCCTGAATTTCTTCGCCGGTCCGTCAGACAGCAAGTTCAGCGCCACAATGAATTTCTACAACGTGCATTATTCCTCCACCCATGTGGTGGGCACATCCGGCGGAAACACTGATGATATGATTGAAAGCCTTTCGATGATGGCACAGGGGCAGATTGACCCATCCTCCATGATCACTCATGTGGGCGGCCTTAACGCGGTGATACCAACCACGTTGAATCTGCCCAGGATCCCCGGTGGGAAGAAACTCATCTATACCCATCTGGAGTTGGAATTATCTGCAATCGCAGACTTTGAGGAGAAGGGGAAGACTGACAGGCTTTTTGCCGGCTTGGCGGAGATCGTGAAAGCATCCGGCGGGCAGTGGTGTGCCGAAGCGGAACGGTATCTTCTGGAACATGGGAAACGGATTTCCTGAATGAACTGAAAGGGCGGGCAACCGCCCTTTTCTTTTACCACCATAATCCTTATAATTAGCAGATGATTGTTTTATACTAATCAGGAATTCTCCACATGTGCAAGGGAGCTGCGTGATATGATTCTTTCCCGCAAGATGGTTTTGTGTCTGTTGCCTGTACTGATGCTTTATGCGGCCTGTGACGTTGCCATTGAAGACGGTAACCTTAAAGTGCGTGACAAAGGCGCAGACATTGTCAGCATCGGCAAGGGCGGGTTCCGGCTGGAGGGAAACGTGACCGGTGTCACGCTGGATGGCGAAGGCCTGCGCATCGAATACCCAAATGGAAGCCTCAATTGGGGTGGGGAAGGTTTTGACATCAAGCATGCCAACGGCACGTTGCGTGTGGCTGACGGACGCATGACAGTGACTGACAAAAACGGAATACAAGAGGTGCTGGACACAACAGGGAACGGCGCGGAATACCGCTCGGAAGATGGTGTGCTGGTGAGCGTTGGCGGAAAAGCGGTTCTTCCTGAGAGCTTTCCTGCCAATGTCTTGCCGTTGCCAGATGGTTTTCAGCTGGACGCAACGGCGCTGCTTGGCTCTGTCACCGTCGTAAACGGCCATGTGAATGGCCTTTCCGTGGAAGACGCGTCTGGTCATTTTGAAGAGTATATGGATGATGCTGACAGCTTTAGCCGCGAAAAAAAGGCCGGCAGCGTATTGCTGCGGGCCAAATTGGAGAAAACAGAGTTCACAGTTTATCTTGCCAAATCGCTTACGACTGAGGCTGTGAATGTTTGCATCGTCTATGGCGGGAAGTAGTTGCCAGAGATCAATTCATCAGAATCATATGGTCTTCCGAAGCGACCTCGTTTACATCCATTGAATAATCCACACCGTCCACTTTAAAACCAAATAGTTGCAGGAACCCGTCTTTATAGCCGTCCACATCCGCCAGTTCCAGCAGGTTCTCGTTGCTCACAATACTCCAGCGGCGTTCCACTTCAGCCTGGACCACCGGGTCCATTTCCCAGTCGTCCATCCTCAGATAGCCGTCTTCGTCAGACACATACGTGCCTACGGCCAACTTGCCGAACATCCGCGTCATCTGCTCGATGCAGCCTTCATGGGTGCCTTTCTCCTTCATGATGTCATACAGCATGGAGATATAAAGCGGCACCACGGGGATGGAGGAGCTGGCTTGCGTAACCAGCGCCTTGTTCACAGAGATAAATGCTTTCAAACCCATGCCCGAATTTTGAGATGTCAATCGGTCCGCTGTCGCTTTCAAGTCCCGTTTTGCCATGCCAATGGTGCCATCTTTATAGATTGGGTGGGTCAGGATGGGCCCGATGTAGGAATATGCTACCGTCATCGCGTTTTTTGCCAGTAAGCCGTTTTGGCTCAGAAAATCGATCCAGCGCCGCCAGTCATCGCCGCCCATCACCGTCACGGTGTCTGCGATTTCCTGTTCGCTTGCCGGTTGGATCTCGATCTCTGTGATGGCGTTGTTTTGCAGGTCGATGTTCTTGGAACGGTATGTGGTACCGATCGGTTTCAAAACGGACTGGTGCCGCTCTCCGGTGTCAGGGTGAATGCGCATCGGCGCGGCAAGACTATAGACCACTAAATCTATCGGCCCCATTTCTGCCTTGATAAGCTCACTTGCCTTTTCCTTCACAGCGACCGAGAACGCGTCACCCATGATCACCTTGGCCCAATGGCCCTTCTCATTTGCCTGGCGCAGATACTCGGCAGCGTTGTAAAACCCCGCGGTGGCGGTGCGGCCCTTCTGTGCGTTGCGCTCAAAGCCCACACCCAATACCCTAGCGCCGCTGCCGAAGGACGCAGCGATGGCGCTGGCCAACCCATACCCGGTTGTGGAACCAATCACAAGCACATTCTTGAATTGCCGGTTTCCCTGAAACAATGGCGCATTGTCTTGTACATGTTGAATCTGAGCGCTCACATTGGCAGCGCAACCCGTCGGATGGGCAGTAATGCAAATGAATCCTTTAGCCTTTGGTTCGATGATCATAGGGATAACTCCTTTTTAATGATCTTTTTATAGAGCCGGTAGGTTCTGTAATGCTTGCCGCCAAGGTTTTCCACACTCAGCCTGGATTGCAGATTCGTTTCGCCGATGGTGGAGCCGTCTGCCGTCAGTATGCCCTTTTCCCGGGCTTTTTGGAACACATGCCGGAATATGGCGGCGTTCACCGCCTTGTTCTGATATTCCGGCACGACGAACTGCACAAACACCCGCAGCGCGTTGATCCGCTTGCGGTAATACAATAGCTTGAAGAAACCGAATGGTAACAGGCGGCCGTTCCACATGCGTCGGAATACTTGATTGTATTCTGGCAAAGCGACTACAAAGCCAATTGGTCGGTTGGTGTCATTGGTGCGCGCGATGCAAATAAAGTCTTCATCCACCATGGGCAGCAGGAACCGTGCTTCCTTTTCCACATCGTCCACCGAGGGGATTGCCATCCACTCGCCCTCCAAACCGGAGGCAAGCGTCTCGGATACAATTTTTTGGATATCATTGACTTCACGGCGGATGTTTCGCTTATCTACGATATCCACGCGGTAATTGAATTTCTTCATCGCATAAGGCACGATACGGTTCAACTTATCTTGTTTGAAGATTTCCTGGTCAAACAAGTATGCATACAGATCGTAATCCTTAAAAAACCCACGGCTTTCAAAAAACTCGCCATACCAAGGTGGGTTGTACGAGTTGAGCAAAGCAGGGGGGCCGTCAAAACCCATCACCAGGATGCCCCGGTAATCATCGCCGTTGTCCGGCGCAACTGGGCCGCGAAGCATGTTCACGCCATGTGTTGAGGCCCAGCCTTCACAGGCCGTAATCAAGGCTTCTGCTGCTTCTTCATCCTTTTCGCACTCGAAAAGAGAAAACCATGCGGAGTTCAGATTATTGTCACGGTCAAAGCCTTCATCAATACCGCACAGGACCCTGCCGACCACGCGCTTCTCTCTCCGAACCAAAAACGCTGTGTGGGGGCCATATCCAAACAACATGTTTTTGCTTTCGGTCAGGATGTCCCGCATCTGCATGCGGAGCGGCGGCACGAAATTGGGGTCGCCTTGATACAACCGGTAGGGCAACTCGATGAAGGCGCGGCGGTCGCGGTTCGTTTTTACTTCTAATACCTCAAGCATCGGCACCTTCGCTCCTGGCCTGGATGGCAGCGATCGTTTGCTCATGGGCCTTACGGTCCAATTTCATAAATACCATGAAGACCACCCCAATGCCCATGAAGAGGGCGGGAATGGCAGAAAAGATCACACGGATCGCCATCAGCGCTGAATCGGGCTGCATTTGACCAGGCAGCAAATCCTCAAGCTTGATATAGCCAGAGGCACCCAACGCGATGCCGGCTACACCCACAAAGCCAGCTGTTGCCAGTTGCTGAACGAACGACTGGAACCCGTAATACAAGCCTTCTGTGTCATACCCGGAATCCAGTCGGCCCACATCGATGGTATCCGGGATAATCGATTGCGGCACCACATGGGCAGCAGACACCCCGATGCTCATAAATAATACCACAATGAACACGGAGATAATTTGACCTGGCTGCACCAACATGATCACAAGTGAGCAAAGCGCAAGGGCAGCCATGCCGATGTTATATGCTTTCTTCTTGCCGATCCGTTTCATCAGATAGAGCCACAGCGGCACAAAGGCGGCCGCAGCAATGAACAACTCGCTCACAATGGCCAAAAAGAGCATCCAGTCGTTGATGCCCAGCCACGATTCCAGATAGTAAGGGAAGAATGCTTGCATGATCATGAAGCCGCCCCATGTGAACATATACGACAGCGAGGCAAACAGAAACGGTTTGTTCTGAAACATCGATGAATATGCTTTGCCAAGGTTCTTCAAACCTTTGGGCATTGGCTTGCATTCCGTACGCTCTTTACAGCCGGAAAATGGCAGAAAAGGCGCCAGACCCACAATTACAGCGATGATGATGCCAGACACAAGATAGCCGTTGTGGATCTCGTTCAGATTGCTGTTATCCGGCATAAGATCGGGCACCAACACACTGGGGATCGCGATGGCGACCAGGCCGCCGATGATGGACACAAACATTCGGTATGCGGCCAGTTTGCTGCGCTCGTCATAGTTGTCGGTCATTTCAATTGTCAGCGTGGAGTAGGGGACCATGACCAGAGAAAAGAACGTGTAGTAAGAGATGGATGCGATGATGGCGGAAATAAACTTGGCGTCCACACCCCATTCCCTTGGGATGGCCCAAAGCAGGTAATAAGTGATGCCTGTCGGGATGGCAAAGAGCAACAGGAACAGCCTGCGGCGACCCCATTTGGATTTCGTCCTGTCTGACAGTTGGCCAATGAACGGATCGTTAATGGCATTGTAGAGATTGGTAATCAGCATGACAGTGCCAGCCAATGCGGCTCCCAGGCCCAGGATATCAGTGAGGTATTTCAGATAGATGAGGCCAATGACCGAGGTGCCAAAAGTGCCGGTGACGTCGCCCATTCCAAAGCTGAATTTCTCGCGGAAGGTGAGCTTGCGGTTTCTGTCATCAAGGGCAGGCTTGTATGTTGAACCCTGTTCCATCCTGTCACCTCCGAACGAATCGTGCAGAATTGATCATATCATTTCTTTCTTTGCAGATCAAACCAATTATTTGTGTGGATGGTTTGTTTTTATATTGATTTTGTGAAAGCATATTTCTAGTGATATACTTTGCATTATGCACAATATAAGAAGGGCAGGGTATTGAACATGTTTGAAGATTGTGGCGTGTTGTGGCAAATCATGATGTTCATCCTGCCAAACCTTTATGGCGCAATCATCTTCTTTGCCACTGTGCTGGCGATTATTGTCCTCTCAATCTTGCAACATGTATTGTTTTTTCCGAATCCCAACAGGTCAGTTCGCTCTGGTGGGCTATTGCTGTTGAAAAACGGGCTTGTGATATTGGGAGGGCAATACCTGGGTTTGTTAATCAGCATGATTCTGGGATTCTTTACTTCATCGCTCCCGTACCTGTCTGTTGTTGCCAGTGAGTTTGCCATGAATTCTCCGCAGGATTTGGTGATAAACCGGCTGTATGCCACACTGCCTATTGTCTTTGGAATGGCGTTGGTGTTTCTGGGAAGCTACTTCATCACTTTGAGAAAGTCCGCTATGAATCGGTGGAAGAAAGTATTCTTCAGTGTGTGCTGCTCCGTGGTTTGTGGTGGCTGTATTTATCTTGGTTATCTGTTGCTGCACGCCACAATATAAAACAAACCCTCTCCGATTGCGTTGGAGAGGGTTTGCTCACATAAATTGCTTTACTTCCCAGCTTCCTCAATGGCTACTGCCACAGCCACAGAAGCGCCGACCATTGGGTTGTTGCCCATGCCGATGAGGCCCATCATCTCCACGTGGGCCGGCACGGAGGAGGACCCCGCGAACTGTGCGTCACTGTGCATGCGGCCCATGGTGTCGGTCATGCCATAGGAGGCGGGGCCGGCGGCCATGTTGTCCGGGTGGAGTGTGCGGCCGGTGCCGCCGCCGGAGGCCACGGAGAAGAACTTCTTGCCGTTGTCCACCGACCACTTCTTGTAGGTGCCGGCCACCGGGTGCTGGAAGCGGGTGGGGTTCGTGGAGTTGCCGGTGATGGACACGTCCACCTTCTCGTGGATCATGATTGCGACGCCTTCGCTCACATCGTCGCAGCCATAGACGCGCACTTTGGCCTTCTCGCCGATGCTGAAAGGCTTTACTTCCGCGATCTTAAGCTCGCTGGTGTAGTAGTTGAACTCTGTCTTTACGTAGGTGAAACCATTAATGCGGCTGATGATATAAGCGGCGTCCTTGCCCAGGCCGTTCAGGATGACCTGAAGGGGCTCTTTGCGGACTTTGTTGGCAGTGCGGGCAATGCCGATGGCGCCTTCGGCAGCGGCAAAGCTCTCATGACCGGCCAAAAAGCAGAAGCACTTGGTCTCTTCCCTCAGAAGCATAGCGGCAAGATTGCCGTGGCCAAGACCCACCTGGCGGCTGTCAGCAACGGAGCCGGGGATGCAGAAAGCCTGCAGACCAATACCGATGGCTTCGGCGGCTTCGGCAGCGTTTTTGCAACCCTTGGCAAAAGCGATGCGGGCGCCCAGCGTATAAGCCCACACAGCGTTTTCAAAGGCGATCATCTGGATGCCGCGCACGATCTTTTCCACATCAACGCCCTTTGCCAGGCAATATTCCTTGGCTTCGTCCAGTGAGGGAATGCCGTATTCGGCCATGCACTTTTCGATTTGCTTGATTCTTCTTTCGTAGCTCTCAAAAGTTGCCATGTTCTGTTCCCTCCTTAGTTGTGACGCGGATCAATTTTCTTGACCGCTTCAGCAAAGCGCCCGTAGGTGCCCACGTTCTTCTCAAATGCTTCCTTGGGATCCACGCCCTTGCGGATGGCTTCCATCATCTTGCCGAGGCTCACAAACTTGTAGCCGATCACCTCGTTGCCCTCGTCCAGGCCGATCTCCAGCACATAACCTTCGGCCATTTCCATGTAGCGCACGCCCTTTTCGAGCGTGCTGTACATCGTGCCAACCTGGCTGCGGAGGCCTTTGCCCAGGTCCTCAAGGCCAGCGCCGATGGGCAGGCCGCCCTCTGAAAAGGCCGACTGGCTGCGGCCATAGGCAATCTGCAGAAAAAGCTCGCGCATGGCGGTGTTGATCGCATCGCATACCAGGTCGGTGTTCAGAGCTTCCAGCAACGTCTTGCCAGCCAGCACTTCGGCAGCCATGGCGGCGGAGTGCGTCATGCCGCTGCAACCGATGGTTTCAACCAGCGCTTCGTGGATGATGCCGTCCTTGATGTTTAAAGAAAGTTTGCAGGCACCCTGCTGCGGCGCGCACCAACCTACACCGTGCGTGAAGCCCGAGATGTCCTTAATCTCATAAGCCTTGACCCATTTACCCTCTTCGGGAATGGGAGCGGGTCCATGATGCGGCCCCTTGGCGATACACATCATTTCTTCCACTTCTCTGGAAAGTTCCATGATTTATCCCCCTTTAAATTTGGTCGACAGTAAAATTCAAAATATTATAACATAAAAAGGTATGGATGTTGCAACCGGTTAAATGTAAAAAAGCGTGAGGGGGCAGGCCTGCTATAAGAAACTCTGTTACCATGCCTGACATTACATTCTGTAAGAGTCCGTTCTTTGCTGGCGCAGAATCATGTCTGCACCATAACCTGTGATAAAGCCGATAGCCCTGTCTCTATTGTCAATTAGTTGTTTCCTTTTCTTTGCCATTTTGTTATAATGTTTTCTGCTGTATTGTAGCAGCTTACAAAAATAAATATTCAATACGCACAGCAGGGAGGATTTCGCCTAGATGAAGGAGTATATCGCGAAGGACATCCGCAACGTCGCCGTATTGGGCCATGGCGGAGAAGGCAAGACCACGCTTGTGGAGGCCATGTTGTTTTCGGCCGGCCTGGTCGACCGCATGGGCAAAACAGACGATGGCAGCACCGCCATGGACTTTGACCCCGAGGAGATCCGCCGGCACATCTCCATCTCGATGGCCATGGCGCCTATCGAATGGAAGGGTGCCAAGGTCAACGTGCTGGACATTCCCGGTTACTTCGATGTGATCGGCGAGCAGATTGGCGCGCTCCGCGCCGTGGAAGGCGCCTTGATCCTGGTAAGTGCTGTGTCTGGCTTGTCTGTTGGCGCCGAAAAGGCCTGGGACAACTGCGCAAAAAACAGCGTAGCCCGGTTGTTTGTCGTCAACCAGATGGATCGTGAAAACGCCAACTTCAACAAGGCTGTAGACTCCCTGAAGGAAAAATATGGCCCCAAGATCGCACCGATCCAGCTGCCCATTATGGAAGGCGGCTTCAAGGGATACGTGGATGTGCTGGCCAACAAGGCATACCTGTTTGACGGCAAGGGCGTGAAGGAAACTGCAGTGCCGGCAAACCTCGCTTCCGCTGTGTCTGAGCTTCGCGAGGGCATTACCGAAGCGGCCGCCAGCGCCGATGAGGAGCTGATGGAGAAATTCTTCGGCGAAGGCGAGCTTTCAGCCGAAGATATTGCTAAGGGTATGAAGCAGGGCATCGCAAGCGGCGAGTTCATCCCGGTGGTGTGCTGCGCTGGCCTGCCGAACCTGAATGTTAAGACACTGCTGGACCAGATTGTGGATCTGATGCCCGCACCATCCGGCTCCTATAAATGTAAAAATGTGAAGACGGACGCCGACGACACCCGCAAGGTGGATGATTCTCAACCGTTCTCAGCCTTGGTGTTCAAAACCTTTGCCGATAATTTCGTAGGCAAGATCTCCTACATAAAGGTGTTTTCCGGCACGTTGAACGCAACCATGACGCCTTATAACAGCTCCGCCG
This sequence comes from Bacillota bacterium, assembly GCA_023421955.1. GTDB lineage: Bacteria > Bacillota > Clostridia > Christensenellales > UMGS416 > JAEYRA01. The sequence continues at coordinate 93,214 of JAEZSE010000046.1, forward strand.
GCAAGACGGAGAAGCTGAATCGCATTAACACAATGCTGGGCAAGAAGCAGCTGGATGTGGAAACTGTGCATGCCGGCGACATCGTGGCTCTCATCAAGCTGCAGAACACCAACACCGGCGATACGCTGTCTGACCCTGCCAATCCGGTGAAGTTCTCTGAGATCGCTTTCCCTAAACCCGCCATCTCGTTTGCTGTGGCAGCAGAGAAGCAAGGCGATGAAGACAAGGTCTTCGGTGGCCTGCACCGTTTGGAGGAGGAAGATCCGTCCTTCAAGGTTGGCAAGAGCGCCGATACCGGCGAGACATTGATCTCAGGCCAGGGCGAGTTGCACCTTGACATTATCATCAGCAAGCTAAAGGGTAAATTCAACACCAACGCACTGCTGGCTGAACCCCGCATCCCTTATCGCGAAACCATTCGCAAGACCGTGGAAGCGCAGGGCCGCCATAAGAAGCAGACCGGCGGCCATGGGCAGTTTGGTGACTGCTGGATCCGCTTCGAACCGGCGCCTGAAGTCGAGTTTGAGTTTGTTGACAAGGTCGTTGGTGGTGTAATTCCGCGCGGCTTCATCCCAGCCATTGAAAAAGGTCTGCGTGAAAACATCGTACGCGGCGCGCTGGCCGGTTACCCCGTGACAGGCCTGCGTTGCACAGTCTTCGACGGTTCCTATCACGCAGTGGACTCTTCAGAAATGGCGTTCAAGATCGCTGCGCGCCTGGCCTTCCGCAAAGGCTGCCTGACAGCCAACCCGGTGCTGCTTGAGCCCATCTGCAAGGCTGTAATTGAAATCCCCGATGAATACATGGGCGATATCATCGGTGACCTCAACCGCCGTCGCGGCCGCATCATGGGCATGAACCCCATAGACGGTGGCTTGCAGCAAGTTGTGGCCGAGGTGCCGCAGGCGGAAATGAGCAAGTACGCCACCGATCTGAGGTCGATGACACAGGCCAAGGGCAGCTTTGAGCTCAACTTTGAGCGCTATGAGGAAGCCCCGGCCAACATCGCCCAGAAGGTGATCGAGTCGGCTAAGAAGGTTGAGGAAGAAGACGAAGAATAATCGTCTGCTACAAATGTCACAAACAAAAGCTGCCCACCCGGGCAGCTTTTTGTTCCGAAACCCTGAAAGGAGGTGCCACGCGATGAAGAACCGCATCAAACATGACCGAACTGCTCAATAATACATCCGACGGGGCAAGCCTCCGCCGGGGGAACGAGGCTTTATGAACGACACAATACAAATCAAAGGGAATATCAAAGGCATCCGCCAGTCTGTGCTGGAGGAAATGGAGCAACTGTTCCAGATGGACATGGAGCTGCTCCGGCACCAATTTGTTTCTGAGCCACTAATGAATGCAATAGCTGACTTCACCAGCCGTATCAACCGCGAGGTGATGGTCTACATCGCCCGAGACGGCATGGTGATGGAAGTGATCGTGGGCCAGCATGACCGTGTGAGCCTGCCTGACATTCGGGTACGGCGCGGTAAGCGGAGGCTCACCGGTGTGCGCTGCATTCATACCCATCCAGACGGTAACCCGGGCTTATCCAGCGTGGACGTCGCAGCGCTTTACCGCATGCGTTTTGATGCGATGGCATCGCTTGGGGTGCGTGATGGCAAGACCACCGGCATGGAGATTGGCTTGTTGGAAGACATCAAGCCAAACGGCGACTATATCCTGGAGCGGCTGGGCCCATACGCCGTCAGCGCAATCCCACAGGGAGATCTGCTGGAGCGCATCCGGCACAACGATGAGCGCATTTTACAGGCAGCCCGTGTCATCACCTCAATGGAGCAAATCGAGGAGCGGGCGATCCTGGTTGGGCTGGATAGCACAGAGTCTATCGACGAACTGGAACGGTTGGCCGATACAGCAGGTGCGGCGGTGCTGGAAAAGGTGCTGCAGCAGAAAGCAAAGCCGGACCCGGCCATGTTCATAGGGCAGGGCAAGGCGGCAGATCTGGCATTAATGAAGCAATCACTGGAGGCCAACCTGTTCATCTTCGATGATGAGCTCTCCGGCGCGCAGATCCGCAATCTGGAAGAAACGCTGGGTTGCCGGGTGATCGACCGCACCACGCTGATCCTGGATATCTTCGCCCGTCGTGCTGTCTCCCGCGAGGGCAAGCTGCAGGTGGAGCTGGCGCAATACAAATACCGGCTACCCCGGCTCACCGGAGTCGGTACGGAGCTCTCCCGCCTGGGCGGCGGCATCGGCACCAGAGGCCCCGGTGAAAGCAAGCTTGAGGTGGATCGCCGCGCGATCCGCAGCAGGATCACCGACCTGGAGCACGAGGTCAAGGAGCTGGAGAAGCAGCGTGGCGTGCGCCGGGTGATGCGCGAAAAGGCCGGCATTGCAACGGTGGCAATTGTCGGCTATACCAATGCCGGCAAGAGCACGCTGCTGAATGCTCTGAGCGGCAGCGATGTACTGGCGGAGGATAAGCTTTTTGCCACACTGGATCCGGTCACACGCCGGGTGGAGCTCGAAACCATGCCGGTGCTGTTTACCGACACCGTTGGGTTCATCAAGAAATTGCCTCATGACCTGGTTGATGCATTCCGCTCCACGCTGGAAGAGGCGCTTCACGCCGATCTGCTGATGCATGTGGTGGACGCTTCCTCGCCGGAGGCGATGGAGCAATACCGCACCGCTGAGAGCGTGCTGGAATCGCTGGGTGCTGCGGGTAAGCAGCGCATCGTGGTGCTTAATAAAATCGACCGGCTGGAAGGACCGCTCTACTTTGATACCGGTTCAGCGCCCAGGGTGGATCTCTCCGCCGCGACCGGGCAAGGTTTGGATCGATTAAAGGCGGAAGTCGAAAGCCAGATCGCGAAAAAAACAAAGCTGTATGAATATGATGTGCCATACGACAGGGGCGACATCGTTGCGATGGCGCACCGGCTGGGCGAGGTAAAGTCCGAGCAATATGAGGAAGGGCACGTCAAGCTTGGTGTAGTTCTGGATGAGGAAGGGGCTGCCCGGCTGGGTAGGTTGCTTCAATAGGTTTGTTTGGGGGCTACGTCCCGTGTTGCTTGGCTGAGCAGCAATCGAGGAATAGGCCAGCTCCAGTTCCCGACAGTAGGGGCCGGGCTCTGTCCCGGCCCGCTTAATCTCTCTCCGTCCCGCCTCGCTTGACTCACATGTTCGCCTGAGGAAATCCCCCCTGCCCCTGCGGGGGCATCCCCCCTTAATAAGGGAGGGTAGGGTGATGCGTAGGTTCAATACCCGAACCGTATCATCTCAACTTGCTATCCTCAGCAGCTCTTTAGGGGCTCATAGATTATCTGCAAACTGCATATTATACAATCCCTTGACAGCTTCATACCATGCAAGTACAATAGTACCAATGTTATACCGCATGGATGGGGAGAATATCGGGTTTATCCGCGCAAGAGAGAGCCGGGGCAGGTGGAAGCCGGCGGCGGGATCCCGGTCAGGCGCTTCGGAGCGGGAGTTTTCAGAGTGGGCCGCAAGGCCAAAAAGGGTGGAACCGCGAAAGCATGGCCTTTCGTCCCTTTGGGGATGGAAGGCTTTTTCTATTCTTTCGTCAAGTTTAAATTTTATATAGGAGGGCACGCCAATGTTGGATCTCAAACTCATCGCCCAAACCGACCCGGAGACCGCCGAAGCCATGCTGCAGGAGCTGGGCCGCCAGCGGGACCATCTGGAACTGATCGCCTCGGAAAACTTTGTGAGCCCCGCCGTGATGGCGGCAGCTGGTTCGCACCTCACCAACAAGTATGCCGAGGGATACCCCGGCAAGCGTTACTATGGCGGCTGCCAGTATGTGGACGTGGTGGAAAACCTGGCCCGCGACCGCGCCTGCAAGCTGTTTGGCGCCGAACATGCCAACGTGCAGCCTCACTCCGGCGCTCAGGCGAATATTGCTGTGTATTTCGCGATGCTGAACCCCGGCGACACGATTCTCGGCATGAATCTGGCCCACGGCGGGCACCTCACCCACGGCAGCCCCGTGAACATCTCCGGCAAGTATTTCAACATCGTGCCTTATGGCGTCACCGATGATACTGAGAGGATTGACTACGACAACCTCATGCGCCTGGCCATGGAACACAAGCCAAAGATGATCGTGGCCGGTGCCAGCGCCTACCCCCGCAGTTATGATTACAAGAAGTTCCGCGAAGTGGCCGACGCCTGCGGCGCTCTACTGATGGTAGACATGGCCCATGTGGCCGGTCTGGTGGCCGCCGGCCTGCATCCAAACCCGGTGCCCCACGCTCATTTCGTGACCACCACGACCCACAAGACACTGCGGGGACCCCGTGGCGGTATGATCCTCTGCACAGAGGAATATGCCAAAGCAGTGGATAAGGCCATCTTTCCAGGCACGCAGGGCGGACCGCTCATGCATGTGATTGCCGCCAAGGCAGTCTGCTTCCAGGAGGCCATGTCACCTGAGTTCAAGCAATACCAGCAGAATATCATCGATAACGCCCAGGCGCTTGCAAAGTCATTCATGAGCCGTGGTGTGAAGCTGGTGTCCGGCGGCACCGACAACCACCTGATGCTGCTGAACCTGATTGGCCGTGGCATCAGCGGCAAAAAACTCGAGCGGTTGCTTGACGAAGCCCACATTACCGTTAATAAAAATGCAATCCCAAACGATCCGGAGAAGCCTGCCATCACGAGCGGCGTGCGCATTGGCACACCAGCGGTTACATCCCGTGGCTTGGGCACGACGGAGATGGAGAAAATCGCCGAGCTCATCACAAAGATCATCGATGGCAAGGAAGAAGCGGTGGAGGCAGTGAAGGCCGAAGTGCTGGAGCTCTGCCGCCGGTTCCCGCTCTATCCGGGCCAGGAGATCCTGTGACGACATAAACCAAGTGGCGCTGACGGGGGCAATTTGCACTGTTGCATTTATCCGGCAATGCTGTAAAATACTGCATGACGGCTAAATCAGGAGCGTGAAATGAAGCTTGTCAGCGCCTGCCTTGCGGGCATTCCCTGCCGGTATGACGGGCAGTCCAGACCCAATGGGGAAATGGCTGCGCTGGTGAAGGCGGGGGAGGCCCGTGTTTTTTGCCCGGAAACACTGGGTGGTCTGAAGATACCCAGGGTTCCGTCCGAAATCGTGGGCGGCTGCGGCGAAGATGTGCTGGATGGCCGGGCTAAGGTAATGAGCGAAGATGGTAAGAATGTCACTGCGGCGTTCATTGAGGGAGCCCATGCTACTCTGGATTTATGCAGAAAGCTCGGTGCGGACGAGGTGCTGTTAAAATCCAAAAGTCCCTCTTGCGGTGTGGGCAGGGTCTATGACGGCACATTTTCCAAAACACTCCGGTCCGGCGACGGCGTAACCGCTGCCCTTCTGAAAAGGAATGGCATACGGGTTGTCGAAATAGATTGACGAACAATTTCAAGGAGGGGTACCAATGGCATACTTGTTGGGCATTGATATCGGCACGTCTGGCACAAAAACGGTGTTATTTGACGAACTGGGCAACACAGTTGCATCCGCTACCTGGGAATACCCGCTGTATCAGCCGCACATTGGCTGGGCGGAGCAGGACCCGGCGGACTGGTGGAAGGCTTCCTACGGAAGCATTGCCGAAACCGTGAAAAAGAGCGGCGTGAACCCCCGCGACATCAAGGGCATGGGCCTTTCCGGCCAGATGCACGGCATGGTGCTTTTGGATGGAGAAAACCGCGTGCTGCGCCCCTCCATCATCTGGTGCGACCAGCGCACACAGGCCGAATGCGACCAGATCACCGAGTTGGTTGGTGCCGAACGGCTCATCGAGCTCACGGCAAACCCGGCGCTCACCGGCTTCACCGCCGGTAAGGTGATGTGGGTGAAGAACCACCAGCCTGAAATCTTTGAGAAAACCCGCCATGTCCTTCTCCCCAAAGACTATATCCGCTTCATGCTCACCGGTGAATACGCCACCGAAGTCTCCGATGCCAGCGGCATGCAATTCTTGGATGTGCCAAAGCGGCAGTGGTCCCGTGAGGTGCTGGATAAACTGGGGATCCCCTATGAATGGATGCCAAAGGTGTATGAGTCTTATGAGATCTCCGGCAAGCTCTCCAAGCAAGCCGCTAAACTTACAGGCCTGTGGGAGGGCCTTCCCATTGCTGGCGGCGGAGGCGACCAGGCTGCCGGCGCGGTTGGCAACGGCATCGTGCGCCCCGGCGTGATTTCCAGCACCATCGGTACATCAGGCGTGGTGTTTGCCCATATGGACAAGATCGCCATAGACCCCAAGGGCAGGCTGCAGACCTTCTGCCACGCCGTGCCCGGCGCATGGCATGTGATGGGTGTGACGCAGGGCGCAGGCCTTTCACTGCAATGGTTCCGCAATGAATTCGGCGCCATGGAAAAGGCCGTGGCCGAGCGCATCGGCACCGATGTCTACAACATCATGGCGCAGGAAGCCATGCAGTCCGAACCCGGCTGCGGTGGCCTGATCTACCTGCCCTATCTGATGGGTGAGCGTGCCCCGCATTTGGACCCCTATGCCAAGGGCGTGTTCTTCGGCCTTTCCGCCCGCCACCGCCGGCAGGACATGATCCGTGCCGTCATGGAGGGCGTGTCTTACAGCCTGTGGGATTGCATTTCTCTGATCCGCAGCCTTGGTATGTCTTCTGCGGAAGTGCGTGCCTCTGGCGGCGGCGGCAGGAGCCCGTTGTGGCGGCAGATGCAGGCTGATATGTTTGAGACCGACATCGTCACCATCAACTCCAGCGAAGGCGGTGCACTGGGTGTGGCATTGCTGGCTGGCGTGGGCACCGGCATCTACTCCAGCGTGCCCGAGGCTTGTGATGCCACCATCAAGGTGGTCAGCCGCCAGGCGCCCATCGCGGAGAACGTCGCGGTCTATCAGAAGTATTATGAGATCTATAAAGGCCTCTACCCGGCGCTCAAGCAGAGCTATCGGGATGTGGCAGAGCTTCTTAAGTAAAATTGTTTGTGACCCCCTTCCCCGGTTGGGGGAGGGGGTTTCGTTTACCCAGGATTCTTTCATAACGGTAAGTACCAGAAAGCCAGGTGCTCCTAATGGGTATAGAGCAAAGATTCTTCTCATCAATCTACACTGACCGCCTTCTCATCCGCCAGCTGGAACCCGCAGACGCGGAGGCTTTTTGGGCCTATAAGCAGATGCCTGAAGCGGTTCGCTTCCAAACCTGGCGGCCGACATCTCTTTATGAGGTGGAACAATTCATTCGGAAAATGCGTGGTATTGCGCCTTGCACTCCCGATACATGGCTTCAGGTAGCCGTTTGCTTGAAAGATTGCGGCACGATGATCGGCGATGTCGGCCTGCATTTTCTTGCGGATTCGACACAGATGGAGATTGGGTATACAATCTCCCCGCATCATCAGAGGAAGGGTTACGCCACCGAAGCGGTGCGGGCCATTCTGGGCTACCTGTTTGACACTCTTGGGAAGCATCGTGTCACCGCATCGCTGGACCCACGCAACGCTTCGTCTGCCGCTGTGTTGGAAAAGCTGGGGTTCCGCCAGGAAGCCCATTTCCGCAAGAGCTATTTCATGGAGGGGGAGTGGTGCGACGATTGGGTTTATGCGATGCTGCGAGAGGAGTGGCAGCTGCTCCATACTGGCTTGACGGCGCGGAGCAGAGAAGAGTAGTATAGAGACATCATTTTAGCTTGATAAAGGACTGCAACATGAAGGATTTCCTAAGCCCGAAAGCTCATGCAATCAAGCCATATGTGCCCGGTGAGCAGCCAAAGGACAAACGCTACATCAAACTTAACACCAACGAAAACCCATACCCCCCATCGCCTAGGGTAACAGAGGCCATTGCCAAGGCGAACAGTGGCGATCTTAGGCTGTATACTCTGCCAGAGATGGAACCGCTCCGCGCCGCAATCGCGCAGGTGGAAGGGCTGCCGGGCATTGACTGGGTTTATTGCGGCAATGGTTCCGATGAGGTGTTGGCCTTCGCCTTTCAGGCATTCTTCGGCGGTGATCTGCCGCTGCTATTCCCTGATATCACCTATAGTTTTTACCCTGTATACTGCGGGCTATATGACATCGCTTATCAGACAATCCCTTTGAAGAATGATTTCTCCATCGACCTGGACGCGTATGATATCCCTGCCTGCGGTGCTGTGTTCCCCAACCCCAATGCTCCAACTGGCATCTTTATTCCCATTGACCAGATTGAGGCCTTTCTGAACCGCCACCCTGACCGGGTGTTGCTCTTGGATGAGGCTTATGTGCGCTTCGGTAATGAAACCGCCGTGGGTTTGCTCAAGGACCACCCCAATCTGGCAATCGTGCGCACTCTCTCCAAATCACACGCACTGGCCGGTTTGCGTTGCGGCATCATTATGGCGCAGCCCCATTTGATCGAGGGCGTAATCCGTGTGAAAAACAGCTTCAACTCCTACCCGATGAACGCAATGTCACAAGCTGGAGCCACTGCCGCGATCCTGGACGATGCATATAGCCGTGACATCTGCCGCAAGGTCGCCGCCACGCGGGATCGTGTGAGGGCTGAGTTGGTCGGCATGGGGTTTGAGGTCACGCCCTCCACGGCGAATCTGCTCTTCTTCCGCCATCCCAATCTGAGCGGAGAAGCTATTTGCGAAGGTCTGCGCCAGCGGGGCATCCTGGTGCGACACTTCAAAAGTCCGGAGCGAATTCGGGAGTATGTGCGAATGTCTATGGGCACAGATCAGGAAATGGACGCGGTGCTGGCCGCGTTGGAAGAGATGCGGAAATAGGGGGAGGGGCTCATGGGATACCTGGATGTGGCCAACAGCCCGCTGCTGTATGGGCTTGGCGTGCTCACAGTTCTGTTTATTCTTGCGCAATCGGCCTTCTTTTTGGTGCGGGCTTGGCGTAGGGGCAAGGAGATCGGCATCCCGAAAGACAAGATGTTGCGGGCGGTGCGCTCCAGTGCCGTGTTCACGATCGTACCGTCGGTGCCCATCATTATCGCGCTGGTCACAATGGTGAAGGGCTTGGGTATCCCGGTGCCCTGGATGCGCCTATCGGTGATTGGTTCTGCTTCATATGAGCTGATCGCCGCAGACACCGCCGCTAAGTCCATGGGCCTTGTCAATGGCATTGCCGACCCAGGCATGACGGCGGGAGTCTTTGCCGGCGTGATGTGGGTGATGATGATCGGCATCATCTGGGGCTTGTTGTTTGTGATCTTCGGCTTAAAGAAGCTTTTCAAGGGTGTGGACAAGGTCAACACGAAGGACCGTAAATGGGGAGAAATCCTCATTACGTCCCTGTTTATGGGCATGATCGCTACCTTCCTCGGGAGCATCGTGACGCCGCAGGTAAAAGTGTTTTTAGTAAACCCCGGGAATGCGCTGGCTCTTATCCCGATTGTCACGCTGTTTGCCAGTGCAGGGCTCATGGGCTTGTTTACCTGGCTTTCCAAGAAGCTTCATCCGATGGCATGGATGGAAAATTTCTCCATGGCGCTGAGCATGGTGCTCTCCATGGGGATCGCTGTGCTGTGCAGCACGCTGATGGGAGGGGTTTGAAATGAGCCAGATCAAAACAGGTGCGCCCAGGCCCCTGCAGGTGGTCAGTTTTGAAGAGACAACTCATCGCATTGGCCGTGCTTGGTGTGCTATCGCTGTGGCCGTGATGCTGGCTGTGCCGCTGTCTGCCTGCATTTTTTTCAACGTCTGGCCGCCGATTGGCGGTTTGATGAAGGGCATCCTTTCTGTCTGTCTTGTCTATCTGCCAGTTGGCATCATTGAAGTGATCACTTATGCCCCAATGATCGGTGCCAATGGCACCTATCTGGCGTTTGTTACCGGCAACATTACCAACCTCAAGATCCCCTGCGCCTATAATGCAATGACCATCACTGACACAAAGCCTGGGTCCGCTGAGGGTGAGGTAATTTCCACGTTGGCTGTCGCGACATCCAGCATTGTGACGACGCTGTTGATCGTGATTGGTGTCGTGTTGCTTCTACCACTGCAGCCAGTGCTCACCAACCCAGTGCTCAAGCCGGCGTTTGACAATGTGATCCCGGCACTGTGTGGGGCGCTGGGTGTGTCAATTATTATGAAGAACTGGAAGCTCTCCATCGTGCCATCGGTTGCGATGCTCATTGCGTTCGCGTTTATTCCGGTTAGCATGCTGGGGATTATGATACCGGTAGCAGCGATCATCGCCATCGCTGCTGGCCGTGTGATGTACAAAAAGGGCATCCTGTAGGAGGCGCTATGGAAATCATTCTTGTCATTGCTGCCCTACTCGGAATCCTGATTGCGGTGCTGCTGATTCGCGCCGCTCGATTTTCCGTGCCGGTTGCACCAGATTGTGAACCGGCGCCGGTGACCGGTGACGCTGAAGCTGTAGCGGAGCGCTTATCCGGAGCGATCCGGTTCAAGACCATCTCCTTCCCCGAGCAGGAGCGGATAGACGGCTCTCAATTTTTCGGTCTGCAGGAGTACTTGAAAGCCAGCTATCCTCTTGTAGCCTCACGCCTGCAATGGGAGACCGTGAAGGATTACAGCCTGCTGCTCAAGTGGTCGGGCAAGGGTGGGAGCAAGCTAACGGCGCTGCTGGCCCATCAGGATGTGGTTCCAGTGAATCCTGGCACCGAGAATGATTGGACTTATGACGCGTATAGCGGCCATATCGATGACACCCAAGTATGGGGCCGCGGCACGATTGATATGAAAGGGCACCTGATCACCGTACTGGAAGCGGTGGAAGGTTTGTTGGCTGAAGGTTTCCAACCTCAGAGCGATGTTTATCTGTGCTTTGGCCACAACGAAGAAATTGTGAGCGCCGATAACAGCGGTGCAAAGAGCACCATGGAGCTGTTGCGGGCTCGTGGCATCAAGCTGGATCTGATCGTGGATGAAGGCGGCGTAGTGATCCCCGGCAAGCAAATGCTGGGTATGGATGGCCTGGTGGCTGTTGTCGGCACAGCGGAAAAGGGCTATATGGATGTGCGGCTGACCTGCACACAGGATGGAGGACACTCCAGCCAGCCGCCCAAGTCATCCGCGTTGGGCATCCTGGCCCGTGCTGTTACAAGAATCGAGCAATCGCAAGCCAAGGCCCGCCTGATTGGCACTGTGGAGACGATGCTGCTGACAGCCGGGCAGCGCATGGCATTTGGCCAGAGGCTGATTTTTGCCAACCTGTGGCTCTTTCGGCCTCTGCTGTTGAAGGTTCTTTCTGCCAAACCGCTCACCAATGCGTTGATTCGCACCACCCGCGCAGTCACGATGGCCAGCGGCAGCCCCGCGCCTAATGTGTTGCCGCAAAAGGCAGAAGTTACGGTGAATGTCCGCCTGCTGCCGGGTGATACGATGGAGGAGGAAATAGAGCGGCTGCGCGGCATTATCGCCGACGACCGGGTGGTGGTGGAGCCGATGAAGGGCAAAAACCCATCCAATGAATCGCCCATCGATACCGACGGCTACCGCCTGATCAAGGAGACCTTGGAGAGGATGTATCCCGGTGTGGCGGTCGCGCCCTATCTGATGATAGGCGGCACTGACTCCTGTATGTATGAGCCGGTGTGCGAGAATATCTACCGCATCGCACCGTTTCTCATCGGCCAGGAGGAACTTAAAATGACACACGGCACCAACGAGCGCATCTCAAAAATCAATCTGCTGCGCGGTGCCGAGTTCTTCCGGAGTATTCTTCTAAAGAGATAATCAGAGGCCAGTAATTTGTGAAAAGCCGGGGTAAATACGAACCCCGTCTTTTTCTTTGTTTGATTCAAAATTGCCAGCCACTCCCTTTGATGTTGTGATTTTCTTAAACATGATACCGTCACCAATTCAGGCAATGATCCCAAAGTATACGAACCCATCCGCTGGCAAGAATGCTAATGGACGGGCTTTTTCGCCTGTTATATTACAGCGGGAGACGTTATGTGTAATTATATCGTGAAAAAAAGCCCGCCGCTGTCGGGCACGGTAGAACTGAGCACATCCAAAAACAGTATGCTCCCCATTCTTGCAGCCTGCCTTTTGACCAGCGAGGAAGTTACGCTTCATAAAGTTCCCAACCTGACGGACGTGAGAATCATGCTTGATCTTCTGGTCTCTGTGGGCGCGAAGATCACCGCCTCCGATGAGGAAACCAGAATCGATTGCAGCAATATCACTTCCAGAGAAGCGCCTGATGAGCTGGTACAGAAAATGCGAGCTTCCTTTTTACTAATGGGCCCGCTGCTGGCGCGGTTTGGCCGGGCCAAAGTGCCGCTGCCCGGTGGCTGTGACATCGGCACCAGGCCGGTGGATCTCCATTTAAAGGGTTTCCATGCCTTAGGGAGCACAATCAAGACCTGCCAGGGCTCGTTGGTCGCAGAAGGCTCCATGTTGAAGGGCACGGCTGTTTATCTGGATTACCCAAGCGTGGGCAGCTCGGAGAACATCATCATGGCCGCTTCGTTGGCAGAAGGGGAGACAGTACTGATCAACGCAGCCCGTGAACCGGAGATTGTGGACCTGGCCAACTTCATCAATGCTATGGGCGGAAAAGTACAGGGTGCCGGCACTGATATGATCCGTATCCGAGGGATGGCCCGCCTGCGCGGTTGCGAATACACACCCATTTCTGATCGCATTGAGGCCGGTACTCTAATGGTAGCGGCAGCCTTGACTGGCGGTGATGTGACGCTGGAACGGGCGGTACCGGAACACCTGAGGCCAATTTCTGCAAAGCTCCGTGAAGGTGGAGCCGATGTGTGGGAAGAAAGCAACTCCATCCGTGTGCGTGGGGCATGGAGGCCCCAAGCGGTAGACATCAAGACGATGCCCTGGCCCGGATTCCCGACCGACTTGCAGCCGCAGGCAATGGTGCTTTGCGCACTTTGCAAAGGGGTCTCGGTGATTACGGAGACTGTGTTTGAAAATCGGTTCATGCATGTGCCTGAGCTCAACCGTATGGGCGCTGAAATCCGCATTAAGGAACGAAGCGCCGTGATTGAAGGAGTGAGCAAGCTGTATGGGGCGACCATCAAGGCCACTGACCTCAGAGCCGGTGCGGCGCTAGTGCTTGCCGGCCTGGTGGCTGATGGAGAGACACACGTCACCCACAGTGACTACATCGACCGAGGATATGAGGATTTCGCTGGGAAGCTCCGCGCGCTTGGCGGCATCGTGGAGGTTCAGCCCTGAGCAAGCATCCTTGTGTCATATCGACCACGCATCCGGATATACATATACAAACCATGGATGCGGGGGAATATGAACGGCAGAAGAGCATTGCAAAAGCTATTGATCTGTTCGCTGCTGGCGGGCATTTTCGTGATGGTCGTAATGCGCATTGGTTATAACGACATCCACCGGCTCCAAGATATGGAGCCGGCTAATCCTTTTGAAGATTCAGGGCCTCCAATATTGAGTCTAACTGAAATCCATGAACAAACCACACTCAAGGTGGCTGTGGATGGAGAAATCATAGAGATGGGTCTGGAAGACTATGTCACAGGCGTGCTGGCGGCAGAGATGCCGGCATCCTTTTCCATAGAAGCGTTGAAAGCACAGGCAGTCGCAGCGAGGACCCTGGCTGTATATAAAATCATGCATGGTGGTTGTTCGAGAAACCCCGGTGCTGATATCTGCGATGATTCCGGTCATTGCCAGGCTTATTTGACGGAGGCCGAGCAGAAAGCCAAATGGAAAACCGACTATGGCAAATACTCGAAAAAGCTGTTGGTAGCCGTGCAGGAGACAGCAGGGAAAATCATCACATATGAAGATAAACCTATCCTTGTACTTTTTCATGCCTCAAGTGCCGGATACACCGAGGATGTTGAAAACGTCTATTCCCAGGTGCTTCCGTATTTGCGAAGCGTGCCGAGCCCCGGCGAGAGTGCGGTTACCAGCCTTCTGTCCCAGGAAGAGTTTGACCGAGCATGGTTTGCATCCACGATCAACAAGGCATATCCTAAAGCAGAGCTGAAGGCGCAGCAATTGGAAAAGCAGATTGTTGTATCAAGCAGGTTCCCTTCCGGTCGGGTGAAGGTGCTGAAGTTGGGCGAAGTCACAATCTCCGGTGTGCAGTTTCGTCGGCTTGTCGATATCCGCTCAGCAAATTTTTCGATTACTTTCAATCGATACTCAGTGATTGTGACCTCTGAGGGTTATGGCCATGGCGTGGGCATGAGCCAGAATGGTGCGGAAGCGATGGCCCGTGAAGGAAACAACTATGTAGATATTCTTAAATATTACTACACAGGGGTAGAAATTGCGGGCATGAACTAGACAGTACTTTATCAGTTTTGTAGCCAAGTCGTATAAAACTGAGGGTCTTATCACACTCTGATACAAGTTCTTATCGTACTTTGTTGGAATCATGAAAAGAAAACCTTTCATAATCCGTATTTTCATGCCGTTAGTGGAAATAATACACCACAGGAGGTATGAAGATGGAAAACAAATCAAATGAAAAGAAACCTACCGATGGGCGGAGGGGCCGCATGAAGAAACTGATGAACAGATACGGCATCGCGGTAGCGCTGTTTGCCTGTGCTGCGATCGTGGCAGGCACATGGCTGTTTACCGATGGCAACCTGATGGGTGCCAAGCCAACGCCCACCCCGAAGCCCACGGCGACCAAAGTAGCTCCTGCTGCAAACAATCAGTCGCAGCAGTTGCTTGACGCAATTAAGTCCGCCATGCCGTCACCACAAGCATCAGCTGCAGCCAAATTGATGCCAGACATGATTAAACCGGTAAAAGGCAACATCAACAAGAAGTTTGCCTATGACAATCTGGTATTCATGAAAACGCTCAACCAATGGTCCACGCATTTCGGCGTTGACATTGCCGGGAAAATCGGAGACGATGTCGTCGCATCGCTCAAGGGTACTGTTGAAAGCACTTACAAAGATCCGTTGTTGGGCAACTGCGTTAAGATCAAGAGTGATAATGATATCATGTGCATCTATGCAGGTCTGGTTAACACAACCACAGTGAAAAAGGGCGATACCATCGAAGCCGGAGAGCTAATCGGTCAGATTGGCAACACAGCTTCCTGTGAAGCCACCGAAGATCCACATCTGCATTTCGAGGTTTGGTCGAAAGACACGCCCAAGAACCCGGAACCATACTTTATCACGAAGTGAAGCATGAAAAACAACTCTTTTGGCTCGGGTCAACACCGGGCCAAAAGAGATTTTCCGTATGTTTCAGAGATTTTTGATTGACGAGCAATCGGCGAAAGATTAGAATATATCAGAAGTGGATATGTATTGATCACAGCCGCTTGTATACAGAAATGAGGTATGTGAATATATGTGGGGTGTCCAGGATATCGGGATTGACCTTGGCACAGCCAGCGTGTTGGTGTATGTGAAAGGCAGGGGGATTGTTCTTCGCGAGCCATCTGTAGTCGCCATAGATAAGACAAATGGCCGCCTGCTGGCTGTGGGGGAAGACGCCCGCAGGATGCTTGGCCGCACACCTGGAAACATTGTGGCGGTCCGCCCTTTACGTGAAGGCGTGATTTCCGATTATGGCTATACCGAAATGATGCTCCGGCATTTTCTGAACAAGGTGGTCGGCCGCAGGTTGTTTTTCAAGCCACGGGTCATGGTTTGTGTGCCCAGTGGTGTTACTGAGGTGGAAAAGCGCTCAGTCAAGGAAGCGACGCTTGACGCTGGTGCGAGCAAGACCTTTCTGATTGAGGAACCGATCGCAGCGGCCATTGGTGCAGGGATTGACATCAGCAAGCCGTACGGCAGCATGATTGTGGACATTGGCGGCGGCACGACCGATATTGCTGTCATCTCACTGGGCGGCGCGGTTGTATCTGAATCCATTAAAGTTGCAGGCGACAAGTTTGACGATGCCATCGTCAGGTACATGAGGAAGAAACACAATCTCCTGATTGGTGAGCGCACAGCCGAGGACATGAAAATCAACATCGGTTCGGCATATCAGCGCAAAGAACCGCAATATATGGAAGTCACTGGCCGCAACCTCATATCCGGCCTCCCCAAGACACTTACGATCAGTGCTGATGAGATGGTGGAGGCACTGGAGGAAACGGTCCAAGCCGTGCTGGAAGCCGTCCACAGTGTGCTGGAACGCACACCCCCAGAGCTATCGGCAGATATTTATGACCACGGCATCGTGATGACCGGTGGCGGATCGTTGCTCTATGGCTTGGACATGCGTATCCAGCAGCACACCAGGGTGCCATGCTATGTGGCGGAAGATGCTATTTCCTGTGTGGCCATTGGCACCGGAAAAGCATTGGAAGATTACGACAAATACATCATGTCCAACATGTCTCAACCATTCCGCGACTATTCGGTGAAGAAGTTTTAGCTCTCGTCTCTCCACGGCGCTGCTGCAAAGCGGCGCCTTTTCTATTTGATGGTATACTGTGCAGAAAGGCGATGGATTATGCACTTGTTGGAAACATCGCGGCTTGTTTTTCGGTATTTTACAATGCACGATGCTGAAGCGGTTTGGCACTTGAGTCAGGAGGAAGATTACCGCAGGTGGCTTCCGGACCAGGTATACGCAAATCTGATGGAAGCGGAAAAGGCTTTGGCTAATTTGGCTTTACAGTACAATACGCGGGAACTGCCATATGTACTGGCGGTTGATAAAAAAGAAACCGGTGAACTGATCGGCCATGTGGGCTTGAGCAGGATCTCCCAGGGAGTGGAAATCGGTTACGCAATCGGGCAGCGCTACCAGCAGCATGGATATGCTTCCGAAGCTGTAACGGCCTTTTCCGACTGGATCAAGCAAGAGTTTGCTCTTGATCGAATTTATGGCATGGTGCGCTCAGACAACAGGCCATCACAAAGAGTGCTGGAAAAAGCCGGGTTCACCCGCCTGGCAAGGGGCGAAGTCATTCCGGCCGGAAATATGCTGTATGTGAAATGAGAAGGTGACTATCTCTTCGTGCGGGTGGGTTTCCTGCCATAACGGGCATGCAGCCATACAGCATATGCCAGCGGCCCCACAGGGATTGCCATCAGCCACCAAGCGCCAATGGGGGGCAGGCCTAACATGCCGTTCAGCAGCCACACAAACCCCGTGCATAGTAGCGTAACCCCGATGGCCATCGCAGCGGACACAGCAGCATGGCGGGCGGGGGAGACCAACCATAACGCAAGCAAGCCCACCAACGCGGACACGCTGGCGATCCAAGTCACTTCACTTGCGCCATTAACGTAAGGCACCAGCATCATAAACAGCATCGAAGCCAGGAGCCCGCAGACTATTGGCGATATAGCAAAACCAAGCAATTTCTTGTAGATGCGGATAGGGTCCAGCAACTTGTTGAAATGTGAAATCTTGCCATGCTGCACTGTTTCATAAACAGCGCGCATTGGCACTTCGACATAATCGATATGCTTCGTGCGGAAATCCAGCAGCATCACATTCTCATATTCAAAACGCTCGCCTGCGGTTTCCATCAAGACCGGCAACACCTTCATCGGGAACGCTCTCAAGCCACATTGAGTGTCACCAAAGGCAAGCCCCGTCAACAATACAAACGCCAGCCGGGTGATGGTGTTGCCAAAAAGATTGAGTGCCGGCACTCTTGCTTCAAAAAACTTGCGCACACCCAGCACCACATGATCGGGGTTCGCAAGCATTGTGTCCGCAACCACCCGGATTGCGGATGGCTCATGCTGGCCGTCAGCGTCGCAGGTGATCACGCCGGCAGCGTCGTCCATATATTTCAACGTATAGTTGAAGCCTGTCTTCAGCGCTCGGCCTTTCCCTAAATTGACTGCGTGATGGATCACTGTGCAGCCGGAACGCTCCAGTTCGTCAAACACCGACAGGCATTCTTGCCTGCTGCCGTCATTGATGATCAGGAAGCGCTCAAAGCCTTCTTTTCTGATGCTATCCACAACCTGCAGAAGCATTTGATCCGGATTGAGAGAGGGGATCATGATGACAACGTTCATCCAATCACTCCATGTGTTCGTCAAGGGTATGATATAGTAGCACCCCGTTAAAGTCAAACAAATATTGGCATCACCAGTCTGCACAGAACTGAGGACAGGGATACTGGTTTGTTAGCCGTTCAAACAATGTTCAAAGCTCCTGCCTTGACTTTAGCTGTACTTTCCATGATAATATATCTACTTCGACACAGGCGGAAAAACATGGGTTTACGCATTGCTGGCGTGTATGGGCCGGCGAAAAAGGCGGGCGTCAAGCCCGGCGGCACACTGTCTTCCATCTCTGGCGAGCCGGTGCTTGATTTTGTGGACTACAACTGGTTTTCTGCCCAATCTGAGCTTGAGATAGCGGTTGACAATGGTGGTAATCGGCAAACGTATATCGTACGCAAGAGTGCCGATGAGCCGATTGGCCTGGATCTGGAGGGGTTATATCCCGATGAGAAGCACTGTGCCAACCGCTGTGAGTTTTGCTTTGTAGATCAGATGCCCTGCGACATGCGCGAGAGCCTCTATATCAAGGATGATGATTGGCGATACAGTGTTCTATTTGGCAACTATATCACGCTGACCAACCTGTCAGAGCGAGAGTTTCAGCGATTGTGCAAACGGGCACCTTCGCCGCTCTACGTCTCAGTGCATGCCACCGATCCTGATGTGCGAGCCTCCATGATGGGAAACCGCAGTGCCGGTCAAATTATGGATCAGCTTAGCCGATTGTCCGAGGCAGGAATCGCAATCCATTGCCAGGTTGTGCTCGTGCCCGGTCACAATGATGATACTGTGCTGCGCCGGACTCTGGCCGATCTGTACAGCTTGTATCCCTCTGTGCGGACTGTAGCTGTGGTTCCCGTCGGTTTGACCGGCCATCGCGGCGGGTTGGCTGACCTGAAACCGGTTGGGCGGCAGGACGCGCTCTCTGTGGTCGGGATCGTGCATGAGTTTGCTGAGTCCTGCCTTGCCGAGCGTAGCATCCGTTTTGCTTATGTATCTGATGAGATGGTGGAACGGGCCGGACTGCCACCCGTACGTTACCGGGATGGTGAGCATACACCCCAGCTGGCAAACGGTGTGGGGCTCATCAGCGGGTTGCTGGATGAATTTGAGTGGGCCAGAAATGACTTACCCCGTAGTTTGGAGCGGCCCCGGATTGTGACAATCGCTACTGGTGTATCGGCTTTCGGGCTCATGGAGAAACTTGCTTTGGAGATGGAATGCATCGTTTCCGGTCTCCGGGTTAACGTGTTGAAGGTGGAGAACAGGCTGTTCGGCCCTCAGATTACAGTGGCTGGATTGCTGTGCGGCGACGACATTGCCGAGGCCGCAACCAGCATGGTTTTGGGTGATGAGCTGCTTGTACCCCAGGCAGCGTTGAAAAGCGGGGAAGATGTCTTCCTGGATGGATTGACAGTAATGGAATTATCCCAGAGAATCAATACCCCCGTGCGGGTGGTGGCCTGTGACGGGGCAGCGCTGGCATTTGTAGCCTGCGGTTTGGAGGAACCAATTGACTAAGAAACCGATCGTAGCGATCGTCGGAAAGCCAAACGTTGGGAAATCAACGTTCTTTAACCGCATCATCGGTCGACAAATCTCCATCGTGGAGGATGTGCCCGGCGTGACCCGAGACAGGATCTATGCCGATGCCGAGTGGATGGGGCGCCGTTTCACGCTGGTGGATACCGGTGGCATTGAAATGGAAAGCGAAGATCTGATCAAGCGCCAGATGCGCACGCAGGCCCAGTTGGCTGCGGAAACCGCTGATCTCATATTGTTTTTTGTAGATGGGCGTGAAGGTCTGACCGGCGAGGATCACGATGTGGCAGACTATCTACGCCGGATTAAGAAGCCTGTGCTGTTGGTCGTGAACAAGGTGGATAATGCTACTCGTGAAGACGCGATGTATGAGTTTTATGAACTTGGCATTGGCGAGCCGATGGCGATCTCATCCGTGCACGGCCTTGGTACTGGTGACGTATTGGACGCTGTGATCCAAAAGGTTGAGGCTGTAGAGGACGATGGCGAAGGTGACGGGGCCATCCGCATCGCGGTGGTGGGTAAGCCAAACGCCGGCAAATCCTCCCTTGTAAATAGAATCCTTGGGCAGGACCGCACCATCGTCAGTGACGTACCGGGTACTACCCGCGACGCTATTGATACGGCGTTTATTCATGACGGGAAGCCATATGTGATCATAGATACAGCAGGTATTCGCCGAAAAGCCCGTATAGAGCAGGCGTCACTTGAGCGTTTTTCTGTGATTCGAGCATTGTCTGCCGTACGGCGCAGCGATGTTGCGCTTCTGATGGTAGACGCCGAGACTGGAGTGAGCGAGCAGGATGCAAAGATCGCCGGATATGTGCAGGAATCTGGAAAGCCGGCTGTTCTGCTGGTGAACAAGTGGGACTTAATTGATAAGGACGATTCCACGGTAGGCCAGTATGTCAACGACATGCGGTCCCAGATCGTTTTCATGAGTTATGCGCCGATTCTTTTCGTCTCTGTGAAGACCGGTCAGAGGTTGCACAAGCTCATGGAGCTTGTGGATCAGGTTTATCAAAACTCGAGGCAAAGGATCACAACGGGTCTGCTCAATGACGTAATCGGAGACGCAGTGACTGCCATGGATCCACCGTCAGTGAACGGACGCAGGCTGCGGATATATTACACCACGCAGACAGGGATTTCCCCGCCGGAATTCACACTTTTCACCAATGACGCAGATTTGATGAAAGACAGTTACAAACGATATCTGGAGAACCACCTCAGGAAGACGTTTGATTTTACCGGTACACCGATCAAACTTGTGTGCAAAAGCAGGCAGGAGCAGGAATCATGAACACTACACAGATATGGATCACCGTTGCCATTGCTGTGGCGGCCTACTTTTTTGGGGGCTTATCTCCTGCATTGCTGATCAGCCGCACTGTGACCGGCAAAGATATTCGTGAGACAGGCAGCGGCAATGCGGGAGCAACCAATGTGATGCGTAGCATTGGAGTGAGAGCCGGGCTGCTTACCTTTCTGCTCGATGTGCTGAAGGGCGTTGTGCCCACTTTGATCGCTATGCTCGTGGTTGACCGGCACACAAGCAACGGATCCTCGGCTCCTTATGCGGCTTATCTTGCCGGCTTCATGGTTGTGGTTGGGCACACATTCCCGATGCTGCTGGGTTTTCGAGGCGGGAAGGGCGTGGCCACAGCGCTTGGTATGTTCTTTGTACTGCAGCCGTTGGCCACTGTGGTAATGCTGTTGATTGCGCTTGGACTGATGTTTGCAACAGGTTATGTCTCTCTGGGTTCTGTTTTAAGTCTTGCGCTGACGCCGCTGTGCGGGTTCCTAATCCCAGCAGTAGGCTGGCATTTCGGGGTTTTTTCTGCGTTAGTAGCTGCCTTGATTTTATGGAAGCACCGTGAAAACATCATCCGTCTGCTCAATGGCACCGAGAATAAAATTGACCCGAAGAAATTGAAAAAATAACATTGATTTCCTCAATGAAAGTGGCGGTGGTGGACAAACTAATCGCAGCGGAAAGAATACCGGTGAATAACCGGTGGAAGTACCGCGGAGCGAAGGAGGTTCAACCGTGGCGACAAGGCATAAAGTGATGTCGGAATCTCTGAAAGAGGAGATTGCCCGGCAAATGGGCGTGGAAGGCACCGTAAGCAGAGAGGGATGGGGATCCGTTTCCTCTCGTGATTGTGGCAGAATGGTCCAGACAGCCATCGAAATGGCTGAGAATTCGCTGAAAAACAGGTAATCCTTAAACTAGAGTCTTAGCGATCAGAATGGACACCCCGCCTGATAACTGAATAACTCCTTTGCATGATGGGAGCCGCGTATTGCGGCTTCCATCGACTTTTCTGTTCATGTTTCGATGCGGCAAAATTATACAGGCCTACCCCAATTTTCAACAAAGCGCTTGACATGCCCAATGGTGTGTTTGTATTATTAACTTTATGAAAAGATGTCTCGCTGTGGATTCCGCTGGAGAGATTGATGCAGAATAAGTGCGACTTCAAGATGGAACAAAACGCCTGCCTGATAACGGCACCCGAAGACAGGGACATATTGCCAGGCAGGCTGATGCGCCAGATGGCCGCAAATTTAGAAAAGTATTACCAGCTTTTTGAGTTCTCCTGCGTGCAGGGCTATAAGGCCGTGGACGAAATGGAGGATGTAGTTGGAGTAATTGAGTTACAGTGCGGTTTTTTTAGGCGGCTGATGGGCAAGCAGGATATCTGTGTGTTTCAAAAGCTGCACCCCAGTTTCTATGATGAGAATTATGTTCAGCTCTCCGACGAGGAAAAAGAAGCCTTCATGGCCAACTTGCCGGAAGGCGAAGAGTTTGTAGAAGCGGATTACACGGTTTCAATCCCTTCGTACTACTTCCTGATGGTCACTTCCGATGACAGCAGAAAGTTGATTGATGTGCTCAACCATCTGAAGCCAAGGAGTTTCGCGGAGGTGCGGGACGCTGTGGCCACTTTGTGTGATGCCACTGTTTCTGTGTTTGACGAGATCGAAATCCTCGCAGAATACGCCAATGAGAATTTCACTGGTGTGATGACCGAAGGCATGGATGAATGGTTGAACGCGCCGGAGCAGGTCGAATATCTGGATATTTAGCCACTTCCGCATGACTCGACGAGCAAATGGGAATACAATGGGCGGGCTTCGGCCCGCCCTATTGATAGGTGGATTAGTCCACAGGAGGGTATATGCTTTCAGATATTGAGATTGCCCGGGCGGCATGCATGCAGCCAATTGATGAGATCGCCCGAAAACTTGAGATTGGCAGGAAAGATCTGATCCGCTACGGTAATTATATCGCCAAGGTGTCGCTGGATTCTGTAAAGAGCCTTCAAGCCAACAGGCGCAAAGGCAAACTCGTTTTGGTTACGGCTATCAATCCCACACCAGCAGGAGAAGGGAAAACAACCACTTCTGTTGGCTTGGGCGATGGCCTTGCCCGCACCGGCAGAAGAGTGGCAATCGCACTAAGGGAGCCTTCATTGGGCCCGGTCTTTGGTGTGAAGGGTGGTGCCGCAGGCGGTGGCTATGCTCAGGTGGTGCCAATGGAAGAGTTGAACCTGCACTTTACAGGCGACATCCATGCGGTTACCGCAGCGAACAACCTGCTCTCAGCCATGTTGGACAACCACCTGTTTCAGGGGAATGTGCTCGGCATTGACCCGGAAACAATCACCTGGCGGCGGGCGATGGACATGAATGATCGCCAGTTGCGCCAGATTGAGTGCGGTCTGGGAAAAAACAACGGCGTGCCACGACATGATGGCTTCGACATCACTGCAGCATCTGAAGTAATGGCGGTATTATGTATGGCCTCCGATCTTGAGGACCTGAAGGTGAGGCTAGGCCGTATTGTTGTAGCAAAGGATTCCTCGGGTAACCCTGTCACAGCAGCGATGCTAAACGCTCACGGCGCAATGGCGGTGTTGCTGCAGCAGGCGATCCAGCCCAACCTCATCCAGACGCTGGAGGGCACACCGGCTTATGTGCATGGCGGCCCATTTGCCAACATTGCCCATGGCTGTAACAGCATCATCGCAACCACGGCTGCTTTGGCCTCGGCAGACTGGGTTGTGACGGAAGCCGGCTTCGGCGCCGATTTGGGCGCGGAGAAGTTCTTGGATATCAAGTGCCGCGCCGCTGGCATATGGCCCTCAGTAGTGGTAATTGTTGCCACAGTGCGGGCGCTAAAATTCCATGGCGGGGTGGCAAAGGATGAGTTGAAGACACCGGATGCTGATGCGGTGCGCCGTGGCATGTGCAATCTGGAGCGCCATATTGGAAACCTGAAGAGCCTTGGTTTACCGGTAGTGGTTTCGATCAACCACTTCAATGGAGATACCGATGAGGAACAGCAGGTGATTCTGCAAGGCTGCGCAAACCTGGGTGTAAAAGCGTGCCGGTGCACCGCGTGGGCCGAAGGCGGGGCAGGGGCTATTGAGCTGGCGGAGATTGTAGCCACAGTGGCGCAGGAAACTCAGTCCCGGTTTGTGTATGATGTTGATCTGCCAATCCGCGACAAGATTAATTTGCTTGTCAGGAATTGGTACCACGGCGCTGCGGTGGAGTATTCACCTGCAGCAGAGGCGGAAGCCGTGGCTCTGGAAGCCGCCGGATATGGCAGCTTGCCCATCTGTATGGCTAAGACGCAATACTCAATTTCCGATGATGCCAAAGCCATTGGTGCCCCGGAGAGCTTTACACTCAAGGTGAGGAACATCAAGCTTCTTGCCGGTGCAGGCTTCATTGTAGCTCAATCAGGCAATATTATGAAGATGCCTGGCTTGCCAAAGATCCCCGCTGCGGAAACGATCGACATTGACAGCGACGGGAATGTAAAGGGTCTTTTCTGATAGACATCTGGCATTTGGCAGGATTACTGTCATTTGCATACGCATGATAGCAAATGCCATAAATGCCAGCAATTGCCTTGTATTCGATTGCAATGGCTGGTAAATCTTTGTATAATAGACAAAAGCCGAGGAGGTGACCCCTTATGGGCTTTGATATGGACAAGACCATGCAGTTCAGGCCAGAGCGCGAAGTGGAAACGGTATCTGAGATACTGTCTAGTGTGTACGCAGCGCTTAAGGAGCGGGGATATGACCCGATCAACCAGTTGGTTGGCTACATCATGAGCGGAGACCCCACTTATGTGACCAGCCATAACAACGCACGCTACCTGATCCGGCGATTGGAACGCGATGAAATTCTGGAAGAGCTGGTGCGCTTCTATTTGAAATCGCTGGACGAAAAGGCCGGTAAATAAACATTGGAACAACTGGATCTGCTGCCCGGCCTGACGGTTAGTCGGCTATGCTATGGAACGCTGACCATTGGGCCTCTGCAACGGAATCTATCCGTGGCGCAAGGCGGCAGGCTTTTGATACATGCCCTGCAGAAGGGCATTCTTTTTTTTGATACAGCTGAGCTTTATGGCACTTATCCACACATCAGAATGCTACTGGAGGAGTGCCCCAAGGCTGTGATCGCGACCAAATCCTATGCGTGGAACCGTGAGACGGCGGAGGAATCCTTCCTCAAAGCGGTTCAAGGAATCGGGCGTGACTATATCGATGTTTTCCTTCTTCATGAGCAGGAGAGCATCCATACAATCAGAGGTCATTGGGAAGCTGTGGAGCATCTGATCCGTTTAAAGGAGCGCGGCCTGATCGGTGCGGTGGGCTTATCTACCCATTCTGTGGAAGCTGCTCGCGCTGCACTCCGGTTTCCGGAGATCCAGGTGGTGCACCCTCTCATCAACATGAGAGGTCTCGGCATCCAGGGCGGCAAGCGGGATGAGATGGTGGAAGCCATTGCAAACCTGGCAAGCACCGGGCGGGGAGTCTACGCAATGAAACCACTGGGGGGCGGACACCTGATCGGTAACAGGCGTGAGGCCATTGCTTGGGCGCTGGCGCTGCCCGGTGTGAAGTCGGTGGCGGTCGGGATGCAGTCCGAAGCAGAAATCGATTACAATGCAGCGCTGTTTGAAGGCCTGGAGCCATCAGCAGATCTGGAACAGGCCACCGCAGGGAAAGAGCGACGGCTGCTTGTACATGATTGGTGCCGCGGGTGCGGAAGCTGCGTGGAAGTGTGTAAATCCGATGCGATTCGGGTGATCGACGGCAAGGCTGCTCCGGATGGCAATAAGTGCGTGCTATGTGGATATTGTGCGGCAGTATGCCCCGATTTCTGCATCAAGGTTATATAAGGAAGGGGGAGATGCGCTCTGCGTATCATGGCGCTGGATGTTGGGGATAAAAGAATAGGGATTGCCATGAGCGATCCTTTGGCTTTTGGAGCGAACCCCATTGAGACGTACGCTCGCCGGGACCCCAGCCAGGATTATCAATACATTGCTAAGCTCGCCCGCGATAACGGTGTGGAGCTTGTGCTGTTGGGATGGCCTCGCAACATGAATGGCACCGAAGGGCCCCGCTGTGAAGCTACAGCGCAGTTTGGCATGGAGCTGGAGAAGCATCTCAACTGCCCGATCGATGTATTCGATGAGAGACTGACCACTGCCGCCGCAGAGCGGATTCTTCTGGAAGCGGATATGAGCAGGGAAAAGCGCAAAAAGGTCATTGATAAAATGGCCGCTGTGGTTTTTTTACAAGGATACCTGGATGCTAAGGCATATTTGAAAAGGAGGGAACCCCCATGGAAGACGAAAGGGTAATCGAGCTCGTGGATGACGAGGGTGGAAAAGAGCGGTTTATTCTCATTGCAACGATCGAGCATGACAACCGGGATTTTGCCATCATGACGCCGGAAGAAGAAAACGAAGACGACGAAGAGCAGGCCATTGTAATACTGGAAATGCTCGGTGACGACAACAGCGACGAGATGGAGCTGGTGAGTGTAGACGATGACGATCTGGCCGAAGCCGTCTTCAACAAGTACATTGAAATGGCGGAAGAGGAAGAAGAGGGCGAAGGCGAGGAATAATTCTTCACCTGTGAGCAGCACACAATGATACCAACAGGGAGAGCCATTTGGCTCTCCCTGCATCAGTCTTTGGCAAGTTCAATTTCTGTGATCGCTTCTTCATTTGGGGTCACTGTGATTGTGCGGTTGGTCAGGTAGATTACAAAACCAGGCCTTGCGCCAGCAGGCTTTTTAACATTTCGCTTCTGCGTGTAGTCCACCGGCACACCAGAGGATTCCCTTGCTTTACTGTAGTAAGCCGCCAGCATCGCACCAGTGCGCAGCGCCTCCTCGGACACAGCGCTGCCCTTGGCCTTGATGATTATGTGTGAACCGGGTATTTGCTTGGTGTGCATCCAGATATCATCGTTATAAGCCAACTTCGTAGTCAGATAGTCGTTCTGAGTGTTGTTGCGGCCCACATAGATGTCATATCCGTCGGAAGACCTGTAGTGCCGGGGCTTGCTGGGTGTAATTTTCTTTCGGGAGCGGGCAGCCGATTCCCTCAGATAACCTTGATCTGCTAACTCTGCCCGGATCTCATCCAGCTCGCCTTCGGTCGTACTGAACTCTATGTTGCTTAATTGGCTCTCCAGATACGTAATCTCCTGCGCGGTCGCTTCCAGCTGGGTAGTGAGCTTTTCTTGTGCAGTCTTGGCCTTGGCATAGCGCTTGTAGTAATGCTGGGCATTGTCAGAAGGAGAGCGTGTGGGATCCAACTCAATCACCAGTGTTTCACCCTCTTCTGAATAATAGTTTACTACTTCTACCGATTTCTGGCCGCGCTGCACTTGGTGCAGGTTTGCTGTCAGAAGCTCGCCCTTGAGTCTCCATAATTCCATACTCTCAGATTTTTGCAGGTCTTCGCTTTGCTTCTCATGTCTCTTTTTGGCGCGATTCAGTGCCAAAGCCAGAGCTTGTGTCATTGCGGTGCTGTTTTGCCGCAGGCGTTCCTTGCGATCCCTGTTGGCGTAGAAGGCCTCCGCTACTTCTGATATGCTGCCATTTTCCTTCTGCTCAGCGTACAGCACGCTGTGAAATGGGAGAAAGTCATCAACTTCACCGTCTCGTCTCAGGGCAACTGGTGCAAAAAACCCGTCCTTGATGGCAGCGAGTTTCCCTACGAGGTTGTCGGCACCATTTCGCAGGTCGGCATCTGGATACTCGCAGGATGCCAATGAGGGATCCAAGCCGGATACGGCAAGGAGCTCCTTGGCTGTGGCTTGCGCCAGGCCGGTCAGATTGTCGCAAAGTGTCTGCCATAATGGTTTCTCGCGGCTAGAGGCCATCATTTCCAGTAAATCTTGTTTATCAAGCGCCAACGGGTCTTTCTTTCCCTGTGTCGGCGGGTATTCGTAGGGGATGCCTGGTAGCACCTCGCGCACACGGCTTTTTTCCTCTGTGACGCGCTTCAGGCTGTCCACAATTGTGCCGTCTGGCTGCGCAAGCACAGCATTGCTGTGGCGGCCCATCACCTCCACATGCAACGTGAGCTCGCCAGCCAGGCCTAACTCGTCTATCACACCAAACTGAATATCCAGCACTCGCTCCATCCCAAGTTGCGCCACAGCGAGCACCTTGCCGCCGATCAGGTGCTTGCGCAGTAGCATGCAAAACATTGGCGCCTTATCGGGGTTCTGCTTGGCAAGCTGCGTCAAGTGAACCCGCGCATGATTGGCCGAGGCGGAAATCAAAAGCCTATGGTTCTTATAGTTGTTGCGGATCATCAAGTGGATCTCATCACGCTCCGGTTGGAGCACCTTTTCCACGCGGCCCCCCACAATCGTTTCGTTGAGCTCCGCTTCAACCGCGCGCATCGCCACGCCATCAAAGGGCATAAGTGTTCCTCCCATGGTTCATCCAAACACCGGTGATTATACCCGATTCCTATGCACACGGCAAACAACCTTTGTCATACCTACACAACCCCAGTCATATGAATACCTAGAGACGTTTGCGAGGAGGTTGTTCAGGATGGCGCGCCGAGTGATTGTGTGGCTAATGGTGCTCCTCACGGTGGTGCTTCTGTTCAGCGGCTGCGGCAAAAAGCCGGAGGCCGATGTGCAGACAAATACACAGCCCGAGGAAAATGATGTGAATGTGCGAAAGACAGTGCTGTATTTCCGAGATGCCAGCGGTTACCTCGTGCCGGTGATGAAGAAGATCCCGGTGGAAGAGGGGATCGCCAAGGCCGCGCTCAGTTGTCTGGTCGCCGGCACTGAGGAAGACACCAAGCTGACAGCCATCGGCGTGACCGCTCCGGTGCCCGCCGGTACCAAGATTGACCTTGACATTGCAGGGGGCAAGGCCACGGTCAACCTCAAAATGGCAAAGAAGTGCGATGACAAGGCATCGGAGGAGGCCATGGTCACCTCGGTAGTCAACACGCTGCTGGAGTTTGCCACGGTGGACAAGGTTTCTGTGCAGATCAACGGGCAGGTTGTGGCCAAGCTGCCCAACGGTGCCGAAGTGAAAGATGTTTACACCTCCCCGGTGCTCAACATTGAGCCTGCAGGTGCGCCAACTTCAACAGATGGCAAGCTAGA
Source organism: Bacillota bacterium (assembly GCA_023421955.1). Taxonomy (GTDB): domain Bacteria; phylum Bacillota; class Clostridia; order Christensenellales; family UMGS416; genus JAEYRA01. The sequence continues at coordinate 122,108 of JAEZSE010000046.1, forward strand.
GCTCTGCTTCTCCAATGAGGCGGGGCGGCTTTTGGTGCCGGTTTATCGCGTCGCAGGTGATAACGTGAGTCTTGCCAACACCCTTGCTGAGATGATGAAGCCGGCGGAGGGATCTGGGTTGTCCTCCGTGTTCCCGCCTTCTTGCGAGGTGCTTGGTGTAAAAATCTCCGATGAGGGTGTGGCCACGATTGAATTGAGCAGTGAGTTTAGTTCCATCTCTGATTCACCCGCTATGGAGGCTATGGCGCTGCGGGCAATCGGTGTGGTGTGCAAGCAATTCCATGGGGTGAAAGAGTTCAAAATCGTCGCAGGCGGTAAGGCTTATGAGCCGACTGTCTCAACATCTGCGACGACCACTGCCAAGTCCAGTGATTTCTTGAACTTCTATGACTGAGAAGCTCATCTGACAATAAACTGGGCGTCGCCCAACAAATGCCCCCTCCTAATCGGAGGGGGCATTTGTTTGAGGGGTTGACATTCCTTGCTGTTTCCCTTATTTTGTGCGTATCCTCCGGAGATGACCGGAGCGACAGTATGAAACATATGAGGTCGATCATGCGAGCAGATGGCAGGCAGCCCAACCAGTTAAGAACGATAAAAATCACTCCGAACTTCATCGGCAACGCGGCAGGCTCTGTGCTCATTGAGTGGGGGCGCACCCGCGTGATTTGCACGGCCACTCTGGAAGAGAAGGTGCCTCCCTTCAAGGTGGGCAGCGGGGAAGGCTGGCTTACTGCGGAATACGCGATGCTGCCTGCCTCCACCTCCACACGCAAGCCTCGTGAAACGCTGAAGCCAGACGGACGCTCTATGGAGATCCGCCGCCTCATTGGCCGGGCGATGCGGGCGGCATTTGACTTTGCCGCTCTGGGTGAGCGCACCGTTACATTGGACTGCGACGTAATTGAGGCTGACGGCGGCACCCGCACAGCCTCAGTCACCGGTGCGTTTGTGGCGTTGGCTCTGGCTGTGGGAAAGTGGAGGGCAGAGGGTATGCTCGAGCGTTCGCCGGTCATCGGCCATGTGGCGGCAGTCTCTGTGGGGATCGTAGGAGGAGAGCCCATGCTGGACCTCTGTTACCGCGAGGACTCCAGTGCCGATGTGGATTTGAACGCGGTGATGACCGAGGACGGACGGTTCATTGAGGTGCAGGGCACTGGAGAGAAGGCCGCGTTTACAAAGGCCGAGCTGGATGCGATGCTCAAGCTGGCATGCAAGGGTATCCGCCAGCTGATCCGTGAACAAAAGAAAGTGCTGAAGGGAGTCAATTATCTCGATGCTCAGTGATGATATGCTGGTGATTGCCTCCAACAACGCCCACAAGGTGCGTGAAATCAAGGCAATCCTTACCGACCGGTTCGGCGGCATCCAGTCCATGGCTGAGGCTGGGATCAATCTGGATGTGGAGGAGACTGGCTCAACCTTCACCGAGAACGCCGTTTTAAAGGCAGCCGCGGTGGCAAAGGCTGCCGGCTGTTGGGCGCTTGCCGACGACTCCGGCATCTGCGTGGACGCGCTGAACGGCGCGCCGGGCGTCTATTCGGCCCGCTGGAGCGGCCTGGGCGATCAGGGCAATAATGAAAAGCTGATGGCGGAGATGGCCGGTAAACAAAACCGCTCGGCTCATTATGCCTGCGCCATGGTGTTGGCAAACCCCGATGGATTTGTTCTGACGGCGGAGGGCCGTTGCGAAGGAGTCATTGGCACCGAGCCGAAAGGGCAGCGGGGATTTGGATATGATCCATATTTCATTGTGGAGGAATATGGCTGCGCAATGGCCGAGCTGCCGGATGAGGTGAAAAACAGCATCAGCCACCGCAAGCGGGCATTGGAGGCACTCATTGCCAAGATGGGTGAAACTGGTCTCAAATGAGGATCCTTGTGGTATCAGACACCCATGGAAGCCCGTCGCTGCTGCTGGACACTGTGCGGAAATCCAGGTGCACCGATATGCTCTTGCACCTTGGGGATGGCCAGCGGGACTGCGCGGCACTGGAGCCCTTCTACAATGGTCAAATTATTCGCGTACGCGGTAACTGCGACTTTGGGCCATATGATGAACTGGAGCACCTAATCCCTCTGGACGGTGCGATCATTTTCGCAACCCACGGTCATTTTTATGATGCCAAGATCACGCTCAATAAGCTGTGGTTCAAGGGCAAGGAAGCGGGAGCAGACATTGTCTGCTTTGGCCACACCCATGTGCCGTTGTTGGAAAAGCAGGGGGAGATCACCTTGCTGAACCCTGGAAGCCTCCGGCATGTGAAAACCTATGCAATCATTGAGGTATCCAATGGCAAGAATATGATCACAATGCATCGGCTTGATGAATGAGCCGCTCGAATTTCGGATTTGCTGAAAATGAGAGGATTGCTTTTCTTCCCGGCATTTGGTAAACTACTAGAAACGCACTGATCGGGAAGAGTATCCCAATGTCCACGGCATAAGAGAGGCGGCGCCACCGGCTGAGAGCGCTGCCAGCACGGGATCGGGAGAAGTTCGCCCGGGAGCGGCGCGCTGAAGCAGTAGTAGGCGCCGACGGTGGCCCCGTTATGGCCTAAACGAGATGCCTCATTATAGGCAATTTGGGTGGTACCGCGATGCCTTCGCCCCATATAGGGCGAGGGCTTTTTGTTTTTCTAAGAAAAGGGGTGCGATGATGCAACAGGAATTGGATCGGATTGCCGCTGAGGCGCGCTCGGCACTGGCAAACTCCGCCACGGCCAGCGATGTGGAGCAATTGAGGGTCAAGGTGCTTGGCAAGAAGGGCGACCTCACACTGATCCTCAGGACAATGGGCAGTCTCTCAGTAGAAGAGCGGCCCCAAATGGGCAAAATGGTCAACGACCTCAGGATTGCGCTGGAGGAAGAGCTGGACCAAAAACTGGCCTCCCTGCAGCAGGCTGAGAAGATGGCTCGACTTGCTGCTGAGCGACTGGACGTAACCATTCCAGGCAAGAAGCCGCAGTCCGGCCACCTGCACCCGCTGTCGCTCGTGCGCCGGGAGCTAGAAGACATCTTCATCGGAATGGGCTTTGAGATTGCCGAGGGGCCGGAAATCGAGTGGGATCATTTCAACTTCACGCTTTTAAACCTGCCTCCGAACCACCCATCCCGCGATATGCACGATTCGTTTTATGTGAGCGATAACACGCTGCTGCGCACACATACGTCGCCTGTGCAGGCCCGCACCATGCTCACGAAGGGCGTGCCGATCCGCGTGATTTGCCCCGGCCGTGTCTATCGCCTTGATGAGGTGGACGCCACCCACTCGCCGGTCTTTCACCAGGTGGAAGGACTCGTCGTGGACAAGGGCATCAACATGGGGCACCTGAAGGGCACACTGGATATTTTTGCTCGCGAGTTTTACGGAGCAAAGACACGTACGCGGTTCCGCCCGTCGTTCTTCCCGTTCACTGAGCCCAGCGCTGAGGTGGACATCTCCTGCTATGTGTGCGATGGCAAGGATGACGGATGCCGCGTGTGCAAGGGCACCGGCTGGATTGAGATCCTGGGCTGCGGCATGGTGAACCCCAAAGTGCTCGATATGTGCGGCATTGACTCCAATGTGTATTCGGGCTTCGCATTCGGCATGGGCCTGGACCGCATCGCTGTGAGCCGTTATGGCATCTCTGACCTGCGCACGATGTTTGAAAACGACCTGCGCTTCCTGGAACAGATTCGGTGAGGTGAAGCAAAATGAAAACTCCATTGAAATGGTTAAGACAATATGTGGATATCGATGTGCCGGTGGAGGAATTCACCCGCCGTATGATCATGTGCGGCTTTGAGGTGGAGGATGTGGAGGATCGCGGTGCTGATGTGACCAATGTGGTGGTGGGCCGCATCATTATGCTCGAGAAGCATCCCAATGCCGATAAACTACAGATCTGCGCCATTGACGTAGGCGGCGAGAAGCCCTTGCAGATCGTCACCGGCGCTACCAATGTGTTTGAAGGCGCGCTTGTGCCTGTGGCCGTGCTCGGAGCAAAGCTGCCCGGCGGCATTGAGATCAAGCGCAGCAAGCTGCGTGGTATGGAAAGCGAGGGCATGCTCTGCTCCGGCGGGGAACTCAAAATCGACGAAGGTTGGTATCCCGGTGCAGAGGTGAACGGTATCTTGATTCTGAAGGACGAGCACCCATTGGGAGCTGATGTAAAAGCTATCGTGGGCATTACCGACCCGGTGATTGACTTCAAAATCACCGCCAATCGCGCGGCGGATTGCATGTGTGTGACAGGGCTTGCCCGTGAAGCCGCCGTGGTGCTGGGCAAGAAGATCAGCGGACCCGTCAACGGCTATTCCGAAGCCGGCGGCAGTATCGCTGATTATGTGAGCGTGGAGGTGAAAGACCTTGACCTCTGCCCCCGCTACATGGCAAAGGCCGTGCGTAACGTGCGCATTGAACCCTCTCCGTTGTGGATGCGGCAGGCGCTGGCGGCAGCTGGTGTGCGCCCGATCAACAACATCGTGGATATTACAAATTACGTAATGCTGGAAACCGGCCAGCCGATGCATGCCTTTGACCACCGTACGATTCGCGGTAACAAAATCATTGTGCGCCGTGCCGTGAATGGCGAAAAGCTGCTGACGCTTGACGAAAAAGAACGCACGCTCACCAGTTCCATGCTGGTGATTGCTGATGGCGAAGGCCCGGTAGGCCTGGCCGGCATCATGGGCGGCGAGCACTCCGGCATTTATAACGATACGACCACCGTGGTGTTTGAGTGCGCCAATTTCGAGTGGAGCCAGATCAGGCTCACCTCCCGGGCGCTGGGCATGCGCACAGAATCCTCTGCCCGTTATGAAAAGGCACTGCCCCAGATTTTACCGGAAGTGGCGCTGGAGCGGGCGCTCACACTCATACAGGAGTTGAACGCAGGTGAGATCGTTTCTGGTGTGATTGATTGCCGGGCAACCGTGCCAGAGGCGAGGAAGCTCAAGGTTGAGATCCCGCGGATCACTGGCATCCTGGGCCAGCGGATCGCAACAGAGCGTATTGTGCAAATACTGGAAACGCTGGGTTTTGGCGTAGCACTGACCGGTGACACGCTGAGCCTTGACGTTCCGCCGTGGCGGCAGGATGTGGATACCTGGGCGGATATCGCCGAAGAAGTGCAGCGCATCCATGGCTATGATTCCATCCCCTCAATCGCGCCGCCTGGAGAGGCGCTGCAGGGCCGCCGCACCCGCCGCCAGGAGCAGGTCTACAAGTTGCGCCACCTGCTTTCCGGAATGGGCCTGAATGAGGCGCTGAGCTATTCCTTCATGGCACCACAGGCCCTTGATCGCCTTGGATTGCCAGAGGGCGATTGCCTGCGCGACGCTGTGCGGATCATCAACCCCATCGGCGAGGACTACAGCCTGATGCGCACCACGATGGCTCCGGCGATGCTCCGGTCCATTGCATCCAACCTCAGCCGCAAGGCCCAATCGGTGCGCCTGTTCGAACTGGGCAGGGTCTACCGGCCCAACCCGGAGGGCAAACCGATGGAGCAGTGGGGCGCCTATTCGCTTTCCACCCCTGCTATTGAAACTGAGACGTTGTGCATCGGCATTGCCGACGACAGTTACGATTTCTTCAGCCTGAAGGGCATTGTGGAGGCGCTGCTGGCCCGCTTCGGCATTTTGGGGGTGGAGTTCAGAGCCGGTGCGCCGGCCTATTACCACCCCGGCCGCAGCGCCGAAGCCTGGCTGGATGGCCGCAAATTTGCCGCATTGGGTCAGATTCATCCCGATGCTGCAGGGGCTTTCGAGACCGGGCATACCGTGCTGCTGGCCGAAGTGGATGTGGATGGGCTGCTCACACTGGGCAGTGCTGATGAGGCGATCAAGCCGCTGCCCAAGTTCCCGTCTGTGGCTCGCGACCTGGCTGTATCGGTGGATAAGCTCTGCTTGGTGGGTTCCATGCTGGAGACCATCCGCAAGGCCGCAAAGCCGCTACTGGAGCAGGTGGAGCTGTTTGATATTTATGAGGGTAAACAGGCCGGCGAGGGCAAAAAGAGCGTGGCATTCACCATGGTGATGCGCGCATCTGACCGCACACTTGTGGACGAAGAGGTAAACGCTTGCTTCGATACCGTCGTGAAGGCGCTATCTAGTACATTTGGTGCGGAAATCCGCAAATAGAGGCACTATATGTTGGAAAAAGTGGAGATTCCTACTTGTGCCCCGCTGTGCGATCGGGTAAAATAAAGTTATCGCAGGTGGGGTGGTGTGCGCGTTGGCGGAGAGAAGAAAGACCGTTGTTCGGATCGCCGGGAAGGAATACACGCTGCTGGCCGACCTCCCGGAGGAGTATATCCACAAGGTGGCCATCTACGTGGACAAAAAGATGAACGAGGTCTCACGCCAGCGTGGCGATCTGAGCACGGCAATGCTGGCTGTGCTCGCGGCCGTAAACATGGCCGATGAAGTGATGGAGCTGCGTGGCGAGAAAGAGACCTATCAGAAGATGGACCGGGCAAGAGTCCCTCTGCCGCCGCAACAACAGCCCCAGCCGAACCGCAGCAACGTGGCTTCCTTCAAGGAAGCCAAAAAGGGCTGACGATTCAACCGTCATGATGACCAGGGCAGCGGCAACGCTGCCCTTTTTGTCTGAATGGCGGTGAAGGAGCATCTTTCCATTTACGGAGATGTTGGTATGTACGATGAAATCCTTGGTTTCTTCACAAAGAGAAGAAGCATCCGATCCTATCAGGATAAGCCTGTGGAAGAGGAGAAGATTAAGATTCTTCTTCAGGCCGCTATGGCGGCTCCTTCTGCATGCAACACACAGCCATGGGAAATCATTGTGACGCAGGACCAATCAGTCCTGGAAGAGATCCGGGAAGCCTTACCAATGGCGCGTTATATCGCACCATGCGCCATCACTGTCTGCGCCAATACTGATCTTTGCCGCAACACAAAGCAAATGTGGGTGCAGGATTGCAGCGCAGCGCTGCAGAACATACTTCTGGCTGCCACTGCGCTTGGATTGGGTTCACTGTGGATTGGCGTCTATGGGGTTGAGCCATTTGTACGCAAGGTATCAAAGGTTATGAACTTGCCAGAGCATGTTGTACCATTGGGCCTTGTATATATTGGGTATGCCAATGAAACCAAAGAACCCAGAACACAATACAATGAGAAGAGGGTTTATCGGGAAAAGTATGACTTAACCAGGAAACACAAATCCCGACCCAAGAACCTAAAGCAAAGATGATTCTGACATTATCCTGGAATTAAGCTGCGGCAATGCGCCATGGAAGCCCGGATGATGTCATCTGGATGCATGTGCCTAAAATCATTACTGAGGGTTATGCAGATGAATGACAAAACAATCAGAACACTTGAGTTTGATAAAGTCCGCACGATGCTGGCCAATGAGTGCTTATCGGAGATGAGCCGGGAGCTTGCGGAGAACCTGTTTCCTACAGCCAATCCGCTGGAAGTGGCTGCGAGCCAGAACGAGACTTGGGAAGCCGTGGACTACATGGACAAGACCGGCTCTGCGCCGCTGCATGGTTTCAACGACGTGCGTGACAGCCTTCACAAAGCTCGAATTGGCCTGATCCTTGGACCTGGTGAGCTGCTGCAGGTTGCTGGCACACTTCGTGTGTCGCGCAATGTGAAAGCTGTGTTTCACAAAGAGAAATCACCGGCAGGCCCATATCTTTTGGAACTGGCGGGTGCTTTGATCACACTGCGCGATTTGGAGGAGACGATCGAGCGCTCCATCGAAAATGAGGAGCGTGTGGCTGATGCTGCGTCCACAGAATTGGCTTCCATCCGCCGAAAGATCGGGCTGTGTCATGTCCGTATCCGGCAGAAGTTGGATGGTATCCTCCGCTCCCCCAAATACAAGGACGCGTTGATGGACTCCATTGTGACACAGCGGGGGGGGCGCTATGTGGTGCCGGTGCGACAGGAGCAGAAGGGCAAGGTGCCGGGCCTGGTGCATGACCAATCCGGTAGCGGAGCTACGCTTTTCATCGAGCCGTTGGAGGTCGTGGAGATCAATAATGAGCTAAGGGAGTTGGAGCTTCATGAAATCGAGGAGGTGCAGCGTGTGCTGATGGCGCTCAGCGAATCGCTGCGCCCCCATGGTGAAAAGATTGGTTATGCATTAGAATCGCTGGCCCGGATGGATTTCGCCTTTGCCAAGGCCAGGCTGGCCGGCCTCATGTCCGGGCGCCGCCCGGAGATCAACGACCAGGGCCATGTGCGCATTGTGCGTGGCCGTCACCCCTTGATTCCGGCGGATGCTGTGGTGCCGGTCAGCCTGGAGCTTGGGCGGCATTTCACATCGCTCTTAATCACCGGTCCCAACACCGGCGGCAAGACTGTTACTCTTAAAACCACTGGCCTGTTTGCGTTGATGACGCAAGCCGGGCTATACTTGCCGGCAGACGATGGCTGCACGATGCCGGTTTTTGACGGAGTGTTCGCCGACATTGGTGACGAGCAGAGTATTGAGCAAAGCCTGTCCACATTCTCCTCACACATGCGCAACATCGTGTCCATCCTGGAACAAGCCGACGGGGGCTCGCTGGTGTTGCTCGATGAGCTGGGCGCCGGCACCGACCCCAACGAGGGCTCAGCGCTGGCCATCTCCATTTTGGAGCGCCTGAAAGCGCGGCACTGCCGCACGATGGCCACCACGCACTACAGCGAACTAAAAGCTTATGCAATCGCAACCGCCGGTGTAGAAAACGCTTCGATGGAGTTCGACGTGGAGACGCTGCGACCCACCTACAGGCTCATGATGGGCATCCCCGGCAAATCCAATGCCTTTGAGATTTCCCGGAGACTGGGCTTGCCGGAGGTGATCATTGACAGCGCACGGGAGCGGCTGAGCAAAGAGATCATCCGGTTCGAGGATGTGATCCAGACTGCCGAAAAACACAAGGAGGCAGCCCTGCGGGAGCGGGAGGAGGCCGAGACGCTGCGCCGTGAAATCGCAGATTTGCACAAAATCGCTGACCGTGAACGGGAGCGGCTGGAAAAACAGAGAGATAAAATCCTGTCTGATGCCAGGGACGAAGCACGCAGGGTGGTGGAAAAGGTACGGGTTGAAGCGGAAACAGCGATCAAGGAAGTCCGGCAGCTGAAACTCAACCGCTCCGGCAACACCGAGCGGGAGATCCAGCAGGCCCGCGACAAGCTGCGCGAAGCGGCTGAGACTGTGGCGGAAAGCACCCAGGCTGAGCGCCTCACGCCTCCGCCAAAGGATCTTAAGCCCGGTGAGCTGGTCATCCTGCTCGACTCCCAGCAACCGGCCAGCGTGCTCACCGCACCCGATGGCAAGGGCGACCTCACAGTGCAGGCTGGCATCATGAAGCTCTCCACCAATGTGAAGAAGCTTCGGCGGGCAGACGCCACTGAGCGAAAGGCTGAACGGCGGGAGGAACGGGCCTCAAAGTTGCGCCTCGGCAATGTGGCTCGCGAGCTGGATATCCGCGGCCAAAATGGTGAGGACGGCATCATGGAGATGGATAGCTACCTTGATGAGGCCGTGATGGCTGGCCTCAAGGAAGTCAATGTGATTCATGGCAAAGGCACCGGCAAGCTAAGGGCTGCCATTCATGACCACCTGCGCCACCACCCCCATGTGAAGAGTTTCCGGTTGGGGCGGTTTGGGGAAGGGGAGGACGGCGTGACGATCATCACGCTAGAGTAACCACACAAACCCGGAAGGCACAGCCTTCCGGGTCTCGTTCATGGTGTTGTGGTAGGTTTTTCTGTCAAGACTTGTTTGGCTAGCGATTGGACATGTAAATTAGTCTCCTGGGTACACCAATGGTGGCGGCTTGATACCCGGCTTTTTGTTGGCAGCCCGCTTCACTTGGTATTGGTGTGAGGGATCGATCATGTTGTGGATGTTGTTGCGGCTGTTTAGAAAGTGGATGCACACCTGCTGGAGAGTGCCGTCGGCTTTGTTCATGCCGTTGCCTTTTACACCAGTGGAACCATGAGGTTCAGCATAAAGCGAGGCAGCATAGGCTTGCCCGCCGATGAGCACAACGAGAGCGCGGCGATAGGCGTTCAAATCACCGCCATAGGTTTTCTTCATCTTTTCAAAGTCAGACTTCGTGGCAGGCGCCACATCGGCGTGGGGTACTGAATAGGAACGGTTGCAGCGAATCATATAGTAGGTGATGCCGCTATCCAGGTCAATCACCTTGCAGCGCATACCGATTTTCCAAAGCTTGTTGATTTTCGACCAGTCTACCATAGCGCCGTAAGTTTTCTTTTTTGTAGTTGTCGTAGTTTTGGGTGGTTGGAAGGGCTTTACATCCTTGCGCTTGGCCTGGTTGCTATACATCAGCGCAAGTGTCCTTTCACCGGCTACACCATCGGCGGTCAGGTTGTTCTCTTTTTGGAAGTCCATCAGGGCTTGACTGGTAAAGTCGCCAAAGAAGCCTGTTACTTTGTAATTATAAAATCCCAAATCCCTAAGGCGAAGTTGCAGGAGGATCACATTATCATTATTTTCGCCTTTCTTGATCAGGATACCGTCTGTTGTTGGGTCAGCCAATGCCGTAGAACCACAGGCCATATCTAACATTGCGGCGATTAGAACAAAAACTGTGATCTTCCGAAGAAACATAAATCAGCCTTTCATAATGATATGGTACGCATCATATAGCATCGAGACTGTGAATGGACAGCAAACAAGAATTATTCAAAAAGTTTTTACTTTCTCTTCAAACTCACGGTATCATGCCATTATCCATCCAAAAACAATCATTGTGCACTGATTTTCAAGCCCATATGTTTTGATACTAGGTAGGACACATTGTCAATTGTCATGGTATTGATATAAAATATCCGTTGTCTGTCATACAGACTCGGAGGACTTCAATGCTTCGTAACCTGGCCAACAGAATTTTTGGCGATATCACGCTGGTCTTCAGCCGTGGTGAAGAATTCGCCCGAAATAGGCTTTATATCCTTTGGTTCTCAATATTTGCCAATGTGGTCGTAATGCTATACGGAGGCAACTTTTTCACGGGATTATTACTAAAGCTTGGTGCCGACGACGCGTATATGGGGGCTATCACAATTGTGACCTACGCCGCCAACATCGCCGCAGTCTTTTCTCCGTTGCTGGTGGAGCGTTTCCGACGCAGGAAGCGGATGCTGCTGATCTCCAGAAGCATTTATTATGTGTTGCTTTTGGGATTCATCACTGCTATTCCCTATTTGGGCATAGGCCAGTCCACGATGCTGGTCATGATCCTGACTATCATTGCACTGGCCAATATGATTGCATCGCTCACCGGCAGTGGCATGTCTGTGTGGCACCTGCAAAGCTTACCAGAGGGTGTGCGATCCTCTTTCTTTGCTAATCTAAACATGATCATCGGCATTCTGAACATGGTGCTGCTGAACCTGGCAGGCTTGTTTGCAGACTACTTTAAGCTTCGTGGGCAGGAGCTTCTTGGTATCATATTGCTGCGTTGCGCCGCATGCCTCTTTGCTGTGATCGAAATCTGGAACCTGGGCCGGATCAAGGAATATCCCTATCCCGAGGCGGCGAAGAAAATCAGCTTGCTGGATATTTTGCGCATTCCGCTGAAAAACAGGAAATACCTCGCTGTGATCGCCATTATCGTGATGTGGACCATGGCATCCACAATCCCCGGGCCTTTTTACCAGGTTTATCTACTGAAGGACCTTCAGATTAACTATTCCTTCCTGAGTGCCGTGAACTTGCTGAACATCCCTGTGCTTCTAATTGCCATGCCGGTTTGGGGTCGGCTCATCAGCAGATATGGTGATGTGAAACTGTTTGCTCCGCTGGCTGCGTTGATATCATTGCATTACCTTTCCTTGGCATTTGTTACGCAAGCCAATTACCAGTGGCTCTATCCCGTATCTGTTTTTTATTTCTTCGTGTTGGCGGCGGGGATCACGCAGGTGGCGTCGTTGATGCCGTTCAAGTTCATCCCCGAAACCAACCAGAGCAACTATTTGTCTTTTTACGGCGCTGTCAATACGGCGGCGGCGTTGGTGGGCACACTAATTGGCCAGTGGTTCATCCTTGCAACGGAAACCGCTTGGTTGCCACTCTACGGGTTTCTCTTGGGCAACAAGCAGCTGGTCATGCTGGCAACTGCAGGGGCGGTTTTCCTTGGCGCGGCAGTGATGTTTTTTATCAATCGCCAGCTGCAGCGGATTGCCAATTAAGTCCCGTTGTTTATGTTGTAATATTGCCTTGTGAGCGAGTATTTTTATTGTGACGTTGATGCTGGATCTCCATTTGGCTTTTCCGGAAGGTAAGCAATACAGCAATCAAAAAGGATACACCACCAAATGCTAGAAAAACTCGTATCGCCAACTCACTGTCCACTGTGACGCGCATCCCCTTTGGCACAGCAGCCACAGCCTCCACCGAATCCTGAGAAGTGTTGGGCATGTCAGTTTGCAGGCGAATCACGATGGAAGTGGGCTCTGGGGTTGGGGTTGGCGACTCTATGGCAATGGTGTTGGGTCGATCGGGTATATTTTCGAAGAAATCTTTCTTACCTGTGTCTCGTCCAACGGCAGAATAGTACAAACCGAAAAGCGAGTTGTCATACTCGCCCGAATCCAGAATGGGCCTTTCCCGGAAATGCTGCGACACATGCAGGTCATAACCCGCTTGTGCCATCTCCAGAGCCGTTTCTCCACCGAAAGCCGGAAGCTCCAGGCGCCAGTTCATTCTGACTTTGTTCTTTCCATATAAGTGCAGGTAACATTTCTTGATTTGCCAAATACCATATTGTTCTGCCGATGCAGGATACTTCTCATGGCGCACGCTGTCCTCAATGGCCTTGGTCACCGCCAGAGCAGTCAATTTGTGTGCGCCATGCCCATATTCTCCCTTCAGATCATGAGTCACCACCACATCAGGCATAAACCGCCGAAACTGCTCCACTAGCAGCTCTACTGTGTTGTCCAGACCGTTCCATACCAGTTCAGCGTCATCTACGGTGCTGGAGTATTTGTTTGCAAGCGGCAGAAAGACTGGGTATTCCCGCACACCAACTTTCCAGAGCCCATCCAATGCTTCGAATTTCCGAATAATCGGGCTGCTTGTCATATAGACCACAATAGTGTGTTTATTGCTTTGGCCGGCATATGTGGGTAATACGCCGCCAAAATAAATGTGCTCATCGTCGGGGTGGGCTGTCACGACCATCAGGTCAGCTTTCTCCGGAGAAGGCTGCCAGGCCTGCACATCCGAAGGAAGATGGCCTTGACTGTATACAGATAATTCGGCAATAGAGCATTTCCACCCACGATTGGTTGTGATCCGAAGCTTTGACAACCAGCTGTTCAGCGGCACATAACAGTTCAGAAAGCCCGTCTTGGCACTCACATCGATCTCCTGCCAGTCACCATCCTCCGCCATGGCATCCAATGACCACTCACCAGGTACAACATTCCACATCACATAAAAGCCTGCAACTGAAGAATCCTTGGGTAACACGATTTCGACGGTCTGGCTCGAATCATTCACAGCATTCCAGGCTGTGCTATGCTTGCCATCCACCAGTAGTGCCTTTTCGCTGTAATTGGAAGAGACATGCAGCTCGCATTGCGATGTGATATCTTTGGCCACTAAATTCCCACCTTCAGCCAGAGCCTGCCCCTGGAAGCACCAGATGCATAGCACAAGCAGCAGGGAAGCCCTGATATTCCGATGGTTCATTTGTGCCTCCGCAAAAACGGTAGAGAAATTATAGTATGTTCAACATATGGATGTGGTCGAATATGATGGGATGTTTTCTACATTCCCCGAATCAATTGTCGAATATGAAAACACCGCCTGATGTTGGCGGTGTGCTGCTTAGTCTTGCCAGCCTTTCAGTCGCAGGTGGTATTTCAACTTAACCAGGGATGAGTTTGCCACAAGCTCCTCGGGGAACTCCAACTCTTTGATGAGCGCAAGTGAGTTGTCAAAACGACCAACTGAGAAGGAAATATGCGAGTCTGAGGAGACCACCACCGGTACGCCCTGCTTGCGGCAAAGCCCGAGCATTTCGCGTAAGTTTGCAGGTGAGTTCTGACGCGGGGCAAGGGCAGAGAGGGAGTGGTTATTCAGCTCCAGCAGTGTGTCTGTTTCGGCGGCAGCGCGAACCAATTCGTTGTAATTTACAGGCATCCGCCCATCATCAGGGTGGCCGATTACATTAACTTTTGGGTTCTTCATCGCGCCGATGCAGGCGGCAGTATAGTATTCGGCGTCAGGCCCTGCTATCGTTACAGTGTGGCAGCTGGCCACTATGAAATTCAAGTTCTTCATCATATCCGAATCAGCGTCCAGGGTGCCATCATCGTCAATGATGTTTGCCTCGATGCCTCTGAAGATCTCCACACCCAGCACCTTTTCGGGGAAGACTCTCATATTCTCAAAATACCACCGGGACAGATTCGCCGGCATGGCCGGGCCATGATCGGTGATAGCGACAGCGTCCAGACCTGCTGTAACTGCTGCCCGTATGACCTCCTCCGCCGTCGAATAGGCATGGCCGCTGGCTAGCGTGTGGCAATGGAGATCTGCTGCGATTCTCAAAATTGATACGACCTTTCACGAATAATGTAGAACCATGCGGTATTATAGCATATAACCAGTAAAGATGATGAGTGAATGTTTCTTCAAGATGATGATTGACCTTACTGCGTGTTTTGCATATAATATCCACAAACCGATGATCGGGATGGAACGCGGAGGAAGCCAGAAGCGAGCCGGGGTGGGTGCAAGCCCGGCGGGGGAATCCGCGCGATGGGCCTGTGAGGGTGCGCTGAACATGAAATGAGTAGGCAAGACGGGACCGCCCGTTACAGCGGGAGGCGGGGGTAACCCTGCCATTGAGTAGGCGCAAAACGCCATGCAAGGTGGTACCGCAGGCAGAGCCTGTCCTTCTTTAGGACGGGCTTTCATTATTTGAGGTGAATATGATGAGTGAGATCAACGCTACCCAGCAGAAGAAAAAGGTTATCTTCAGCGGCATCCAGCCATCGGGCAATCTGACCATCGGCAACTACATCGGCGCGATGAAGAACTTCGTACAGCTGCAGGAGGAATACGATTGCTACTATTGCGTGGTGGACCTGCACGCCATCACGGTGCGTCAGGACCCGGCGGAGCTGCGGCGCAGGAGCATGGAGCTGGCGGCGCTCTACATTGCCGTAGGGCTTGATCCGGAGAAGGTGACTTTGTTCATCCAATCTCACGTTTCCGCCCATGCGGAGCTGGCCTGGGTTCTCAATTGCTACACGTATATGGGCGAAATGTCGCGCATGACACAGTTTAAGGACAAGTCCAAGAAAAACGAGGAAAACATCAACGTGGGTTTGTTCTCCTATCCGGTGCTGATGGCTGCCGACATCCTGCTTTATCAGGCTGATCTTGTGCCGATCGGCGAAGACCAGCGCCAGCATCTGGAGATCACCCGTGATGTAGCGCTTCGATTCAACAACGCCTACTCGCCCACGTTCACAGTGCCGGAGGCGTATTATGGCAAACTAGGCGCTCGCGTTAAAAGCCTGCAGGACCCGCTTGCCAAGATGAGTAAGTCTGACAGTGACGAGAACGCCTTTGTGGCAATCCTCGATAAGCCAGACGCCGTGATGCGCAAGTTCAAGCGGGCAGTAACCGATTCGGAAAGCGAAGTGCGGTTTGACCCTGACAACAAGCCCGGCGTCAGCAACCTGATGACGATATACGCCTCGATGACCGGTTTGGATATCCCGGCGGTGGAGGAACGGTTCCGTGGCTGCGGCTACGGTACATTCAAGGAAGAGGTCGGCCAATCGGTAGTTGAGGGGCTGAAGCCTGTTCGTGACCGTTTTGACCAGATCATTGCCGATAAGGCATATCTGGACAAGCTTTTGAGCGATTCGGCGGACCGTGCTGAGCGCGTGGCCCGCAAGACACTTGCCAAGGTGTATCGCAAGGTGGGGTTCCAACCGAGAGGCGGGAGATAGCCATGTGGGAGATGAGGGAGGCCTGTGAATCGGATGTGCCCGCCATCAACGAGATGGTGAATTGGTACATCCGTGAGACCACCGTGAACTGGTCCTGGGAGGAGCGGCCGCTGGAGGAAGCCTATACATGGTTTCACAGCCACAAGCCGCCATACTACCCAGTTTTTGTGATTATGGAGGAGGGTACCCTTCTGGCGTTCGGCTCACTCTCCTGCTTCCGGCCCAAACCGGGCTATTGGCCCGTCGCTGAAAACTCGATCTATGTCCGTGAGGGCTGCAAGGGCAGGGGCTTTGGCAGGATTCTTATGGAAAAGCTCATTGAGCATGCCAGGCAATCAGGTCTGCGCGCGATCACGGCCTGGATCAGCGATGACAACGAAGACAGCGTACGGTTTCATGAAAAACTGGGGTTTTATCACACTGGTAAAATGACCGGCATCGGCGAGAAGTTCGGCAGACGGCTTGGCGTGATCATCATGCAGCTGGATCTGAATGGGGGAGAGGGAGAAAATGAACAAGGAATATGCGGATAAGCTGGTTGCACAAGCCCTTGAGTTGGGGGCAGCGCATGCGGTTGCTTTTGAAATTGGTGACATTGTGTTTGACCGGCGTACTATATTGAAATGCATGTTCGGCTGCTCCGACTGGGGCAAGGGCCACACCTGCCCATCTCGGCCCGGCAACCTTTCGCTGGAGCAATACGAGGAAACGCTGAAGAAATTCAGCTGGGGCGTCATGATCCACGCCCACGACAAACGCACCACCCAGAAGGTAAGCTATCAACTGGAAAGCAAGGCTTTCGTGGATGGCTGCTATTTCGCCTTCAGCATGTGTGATTGCGCCCTCTGCAAAGAGTGCGCCGGTTTTGGCGGAGAGCCCTGCCGCAATGTGAAGATGGCCAGGCCGGCCTTCCACAGCGTCGGCATTGATGTGTTTGCCACTGCCAGAAAATTCGGCCTGCCAATTTACACGCTGAAGGATGACACCCAGGAGCAGAACTGGTATTCTGCGGTGTTTGTGGAGTAGTCAGCAGCCAGCAGGATTGTAACTGCCAATTATTCCTTGCCAAAATCAACTAAATAACTCGTCCGGGCTATTAGAAATGATGGCTTCCACGCCGTATGCCGTGAGCCTCTCCGCTTCCGCGGGATTATCCACCGTCCAGGGGCGCAGCTTGAGGCCAGCCTGTCGGCACTCCCGCGCCAGCGCCTCATCTACGGTTTTGCGCATCGGGTGCAGTCCGTCAGCGCGGCAAAGGCGCGAATAGACTGCCGGTTCGTGCAGCACACCGTCGTAGAGCAGTGCGGTCTCCGCTTTGGACTCAAGGACTTTGACGAGTGCCATGGAGGCATGATTGAAGGAAGAAAAGATGATCCTGTTGATCATGCCAAAACGGTTGATCTCTCCAAGCACAGCCTGCTCCAGGCCAGGATAACGTTCGATGCTGTTTTTAAGCTCGATATTCAGAACCATGTTTGTAGGTTTCAACAATTCGAGCAATTGCCACAACTCTGGGATTCTTTCGTCTGCAAAGCAATCATCATACCAGTCTCCAGCATCCAGTTCCCGGAGTTCTGCCAGTGACATCCGTGCCACCGCTCCGTTTTGGCCGGTTGTCCGCATTGTGTTTTCGTCATGGATCAGCACGATTTTTCCGTCCAATGTCAGGTGAGCGTCGGTCTCAATGCCATCAGCACCGGTATTGATGGCCAGCCTGAACGCAGCCATTGTGTTTTCAGGGGCCTGAGACGATAAGCCTCTATGGGCGATCAGCATTGGTTTCTTCATCTTTTCACCCTTTGTGTTTTTCACTATTTTACCACATCTGCATGCATTTTCATTTCAAACTTGATGGGTATTGTGGTTGGTGGTAGAATCAACCCGTCCAAACACAGGAGGATCATTCATGCCGCTGATTGATATGCCATTGGAACAACTCAAGACCTACATGGGCATCAACCCCTGCCCAAGTGACATTGACCGGTATTGGGACAGCGCCATTGCCGAGATGAATGCTGTGGACCCACAGATGGAACTGATCCCGGCAGATTTCCACGCGCCGTTTGCCGAGTGCTTTGACATGTTTTTCACTGGCGTGCGTGGCGCTCGGGTGCATGTAAAGCTTCTCCGGCCCAAACGGGCAGACAAGCCCCATCCGGCAGTATTGATGTTCCATGGTTATTCAGGAAGCGCGGGAGATTGGAGCGACAAGCTGGGTTATGTGGCTGCCGGTTACACAGTGGCCGCGATGGATGCCCGGGGCCAGGGGGGACGCTCAGAGGATGTGGGAGGTGTTCATGGCAACACACTGCATGGCCATATCATCCGCGGTCTGGACGACACCCCGGACAAACTACTGTTCCGTGATGTTTTCCTGGACACAGCCGAACTTGCCCGCATTGTGATGGCGATGCCCGATGTGGACTCAGCCAGAGTTGGCGCCACGGGCGGTTCACAGGGTGGTGCGCTCACGATCGCCTGCGCCTGCCTTGAGCCTGGTATCAAGCGGGCTGCGCCGGTGTTTCCGTTCTTGTGCGATTTCCGCCGCGTATGGGAAATGGATCTGGCGAAAGATGCATATTCTGAGCTGCGGGAATATTTCCGCAACTTTGACCCCCAACATAAACGTGAGGAGGAAATTTTCCTCAAGTTGGGCTACATTGATTTGCAACACATGGTCAAGCGCATTGGCGGCGAGGTGCTGATGCTGACCGGGCTCATGGATACCATCTGCCCGCCGTCCACGCAGTTTGCGGCATACAATAAGGTCACAAGCCCTAAAAAGATGGTGATCTATCCCGATTTCGGTCATGAAAACCTGCCTGGCTCTTCTGATATCATTTTTGACTACATGATGGGGCTGTAACAGCGGCTTTTTTCTGTAGAAATGAATAAATCCCTCCCATTCCGAAAGACTAAAAGTCAGGAAACAATGGGAGGGATTTCTTATATGATTAAGAAACTGACTGCGCTCCTTCTGACCTTTTTGCTTGCGCTGGCCCCCGCGGGGGTGGCTTTGGCGGACACAGGGCCATCCGACTCGTCTGACACAGCGAAAGAGGCTTCGGCACCGCCTGCCACCGATCCATTCAAGTTCGCATGTAAAGCGGCTCTTCTGATTGACGCAGACACCGGAAAAGTGCTCTATGAAAAAAACGCTGACACACAGCTCCCGGTTGCCAGTGTCACTAAGATCATGACACTGCTACTCACCTTCGAGGCACTGGATCAAGGCAAGATCAGCTTGGATGAGGAAATCATTGTAAGCAAACAGGCTGCTGGTATGGGGGGGTCACAGGCACTGCTAGATGCCAATGGGAAATACATAACGAGTGAACTGATCAAATCCATCATAGTGGCATCAGCAAACGATTCCAGCGTGGCGCTGGCTGAAACAGTAGCCGGTTCAGAGGACTTGTTTGTGGAGATGATGAACAGCCGTGCCGAGCAATTGGGCATGACGAATTCCCACTTTGAGAACTGTACAGGGTTGCCAGAGGCTGGCGCCCATACCACTGCCAGAGATGTGGCGATTATGTCACAGGTGCTGATAAAGAACCCAATGTTCTTTCAGTATAGTAAGGTTTGGATGTTTGATATGCAGCATGGTGGTGGAAGGATTACGCAATTAAGCAACACCAACAAGCTCACACGGTTCTACGATGGATGCGACGGCATCAAGACCGGTAGCACAGATGAGGCCGGGTATTGCCTTTCTGCCACGGCCAAGCGCGGTGATAGCCGTTTCATCGCTGTAATTTTAGGCGCCAACACCAGCGCTGAACGAAATGACGCAGTGAGTAAAATGCTAGATTATGCGTTCGCTACCTACAAGAACGTAGCATTGTTCAACGAAGGCGACATTGTGCAGAACAATATCACCGTGTGGGGCGGGCAACTAAAGTCTCTAAATGCGGTGTCACCGCAAAAAATCTCCGTGTTGGTGAAGAAGGGCGAAGAAAACAGGGTCAGTAAGCAGATCAGTATTTATGACCCAATCCAAGCGCCTGTTGAGCAAGGAGCGCAAATCGGTACGGTAAAGGTCTATTTGGATGGTCAGGAGATCGCCGAATACCCATTGATTGCCGACAGAGATGTGCTGGAGGCTGGGTTCTGGACCAATTTTGTGAAAATACTTGATTCGTTCAAATAGTGTTACAAGACAGGGCCCCATCTTCTTTGCAGAAGATGGGGCCCTGGTTATATTCACCCCTCTATACTCATATGCATTACCAGTAATGCAGTATCAACAGCAAGGGGTGATCGCTTTGAAACCCAGAAGCAAGCTGAAGACGTTTTCGGAAAACATGTCCAACAGCTATGGCATGGCGTGGGATGTGGCTTTGGGCACCGGCGGGGCGCTGCTGGCGGCAGTGATCTATGTGGCGGTATTTGCGCTGTGCGTGAAGCTATTCCATGTCAGTGAAAACACGATACCGATTGTCAACCAAGTATCCAAAGTGCTCTGCATCCTATTTGGTGCGTGGCTGTCGGTGAGAAGGCACCCGGTGAAGGGCTGGCTCAGGGGTGGTCTCTCCGGCTTGCTCTATATCCTGCTGGCATTTGTGGTGTTCTCAGCTATCGATGGAGATTGGTCTATCGGCTGGCCATTCCTGTCCGATGTGTTGATGGGTGCTGCAGTGGGCGCTATCGGCGGCATGCTTTTTGTCAACCTCAGGAAAAACAAATAGGGCGTGCCATCAGCAAGCCCTATTTTGAGCGTAACGCTTAGAATACCTGGGCGATCACGCACTTCAAATAATCAGTTTCCGGCGCGGCCAAAAGGTGGGGGTGATCCTTCGCCTGGCCGCGCGTTTCAATCACCCGGATAGTCTTGCCGGCATCCAGCGCTGCGGATCCCAGCATCTCCAGAAAGAGCGGTAGCGTCATGTGGTGCGAGCAGGAGCAAGTAATCAGATATCCGCCCGGCTTCAACAACTTCATTGCCCGCAAGTTGATGTCTTTATAGCCTCGCGCAGCGCTTTTGACTGCGTCCCTGTTTTTTGCAAAAGCGGGGGGATCGAGGATGATTGTATCATACTGTTCCTTATCCGCCTGCAGCGCGCGCAGGTGATCAAAAGCATTGGCAACCATAAAGCGGCAGCGGCTCTCAAAGCCATTGAGTTGGGCCAGGATGGTTGCCCGTTTCACGGCTTCCTCAGAAATGTCCACGCCGGTCACGGTCACCGCGCCGTAACGCGCTGCGTGCAGTGAAAAAGAACCAATGTGACAGAAGCAGTCCAGTACCTTGCCACCCTTCACGAAAGGTGCGATTGCTGCCCTGTTTTCCCGCTGGTCAAGGAAGTAGCCTGTTTTTTGACCATTTTGGATGTCCACGGCAAGCTTGATGCCATTTTCCTCAATCACAACCTGTGTCTCAAAATTGCCGCAGAGCACCCCTTTGTTTTGCTCAAGCCCTTCTAGGTCACGCACTGGAACATCGTTTCGTTCATAGATGCCCTTTACGCCGGGTATTGCCATCAGCGCCTCTTGGACCATTGGCTTGAGCTTTTCCATGCCCAGCGACAGGGTCTGCATTACCAGCACGTCATGGAACTTGTCAACAATGAGCGCTGGCAAAAAGTCGCTCTCGGCATTGATCAGGCGGCAGGCGTGCAGCACACCGAGCCTCGCCCGAAGGTCAACAGCCTGCTTGACACGGGCTTCGATGAATGCGAAGTCGATAGGCTCATCCTTGCGGGTCAGCATTCTGAGCGAGATCTGAGACTTCGGGTTGTAATAGCCCCGGCCAAGAAAACGATTGCCCTCTGCATACACATCCACAACGTCTCCCGGCACAATATCCATGTCCGGATGAACGATATCGGAAGCGAACACCCATGGGTGCCCGCCTTCTATGCGATGTCTGCCTTTTTGATTTACAATCAGCTTGCCCATTAGGCACCTCATCCTGTCTATATTGGCTTAGTATATCATCAATCATCCAGGAAAACGCCTTGCTCCTTTAAGGTTTTCCGCAAAAGACACACATCCAGTTCTCTGGGCTTAACACCTTGTTTTGCGCAAAGCGCTGCGGCCGTGCCCACCGCCTGGCCCTGTGCCATGCAAGACACCGTGTTGCGAGTGGACATATGTGCGTCCCAGGTGCTGGTGATCAGGCGGCCCGCCACCAACAGCCCTTCGACGCCATTGGGGAGGAACGCCCGGTATGGGATGCCGTACCAACCGCCGTTGTTGATCATGATGCGAGGTGCGCAGTCATGGAAGCCATAGAGCATCACCTCGTCGTCAAACCGAGCGCAGTTCACGATTTCGTCCAGCGACATATCATGGCCACACTCAACCACCCTGGTATAGCGCACACCAGCGCTCACCGGTGTCCAGTCCAGATAAGCGCGCTCAAATCCGGGGATATGCTCCTTGAGCATGCGGGCCATTGTGTGCACCTGCTTGCGCAGCTTGATGATTGCCTGGGAAAGTTCTTCCGTATTGGTCGCGTCCACGTTGGGAAGAGACGCGGAGTTGATATAATTATAGTTGCCTTCGTGCAGCGCCGCGCCAAGAGGGCCCCACATGCCGGTTTTTTCCATATATTCTTTGAATAACTCGATCTTCTTTAAGTTGAACCCCAGCCTAATCACATCGTCGGTGTCGCTGCCCTTGTCGCTGTGGATGATCTGCGTCACCATATCGTTGCTTTCAAGGAATTTCACCAACGCGGACATGTCCACGCCGGCCATGCCAAAGGGCATTCCTACTGCGGAAGTGGCGTGCTGCTTGATGAATTTTGCTCCTCCCTTGGCAGCCACATCGCCATCGCCAGTGGTGTCGATCACCGTATGGGCCAGGATGGCTTCGCGGCCCGATTTCCCTTCTATCACAACGCCTTTCAGTGTGTTGCCTTCGCATACCGCGTCCACAACCATCGTGTTGAGAAGCACGCGGACACCAGCTTCCTCCATCATGTCAAAGGCAAGACCCTTGAAGACCTCCCAATCAATCAGCGTAATGATGGAATCATAGCTGCCGCCCTTTTCCGCCTCCAGGTGACCCGGCGAGCCTCCGCAAGCCACGAGCCTGTCCACAATTTCGCTGGGGATGCCCCTGACCACCTGCACTTTTTCAACACCGGGAAATGCCTTGTATAGATTAAAGAAGCTATGAAGCGGTCCGGCACCGTTAATCATTGTGCCACCCAAGAAACCATAACGATCCAGAAGTATTGTCCTTGCACCGTTCCGCGCAGCGGCGAGTGCAGCCACAATGCCGGCTGTTCCGCCACCGGCCACAACAACGTCGCATTCATAATTGACAGGTGTATGCAATGTTTCTGTGATAAAGCGTGTACCCATTTAGTATCCACCTTTCTTGGCTGTTGGTGATTGGCCAATGTAAGTATATTTCAACCGATCCGTGAACTCAAGGCAACCACCCAGTTTTATTGTAGGCAATGTGTACTATCCATCCATTGGCATTCATATGTATTGATAGGGTGATGATGAGATGCCGGACTATTTCGCGCAGTACGATTGGCGCGGTGACATCATGAATATGCTGCCCAACCGGATTGCACAGGCGGTTGCCGGCTTGGATAGGGCCTTGGCAGAACGGATGATTGAGTTTCGGCTCGGAGAAAACAGGCCGATGCTCGCATTGGACCAACGGCGGGATTATTACATCGCCCCGAATGGCAGCGTCACACTCTCTCCGTCAGGGGCTCTTATGATGGAACCGGACGAATGCCGGGACTTCATGGACTATATCACAAAATTCTCCGCCTACGCTTTTGCAGACGAGCTAAAGAACGGCTTCCTGACGCTGAAGGGCGGCTACCGTGTGGGAATCGCAGGCAGGACGGTAGTGAATGGTGGATTAATATCAGGTTTTGGCTGCTGCAGTTCATTCTGCATCCGCATTCCAAGGGAGGTGCGGGGTACGGCCTCTGATTTGAGTCACCGCATCCGAAACGGGGGCAGATTCTTCAACACCCTGATTGTCTCACCGCCGGGCATGGGGAAAACCACACTGCTTCGCGATCTTGCGCGCGTTCTTGGCACCGATAGCCCCTCACAGCCGGGTATGCGGATCGCTGTTATCGACGAACGCAGCGAGATTTCCGGGGGGCTTGGTGCACGGCGATTTGATGTGGGTTCAAAAACAGATGTTCTGGACGGATGCCCGAAATCCCAGGGAATCATCCTTGCACTGAGGAGCCTGAACCCACAAGTAATCATGACGGATGAGATCGGCCGCCCGGAAGATTCCACGGCACTGGAGGACGCGATGAATTGCGGTGTTGGCATCGTTGCCACAGCGCATGGAGGGGGGATGGAAGACATTCTCCGGAGGCCGGTGTTGCGCTCCATGGTGGAGAGCGGTTTGTTCCATCTCTATGTGGTAATGGATGGCTCAAAGGGGATTGGTGCCATTACTGAAATCGATTATGGGCTGAATCACGGCCTTGGTATTCATTCTGCCAGGAAAGTGAGCCAGGAGCAATGATTGTATTTCGGATCCTGATTGCCATTGTGCTTCTGGCGTTTAGTGTGCTGTTGGCGCGGATGAAGACACAGAAGCTTGAGCAGCGGTCCAAATCTCTTGGCGATTTCCTGAGCATGTCACGCCAGCTGGAAGGATTGATCCGCGTGAATGGCCGGACTATTCCCGACGCGTTGATGGATTGCTCTCGACGGAACACGGGAAATTGGATCGGAGCTTATGCGCAAACTCTATCAGAACTGTATCAAGGCAAACATCACTCCGGGAGCCTATGGGGCGACGGATTGGAACTTACTGCAAAGCAGTGGGAAGAGGCAGCCGCGCTCACCGATGAGGACCGGCAAATCATCGTCTTGTTTGGTGACCAACTGGCATCATCAGACATAAAGTCAATCGGTGAAAATTATACGTATCTATATAGCCGCATCGGTGAGACTTTGCAAACATCAGACAGAGACAAGGCTGTGAAGGGCAAGCTCTACAACACGGTGGGCATGCTGGCTGGGCTTGCTGCGGCGATCATCGTACTATAACGGAGGGATGCAAATGAGTATTGACATCGTATTCAAGATTGCGGCGGTAGGGATTCTGGTAACCATCCTCAATCAAGTGCTTGCCCGGTCCGGCAGGGAGGAAATGGCGATGATGACCACTCTAGCCGGTCTGGTTATTGTTCTGTTTATGGTTATCGACATGATCTCCGATCTGTTCCAGAATGTGCGGAACGTCTTTCAATTCCAATGAGGAAAGGGGAAGGCAATGGACATTCTGCGAATAGGGGCATTGGGCATTGTCGCGGCAGTGCTCTCATTGGTGATCCGGCAATACCGGCCCGAGTTGGCGATGCAAATCGCGCTGGCCCTTGGCGTTGTTGTGTTTCTTTTCTTGTCCGCACAGTTGAGTGGTATCTCATCTGTGGTGCAGAATTTATTCGCTCAGGCCAATATCAAAAGCGAGTACTTCATGACGATCTTGAAAGCTACAGGCATCGCCTTTATTACGGAATTTGCCACCGCCGCTTGCAAAGACGCCGGAGAAATCTCCATCGCCCAGAAGGTGGAGATCGGAGGCAAGGTGCTCATCGTCTTTCTCGCCATACCAATGCTCATGGCGCTTCTCAACCAGCTCATGCAGCTCATGTGATTTGTGGCGCGCTGCTTGTGGCTGTTCTTTGGTTTCTCATGGGTGGCGGTCATGCCATAGCCATGGATCCCCCCTCTGGAGATGAGTTTCAAAAGCAGATCGATCAGACTCTTCAGGATATCATTGAGGATCTGGACATGAGCAGCCTTCAGGGGATGCTCGACGGCATGAGCGATGTACCACAGGAAATGAGCCAGGTCAAGCAGCTCATCCAGAAGATTTCGTCTGGTCAGTTTCAATACATGGGTGCCGATATCATGACGTTTCTCGTGGAAAGCGTGAAGCGACCGATTGCAAACGGGATATTTTTGTTTTCTGAATTACTACTGTTGATGATCATTTCCGGGCTGTTGGCGCAATTGATGAAATCATTTGCCACAGACGGTGCTGCCAAAATCGCCAACCTGATTGTTTATTCAGCCGCCGCAATCCTCATCATTGGTGCTCTGACATCAGCGATCAAGGCCACAAGCGCCGCAATTGACAGCCTTTTGAATGTTTCTCAGAGCATATTCCCGGTGCTGTCGATGATGCTGGCCTCCACAGGCGGGTTTGCTTCTACGGCTGTTTTGCAACCCGCGTGGTCCATTGTCCTGGAGACCACCTCCTGGCTCACCAGAGAAGTATTAATCCCGGCGGCGCTGTATGGCGGTGTTCTTGTTGTCGTTGGGAACCTCACTGAGAAGAACCTTCTATCGGAGTTGGGTGGTTTGATCCGCAGCGGCAGTATCTGGATCGCCGGTGCTGTCATGACGGTGTTCGTTGCCATAGCATCAATTCAAGGGAATGCAGCTGTATCCTATGACGGCATCTCATTCCGCGCGGCCAAATACGCAGTGGACAGTATGGTGCCCTATCTTGGTGGCATGTTCTCTGATATGGCAGACACGTTTGTAGGATGTTCATTGCTGGTGCGCAATGCCGTGGGCATGGCAGGATTGCTGGTGATGGTGGTTGCGATTCTGGAGCCGGTGCTTTCAGCGCTGGCTGTCTATTTCGCGTTCAAACTTGCTGGCGCTCTGGCCGGCTCATTGGAAAGCAAACAAATGGCTGCCGTGATGGGTGAGTCCAGCAAGGTCGTCATGCTCTTGTTGATCATCATGCTGATGAGCTTTGCCATGTTGTTTTTTATGGTTACGATGACAATCAACGCCGGGAACTCCATCCTGGCCATGAGGTAGTGAGATGGCAGCGTTGATTTCGGCAATTTGCGGCGCACTGGTGATATTGGCATTTTGCCAGATTATCATTGAGGCAATTCTGCCTGAAGGCGGCACCAAGAGGTATGTTCTGTTCATTACAGGCCTTGTTGCTGTTGTAGTGATTGTATCCGCTTTCACGATGAAGGGCCCGGATATTTTGAAAACGGTTTATACAAAAACAGCTGAGATGAATCATATCGCAGAAAATGGTGACAACCCCAGCAATGCATCAGTACAGGCAAACCCCTATCAGCAATATATCGAGAAATTAATCGATACATACCGCTGATATTGGGACGCTCTGCGTTGTGGATGGCATACTGCGCATTTTTGCGTCATATGTTTGTATGCAAGGTCGGATATCAACATACAGGTATATCGTGTGTCTGGCCGAGCATATGTTTATAGCAAGGGTATAGCAGTGAGGAGCGCAATGGAAAGCAACCTGATATCAAAAATCGTCAAATTCGTGAAGAAGGATAACAACCTTCAGCTTACCATTGTGGCAATCGCCGTTGTCGCATTGATCGTATTTCTCGTTACCACAACCTTGGATAATGGCACTCAACCGCAGGAGGCCGATAACACAAGCTCTCGAGACATCCAAAGCGACAATGGCGAAAGTCTGGAATCACGTTTGGAAAGAATCCTGTCCAGCGTGGATGGCGCCGGGACAGTCAAAGTGCTTGTGACGTACGAATCGGGCCCCGAAATTGTGCCGGCATTGAAGTCGGATACTCAGAGTAATACATCTGACAGCTCCGGCTCTGGCCAGCGCACAACATCAACCACTGAAAACAACGAGCCGGTTGTGGTGCAAGGAAAGAATGGCACCGAGCCGCTGGTGTTGGTGGAAAAAGAACCGGTGATACTGGGAGTTCTGGTTGTTGCGGAAGGTGCGTCTGATCTGGATGTGCGCTTGACACTGGCAGGGGCTGTACAGGTTGCCCTGCAGATTGCGCCCGCCCGGATCGAGGTGCTTCCGATGAACATAACCAATCTTGAGGAGGGAAACTAAATGTCCACAGCCAAGCAGAGAATCATTGTGCTGGCAGGACTGGTGGTCCTGCTGATCGCGGCCCCCATTCTCAATTATGCCATCAACAACTCCAAGAGCAAATCGCCTTCCGCATCCGTAAAGCCAGGCACGACAGCATCCGCACAGACAGGCTCAGGCTCGGTCACAACAGGAAATTTCTTCGTGGACTACAAAGCCGAGCGTGACAAAACAAGAAATGATGAGATCAAGTATTTGGACTCAATCATCTCTGATGACAAGACCGATGCGGAAACGAAAAAGACCGCGCAGAAGCAGAAAACAGACATCGCCACCTCTATGGAAAAGGAGATGACCATTGAGAATCTTCTGAAGGCAAAAGGGTTTGAGAAAGTGGCAGCGGTCTATCACAGTGGCTCGGTGAATGTAATCGTAGGGAAAAGCGAGCTGACGGACGCCGAAGTGGCCCAGATCCTGGATATCACACGAACCGAAACCGGGGAGAAAGCTGAGAACATCAAGATCATTCCTGTCAAATAGGTGTTTGCCATATGAACCGTCATTTGCTATAATTGATGGGTAACAGGGGGTGTTGAGGTGGCTGAGATAAAGAGCACTGAGGCGCAGCAAAACGAGGTTGGTAACGTTTCGTTTGCCAACGACGTTTTAGCAATCATCGCCGGTTTGGCTGCCACTGAAATTGAGGGAGTAGCCGGGATGTCCGGTGGCCTGGCAGGCGGTATCGCCGAAATGCTGGGGCGGAAAAACCTGGCCAAGGGGATTAAGATCTCCATCAACGAGAAGCTGATCACAGTAGACATCAATATGATCGTAACATATGGATTCAAACTCCACGAGGTCTCCAGGAAGGTTCAGGCCAACGTGGTCAAGGCCATCGAAACAATGACCGGTCTGGCTGTGGACAAGGTCAACATCAACGTGCTTGGCATCCAGTTTGTAAAGGAACCTTCCGCTAGTGACGTCATTCAGGAATGAATTATGACGGCAGGGCTGACGCCAGCCCTGCCGGTTATCTATTACAAGCGAGGAACGACATATGAGAATGAAATTATTTGATAAATTCCTGTTGGCGTTGATGCTTTTGCTCCTGTTGGCGCTGTCGCTACTTGTTGGGTGCGTCGCGCTGTCAGTAATACCACTATCGGCAGTAACGGAATACCTTGATGGGCTGCTCGGCTGGTGGAGTGCAAACGCATATATTCTGGGCGGGATTGCTCTGCTTTTGTTCATCATTACACTTCGGTTGTTTGTGGCCAGCTACAGCAGTGGGAAAGACTCCAATTACACCCGCTTGGTCATCACTGATACAGGTGAGATTGCCATCTCAATCCCAACAATCAAGCAAATCACAGCAGCGTATATCGCAAACAAGCCTGAAGTGGTCGCGTCGGCATCCGATATCTTTCCTGTGAAGGATGGTCTTTTGATTCGCCTTCGTATCTGCATGAAAGAGGGAATTGCGCTCCCTGATTACTCAAAAGCGGTTCAGAGCGAACTCAAGGCTCATTTAGAGACTGTGACTGGTTTGGTTGTGAAGGAAATCCGTGTAAACATCGACAACAACAGAAGCAATTATTCAGGGAAAGGCCGCTAAAATGCTGGAGCAAGTGAAGGCATTCCTGCGGAAATATGCGGGACGACTGACCGGAGCAGGAGTCGGCCTGGTGATTGCCATCCTCTTTCTGACCCTTGGCTTTTTCAGGACGCTGCTGATCGCCATTTGTGTGGGCGTGGGCTTCTTTCTGGGCATGTTCCGGGATTCAAGGGAGGAATTTCTTGAGTTTGTGGAAAGAATATTGCCAAAAGGGCTTAAATGAGGGTAACTTATGAGCAGGAAAAAGGCCCGTGAAGCAGCAGTCCTGTTGCTGTATCACTGGGATATGATGCAATACAACACCGATCAAATTGAAACCACTTTGGGGGAAACCATCAACAGCGACGAATCAGACAACCAGCTGAACATGGCCCTGAACCACGATGACAACGCCTACATTTCCAAGTTGATGGAGCTAGTCCGCGCAAACCAACATGAGATTGATTCCGCCATAGAGACGGAAGCCGTCGGCTGGAAGCTGGATCGTCTGCCCAAAGTGGATCTGGCAATCCTTCGACTTGGTGTGTGCGAGATAGAGTATATGTCTGATATCCCACCAGCTGTCACAATCAATGAGTGCGTGGATATTGCAAAACATTATTCCACAGAGAATTCCGGCACTTTTGTCAATGGCGTGCTGTCCACAATTCTGAAAAAACACGGTGATAGCCAATGCCGGTGCTCGGAATAGACACCAGCAATTACACCACCTCGATGGCGTTGGTGGATGGCCGGTCTGTAATAGATGACTGCCGAATTATCCTCAGCGTGCCGGAAGGTGGTCGAGGGCTGCAGCAATCAAATGCGTTGTTTCAACATATTAAAAACCTCCCGGTTCTGATGGACAAGATCGGTGCTAAAGGTCGTGGCATCAGCGCAATTGCGGCAAGCGCACGCCCCAGACCAGCGGAAGGTTCCTATATGCCCGTGTTTATGGCGGGAACTTCAGCGGGGCGTATGCTAGCATCGGCATTGTCGGTACCTTTTTTTGAAACGAGCCATCAGGAAGGCCATATCATGGCCGGCTGCTTCTCCATCAGTTGGGTGCCGGAAGCGCCGTTTCTGGCATTTCACATCTCCGGAGGGACAACGGAATTGCTGCTTGCAAAGCCCACTAATGAGGGCTTTGTCCTGAATCTGGTTGGGCAAACCACAGACTTGCATGCCGGCCAGGTGGTTGACCGCGTTGGCGTGGCGCTGGGGTTACGGTTTCCAGCTGGCCCAGCGCTTGAACTACTGGCAGCTGGCCATGACGGTAGTCCAACAGGACTGCCTCTGAAGGGCCATGTGAGCGGTGCAGACTGCAGCTTGTCCGGCTTGGAATCTGCAGCACAAAGGCAGATTGCTGCTGGGGCAGCAAGCGAAGCAGTTGCGTTCGAGATTCAATGCTGTCTCGCGGACACCTTTTCTGCAATGGCAATACATGCAGCAAAAGTTACCGGTATACAGAACTTACTGGTGATGGGTGGTGTCGCCTCCAATCTGGATATCCGGCAGCGGATGACCACAACGCTTGGCAAATCCGGTATAACCACACGGTTCGCTGCCAACCCTTATTCTTCTGACAACGCCGTGGGTGTTGCTGTTATTGGTCAACAATTTTTACGATAGAGGTGGCAAGCATGAGTGCAATTCTGTTGGATGGCAAGGAATCAGCGAAAGAGATCCGTAGAAAGATCAAAGCGGAAACGGCCAAGCTCAGGGCAGAGCGGGGGATACAGCCCGGTTTGGCAGTGATCTTGGTGGGCGGTGATCCGGCTTCTCAGATCTATGTGAACAGCAAGGAAAAGGACTGCTCGTTGGTGGGGTTCCATTCAGAGGTTTATCGCCTGCCGGAGGAAACCACAGACGAAGAGCTTCTTGGCCTTATAACAAGATTAAATGCAGACAAAAAAATCCACGGCATTCTGGTGCAGCACCCACTGCCAGCCCATTTGAACGAAAATGCTGCTTTTGAGGCGATAGATCCCAAAAAGGATGTGGATGGCTTTAACCTGGTTAATGTAGGCTTACTCACCACTGGCGGCAGATCTTTTGTGCCCTGCACACCCCGAGCGGTGATTTGGTTCCTGAAAAATGCCAGCATCAACATTAGTGGTAAGCATGCAGTCGTCGTGGGACGAAGCAACATCGTGGGCAAACCAGCTGCCAGCCTGCTGTTGCGTGAAAACGCCACTGTGACGGTGTGCCACTCGCGCACAGCTGACCTGGCGGCGATCACACGCCAAGCTGATATTCTGGTTGCGGCGATCGGCAAGCCGGAATATATCACCGGGAATATGATCAAGCCCGGTGCCGCTGTGATCGATGTGGGGATCAACCGCACTGAAAGCGGTATGGTAGGTGATGTGGAGTTTTCCTCCGCCGTCGAAGTGGCTGGATGGCTCACTCCAGTACCCGGTGGAGTAGGGCCTATGACCAGGGCTATGCTGCTGCAAAACACACTGGAGGCTGCGATCCAGAATGGCTGAATGGGTCTTTACGGTTTCGGAAGCCGGAGACTTCATCAAAAAAAGCCTGGAAGCTGAGCCCATCTTTCAGGGCATCAGTATCCGGGGTGAGATATCAGACCTGCGGCGCTCAGCCGCAGGCCATCTCTATTTTGCATTGAAAGATGAAAAAGCGTTATTGAAATGCGTATGGTTCAAGCAGGATCAACGGATGGCCGGTAGCTTATCAGAAGGGATGCGTGTGGTCACCCGGGGCAGGTTGGCTTACTATACAGAGCAAGGGCAGTTAAATTATTACATCAAAGATTTGAAAAATGACGGCGTTGGGAGCCTGTTTCTGCTATTCGAGCAACGCAGGGAGCGTTTTCGGGCAAAAGGTTACTTTGATGAAGAGCACAAACAGGACTTACCCTCTTTCCCAGCCGTCATTGGTGTGGTGACCTCACCAACTGGAGCCGTGATCCGCGATATCATCCGCATAGCCCGGCGCAGGAACCCTGGCGTGCGTATTCTACTTTATCCTGTCAGGGTGCAAGGGGATGGGGCTGCTGCGGAAATCGCCCGAGGGATAAAGGCTTTCAACCAGCACGACAGGGCCGATGTGCTAATTGTGGGTCGGGGCGGCGGCTCGTTTGAGGATCTTTGGGAGTTCAATGACGAAACAGTCGTCTCTGCCATTTATCATTGTGGGATTCCGGTGATCACAGCCATCGGCCATGAAACCGACTTTTCACTGGCAGATTTTGCCGCTGATGTACGAGCGGCCACGCCTTCGGAAGCAGCCGAATTGGCCGTGCCCAATGTTATGAGTCTGGCAAACGGAATCGATGGGTTGTTACAAAGGCTTTCGCGCCTGATGGCAGAAGCATTGTCAGGAAGAGAGCAGAGCTTGCTCTATCTGCGTCAATCGCTGGATATGCATGGTCCAAGAGAGCATTTGACCAGAGGCGAACTGCGGCTTGACAATTTCACTGAGAGGATGCAAACTGCTTGTGATGCGAATTTCGCCAAGATTGAATCAGCAATAGCTTCTCTCGAAAGCCGCTTGGAAGGCTTAAGCCCCAAAGCTGTATTGCAGCGCGGTTATGCGGCAGTGCTAAGTGAGCACCGGCGGGTCTATGTTGCCAGCGCCGCTGAGCTTAAGGCAGGCGAAGATGTGCGTCTGCTGTTTGCAGATGGAGCCAAGTCGGCAAGGATTGGTGAGGATTGAGGGAGCGATATGGCAAGAAAGACGCAAGCCACATTTGAAGATAGCCTGATCCGCCTGGAAGAGATCGTGAAGCGGATGGAGAGCGGAAAGCTGACACTGGATGAGTCCATGGCGCTATATGAGGAAGGTGTAAAGTTATCTGCATTGTGCAAAAGCCGCCTGAACCTGGCTCGCAATAAGGTTATGATGTTGGTGGAAGAGAAGGAAGGGCTCAAGGAAGTGGATTTTGATGATTCAGATGAATAGTCTGGACGAGTGCGCCGCATATATTGAGCAAAAGGCAACCATCGTCAACGGCGCGTTGCAGCGTTGCATTGAAAGCATCATCGATGCGCCCGATAGCATTAAGTCTGCGATGGGTTATAGTCTGCTTTCCGGAGGCAAGCGAATCAGAGCCACATTATTACTTGCTGCCAATGAGATGCTTGGTGGCAGTGAGGAAAGGGCACTGCCGTTTGCATGCGCAATCGAAATGATACATGCCTACTCCCTGATCCATGATGATCTGCCCGCGATGGATAATGACACCCTGCGTAGAGGCAAGCCCACAAACCATGTGGTGTATGGTGAAGCGATGGCCATCTTGGCCGGAGATGGACTGCTAAATCTGGCATTTGAAATGATGATTAGCGAGTGCCTTTCTCGTGGCAGAGAAGCTTTGCTTGCTGCCCGATTTATCGTTAAGGCTGCCGGAGTCTCCGGCATGATCGGCGGCCAGGTGCTAGATATTGAGGCGACAGGGCAGTTTTCCGGAGAAAGCAATCTTCAAAAAATGCATCTGAAGAAGACAGGAGCGCTGTTGAGCTCGGCGTTGATGGCAGGCATAGCGCTGAACGAACCGCCACAGCATACCACAGATGCAATGGAACGATATGGTTATCACTTGGGGATGCTATTTCAGATTACCGATGATATATTGGATTGCATCGGAAGTACTGAGGAGATGGGAAAAACCATCGGTAAGGACGAGGCAGATCATAAAACAACCTATGTGACAATGTATGGGTTGGATCAGGCAAAAAGAATTGCCAAAACCCAGGCCGAACTGGCACTTGCGGCGTTGGAAGGTGTGGACGGCACCGGCTTTTTCCGCCTGTTGGCCCAATATATCCTGGAAAGAAAGAAGTAACCGGGGTCCTGCATGCAATACATCGCGCAATTTCTTCATAACCCAATATTGGCCCCAGCCTTGACCAGTTGGCTTGTCGCGCAGCTGATCAAACTTGTGCTCACCCTGATTTTCCAGAAGAAACTGGATCTGGTGCGGCTGATTGGCTCCGGTGGAATGCCCAGCTCCCATTCGGCAACGGTGACCTCCACTGCGGTTACCGCAGGCTTGGTTGCAGGGTTTGATTCGTTGCTGTTTGGTGTGGCTGCGATGATCGCGTTGGTCGTCATGTATGACGCTGCCGGTGTGCGTCGTGCGGCAGGTAAACAGGCTAAGCTGCTCAATGAATTAATTGAGAATTTCTATGCAGAGCACTATATCAATCAGGCAAAGCTGAAAGAGTTGCTGGGCCACACGCCAATTGAGGTGCTGGCCGGAGCATTACTCGGGATTATTGTTTCACTTGTTTACTTTTATTGAATAAAGGAGAGAACACTATGGAAGAAAAGAAGTTCATCGTCGAAGTATCTGCCAGGCATGTGCACCTCTGCAAGGAAGACGTGGAAAAGCTCTTCGGTCCCGGTGCCAAACTGACCTATAAGCGTGACCTGTCGCAGCCGGGCCAGTTTTTGAGCGAAGAGCGCGTGGATGTGGTTGGGCCAAAAAACTCTTTCAAAAACGTTGCGATCCTTGGCCCGGAGCGCCCCAGCTCCCAGGTTGAGATTTCTATGACAGACAGCTTTACCATTGGCGTATCATCGCCGGTGCGTGAGTCTGGAGACACCGCTGGCTCGCCGGGTCTGACTTTGCGCGGGCCAAACGGAGAGATCACACTTAAGGAAGGTGTGATCGTTGCCAAGCGGCATATCCATATGACACCGGAAGATGCAAAGGAACTGGGTGTGATAGATAAGCAAATCGTGGAAGTCCACACCATAACCGGTCGGCCACTCACATTTGGCGATGTGGTTGTGCGTGTGAGCCCCAGCTTCAAACTGGCCATGCATGTGGACACTGACGAAGCCAATGCGGCGCTGATCTGCCGCGACGGTTGCGATGGATATATTGTGAAGTAAATTTCAGAAACACAGGAAAGGCGAGGAGTTTCCTCCTCGCCTTTTCATATATGAGATCAGTTTTCTTGCTGTGAGGCCATTTGTGCCAAAAGCAAATCCACCATTCGGCCGTAGCTGTTCACGCCGTCTGCTTGCTTATTGGATTTCAGATATGCGTTATTCATCTTGGAAGACGTCTCTGCGACAGGCCCTTCAAACTGCTCCCAGTACTTGTTGTAGGCATTGAGATCTCTTTTCACGCCATCGTTGTAGGTGCCGTAAATGTCCCAATAGGCATTGGCATCATAACCATAGAGAGCGTTCATGGATGTTGTGAGCGCCATCAGCAGCCCTGAGTACTCCATCTCCTTACTACCAGATGCCATACAGGCCAGATAACCCACGAAATTAGCTTCATCCTCACGGGCAAACCCATATTGATGGGCAACCTCGTGCGCTGCCGTAGAAGCCAAAAAAGCATCGGGAATCTCTGCATTGACATTGGGCTCGATCGTGAAGGGGATGAAAACCCCCTGCGTTTCCGTGTAAGACATCCTGTGGGATTGCCACACCGGTTTTGGTGGCCCGTACTTTGCTCTGAAGAGGGGATACTCCTCCGAAAGTTTCACATATGCATTGGGGATGCTTTTTAGTAGAGCGCTTTTACCCTCTTCAAGCACAGCAACACCGTGTTCATCCTCGGCCAAGCCCGGCCGGACCTTGTTCGTTGCATTTGTGAGAACAGTGCATAGCCTCTTGAGCTCTGTTATCGAGCGAGGCGTTACTTTGTAGTCCAGAGTTACTGCCAACGGCTGTCTGTAGTAGTTCAGCCCCCAGAATGCTATGAAGATGAAATAGCCAATGCTGATGATCATAGCCAGATGCGTGAGCAGCTTGAATATGCGTAAAAGCTTTTCCTTTTTTAATGCCAGTTGGATGAGTTGGGTAATGATATAGGCAAACAGACCGATGACTCCAAAATACAGCATGAACTCAGCAGCGGAGAATGGCATCCATCCAAACAGGAAGTTTATAGCCTGTGAGACCACAGGGTAAATGCCTATCGAGTAGTACTTTTCTACCAAAGGGCTGTTAGCAGCAGCCCATTCTTTCATCGCCAGTGCGAGCGGAAACAACAGCAGCCAAAGCAGCTTGACAATCTGCCTTCGCCAATGCTCGGGCGGAGGCGTCTTGAGCCGATATATGAGCCTGTTGAAAAAAGCTTTCATACGTCCCCCGTCCTGGTTTGATTGGGGCGATGGGATGGAATCAGGTCAAATAAAAGTACCTGCCTATGCAGATTAACCCTGTCAGGCTTGACTATAATTCGTAAGGAACAGACAGAATGCATCATAGTTTGATTATATCGTTTATATCTATCAATGCAAGTGAATTCAGGTGGAATGCCAACCAACATTTATGGGATCTAACTATTTGCATTCAGCCGGCCTGAACTGGTCAAGCAGTTGATCCACCCATAAGCGTTGCGGCCCTTCAGTGAGTGTGAATGGCTGATTGCTCTCACCGGCTGTAACAGGAAACAACAAAACAGTTGGTCCGTTTCTCGTTTGGTTCTCCCAAACGCTCACGTGGAAAATCGCACATTCGACGTATCCGCTCTTGTAGACCAGCAAAGTGACTTCTCCCCATGGCTTTCCAAGTATGTCCTTGTAAGTACTGTCTTCTATAATGGGAATTCGAATGGTATTCGTCTTACCATTTTCATCAGTCTTATATATTGATCCGGTTTCCGGGATTGCGACACAGGCATCTTTCAAGGGCTTTTTCGTATCTGCGTCCTCCACAAACACAATGATTGAGCCGGTGGGATTTATGCTGCCTTCAAAGGACTCCAGTAAATCTTCCGGCAGCGAAAAAGCAACGATGGCGATGATTAGCAGCATTGTTGGGATCAGCAGCAGCACCTTTTCGACCGATGGTTTCAATTTCATCACCCCATGTATAGTATATTTTAGTGATCTGGATAATAGTAGAAGTGTTCCGTACTTTCCTAGGAAGACATAATACGGTATAATTATCCTGATTTTGACATAGGAGCGATACGATGAAGCAGTGGCAAAAGGATAGCTGGAAACTAAGCATGAAGCTCCGTTATGATTTCAACAACATGATGGAAGAATTTGTCGACCCGAAAGTGCAAGCGGCGAAGTTTCAAAAGCAAGTGGG
Organism: Bacillota bacterium; assembly: GCA_023421955.1. Taxonomy (GTDB): domain Bacteria; phylum Bacillota; class Clostridia; order Christensenellales; family UMGS416; genus JAEYRA01. The sequence continues at coordinate 159,495 of JAEZSE010000046.1, forward strand.
GGCGATCACTGAGGCGGAACTCGAAGCGATCCTGCCGCAAGTGGAAAAGGCACGCAAGTCTCTTGCCAACAAGTGGGGAAAGCCCTCCAGAATGCTGGCCTGGACCAAACTGCCATATAATCAGAAAACAGTCGTGGAAGACATTCTTGCCACTGCCAAGCGCGTGCACGATAACTTTGATACCTTTGTGGTGCTGGGGATCGGCGGCTCTGCACTAGGCCCCATTGCGTTGCACCAGGCCATCAAGCATCTGCACTACAATGATTTACCAGTGGATAAGAGGGGAGGGCCCCGCTTCTTCGTGGAAGACAACGTTGACCCGGAGCGAATGGCCGCCCTGTTCGATGTGATCGACCTGGAAAAGACCTGCTTCAACGTGATAACCAAATCTGGCAGCACATCGGAGACGATGTCACAGTTGATGATCCTGTTTGATGCTCTAAAGCAAAGGATCGGCGAAGACAGGCTGCCCAAACATGTGATCGCCACCACCGACCGAAGCAAGGGTTATCTGGTTAAGATCGCAAAGCAATACAAGCTGAAGACCTTTGTGATTCCTGACGGCGTGGGTGGCCGTTTTTCCGAGATGTGCCCGGTGGGGTTGCTGCCGGCAGCAGTATGCGGCATCGACATTGAGCAGTTCCTGGCCGGTGCTGCCTATATGGACAAGCTTTGCGAAGAGGAAGACCTATGGAAGAACCCAGGCTGGATGGCCGGCGTGCTGGCCTATTTGGCAATGGAAAAGAAGGGCAAAAACATACAGGTCATCATGCCTTATGCCGATTCGTTGAAATACATGGCCGATTGGTATGCCCAGTTGTGGGGTGAGAGCCTGGGCAAGAAGTTCACACTGCGTGGCAAAGCGGTGCATGTTGGCCAGACACCGGTGAAGGCGCTGGGTGTGACCGACCAGCACTCGCAGGTTCAGCTCTATACCGAGGGCCCCTTTGACAAGACGCTCACCTTCCTTGGTGTAGACAATTATCGCGCTGAAGTGACTATTCCCTATGGGTTTGAGGACATTCCTGCCGTCAGTTTCCTTGGTGGCCACACGCTGAACGAACTGATACAGAGCGAGCGCGTTGCCACCGAATATGCATTGGTGAAGTCCGGTAAATTGAACCAGACGATCATTCTGCCGCAAGTTAACGAATTTACGCTCGGTCAATTGCTTTACTTCTTCCAGGTGCAGACGGCTGTGGTCGGCGAACTCTATGGCATTGATGCATTTGACCAGCCTGGTGTGGAAGAGGGCAAGAACGCCACCTACGCGCTGCTTGGCAGACCCGGTTATGATGAAAAACGGGCCGAACTTTCCGCCCGGCCCCAGAAGAAAGACAAGTTCATACTGTAGTAGGTTTTTTCATGTGTCTTGTGATTGCTGACTGAAGCCCTGGCAGGCTGGCAACCACAAGACATATTGCCAGCTCCGGCAGCATGAAACCGTTGTAAAGCAATGAGTAGACAAGCACTGGCTGACCTTCATTTGCATACTCTGCGAAGAAGATCACACCGGAGACCACATGCAGTAAATAGCGCAACGCAACTACTACGATGATGCCAATAGTCAGATGCTTCTTGAACAGACCAGCCAAGCCAAGCACGCCGAACGCCAGGAAGTAATCAAACACAGGTTCCATCAGTCCATAAGAAAAGTTGGCACCATCCTGGATGAATTGTAGTGCACCATACACTAAACCCACTGCAAGACCGGGCACCGGTCCGAATTGCCAGGCAAACAAGATGATGGGCAGCATGCTGGCAGCAGTTACGCTTCCACCCTCCGGCATACGGTAGAACCGGATATAGGAAAGCAAGAAAGCAATTGTGACACACATTGCGGCGACCACAAGAGTGCGGGTGTCCAGCTTGAGTTTTCGGAGTGCCAGGAGCGCGATGACCAATAGAACAAGGCCGGTCAGGATAAAGACGGTTGTGAGGGAAATCGGGTCAGCGAAAGGGTTCTTGAAGTTTGCGAGGAATTCTTGCCACATGGCGGACTCCTTTTCCTCCACCGAAGGTGAATCCGTCAAGCAAACAGCATACCCATAAGGAAATCCCGCGTGCATTTCTGCACGCGGGAAGCAAAGCCCAATTCAGGCCGCTTCCCTACGCGAGTGTTAACTCCCAGGTTCCAAGGGTCGCGCTTTCGCGCCTCTCAGCATCCGATTGGATGCCCCCCCAGCGGATCAGTATTTGATTGGCATGAATCGTAACAGAGCCAATGGCAATTGTCAAGACAGGAGAAACATAATGAGCCATTTTTTTGCATACCTGGGCCGTATGAAACACATCATCCGATGGGGGCTAATGCGAAACACCCAGCCGGAAAATATTCAGGAGCATAGCCTGCAGGTGGCGATGATCGGCCATGGATTGGCCACAATCCGCAACCGGCATTATGGCGGTACTGTTGATGCAGACCGCGTGGCAACACTGGCAGTGTTTCACGAAGCAAGCGAAGTAATTACTGGCGACATGGCAACGCCGATCAAGTATTTCAACCCACACATCAAGGAGGCCTATAAGCACATTGAGCAGGTTGCCAACGAAAAGCTCTACAGCATGCTTCCGGAGGAGCTGCGAGCGGATTACCAGCCGCTGCTTTTCCAGCAGGATTCAGAGGAGCACCACCTGATGAAGGTTGCTGACAAGATCAGCGCTTATCTCAAGTGCCTGGATGAACTGAAAGCCGGCAACCGGGAGTTTGAGAAGGCAACCCTATCTATCCGCAGGGAGCTTGACGAACTCGCTTTGCCAGAGGTGGATTACTTCCTCAAACATTTCGCTCCCAGCTTCAGTCTCACACTGGATGAGCTGAATTAACATTCCACCTCTGCTCATAACAACCTTGCTTGCTTCAGTATGTGATGAATGGGTTGCACCCAACATGCTGAGGCTTTATAATATTTATCATACAAGGAGTTGAGTTCCGAGGATGACCTCTCAAGATAAAACCATACAGATAGCTCCCATTCAGAGTTCTGCGGATTATGTAAAGGCTAAGAACTTACTGCAAGGCAAGCGGTATTCCATAACAACCTACGGTTGCCAGATGAACGCTCATGACTCAGAAAAGATCGCTGGCATCCTGCAAAGTTTGGGCATGCAACCTGCAGCCGGACAGGAAGATGCAGACTTGATCCTGATCAACACCTGCTGTGTGCGGGAGCATGCGGAGAATAAGGTGTACGGCAACGTTGGGGCATTGCTTAACTTGAAGCGTGAAAAGCCTGGCTTGCTGATCGGCGTGTGCGGCTGCATGATGCAGCAGGAAAAGGCAGCTGCAAAGCTCGTATCAAAGATGCGCCATGTGGATTTGGTTTTTGGCACCCACAACCTGCACGAACTGCCGGAATTGCTGGTGAATGCCATTGAGTCTGACAAGTCTTTCGTGAGAGTGAACCAAGAAGAGGGCATCGTCGAAGGCCTGCCCACTGTTCGCGCTGAGTCGGTGACGGCGTTTGTTACGATTATGTATGGCTGCAACAACTTTTGCTCCTATTGCATCGTACCCCATGTTCGAGGCCGGGAGCGCAGCCGTGAACCGGAGCACATAATTGAGGAGATTAAAGGATTGGTGGATAAAGGTGTCCGTGAAGTCACACTCCTCGGTCAGAATGTGAATTCTTATCATGCAGGAAACAACGAGGGCTTCCCGGAGCTGCTGGAGCGGATCGAGCGAGAAGCACCGGGGCTCCTGCGCATGCGGTTTATGACCTCACACCCAAAGGATCTGTCTGACCGTCTGATTGAAGTCATGGCTCACTCCACTGTTGTGTGCAAGCAGATCCACCTGCCGGTGCAGTCTGGTAGTAACCGCATCCTTGCCGAGATGAACCGCCACTACACGACGGAACAATACATTGGGTTGGTAGATAAGCTCAGGGCTGCCATGCCGGACATCGGGCTATCCTCCGATTTTATCGTTGGGTTCCCCGGTGAAACTGAGGAAGACTTTGCTGCTACATTGCGTTTAGTCGAGACGGTACGGTTCAACTCCTCGTTCACATTCAAGTACTCCCGCCGCACAGGTACCGCCGCCGCAACGATGGCAGACCAGGTACCGGAGGATGTGAAGAAAGATCGCTTGGCGCGGCTGAATGCCCTTCAGACTGCAATCTCCACAGAACTTGACCTACAGGCAGTAGGCAGGGTGGAGCGGGTGCTTGTGGAATCATTGAGCAAGCGCAGAAAGAACCATGTGAGCGGCCGCACGGAAAGCGGCAGGATGGTAAACCTGGAAGGGGATGCCGGCATGATCGGGCAAATGGTGACTGTAAAAATCACCAAACCAATGTCAAACACATTGTTCGGAGAAATGCTGCAGAGGAGTGCAGATTAGCCGGAAGTTAGTTAACAGGGGAGAGGCATGGTAAAGCTTTCGCCAATGATGGGGCAATACATGCGATTGAAGGAGCAGTACAAGGATGCGCTGCTCTTTTTCCGGTTGGGCGACTTCTATGAGATGTTCTTTGATGATGCGGTTCTTGTATCACGGGAGCTTGAGCTCACACTCACAGGCCGTGACTGCGGCCTTGCCGAGCGGGCCCCTATGTGCGGTGTGCCCTTTCATGCGGTGGAGACTTATGTGAACCGCCTGCTGGAAAAGGGTTATAAGGTGGCCATCTGCGAGCAATTGACCGATCCTGCTGAATCCGATGGCCTGGTGGAGCGCGACGTAGTGCGCATCATTACGCCTGGCACTGTAATCGAATCGACGATGCTCGACGAAAAGACAAACAACTACATTGCATCTATTTTTAAAAACGGCGATACCATCGGTCTGGCCTATGTCGATGTGTCCACCGGTCGATGTAGCGTGACAGAGTTTGATTTTCCTGGTTCCGCCTTACTCGATGAGTTGCTTCGCCTGCAACCAAGTGAGATCCTGGCCAACACCGAGATGCACCTTGCTGCGCAGTTAAGCGACGTTTATCGGAAGCTATTGCCGTGGCCGCAAGCACCATATGATGAAGACGCTTATTCTGAGCTTGAAGTATCCGAATCGCTTGTTAAGCGCTTCGGACCTGACGCGTTGCTCAACATCGGGCTGAATGCCCTATGTGCCGCTGGAGCTTTGGTGCGATATCTGGAAGCTACACAAAAAAACGGCCTGGCTCATATCAACTATATCGAACGCTACGAGTTGCAGCAATACATGTTGATCGACCCATCAGCCCGCCGAAACCTGGAGCTCACGCAGACAATGCGGGGGCAGTCGCGGAAAGGCTCGCTGCTCTGGCTGATGGACAATACCGCCACTGCGATGGGTGCGCGCATGCTGAAGAATTGGCTGGAGCAACCGCTGCAATCCATCACCGCCATCAACGCCAGGCTGGACGGTGTGGCGGAACTGAAGGAAAACCTGATCCTGTGCGATTCCATTGATGATCTGCTGCAGAAGATCAAAGATATTGAACGCATCCTCGCGAAAATCTCCTACGGCTCAATCAATGCCCGCGATTGCCAGGCATTGCAGCAGTCACTGGCTGTGCTACCCGAACTCAAGCAGACAATGGAAGGATGCCACGCACCGATCCTGCTGGAGCTCAACAGGCGGCTTGATACGTTGGATGATGTGTGTTCATTACTGGGTAACGCCATCGCCGACAACCCGCCTCCCGGCCTTCGTGACGGCGGCATCATTCGTGACGGATATAATCCGGAGTTGGATGCGTTGCGAAACGCTTTTACTAAGGGTCGCGACTTGATTGCAGCGATGGAAGCATCTGAGCGTGAGGCCACCGGCATCAAAAACCTTCGGGTGAGTTTCAATAAAGTGTTTGGTTACTTCATCGAGGTGACCAACTCCAACCTGTCAGCTGTGCCCTACCGCTACATTCGCAAGCAGACATTGGCAAATGCAGAACGGTTTATCACGCCAGAGTTGAAAGAGCTGGAGGATACGGTGCTGCATGCCGAGGAGCGCAGTGTCAAGCTGGAGCAAAGCCTGTTTGCTGAAGTTCGGGAAGCGTTGGAAAAGCAGATCCCCAGGATTCAAACCACAGCTGCGGCTCTCTCTACGTTGGATGTGCTGCACTCCTTCGCAAGATTATCCTTGAAGCATAATTATGTGCGACCCGAGATTAATACCGACGGTATAATTAACATCGTTGATGGCCGCCACCCTGTAGTGGAACGCTCCATCGGCTCGCAACAATTTGTGCCAAACAATACTATGCTGGATATGGGCCAGAACCGTTTCCTGATCATCACAGGGCCAAACATGGCCGGCAAGAGCACATACCTGCGACAAGTAGCTGTGATTACGATCATGGCGCACATGGGCTGTTTTGTGCCAGCCCGCAAGGCCAACATCGCCATCACCGATCGCGTGTTCACCCGTGTGGGAGCTTCCGACGATCTATTTTTGGGCCAGAGCACATTCATGGTGGAAATGTCTGAGGTGGCATCCATCCTGGAAAAGGCAACTCGTAATAGCTTGATTATCCTGGATGAGATTGGCCGTGGTACCAGCACATTCGATGGGCTCAGCATCGCCTGGTCCGTAGTGGAACACATCTGTAACACTGGAAAACTAGGCGCCAAGGCGCTGTTTGCCACCCATTACCACGAGCTCACGGAGCTTGAGGATAAAGTGCCCGGCGTAAAAAACTATTGTATCTCTGTCAAGGAGCAGGGGGATGAGGTGATCTTCCTGCGGCGGATTGTGCGTGGTGGGGCGGACAAAAGCTTCGGCATCCATGTGGCTGGACTCGCTGGCCTGCCGCAGGAGGTGATTCTGCGAGCCCGTGAGATTCTGGAAAAGCTTGAGGAAGCGGATATCAACAAATCCCGCGTGCTGGAAAGCGCTCGCAAGACGGCGGATAACCTCAAGAATCAAACCGACACCGTGCAGATGAGCTTTATGGATGTTGTGCCCTATGCAGAGCTATTGGATGAAATCCGAAAACTTGATATAACCACCACCACGCCCATCGATGCGCTGTACCTGCTGAACCGGTTGAAACAGCGCATGGAAAGAAAGGCCGACTGATGCCCCAGATTCACCTGCTTGATGAGAGCATCGCTCAGAAGATTGCTGCCGGTGAGGTGGTGGAAAAACCCGCCTCAGTGGTCAAGGAACTGCTGGAGAATTCACTGGATGCCGGCAGCACTTTCGTCACTGTGGAGATCAAGGAAGGCGGCGTGCAGCACATCCGTGTCACCGATAACGGCGGTGGCATCGCCGCACCGGAGGTAGAGCTGGCGTTCCTTCGCCACTCGACCAGCAAAATTCAGACGCTGGACGACCTCTATAACATCACACAGATGGGCTTTCGCGGTGAGGCACTCTATAGCATTGCCGCCGTATCACGGCTTGAGCTTACGACCAAGCCTGCCGCCCAACCAGCTGGTGTACGCCTGACAATCCACGGTGGTAAAAAGGTTTCCATGAGCGAATTCGGCTGCCCCGATGGCACTTCGATCATTACCAACGATTTGTTTTTCAATACACCGGCGCGCCTGAAGTTTTTGAATAAACCAGCAATCGAGGCTTCCTATGTGAGCTCCATCGTGACGCGGCACATACTGGCCCGGCCTGATGTATCGATCAAGTTCATCAACAACGGCAAGGTATTTTATCACAGTCCTGGTGACGGCAGCCTGAAAAACGCCGTCTACAGCATCTTTGGTCGGGATGTGGCCCAGGGCCTGTTACCGGTGGAGCAATCCGCAGGTGAAGCCTCCGTGTCCGGCTATCTGTTTGCTGCAGCCGATGCGCATGGCAACCGGGGCCGTCAGATGCTGATCGTAAACGGGCGCCCAGTCAACAACGCCGCTATCGGAGCCATTGTGGAGCGGGTTTTCTTTGGCATGACCGATGGCCATAAGTTCCCGGGTTTCGTGCTGCATTTAACTGTACCGCCGGCCGATGTGGATGTGAATGTCCACCCGAACAAACTACAGGTGCGGTTTGTCAATGAATATAGTGTCAAGAACTTGATCGAGACCGCAGTGTCCCAAGCAGTTGATCGGATAAAAAGTCAGCCGCTGGTATGGTCGTTCGGCACAGATCCATCATCAGAAATTCATAAGCAGAAAGGGCAGGGGGACGAAGAGGCTTCGGTCACTTCACTTGCTTCTGGTTTCGTAACCACCGACGAGAAGGTGACCCATGGTTATAATGACACTACCTATATTTCTCAAAGATCTACGATTCAGGCAATCCCGCATGTTGGGGCCATACCAGAACACTCTGAGTCGGTTGCCGAGTCTGTGGATCGCTTGAAGGAAAGCTTGCGCTCAGCAATGGCCGGTGCTTCACTACCCGGAGCAAGCCTTTTGCCTGAACAGGTCACGCTGATGCAACGGCCAAGCATTCCCAACGTGGCTACACAAGCGCAACGAGTCACAGATGAATCTGCGGAAGAAGTTCGGAACCGCCGGCAGCCTACACAACCTGCACCGGCTGTACGGGTGATCGGCCAGGTGTTTGACACATATGCATTGATGGAGTTTCAAGACAAACTCTTAATTGTAGATCAACATGCTGCCCATGAGCGCCTTCTATATGAGCGCTATACAGAACGGCTTCGCACTACAGAGACGCGAAGCCAGAAGCTCCTGATCCCACAGGTTATCAACCTGACCCATGAGCAAAAAGCAACGCTGGATGAAAACCAGACGGCTTTGGAGAGCATGGGGTTTGAACTTGAGGAATACGGCAGACTGAGTGTGCAAGTGCGAGCTGTGCCCTTCATCCTCGGCCAACCACAGGTACAGGATTTTCTGTATGAGCTTTTGGAAATCCTGATTGAGGACAGGTCGCTGCGCAACGAAGACTTGAAACAGGAGCGCTTGATGTCAATGGCCTGCAAGAAGGCCGTGAAAGGTGGAGACCGGTTGAGCACTTCAGAGCTCTCCGCATTGGCGGCGATCATTGCAGCCGAAGGCATGCCATTGACATGCCCTCATGGCAGGCCGTTTGTAATCGTGATGGACCGCAAGACGATGGAAAAGCAATTCAAGCGGGTCAAGTGATATGAAGCAGAAGCTAGTTATTATTTGCGGCCCAACGGCAAGCGGCAAAACCGCATTGGCCGTTTCTGTGGCGCAAAACTTGGACGGTGAAATCATCTCTGCTGACTCCATGCAGGTTTATCGCGGCATGAATATCGGCACAGCCAAGCCGTCCGAGCAGGAGAGGGGAGGGATCCCACACCATCTGCTTGATTGTGCAGCCCCCGGTGAGGATTTCGGTGCGGCGCGGTATCAGGCAATGGCTCGCGCCGCGATTTCTGACATTGCTGGAAGAGGCAAGCTGCCCATCCTCTGCGGTGGCACCGGGCTCTATATTAGCGCTACTGTATATCCGCTCACCTTTAGCGATGCCCAACCGAATGAAGACTTGCGCACGGAGTTGAGCCAATATGCTGAAAAACATGGAAATGAAGCGCTCCACCAGCGTTTGTTCGAGTCTGATCCGAAAGCGGCGGCAGAAATTCATCCAAATAATGTACGGCGCGTAATTCGTGCGCTGGAACGGGTTAATGTTAAGCCTGATGATTCACAGCAGAATGATTTGTTCAACGGCAACTCTCTGTATGACCTGGCTTGGGTGGGGCTCACAATGGATCGGTCAGTGCTATACCGCCGTATCGATGAACGTGTGGAAGCCATGATGTCGCAAGGGCTATGGGAGGAAGTGCAGAGTCTTCGTAACAGGCTCGCGCCAGGATCCACAGCGCTGCAGGCACTGGGTTATAAGGAATTACTGCAGGCAATAGAAGGCCAGGTTTCACTGGCAGAAGCGGTGGATCGCATCAAAACCGGCACTCGGAATTATGCCAAACGCCAACTCACCTGGTTCAGGCGAGAAGGTGGCATACGGTGGTTTGACCCAACAGCCTTTGCCTCAAAGGATCAACTGACTGAGGATGTATGCGGATATATCCGGAGCGCATTGCATATGAGTGAGTAAACGCCAATCGGGAGGTGCGCTCCATGAATGGGACCCAATATATAGACAACCTGATCACCCATGGTCAGGAGGTCACAATCCGGCTTTGTGAAGGCCGAGACATTCAGGCTGTGCCAATAGCGCAAGACGCCGACTCTATTGTGATTAGCCGAATAACCGGTGAAACGGCATTGATCTACAAAAAAGCAATCTCAGTCATTACACCGAATAAAAAGCCCGGAGGATAGTATGGCAGACTTCACCACAGGAACATTTCAAAGCCTGGGCATTGTTGACACAGTTGCCGAACAAATTCATGCCATTGAATCATCGCTGCAACCACAATTTAGAGCAATTGAGCAGACCAAGCTTGCCAACCAGGCTAAGGTGATCACTGCGTTTCGCAAGAACCGGGTGGAATACCGGCACTTTGCCGGTTCTACGGGTTATGGCTATGGAGACATCGGCCGCGATCTCTTGGATCGACTGTTTGCGGATGTGTTTCACACCGAGTCAGCTCTGGTTCGCCCGCAGATTGTGTCTGGCACCCATGCGCTGTCATTGTGTCTTTATGGGCTGCTTTGCCGGGGAAGCCGGTTGATTTGCATTACCGGTAAACCCTATGACACGCTGCTGGAAACCATTGGCTTGGAGAAAGGCAAAAATGGTATCGACAGCTTGATTGATCTGGGAGCTGATTATCTTCCGGTGGAGTTATTGAACGGCAGGATCGACCTAGAGCAGACTGTTGCTTTACTGCAGGAGCCCATTCAGCCAACGGTCGCTTATCTGCAACGTTCACGTGGTTACGACTGGCGGCCTGCCATTACGATCCAGGAAATCGGCGTTGCGGTGCAGGCCATCAAGGCGGCAAATCCTACAGCCATCGTTGTCGTGGATAACTGCTACGGAGAATTCGTGGAAGAACTGGAGCCGAGCGATGTGGGAGCAGACCTCATCATCGGTTCACTCATCAAAAACCCTGGCGGCGGTCTGGCACCAACCGGTGCCTATATCGCCGGCAGAGCAAATCTCATTGACCGAATTCAGTATCGCTTGACCGCGCCGGGCATTGGTATGGAGGTGGGTAGTTGGCCCTCTGGTTATCAAAGCTTTTATCAGGGGCTTTTCATGGCGCCCCATGTGGTGGGCGAAAGCCTGAAGGGTGCAATCCTCTTGTCCGAAGCAATGACTAGATTGGGATTTGATGTGATGCCGATGCCCAATGAGATGCGCTCGGATATCACCCAGTCTATTCAGTTTGGCAGTGAGGATAAACTTTTGCGATTCTGCCAAATCGTACAGAATGCTTCGCCGGTGGACAGCCATGTGGTTCCGGAGCCTTGGCCAATGCCTGGATATCAGAATGATGTGGTGATGGCGGCGGGCACATTCATCCAGGGAGCATCTATTGAGCTATCCGCCGACGCGCCGATCAAACCGCCGTACATTGGCTATTGGCAGGGTGGATTGACTTATGAGCACTGCAAGCTAGCCACGATGATGCTGGCTTCGGAGTTTATGAAATAGAATAACGGTGGGGGAGGGAGGCACTCCCCTATTCTCGTGCTAAAAGAAAGTAACCCGTCTGATCATGTTCAGAAGGGTTACTGCAACTTCAGAAGGGAAAAATAATCAGCGGATTCTGCGGAACAATCCGGTTACGCGGCCAAGCACCTTGGCATCGTCCACAATGATCGGCGCCATTGTGGGGTTTTCCGGCTGAAGACGCACTTTTTTTCCATCCAGGAAGAATCGCTTCACAGTTGCTTCCTCCTCGATCAGCGCCACGACAATGTCACCGTCGTCAGCATAATTCTGCTGGCGGACAACCACAAAGTCACCGTCATATATGCCGGCATTGATCATGCTTTCACCGCTGACCTTCAGCACGAAAGAATGCTCATCTCTCACAAAAGAAGCTGGCAGCGGGATATATTCTTCCACATTCTCATAAGCCAGGATTGGCTGGCCTGCGGTTACCTTGCCGATGATCGGCACCGTCATGGCCTTCTGGCGGGCTTCATTGTCTTCATCGAGTATCTCAATGGCTCTTGGTTTTGCCGGATCGCGCTTCAGTAAACCTTTCTTTTTTAAGCGGCTGATATGCCCATGCACCGTAGAAGTGGATTTCAAACCCACTGCAGTGCAGATTTCTCGCACAGATGGTGGATAGCCATGCTCCTCAGTGTAGGATTTTATATATTGATAAACCTTTTTCTGTTTTCCACCCAGCTCTTCCACCGCGTCGCTATAAACCGGCATTGTGGTCACCAGCCTTCCTCTGCTATTGGCATGAATTATAGCATAGATTATTTCAATTGTCAAACAGATGTTCGCTATTGATCGGTGTTTTTTAGGTAATCCACCGCATCGGCTGCCTTTTTGCGGTTTTCCTCGCTCATATCGGCGTAGTGTTTACGCGTGGTGTTCACATCCTTATGACCAAGTACATCTGCAACTAGATAAATATCGCCGGTAGCCCGATAAAGCGCTGTTCCAAAGGTGCTGCGAAGTTTGTGAGGCGTAATTTTTTTCAAGGGCACCGCAGACTGTGCATATTTCTTAACCAGGTTTTCGACGGCTCTGGCGGTGATTCGGCGGTTTTGCATAGAGAGGAACAGAGCTTCGACATGACCAGGTAAAGCATGAATAGTTTTCCGCTGCGCCATATAATCCTCAAGTGCTGACTTGACTTCTTCTGAGAAATAAAGGATAGCCTCTTTGCCGCCCTTGCGGGTGACGCGAAAACTCTTATGTTCCATATCAATGTCTTGCACGTTGATATTCACGCATTCACTCACACGAACACCAGTTCCTAATAAAAGTTTAATTATTGCGGCATCTCGCTGAGCTGTATGCTTATAGTATTCAGTTTGCTTTTTTGTCAATTCTTTCGCGGATTCTACTGTGTTCAGCATTACTTTTACTTCATCGCCATCTAGGCGGATGATGGGCTTTTCGGCGATTTTTGGTGTATCAATAATGGCTGTAGGGAGTTTATTGATGTGTTGGTGTTTCAACAGATACTTGAAGAATGTGCGTACTGCAGAGAGTTTGCGTTTTTTCCCCAGGTTTTTGTTCTGCAGAATTCGATCGTGTCGTTCATAAATGGACAAGTAGTCCAAAAACATCTCAATGTGGCGCGGTTCGATCAATTGAAGATCTGAGAAGCTAAGCTTGCTAACAGGTATTGTGAAAAGATTTAGTTCGTCGCCCAGGTAATTCAGGAAAATCCGGAGATCACCTGCGTAATTGATGCGTGTGAGAATGGAAGTATTTGGCTCAATGGAAAGGATGAAATCATAACAAACCTCAGGCAACTCCAACAGGATCTTCCGGAGGCGTTCGGCTTGCTTGAGCTTCTCTGCAACTTTATCGTTCTTTACTTTTGTGATATGAGCCATGCTGATCCGCCTTGTTTGATAAAAAGAGAATACCACCCTATCACATTATTGTCAACTATTCGTAAAACCTGCGTTTTACGAATAGTTATATTATTCCCTAATCGGCTTGAACTACAAGCTTCTTGATCTCTCCACGGGCCAGTTCATCACATCGATTGTTGTACGTATTATCGGAATGGCCCTTCACCTTGATCCAGGTGATGTCATGCCGGGCTATTTGAATCAACAAACACTCCCATAAATCCCGGTTTTTCACATCATCCTTGCTAGATGTCTTCCAATTGTTTTTGCGCCATCCGTGAAGCCATCCCTTGGTCATCGCATCAATCAGATACGCGCTATCGGAGTATAATGATACATCGCATGGTTGGTTCAGTAACATGAGCCCGCGCAATGCGGCGGTCAATTCCATGCGGTTGTTCGTCGTTGCTGCTTCGCCGCCGGATAGAATCCGCTCCCGCCCTTGATACATCAGGATGGCTGCCCAACCACCGGGGCCCGGATTGCCAGAACAGGCGCCGTCTGTATAAATCTCAATTGCTTTTCTTGCTTCACCCATCGATCAGCTGTTTACCATTTGCTTGTATTTCCTGGAGCATTGATCCACTGCGGAAATCACTATGCCATTGAAGCCGTTTTTCTCAAGATCATACACCGCTTCAATAGTTGTGCCGCCTGGCGTGCAGACGGCATCGCGCATGTCGGCGGGATGTCTGTCTGTGCCCTTGAGTGACTTTGCGGCACCGAGCACTGTCTGAGTCGCCAGCTTTCTTGCGGTTTTTGCCGGAAGCCCGTGATAAATCCCCGCGGAAATTAGTGCTTCGATGAACATGAACACATAAGCTGGCCCACTGCCGCTGATGCCTGTAACAATGTCGAAGTGCTTTTCTTCGATAATTTCTGTCTCCCCAAAAGAGCCAAATAGCTCCAAAGCGAATTTCAGTTCATCATCTGATAACGTGTTGGATGCGCTAAAAACGCTCATACCCTCTCCGCTGAGTGCGGGTGTATTGGGCATGACACATAGCACCCGCGTGCTTTCATGCAGCAGGCGTTTGACCTTTTCTGTGCTCCAACCGGCTGCGATGGAAATTACGGCTTTCGATGCAAGTTTTGCGGATATTTCTTCAAGAAGCTTTTCGAGTACATATGGCTTTACTGCAAGAAGAATAATATCTGCTTTGACCAGAAGGTCTGACAATTCGATACACGCATTGACACCGTAATGATCCACCATGCCGATCAGTTTTTCACGATCTACATCATATACAAAAAAGTCTTCCGCATGGAACAGATGTGATCGCAATGCTCCGTTGATGATCGCTTCGCCCATTACGCCTGTGCCGATGATACCAACCTTAAATTGTGACATACGCCCTCCGATGTGTTATTGACTTTTACTTCATCGTTCAGTATAATTACTTTGCTTGAGAGAGCAATTTAGGGGAGTAGCTCAATGGTAGAGTGGTGGTCTCCAAAACCATAGGTTGCGTGTTCGAGTCGCGTCTCCCCTGCCAGCCCCGCAAAATGCGGGGCTTTTTGTTTCATCTTAGAAATTTGGCCGGTGTTTCTAGACGTGGATTTCGCTCTTGGTGTCGATTGCGCCTGCCAGGTCGAGAACTGGCTGTACATGCTGCACAACAAACGCTCGGGCCTGGTTTCCAGCTCGACCGGTGAACTTATCCGCTTGAAGCAGACTCATCAGTTCTTCACGGCTGCATCGAAAAGCAGCGTCATCGGCAATCAAATCGATCAAATTATTTTGCAGTCCTTCCTGTTTAACGCGGCGGCCTGCTTCCATAGAGTAAACGCGGATCTTCTCATGAAGCTCCTGCCTGTCCCCTCCCCTCTTCACAGCCTCCATTAAAATCGTTTCAGTAGCCATGAAGGGCAGTTCATCGGACAAGTGCCGCGCAATAACCTTATCATAGACGACCAGGCCATCCAGCACGTTCATATAGAGCTTAAGCAATCCATCTGTAGCTAGGAATGCTTGTGGTATCGTGAGCCTTCGGTTGGCAGAATCGTCTAGTGTGCGCTCAAACCACTGAGTTGAGGCGGTGATGGCGGTGCTGTCCACCAGAGACAGGATGAATCGGGCCAATGCGCACATCCTTTCAGTGCGCATCGGGTTGCGTTTGTATGCCATTGCCGAGGAGCCAATTTGTGTGCTCTCAAAGGGCTCTTCAATTTCTTTCATGCTTTGCAGCAAGCGGATATCGTTGGCAAATTTATAAGCGCTCTGTGCGATGGAAGACAGAACAGCAATCACTCGATTGTCAAGCTTTCTCGGATAGGTCTGTCCTGTTACGGGATAAGCGGCTTCGAAGCCCATCTTCTCCACAATAATACTGTCCAGCGCCTCAACCTTTTGCTCATCATCCTCAAAGAGTGTCATGAAGCTGGCCTGTGTGCCGGTGGTGCCCTTAACTCCAAGCAGCTTGATTGTTTTTTTTAGTTGATCGAGATCCTCCAGATCCATGAGCAGATCCTGCAGCCATAACGTGGCTCGTTTACCAACCGTGGTGGGTTGAGCCGGCTGGAAGTGGGTAAACGCGAGTGTGGGTAAATCTGCGTGTTTCAAGGCAAAACCAGACAGCAGTTTCATACAGCCTAGAAGCTTGTCACGAATGACATCAAGACCGTCGCGCATCACGATGATGTCGGTATTGTCTCCCACATAGCAGCTTGTGGCCCCCAGGTGGATGATCCCCTTGGCCGTGGGGCACTGCTCGCCATAAGCAAGCACATGGGCCATTACATCATGGCGCGTTTTCTTTTCAAGCTCTGCAGCCTGAAGATAGTCAATGTTGGCTTGGTTGCTTTTCAGTTCCTTAATCTGCTCATTGGTAATGGGTAGGCCCAGGTTTTGCTCGGCCTCCGCCAATGCGATCCATAGCTTGCGCCATGTCTGAAACTTCTTATCATCAGAGAAATTCTGCGCCATTTCACGGCTGGCATACCGGCTGATCAGTGGGTTCTCATATACGGTGTGATCGCTCATATGGTCCTCGCATATCGTTCTCTTGAATAATTATACCATAAAAAATGGGGTACGCATACTGCGTACCCCATCGTGGGAACCCGCTACTTGGCAAACTCTACCGAGCGGAGTTCGCGGATCACATTAACCTTGATCTGGCCGGGATATTCCATCTCGGCTTCGATTTTCTTGGCAATTTCTTTTGCCATCAGAATCGTGCCCTCGTCGTTTACATCCTCGGGCTTGACGATGATACGGACCTCGCGGCCTGCCTGAATGGCGAAAGAACGCTCCACTCCCGAGAAAGAGTTGGCAATTTCTTCCAGCTTTTGCAGGCGTTTGATGTAGTTTTCCAACGACTCCCTACGGGCACCGGGGCGGGCTCCAGAAATCGCGTCAGCCGCCTGTACAAGAATCGCTTCGATTGTGGTGGGCTCAATGTCGTTGTGGTGAGCCTGGATCGCATGAACAATATCTTTGTTTTCCCGGTAACGCTTGGCTAAATCAGTTCCGATCTGTGTGTGGGTGCCCTCAACCTCGTGGTCGATGGCCTTGCCAATGTCATGCAGTAATCCGGCGCGCTTTGCGATGCGCACATCCGCACCGAGCTCAGAGGCCATCAAACCAGCCAAGTGGGCAACTTCAATGGAGTGCTTCAGAACATTTTGGCCATAGCTTGTGCGGTATTTCAACCTGCCCAAAAGCTTGTGAAGCTCCTGATGCAGACCATGCACACCCACCTCAAACACT
Organism: Bacillota bacterium; assembly: GCA_023421955.1. GTDB lineage: Bacteria > Bacillota > Clostridia > Christensenellales > UMGS416 > JAEYRA01. The sequence goes on from JAEZSE010000046.1 coordinate 176,542, forward strand.
GCGGCGTCGCCTGCCTCGCGGATAATGTTGTCCACCTCGCGCTTTGCCTTGGCGACCATTTCTTCAATCCTGGCAGGGTGAATGCGCCCATCGGTGATCAACCGCTCCAGTGTGATACGGGCAACCTCGCGACGAACCGGATCAAATGCGGACAGGATGACCGCCTCCGGGGTGTCGTCGATGATAAAATCGACTCCGGTCGCTGTTTCCAGCGTTTTGATGTTACGGCCCTCGCGGCCGATGATACGGCCCTTCATTTCATCGTTGGGCAGGGAAACCACGGAAACGGTGCTGTCGGCAACGTGATCTGCGGCACATCTCTGTATTGCTAGGCCAATGATGTCGCGCGCCTTCTTCTCCGCTTCCTCTTTTGCCTGTGCTTCAATGTCGCGAATCATGATTGCAGCTTCATGGCGTGTATCATGTTCAACCTTTTGCAGCAGGATTGCGTGAGCATCGTCCTGCGAAAGACCTGAAATCCGCTCCAACTCCTCAAGCTGTTTCCGATGAAGCTCATCGGCTTTGTCCTGCACCAACTGCAGGTCGTCTTTCATCTTGTTGAGCTTCTCTTCTTTGGTCTCAAGGCTGGAGATCTTCCGCTCGATCGTGTCTTCTTTTTGGGCAAGCCTACGCTCAACGCGCTGGATCTCTGTCCTTCGGTTGCGAATATCCTTGTCGCACTCGCTCTTCAAGCGATATACTTCATCCTTTGCTTCCAGAATTGCTTCCTTACGCAATGCTTCCGCTTCAGCTTCGGAGTCAGCTAAAAGCTTTTTTGCAACTTCATCGGCTTTCCCGATCTTGGCTTCAGATCTCTTTTTGTGGGTTATATAACCTATAAATAACCCTATAGCAATTGCCACGATGGCAATTATAACAAAAATGACAATATCTGGCATATATACACCTCCTTCTTAAAAAATAAACCGAGCTTGGCTCGGTCTCAGAATGAATTCATATTCGATGACAATGACATCACCAAATGCCTAGCATATTCATTTTATATGAAGTTGTATGGTGTGTCAAGTTTATACAGGTATTATTGTCATTATTGCTCCACCGCCGGAGGGGTGAGCAGTAATTCGCGAATCTTGGTCTCTATCTCCGAACAGATTTCAGTATTGGTCTCCAAAAACTGCCTGGCGCTGTCCTTCCCCTGGCCCACTCTGGTTTCTCCATAAGAGAACCAGGTGCCGCTCTTTTTCACAATGTTGTTGTCAACGGCAAGATCAAGGATTGTGCCTTCGCGGGAGACCCCTTTTCCATAAAGAATATCGAATTCCGCAGTTCTAAACGGCGATGCCAGCTTGTTTTTCACTACCTTGATCTTTGTACGGTTGCCGATCATTTCATCGCCCTTTTTCAAGGTTTCGATACGGCGGACATCCAATCGGATGGATGCGTAAAACTTGAGCGCGCGGCCACCAGGAGTCGTTTCAGGATTGCCAAACATCACGCCAACCTTTTCGCGAAGCTGGTTGATAAATACCATGATTGTATCAGACTTGCTGATTGCACCGGCCAGTTTGCGCAGCGCCTGCGCCATCAATCTGGCCTGCAAGCCTACATGGGAATCGCCCATCTCACCATCTATTTCAGCACGGGGCACCAACGCAGCAACCGAGTCTACCACGATGATATCGATGGCGCTGCTGCGGATCAGAGCATCCGCAATCTCCAACGCTTGCTCGCCGGTATCTGGCTGAGACACATACAGATCGTCCACGTTGACGCCAAGGTTGCGGGCGTATACAGGATCAAGTGCATGCTCGGCATCAATGAAGGCAGCGGTGCCGCCGAGCTTCTGTGTTTCTGCGATCATATGCAAAGCCATCGTGGTTTTACCAGAGGATTCAGGGCCGTAAACCTCAATGATTCTACCCTTCGGGATCCCGCCTATACCAAGCGCAATATCTAACGCCAGGCATCCTGAGGGCACAACCTCAATATCCAGCGCGCCTGCGTCGCCCAGCTTCATGATGGAACCCTTGCCAAATCGCTTTTCAATCTGGCCCAGCGCCAGTTCCAGTGCCTTTTGTTTTTCAGATGTCTGCATGTGTTTCCCCTCCGCACATACTATATAACAGTTTTTGTCAATATGCAAACATTATTTCGCTGTTATACTACTTGTGGTCGCTTAGCACTGCCTTACGGAGCATATCCAAGGCGTTCAAGCAAGAGACACGCCTCACATAATCACGCTCACGCATAATCTGGAGCTTTCGCACCTCTGTGTGGCCATCACTGCGCCTGACAAGCGCAACATAAACCAGCCCTACCGGTTTTTCTGCGGTGCCGCCGCCTGGGCCCGCAATCCCTGTAGTAGCCAATGAATAATTCGCTGGAATCCTGGCAAGCGCCCCCCTGGCCATTTCTGTCGCCGTCTGCTCGCTGACAGCACCGTATGCGGTAAGCGACTCCTCCTTCACGTCCAGCAATGCCATCTTGACCTCATTGGAATAGGCAACCACACCGCCGGCCAGCATCGCCGACGAACCGGGCACATCCACCAGCATGGAAGCCAGCATTCCACCGGTGCAGGATTCGGCCAATGCCACTGTTTTTCCGCGCTCCGCAAGTAGATTCACTACAGTTTCTGCAAGCGAACTAAATTGATCTGTATAGACATATTGTCCGACTCTGTTTCTGATTTCAGCCACAACGGGGCCAATCAGCGATTCCGCTTCCTGTTTTGTGACTGCTGATGCGGTCACGCGCAGCATTACCTCACCCGATCCGGCATACGGCGCAATCGTTGGGTTACTCTGGGCTTCCATCAGATCTTTAACCCGATGCTCAAGCTCCGATTCGCCGATGCCGAAAAAGCGCAGGTTCACCGAGTGAAAGCGCGTGTTGGACTTTCGCTCTAACCAAGGGAGGACTTCGTGCAGATACATATGGGTGAGTTCACGGGGTGGTCCTGGGAGAATGATCACAGCTTTCCCACCCTGCTCCACGATGCAACCTGGTGCGGTGCCTCGATCATTCTTCAGTATCGTGGCACCGGCAGGAAACCACGCCTGCTTTTCATTGTTTGGCGTCATTTCCCGGTTGATCTTGCTAAAAAACTCCTTGAGCTTGTCCAACGATTCCTGATGGAGCTCCATTCCAAGGCCTAACGCCTCAGCGATAGTCTCCTTAGTCAAATCGTCCATTGTTGGCCCTAGGCCACCGGTTGCGATCACGATGTCGGACCGTTGATACGCAGTCAGAAAGGCTTCTTTCAGCCGGCCGGGGTTGTCGCCCACTGTGACCTGCCGATAAAGCGTAACACCTATTTTACTGAGCTCCTGAGAAAGGAATTGGGCGTCTGTATTCAAGACCTGACCCATCAGCAGTTCTGTGCCCACACAAAGAATTTCCGCAACCATATACTCATTCCTCGGTCGTAAAATTTTTCAGATTGACTGTCAGATAGTCCACCATGGACCATAGGGTGAAAACAACGGCTCCGACAATGGAGAGTTGAGTCAAATAGAACGTGCTGAGGAATCCAAAAAAAGGAATTCCGCAATTGGATAGAAGAACCAAAACAATCGCAACATCCTGTAGGACGGTTTTGGTTTTACCCAACCAACTTGCCGAGATGACTTCGCCTTTTTTTGCCATCACAATTCGGAACCCGCTGATCAAGATTTCGCGGGCTACCAGGAAAACCGTAATGGCTGAATGCAGCAAACCCTGCTCAGACAGGATAACCAAAGCAGCCAGCACCAGGAGCTTATCTGCGATGGGGTCAAACACCTTGCCGAAAGTGGTTACCTTCTTTTCCCTGCGGGCAATGTAGCCATCCAGAATGTCGGTGATTGAAGCAACCGTAAAGATCACGGCAGCATAAAAATAGGCGTTCGGCAAACCTGTCCAATACATGAACAGTAAGAACACAGGAATCAACAACACCCGGAGCAGTGTCAGCCTGTTCGCCCAACTCATACTTTGTCTCCCCGTAGATCGTATTCATTGGATTCCGTGATCCTGACAAACAACTGTTTGCCGATCATGCTTTCCCCAATGTCACCCACATAGGTGACGCCATCAATTTCAGGTGCTTGCCCCTCAGTACGGCAAACCATGCCACCGTTATCCGCAACACCGTCGCAGACCACAGGCAAAACCAATCCCACCTTAGCGGCGAGGATTTCCCTGGAAATATCTTGCTGGGTCATCATGATCTCGTGCCTGCGGGATTTGGAAACGCGTAAGGGCACTTTGGGCCGCATGGAGAACGCCGGCGTGCCCTCCTCTGGGCTGAACTCAAAGACACCCAGGTTGTCAAACCGGGAGTCCTTCACAAAGCCAAGCAGCTTTTGATATGCTGCGTAATCCTCACCAGGAAACCCGGTGATGAAGGTGGTGCGCAGCGTAATATCATGGTGTTTGCGGATCTTCTCAATCAGTGTGCGAATCTGTGCCTCGCCGGAGCGGCGGTTCATACGCTTGAGCATGCCGTCGTCGATGTGCTGGAGCGGAATATCCAGGTAGTTGCACACCTTGGGCTCGCCGCTGACAAGCTCCAGCAACTCGTCGCTCACAAGCTCCGGATAGCAGTAGAGCAGCCGCAACCTTCCGATGCCGTCAATCCTAGTCAGCTTTTTAAGCAGTGATACAAGCGGCTGTCCGCTAGTGTGGTCCATGCCATAACGGGTGGTGTCTTGGGCAACCAGGATGATCTCCGGCACCCCCTGCCCTGTCAGCCACTCGGTTTCACGAAGTACATCAGTCTCCTGTCGGCTGCGGTAGGGGCCACGGATATCGGGAATGGCGCAATAGGCGCACCGGTTGCTGCAACCCTCGGCGATCTTGAGGTAAGCATACCCCTTGGGGGTGGAAAGCACCCTGCCGCCCAGCTCAGGCATGGCTGCCTGATCGGCGCACACAAGCTTGCGCCCGCCGGTCTCTTCCAGAAGCTCTGCGATGCGACTATAATCGTTTACGCCTACCATCATGTCTACTTCCGGCATCGCGTCAAACAGCTGATCCTGATAACGCTGCGTGAGGCAACCTGTGGCGACCAGAAGACGGCAACGTCCGTTTTTGCGGAATTCAGCCATCTCCAGCAACGTATCTACAGACTGCTGCTTGGCATCTTTGATGAACCCACAAGTGTTCACGATGATGGCGTCTGCCTGCTCCGGATCAGAAATGATCTCATGGCCGGCTTCGCGAAGCTGGTAAAGCATCGCTTCGGCATCCACATCGTTTTTGGGGCAGCCCAACATGATCATGGAGATTTTCATGGGGTTATTTACTGTATTGCTCAATGATTTGCATTGCCTCGTTTCTGCTCTTCATGATATCTCTTGGCTTGCTGCCCACTGAGGGGCTCACGATGCCCAGCTCTTCCATCTCGTCCACCAGGCGCGCCGCTCTGGCATATCCAACGCGCATGCGCCGTTGCACCATTGAGATGGAGGCCTGGCCGGTTTCGTAGACCACTTCGGCAGCATCTTTCAGCAGCGCGTCATAATTCCGCTCGCTGTATTCATCCTCGCCGCCTTCCTCATCGGAAGAGGAACCTCCCCTACCCTTTTTTACAGGCAACTCATAGGTGTTTACATTTTTGATGACTTCGTCATCATAGCTTGCGTCATGCTCCTGCTGTTTGATGAACTCCACAACGTCTTCAACCTCAGTTTCGGTCACAAAGGCGCCCTGTATGCGGATGGGTTTGTTGGCACCACTTGGGTTGAAGAGCATATCACCTCGGCCAAGCAGCTTTTCCGCACCGCCCATATCCAGGATCGTGCGGGAGTCAACCTGGGAGGATACGGCAAAGGCGATGCGCGATGGGATGTTGGCCTTGATCACACCGGTAATCACATCCACCGACGGCCGCTGCGTGGCGATGACCAGGTGCATACCAGCAGCGCGAGCCATTTGGGCCAACCTGCAAATCGAGTCTTCCACCTCGTTGGGCGCTGCCATCATGAGGTCAGCCAATTCGTCCACGATGATTACAACCTGCGGCAATTTCTCAGTTTCAGGGTCATCAGCCACGAGCTCGTTGTATCTGTGCAGGTCGCGAGTGCCCTTTTCGGCAAATAGCTGGTAGCGCCGCAGCATTTCTTGTACAGCCCAATTGAGTGCGCCGGCGGCTTTTTTAGGTTCTGTCACAACAGGGATTAATAGATGCGGGATGCCGTTATATACATTCAGCTCCACAACCTTGGGGTCAATCATCAGCACGCGCACCTGCTCAGGTGTCGACTTATAGAGGATGCTGACCACAAGTGTGTTGATGCACACGCTCTTGCCCGAACCGGTTGCGCCGGCGATGAGCAGGTGGGGCATCTTGGCAAGATCGGTGATAATGTTTTTTCCCGCGATGTCTTTGCCAAGGCAAAAAGATAATGCTGCCTCGTTCTTGATAAACTCGGGAGACTCCAGCACGTCACGCAGCTTCACGATAGAAATTACAGAGTTTGGCACTTCCACACCGATGGCCGCCTTGCCGGGGATTGGTGCTTCAATGCGAACGCCCTGCGCCGCCATGGACATGGCAATGTCATTGGAAAGATTTACGATCCTGCTAATCTTTACACCGGGTGCCGGTTGAAGCTCATAGCGGGTAATTGCCGGGCCTCTGCTCACGTTGATCACCTTGGAGCTGATGCCGAAGCTCAGAAGCGTGTCTTCGAGCAGCAGTGCGCCCCGGTTGATCTCCTCAGCTGCATTTTCCGTGGACCTTGGTGAACGCGTGAGCAGATCAAAGGGCGGCTTCACATATACTTTTGGTACATTCTCATGCTCCGGGGCAGGTTTTACTTCTCCGGTTTTTACAGGTTCTGCCGGAGGAGCAACCGGTTTTTCATCGGGTTTTTTGTCAGGGTTCTTCGGTTCTTCCTCTGTGTGCAGTTGATGCGCAGGCTGCTCATGGGCAGGCTTATGGAAATCCATACCCTCATGCCCCAGCTTCAGCTTGTCTTCTTCCTTCTCCAATTCGACCGTGCCAAATCGGGTGGCGTGCAGCAAGGAAAGCTCGGGCTTCCGTCGGTTATCCTCAATGCTCTTGCCATCCAAATCGCCCACAAAGAGTTTCCCAGTGCTGCGCACTGGAGCTTCTGCCGTCCGCTCCTCGCTACGGATGGCGAGCGATTCGCTGATATTGCGTACATTCTCCCCCACCTTCGCGCCGAACTTGCGGAGGGAGAAGCTGGTTTTCAGGATCAGAATGATCAGGATGAGGAGAATCAACACGATCCATGTGCCAAACTGCCCAAGGAACGACTTAAGAAGGAAAACAAGGGCTCCGCCGATCAACCCGCCGCCAGCGGTCTTTTCTACACCAATAGTGCCGGATGCGTTCTCAAACTCGATAAAGTCCTTTTGGGCAAAGAGATCATCATTCAGACTCCACATATGAACAAACGCCATCACGCAGACCGCAAAAAATGACCATACGGCTACATTCCACCAGTTGATGTTTTCATAACCCTTAATCATGATCACGATGCCAAGATAAATAAGCGCCGCAGGCATGACAAAAGCGGTGAGCCCAAAGGTGCAAAAGATGGCATTGCGGAAGGCCGTACCAAAGTCTCCGACCTGGCCTTCAGAATTTGTCAGGATGCCCACAAACAAAAACACACCCAGCGCGATCAGGATCAAGCCTGACACCTCAAACCGTTTATGTTGTTGGGCATTTTTCTTATTTGTAGATTTCTTTTTCTTTTGCGCCGCCAAACTGTCCACTCCGTGTTGTATAGAATACATCTGCCGTTACATACGGATGCTGTCATATATGATTATACCATATGTATTGTTTTCCAACAATGGAAAAGCACTACTGAGTGGTTAATTGACTACCCATGACTTGATTCAGAAGCTCGCGTGTCTGCGCCATTGTGTTCAATGAATTCAGCTTCTCGCGCCACATGGCTGCCTGCGGGATGCCCTTGATGTACCAACTCAGGTGTTTACGCATCTGCTGGATCGCGATTTTCTCACCCTTAAGGGCGCAAAGGTCATCCGCATGGCGTATTGCCACATAAATCCGGTCGACTATTGTTGGATGAACAACTTCACTTCCGGCGAGTAATGCGGTAATCTGAGCAAATATCCATGGATTGCCCTCCGCACCTCGGGCCACCATCACAGCGTCGCAACCGGTTTGTTCCAGCATGGCTTTTGCATCCTCCGCGGTGAAGATGTCGCCGCTGCCGATTACCGGAACCTTGAGCGCATTTTTTACTTGCGCAATCACTGACCAGTCCGCTTTGCCCGAATAGTACTGCTCCCGTGTGCGTCCGTGTACAGCCACTGCCGCAGCACCATTGTCTTCCAGCATACGGGCAAAGTCCACCGCGTTTTCACGGCCTTCGCACCAACCTTTGCGAATCTTTGCTGTAACTGGCTTTCCTGCTTTGTCTGCAAGCGTGCGAATGATCCGCCCAGCCCAATCCGGTTGGCACATGAGCGCACTGCCCTGCCCCGCTTTCACAACCTTGGGTACCGGGCAGCCCATGTTCACATCCACAATATCAAACTCTCCGGCATACTGTGCGGCCATGTCGGCCATAAGCTCCGGGTCGTTGCCGAACAATTGGATCGCGGCAGGATGCAATTCACCGCCACCAGCCAGTAGCACTCCCGTGCGCTCCGGAGAGTAATACAATCCTTTTACACTAACCATCTCGGTATAAGTCAGTGCAGCGCCCATCTCTGAACAAATACGGCGGAACGGGTAATCTGTTACACCGGCCATCGGTGCTAGCCAAGCCTGGCCGGCAATCTCTACCTTCCCAATCCGCATGTGTTAATTCCCTGCCGAGCCGGTGGAAGCAAAGCTTGATCCAGGCGTTGTCGTAGGTACTGGCGATGCCGTGATATAACTGGACGGCTCAGGAGAAGGTGTGGGAGCAGGAGGTAATGCCTTGGCCAAATCAACCTTGTCCATCCGCCATGCGTCGTTGATTTTCAAGCATGTAATCTTGTAACGTGCCCGTTGCCACTGCGGCGGTTTGGCAGGCTCAACGCCTTCCGGAGTATCGGTTGGCAACTCATAGTTGATATCCTTTACCGACTCCACCACTGTAACCGTTGCGGTGTTTTTCCAGGGATTGCACCAAAGTGATTCCACTGTGAGATCATAATCGATACCTGTGATAGTGAAATCACTATACCGCGAGGTATCAATGATATTGTTAGCAAGGAATTCCTCCGTAAAAAAACCGGAGAGGTCTGTAGCATCCTGTGGCACAAGAGCCGACGTGACTCGGGCCTTCATACCATCGGTCACGATCACATACACATTGGCAGAATCCATGGCAATATAAAACGCCGCTGCCAATAATGCAAAGGCAGAGAGCGCAATGATGACAATTTTCAGGATATACCAAACAAACCGTAGGGAGTATTTCATGAAACTCCTCCATTCTCGAATTATTATACAACAAAAAGACGCCTTGTGCATTCGTTGATATCCGTCTCAACGTTGAGTAGAATAAGCAAGCAAGAAATGCTTGCATCGGAGGGATTGTGTTGAACGCTTTGTTGTGGAACGGAGAATACCTGAAACTGTTGGACCAACGCTGGCTGCCAGAGAAAATTGATTACGTGGATTGCTACACCTCCGATCAGGTTGCAGAATCCATCACTGCAATGGTGGTGCGAGGCGCACCTGCCATCGGCATTTCCGCAGCCTATGCTCTCGTACTGGCAGCGCGAGAGGCAAATGGTTCTTCAGCTGTGTTTCTTGAAAAAGCTAGGCGGATCCGCAAAGCTCGCCCAACCGCTGTAAACCTGATGTGGGCTGTTGATCGCATGCTACAGCGATTGCCTGCGAGCATTAGCGGTTTTGACAAGACAATGGTTGACGCATTCGAATCAGAAGCGCGGCTCATTGAGCGAGAGGATCTGGAATCTTGTAAGAGCATCGGGCGGTTTGGTAACCAACTGATTGAGCCCGGCGACGGTATCCTGACACACTGCAATGCAGGGGGATTGGCAACGGCCGGATATGGCACCGCGCTTGGAGTGATTCGGGCCGCCTATGAATCAGGCAAATACAACCAGGTTTTCGCCGATGAAACTCGGCCTTATCTGCAGGGTGCACGGTTGACCGCAATGGAGCTTCATGAGGACGGCATCCCTGTCACACTGCTGTGTGACAATATGGCAGCGTGGCTCATGAAATCCGGGAAAGTGCAAAAAGTGATTGTCGGGGCCGACCGCATTGCAGCCAATGGTGACACAGCCAACAAAATTGGTACCTATCAGGTCGCAATCGCTGCAAGAGCACATGGTATTCCTTTCTATGTGGCTGCGCCCCTGTCCACAATCGACTTGGGTCTGGCTGATGGGAGTGAGATTCCCATAGAAATGCGTAATGAGGAAGAAGTCTTTCATGCGATGGGAGTACGAACCGCTCCAAAGGGAATATCCGCTTATAACCCAGCATTTGACATTACACCATCAGACTATATCTCCGGAATTATCACTGAAAAAGGCATTGCTTTCCCTCCTTATCTAGAAACGATCGCCAAGCTACTAATTTCAGACTGAAAAACTCCTATATTGGCCTGAGTTGGGAGAAATTTCCATCATAGAAGGCAATCAATTGGAAAAAATAAGGGCCAGAAGGAGGCGAAAAACAGTCAATGAACAAGAAAATCTTCTATGTCGTAACAGTAGTTCTGGTATTAGCCGCGTTGTTTGTAGCATGCAGGCCGTCGGCACCTTCACCAACGCCAATCGTGACGGTAGAGGTAACGCTAAAGCCCACACCGAGCCCCACGCCTTTGGCCTCTGCATCGACTACGCCGGCAGCGTCACCATCGAGTACGACTTCTGCATCGGCATCATCGGCGGCCAGCCCATCCCCGTCAGGGACTTGATCTCAACATATAGGACAGTTTAAAAGGCGGTTATTCACCGCCTTTTCTCATACATTATAACACTTTGCTAAGGAATCCCTGTAAGCGCACGCTCTGTGGGTGCTGGAATATCTGCTCAGGTGTGCCTTGTTCGACGATTTTGCCCTCATCCATAAACATCACCCGTGTGGCAACCTCGCGCGCAAAACCCATTTCATGGGTGACAACAATCATCGTCATTCCTTGGCTAGCCAAGTCTTTCATCACATCCAGCACCTCGCCAACCATCTCTGGATCCAGTGCTGACGTAGGCTCATCAAACAGCATCACATCAGGCTCCATCGCCAGTGCACGGACAATCGCAATGCGCTGCTTCTGCCCGCCTGATAGCTGTGCAGGATAGGAATCTGCCTTATCCGGTAAGCCGATGCGCCGAAGCAGCGCCATTGCCTTGTCGTCTGCTTCCGATTGTTGATATAGGCCGAGTTTTACCGGTGCCAGCGTGATGTTCTGGCGCACTGTGAGGTGTGGAAACAGGTTGAATTGTTGAAAAACCATGCCCATTTTGCGACGAAGCCTGTCGATATCGGTGCCAGATGCGGTGATATCAGCATCTTCAAAGATTACCTGACCGGAGGTTGGCACTTCCAGCAGGTTCAGGCAGCGCAGAAAAGTGCTTTTCCCAGAGCCGGAAGGCCCAATGATGACAACCTTTTCCCCTTGCTCTATATGCTCGGAAATGTTGTCCAGCACCCTCATGGTGCCAAACTCCTTTACAAGATTGTTAACGGTGATCACTTTTACGGAGCCTCCCCTCAAACTTACCAAGCGCCCAGGTCATGAACATGACAATGACCAGGTAGATGATCGCAACCAGCACCAGAGGCGTCATGGCATCATAAGTCTGGCTCTTGATCATGTTGGCTGCCATTGTGAGGTCCATCGCGCCGATAAAGCCAGCCACGGAGGTCTCCTTCAACAGCACGATAAACTCATTGCCGAGCGCCGGCAAGATGTTTTTCAGAGCTTGGGGCAACACAATGTAACGCATTGTCGCGCTATAGTTCAAACCAAGCGAACGGCCAGCCTCGGTTTGGCCTTTGTCAACCGCCAAAATGCCGGCACGGATGATTTCAGCCACATAGGCTCCGGAGTTGATGCCAAATGCGATGATGGACACTACAAACTTGTCAATTGTGATAGGAGCCAGAATTACAAAATAGATGATCAACAACTGCACCGTGGAGGGTGTTCCGCGGATCACGGTGAGATAACAGTCGGCAATAAACCTGAAGAAGCGGGCAACCCAAGATTGTCCAGGTGACACCTTTGCCGCTGCAAGCAACAAACCAATCAAAATGCCAATCAGTACCGCGCCGATGGTCATCATCAACGTGTTCCCTAGGCCTTTGATGATGTAAAGATACCGCTCTCCGGTGAAGAGCGTCATCACGATTTTGTCCCATAATTCCTGAATTATTTGTGGCATCTTGTCCCCTTCGCATCATACACGTTTTACATAGTCAACCCGCGACGCAGCTTTCACTGCATCGCGGGCAAACCAACAAAAAGGGTTATTGCTGATTCTTGGGAATATACTTCTCCACGATCTTGTCGAACGTACCGTCTGCCATGATCTCCTTAAGAACTGAGTTTACAAACTGAATCAGCTCCGTGTTGCCCTTCTTGGTAGCGATGGCCAGCTTGTCGTTGCTCAGCGGCTCATCGATCAGCACAATTTTGTCGGCGTTTTTATCTGCCAGGGCTTGGGCCGGCGCGGCATCGGTCAGCACAGCGTCCAGTTTGCCATTGATCAGATCCATCACGGCGTCAGAATCCTTGGTCATGCGGGAAACTTCCGCATTTTCCACAAAGGAGGCCACTGTGGTGTCAGCCAGGGTGCCCAGCTGCACGCCAAGCTTCTTGCCCTTCAGGTCATCATATGTCTTAATAGCGCTGTCTTTCAAGACAAGCATCTTGATCGCGGTGGTCATATAAGGATCGGAGAAGTCCATTACTTTGGCACGCTCATCTGTGATGCTCAGAGAAGACATGCCCAGGTCGCACTTGCCGGCGGGGATTGCGGCCAACACAGCGTCAAAGCTCATGTTGTCAATCTTCAGTTTCACACCCAGTTTGTCAGCGATGATCTGGGCCACTTCCATGTCGATGCCTACATATTTTTCGCCTTCCATCATCTCAAAGGGCGGATATTCGGCGTTGGTGGCAACCACGAGCTCGCCTTTGGCCTTAATGGCATCCAGCGCGCTATTGGCAGCAGACGTGGCTTCAGCGGATGCTGCAGGAGCATCAGTTGCGGGAGCGGCGGTGGGCGCAGCGGCGGTGCAGCCGGCCAGCATGGCAAAGGTCATGAGTATTGCCAGAGCGGCAAACAGCTTCTTCATGTTCATTACCTCCAGATTGTCTTTCATTGATATTCATAATTATACATTTTGATTCATAGAAATGCAATAGATAAAAAATAAGTTCCATGAAATATTCAATACTTTCCAAAGGCAATGCTTGACTTTCCACAAGGTATCCATATACTAAACCCAAACAACAACGCATCATAGCACATCTTGTTCCCGGAGGGCAACATGATGAAGAACAGAGTTCTATTTGTACTGCACCTGTTTGTGGGCATAGGCGCAATCGGCGGCGGTTTGGCAGCGATCCTGAACCCTGTGTCTCCATTGGGCATCACAATGGGTGCGCTCAAGCAGTCACCATTTCAAGACTATTTAGTTCCCGGAATCCTTCTGTTTGTGGTTGTGGGGTTAGGCAACCTTTTTGCAGCATTGATGTTGCGGCTTGGGAGCAACGCTCAGGGATATGTGAGCAGCGTGTTTGCATGGGCTCTGGTAATCTGGATCGTGGTGCAGTGTATCATGATGCAGGCTGTCGCATTCCTGCATGTTCTCTTCTTCTTGATCGGCCTGGTGCAGGCAGGTTTTGCAGCAAAAATACTTTTTCAAAACCATCAGTTCCCCTTCAATATCATGCTTGACATCCTGGATAAACTTCGAGGGGTACGCCGGGAAACTGGCGCTTGACAATGGTCGAGCATCTGGTAAAATAATTGCAATTGATCTGTGCCGCAATGATGGTATCAAGCCATGGAAGCATCCACATGAAGCGAGCCGGGGGTGGTGTAAGCCCGGTTGATGGATTCCGCTGGCGGGCAAACCAGAGCGGGTTTTGAAAGCGGGCCGCAAGGCCAAAAAGGGTGGAACCGCGAAAGTATGCCTTTCGTCCCTTTGTGGGATGAAGGGCTTTTTCTATTGAAGGAGGAAAGCACATGGAAGGCAACTACATGGAAAAGCTCGTAGCATTATGCAAAGGAAGAGGTTATGTATTCCCCGGATCGGCAATTTATGGTGGATTGGCAAATTCCTGGGATTATGGCCCCCTTGGCGTGGAATTCAAAAACAATGTAAAGCGCGCCTGGTGGCAGAAATTCGTGCAGGAAAGTCCGTACAACGTGGGTCTCGATTCTGCAATCCTTATGAACCCCCAGACATGGGTGGCATCCGGCCATGTGGGCAACTTCAACGATCCGTTGATGGACTGCCGCGCCTGCAAGGCTCGGTTCCGTGCGGACAAACTCATTGAAGAGCATATGATTGCCAATGGAGATGACCCTCATCTGGATGGCTGGAACAACGACCAGTTGGAAGGTTATATCAGGGAGCATAACATCGTTTGCCCCGAATGTGGCAAATTTGATTTTACTTCCATCCGCCGCTTCAACCTGATGTTCAAGACCTTCCAGGGTGTGACCGAAGACAGCAAGTCTGAATTGTATCTTCGTCCGGAGACCGCACAGGGTATCTTTGTGAATTTCAAGCATGTGCAGCGCTCCACTCGCAAGAAAATACCATTCGGCATCGGCCAGATAGGCAAATCGTTCCGTAACGAGATCACTCCCGGAAATTTCATCTTCCGCATCCGCGAGTTTGAGCAGATGGAGTTGGAATTCTTTTGCGAGCCGGGCCGCGACATGGAATGGTTTCTGTATTGGAAGGATTACTGTGTGAATTGGCTCTACAGCCTTGGTATGAAAAAGGAAAGCGTACGGATGCGCGACCATGAGAAGGAAGAACTTTCTCACTACAGCAACGCCACCACAGATATCGAATTCCGCTTCCCCTTCGGTTGGGGTGAGCTGTGGGGCATCGCCGACCGCACAGATTTCGATCTCAAGCAGCACAGCCAGTACAGCGGCGAATCACTCGAATACATTGATCCTGTGACCAACGAGCGCTATATCCCATATGTCATCGAGCCCAGTCTAGGCGCAGACCGTGTGGCGCTTGCCTTCCTCTGCGATGCTTATGACGAGGAGGCGTTGGCCGACGGCGATGTTCGCACTGTCTTGCACCTCCACCCTGCCCTTGCGCCCTACAAAGCGGCTATCTTGCCACTGCAGAAAAAGCTGGACGAGCCGGCGACGGAGCTTTTCCAGAAGCTGAGCAAGCGCTTCACGGTGGATTATGACCTGACCGGCAGCATCGGCAAGCGATATCGCAGGCAGGATGAAATTGGTACGCCATATTGCATCACCTATGACTTTGACAGCCTGGAGGACAAGGCAGTAACCATTCGTGACCGCGACACGATGCAGCAGGAGCGCATCCCGCTTGAAAAGGTGGAAGAGTATCTGGCCGAAAGGGTAAAGTTTTAGTCAGTAAGAATCAGAAAAGGGCGGATCTGGTAATGATCCGCCCTTAACTTTTGAGAAATGATTTATTGAATAAAATGCTCCAGTGCCTGTATACTGATGACTGGCCGGAGCAATTGTATCCGTTTGATTTCATCTGCATTCACGCCAGCCACGCCGTGTTGCAGCAGCGAAGCGCCAAATCCCTGCTCCACTGCGCCGTTGTATGTGAACAACACGCAATATTCTGCAGCAAAGCCGCTGACCACAATAAAGTCCACACCCTTGTCTTTCAAAACTTCAGCAAGGTTCGTTTGCCAGAATGCATTGTTGTATTCCTTGTGAATGACAATATCGGTTTCACTGCGGTTGATTGAAGGCACCACAGCAAACCCGTCGTGCCCCGGGCCACCAGAAACCTCAATATCCTGAACCACGACTACCGGCAACCCTTTCGCGCGAAACAATCGTGCTGTCTCATTGATATACTCAACAGCTTGATCAAACTCTGCCTGGTATCGGCAATCTTCACGGCAGCCCACCTGCATGTCAATGATTAGTAACGCAACGCTCATCAGGTACCTCCTCAACTGAACCGCACTTCGTCAAACATTTCAGAGCTCAGCACCTCCAGCATAACCTCCATTTCGGAGCTGCAGGAGATGCTCGTGATATCCGCCAACAGAATGTTCGATGTGCCATCATTCTTTCCGAATTCAGACACCTGCTTGATGACACAGCGTTCCGTATCCAATTCATCCACAAAACCTACGGCATCATAAGTGCCGCTGTCAAGCAGATCGATCGCCGCGATGCGGTTGTTTGCATGGCAGTATTCCAAAAGGCTGTAAACCAAATACTGTTCTGCTGAGAAGACTTCTGGCTTCTCGTTGAAATATCGCATTAAAGCATTAATCTTCTTTAAATAAACACTGTCTTCATCGATACGCACAACACTACCAAGCTCAACCAGAAGTAATCCGTTGAGCTTTCCGAATTTGGATACTGACGACAGAACCAAAAAGTCGTCATCCACAGCAAGAACAACACCGACATCAAACTTGGAAAGATCTTGCCGATTAGTGTATACGCCAATCAGTTTTTTGTTCTCTTGACAACGAATCAAAAGATCGGAAAACATTGTCCCTCCACTGGATTATAAGAGCTTTGCGTTGCCGTTGTAGACATAGCCAGTGCTGGGATCCACTGTGACATACATGCCGTCCCGCAGTACCTCAAACAGGTTTGCTGCGTTGAAGATCACTGGAATATCAAGTGCAAGTCCAACAACAGCCGCATGTGCGTTTGGGTTGGCTTCACGGGTGATGATGGCGGCTGCCTTCTTCATGAAGGGCAACATTGTATTGTCGGTGGATTCCACCGCCAGGATATAGCCCTCTTCAAACTTTTCCCGCGCGTCGATCGAGCAAGAGGCCATGCAGACCATTCCATATGCCGGCCGGTCTCCTACCCCCCTGCCCTTGATCAGGATATCGCCCACATGATGAATCTTGATCAGATTCGTGGTGCCTGCTTGCCCCACAGGCACACCGGCAGTGATCACAATGATGTCACCGCTGCGGGTCACACCGGCGTTTATTGCGGCTTTGACAGAGTCGTCAATCATCTCATCTGTATTGCTAGCCCTTGATGTCATAATCGGCAGGACACCCCACACCAGCGTCAAGTGCCGATAGGTCTGAGGCTCCGTCGTTGTGGCCAGAATCGGGCATCCGGGTCGATGGTTTGCCACGGCCATTGCGGTGCTGCCCGTCACAGTGCAGGTGACAATCGCGGAAGCCTCAAGATCCATAGCTGACATACAGACTGCGTGGCTGATCGCGCCTGTGACGGTCACAAGCTTCCCCACACTATTCATATGATGAGAAAAACGCTCATGATAATCAATGGAACGTTCCATCCGTTCGGCAATACGCGCCATTGTTTCCAGAGACTCCACAGGGTATTTCCCCGCAGCTGACTCGCCAGAAAGCATGATGCAGTCTGCACCTTGTTGCACAGCTTCAGCAACGTCACTGACCTCCGCACGCGTTGGGCGAGGGTTTCGGATCATGGAATCGAGCATTTGCGTAGCGATAATGACCGGGGTGTTGTGTAGAGCACAGCTGCTCACGATGCGGCTCTGCTCGATCGGCACATCCTCTGCCGGTATTTCCACACCCATGTCTCCGCGGGCAACCATCAGTGCGTCAGCTACAGAAATAATCTCCTCAATGTTGTTGAGCCCCTCACGGTTCTCAATTTTCGCGATGATTCGGATGTGCCGCCCGCCGTGCTCCTCCAGGAATTGGCGGATTTCGAGGATATCCTGCGCTTTTCTGGTAAACGAAGCAGCTACAAAGTCCACACCCTGCTCAATGCCAAAAATCAAGTCCAGTTTATCCAGATCTGTGAGGCTTGGCAGAGACAGCGAGACACCCGGTACAGTCAGCTTTTTGTGTGAAGAGACCTCGCCAGTATTCAACACGGTGCACCGTATGGTTTGGCCGTCTGGCACATCTGTCACGCTTAGCACGATCAAACCATCATCAAGCAGTACTGTGTCGCCAGGCTTCACATCCTGTGGCAGGCCAGGGAAATTAATATGGGCGCGCTCCGTTGTGCAGGGGACATCAAGTGTTGTAAGCGTAAAAGCCTGACCCTCCACCAGTGTTACAGGGCCTTCTGGGTACTGGCCTAGCCGTAACTCAGGCCCTTTGGTGTCAAGAAGTATGGAGAGCGGTATGTTGAGCCGTTCCCGTACACGCTTAATCAATGCAATAACACTCCCATGAGACTCATGGTCTCCATGGGAGAAATTCAACCTGCAGCAGTTCATCCCGCCGCGCGCCAACTTTTCTATCATCTGCTCATTGGCTGTGGCAGGCCCGATCGTGCAGATTATCTTGGTGCGTCTCATGATTCCTCCGCGCGTACGACTCAAGCCTTGTTATTTGAGCCGCACACTGCAATACGCTCGCACACTTGCGCAAACACCGCATCACGGGCGGGCTTCAGAAATTGCTTGGGATCAAATCCATCCGGATGATCCGCAAGCGCCTGGCGCATGCCCCTAGTGAATGCCTGACGCAGCTCTGTAGCGAAATTCACCTTACAGATGCCGCGGGCTACGCATTCACGGACCGCATCATCGGAAAGCCCCGATGAACCGTGCAGCACCAGCGGGATTGCAACAACGGCACGTATAGCAGAAAGTCTCTCCACATCCAAACGCGGCTCAACTTTATACACGCCATGAGCCGTGCCGATTGCGACTGCTAATGAATCAATCCCTGTTTCCATTACGAAACGAACCGCTTCTTCCGGATCGGTGTAACCAGGATCTTTCACTTCATGCTCGTCTTCTTTGCCTCCCACCTTGCCAAGTTCAGCTTCAACAGGTACGTCATAACCGCGAGCGGCTTCCACCACACAGCGAACTACAGCAATGTTTTCCTCAAGCGGGAGTTTGGAGCCATCCATCATCACAGAGGAGTAACCAGCAGCCAGCGCGGCTTTTGCAGATTCCACGCTGTCACCATGATCCAGATGAAGGGCAACCGGCACGGTTGCTGAGTCTGCCAAGGCACGCACAATGCCATAAAACACGGCGGGCGGTGCATAGCGGGCAGTGGATGATGTGGTAGCCATCATCACAGGTGAGCGCATTTTTTCAGCGGCAGCCACAACGGCCTGGGCCATTTCCATGTTCTCTATGTTGAATGCACCGATGGCATATTTCCCTTTTTGAGCGTCAAGCAGCATTTGCCGGGTCGTAACGTATGGCATATTCATCCTCCACTTATTTTGGTATAAATCACAGATATTATAATGTTGTTCACCACGCATGGCAATCCCAACATCATGAAACGAGAAAGAAGTATAAAAGCGGGTTGAGAGCCCGCTTTTCTTTTGTCATTTTGCATATTGTTTGAAATAGTCGTTCATTCCGGTCAATCGCCGCCTTGCCTCATCCATGGAACTTCCCTGCGCGCAAAAGTAGAATTTACATTTGGGCTCCGTGCCCGATGGGCGGACCGCAGCCCAGGAGCCGTCGTCAAGGATAAATTTCAGTGCGTCTGTCTTCGGCAGTGTAATAATTTCCTGCTCATTGCCAATCATCCGTATACTGGCGTCGTAATCCTCATACACAGCCACCTTAACACCAGCCAGTTCTTTAGGCGGGTTGGAGCGTAGGTTTTTCATAATCTCCGCAATCCTGGCAGTGCCTGCGGTGCCCTCCAGCGTGATCGCAAGCTGACCCTCCATAAAATAACCATATTGGGCAAAAATGCTGTCCAGCACATCCATGAGCGTTTTGCCCTGAGCCTTATAGTAAGCAGCTGCCTCACACATCATCAGCACAGCCTGGATGGCGTCTTTATCTCGTGCTATGGGGCTGATGAGATAGCCGTAGCTTTCCTCATACCCAAACACATATGTATACTCTCCGCTCTTTTCATATGCGCGGATACGGTCTCCGATGAACTTGAAGCCTGTCAACGTTTTCTCAACCGCCATGCCATATGAGCGGGCAATGCGGTCACCCAGGTCGCTTGTCACGATCGTGTTGATCACAATGCCATTTACCGGTAATGTGCCACGCGCTTTACGCTGGCTCAGGATGTATTCCAGTAGAATGGCGCCCCCCTGGTTGCCGCTTAGATATTCGTATTTACCGTTGTGCAGCACAGCCACGCCAAGCCGGTCCGCATCAGGATCGGTAGTGATCACAAGATCCGCCCTGCAGGCTTCTGCCTTTGCCACAGCCATCTCAAAGGCAGCTTTATCCTCTGGGTTTGGATTCTTTGTGTTGGAAAACTCCGGGTCGGGGTTTGATTGCTCCTCCACAACGACCAGGTCATACCCTAAACTGGTGAGCACAGTTCGCACCGGTATGTTTGCAGTGCCGTGCTGCGGGGAGAAAACCACACGCAGGCTCGATTTATCCGCTCCGCTGTCCAACTGGATGGCAAGCACCGCTTGATAATAGGTTTCATCAAGCTTCTTGCCAATGGTCTGGATCAGTGGCCCAGCCTCATTCAATGACAAGCTTTTGATTTTGAGTTCATCCTCAATGGCGTTGATTCGGGCCGTAACCATGTCGCTCAGTTGAGGGACCAACTGGCAGCCGGTGCTGTCATACAGCTTGTAGCCATTGTATTGCGGGGGGTTGTGAGAGGCTGTAATCATGATGCCGCCGAAACATTTCAATTCTCTCACAGCGAATGACAGCTCCGGCGTGGGCCGAAGGCTGTCAAACACCCAAGCCTTGATGCCGTTTGCAGCCAGCACACCGGCGGCTTCCATGGTAAACTCTCTGGACATCCGGCGGTTGTCGTGAGAAATGGCAACACCGGCAGCCATGGCAGCAGGCCCTGCTTCGCAGATGTACTGTGCAAAACCCTGAGTGGCCTTGCGCACCGTATAGATATTCATCCTGGCAGTGCCAGCGCCCAATATGCCACGCATTCCGCCTGTGCCGAATTCCAGGTTAGTGGAAAAGCGCTCCTGAGCCAAGTCTTCCGTCAAATCAGAAGCTTCCTTTCGGATTGCCTCGTCTTGAGCAAACTCTCTCCATCGCTCCCATTTTAGTTTCCAATTCATACATACACCCCTGTTTAGTCTTGAAATTTCAATTCCGTAACTGATCGCTTGCTTTCGGACCAAATAGTCAAATCCTGTACGTTGAGATCATGCAATATAGATACCCATAACCGGCCCTGCTTACTCTGCGAACCATAAGTGGCAGTCGCTTGTGGTTTCGGCAATTCTGCACCTGCGCTGTGAGAGTGGAAGATGCTTATCTTGACTATTTCCTATCAGAATCAAAGCAATCATACTATCATTCCCAATATAATGCAAGAAACAGCCGAAGCATCCCACCTGGCTCCCATATAATCTGTGTAACTGAATTGCTGAGTACAAATAAATAAATAATTGGTATTTGTGGAACTGTTGTATAATAAATAACGTTCTAGTAAGTGAAAACACCTCACAGGAGGATTACTATGAATAAGCGTGCCATCACAATACTGATCTTAATCGTTCTTGTTTTTTCAGCCGGGTGCGACATGTTTCCTGTGCCTTCTGATCCCTACGGACCACCCACAGCAACGGTTGTACCCACAACTGAGCCTGCTGCATCATCGGAAACAATCGCAACACCTGCACCCACTGTAACGCCGGAGGCTGCAACCACCACAGCTCCCGCAGAAGATCAAACTGCAACTGCACTCCCCACCCCCTCCCCCACGCCTGTGCCGACACCAACACCGGACCCGACTGATGGCATGATATTCCCTGAAAGTGACGACAGATTGCTGATGTGGGATGAACTGATCAGCCTGTCTGCCGAAAGACTTGACTTGGCCCGTAACGAGATTTATGCACGAGCTGGTTATTCATTCACAAAGGACTACTATAAAAAGTATTATGAGAATCTAGCCTGGTATAATGAAAACCCGGATTTCAACGAGAATCAATTCTCCGATGTCCAACGCGCAAATGTCACCTTGATCCGTGCAGCCGAAAGTGCGATCAAAGGATTACTGACAGAGATCAAATCCGGCACCAAGCTGGACTATGATCAGGATGGTGATCTGGAGACTCTTGCATTCGGTTCTCCTGACGAAAACCATATGAACCTCAAGATGAAGGATGGTTCTGCGTCAACAGCATGGAACATTGAGTGCGTGGAACCAAGTAAAAAGGTCTATCTGGGTGACATCGATTTGAAAGACGGCATACTCGATCTTTTTGTGGATGAGTTTGGACCCAGCGACGATTATCAGGTTTATGTGGCAGGCGTCAAGCATAAGTCCTTCCTGAAACGCGATATAGTTCCTGGTGCTATCAAGCAACTGAAGCTGGATAAGAAAGGCTCCATCTCCACAACCAAGCGCATGAATATCCTGATGACTTGGTTCTGCACTGTGAAATACAAGCTTAACTCAACCGGAAAGCTGGTTTTTGTTGCACAATCCAGCTATACCATGAGTAACTTCAAGTGCAAAACGAAGGTTGCGCTGCCATTGAAGGTGACTGCAAAAGCCGACAGCGCAGTCGCGTTCACAGTTCCTGCAGGTACAACAGTCACATTGATTTCAACTGACGACAAAAAGTGGATCAAAATAAAGACCTCTGCCGGACAAGGCTGGCTGGAAATGGCCGATGCCTTCACGCTAAAAGATCCGAATATTTCCGGAATTGATGCATTTGACGGTCTTCTGCTGGCTGACTAGATGATAAGTACTCGTGCGCGGGCGAATACAGATGGTTCGCCCGCGCTACTGCTTGCTTTACTCGGGCATTTCGTTTTCAGGGAACAATCCATTTAGCACTTCGATAGCCTTTTTTTCGATCCGGGATACATAGGAACGTGATATTCCCAGCAACTTTCCAATCTCTCTTTGTGTGAGCCGCTTACATCCCCTGAGACCGTACCGGTAAAAGATAACCTTTTGCTCACGCTCATTGAGACTTCTTATAATCATATCGCCTAGCTTTTCCATTTGCAGCTTGAGGTCCACCTTATCTATCACATCATCCTGCCCGGTGCCCAGCACATCAATCAGGGAGATCTCATTTCCTTCTTTGTCAATACCAATGGGTTCCTGGATATAGACTTCGTTTTTTTCCTTTTTTGCCGAGCGGATTGTCATCAGGATTTCATTGTCAATGCAGCGTGCAGCATAGGTGGCCAATTGCGTGCCCTTTTTTCGATTGAATGTATTGACAGCCTTGATAAGGCCGATGGTGCCGATGGAGATTAAATCATCCATATCTTTACCGCAGCCATTGTACTTTTTTGCGACGTGGACTACCAAACGAAGGTTTCGCTCAATTAGTGTCTGTCTTGCTTCGGCATCTCCATGTAAATGACGATCAATACATTGCGCTTCCTCATCAGCTGTGAGCGGTTGCGGAAAGTAATTTCCTTTCTCAATATAAGATGTGAGGAACAGGAGATCGTGCATGAATTGTCGCAGGATATCGGCCGGCATGAACATAAGCCTCACTCCCCCCATTTGTTAACCATACAGTATATGCCGGAGGAGTGATGTAGATTGACGGTGAGAGAAGAAATTCACAACACAAAAAACCCGTTTCCATAATAGAAACGGGATCCTAGTTGCATGATCTATCTATTGGCTCAGAATCAGTTGTTGTGCTCCTTATCGTAGGCTTCCCATAAGGGTTTATACTTCCTGACCGCCTTATCATGAGCAGACTTGGTCTTATTGAACTCAAGCTTTCCGGTTGCCGGATCGGTGAGCACAAAATAGAGGTATTTTTCTTTCACGTATTGCTCATCGGGATGCAAAGCTGCCTGAATGGCCTTCTGGCCGGGGTTGGAGATCGGGCCCAAAGGTAAGCCTTTGTTTTTGTAGGTGTTGTATGGCGAGCTTACAGCGATGTCATCGTTACTCAAAGACAGCTTGCCAGTTTTTAAGACATATTGCACCGTCACATCAGAACCCAACGCAATCTTTGCCTTAAGTCTGTTGTGAAATACAGCAGATATTTTGGTGAAATCGTCTGTCTTGCCTTCCCTTTCGATAATTGATGCAAGTGTCAGCACTTGATCCACTGTCATGTCCAATTGCTTGGCCCTTGCGATCATTGCATCGGTGATCACAGAGTTGGTCTTGGATAACATTTTATTGATGATTTCCTCTTCCGTTGAGCCTACGTAAATCTCGTATTTGGCCGGGAAGAGATACCCCTCCAGCACATAATACCGTTTGGAGCTGTTTTTCGACTTAATTGCGTCCTGCACGAATGCATACTTTGTAAAACTTGTGCCGGATTTGCATAGCTCCAGGAATTTCTTCGTATCAGTGAGGATTTTTTGCTTTTGTAACAAAGCTGCGGTTTGTTCAACCGTGCTGCCTTCGGGGATTGTGAAAGTCGTGACAGCTGTGGCAGGCTGACCCTCAGCAAGCTTCTTCATAATCTCCGGGACCGTCATCGACCCATCCAGCACATAGCGACCAGCCTTGATCCGGCTACCAAAACCGGAGAAATCAACATAGTATTTGAACACTTTGGCGCTGCGAACTAGTTGCTTGTCTTCCAGCAGTAGGGAGATCTTATTCAACGACATCCCTTTGGGAATGATAATCTCCTGCGGCGGGGCAGCCTTGCTTCCAGGAGCCGAAATATAGTGGGAGTCAACATAATGATATGAGTAAAGCCCGATTGAGCCAACAATCAGTAGGCTACAAATAAAAATCAGAGCTGATCTGGCAACTCCCCAAAAGCCTTGCAGCACAGTGCGGGCATCCAAACGAAGCGCCGCGTTATGCTGCGGCTCATACGGTTCATTTGGAAGAGAACTGTTGCTGTTGCAGTGTTCCATTAATTCACTCCGGCAAGAGATAGAATGATTGTAATGGCGGCCGGCGCCATTACAGATAGTATAACACCATGAATAAATGATTGTATAGCATAATCAGATCCGGAAGCCTTGACAATGACTGGCAGCGTTGTGTCCATTGACGTCGCGCCGCCAGCAGCAATACCAGCCCATGGATGAATAAATCGAACAGCAACTGGTATAAAAACGATTGCTAATATTTCGCGGATAACATTGGACAAAAAAGCGATTGCAGACAAGGATGCGTCATATCGGGTAAGCATCACAGATGACAGCGAGTACCATCCGAACCCGGCACCAACAGCAGCCCCCTGCCAGATCTTCAACTGAAGCAGCTGGCCTGATATCAAGCCTCCCAACACACTCCCGGAAGCGGCCAAGGCTGGGAGCGCAAAAAAGCCCAGACCCAAGTCCTTCACGCTTTGGCGTAAGCCCCTTTTCATACCAAGCTCTAGACCAACAAAAAAAAGCATTGCGCATAACAAGATGGAGATGCCATTATCGATGACCAGGGGTATCTGTAAGGCTGGCAAGAAGAACCCCACAACAAAGCCGGCTATCAAGCATATTGCAATCGTAACCGTCATCAATTGTCTTTCCTCCGGCGAGAGGCCCTAATCAAAGCATAACCACCTGCGAAAAGCACACTTCCGAGTGTACAGCCGATTCCCAAAACCAGAGATCCAGCGCCGATTGAGCCAAATTGGGAAATGATGCTTCGATCACCGCCCAGTTTCAGCCCTAGCAAAAAGATCAAAAGGAACAAGATGACTGTTACCACCATGCTGGTTGTTTTTATGAAGCCTTGCGGCAATCTGGCAACTCGGCCGACCACAAAGCCAGCCACAAGGAAGGCTGCGAGAAGGAGCGTTGGCATATCAAATTTCCACTACGACAGGTAGAATCATTGGGCTACGCTTGGTCTTCTCATAAAGGAACTTCCTGAGCTCGTTGCGAAGGTCTGCCTTGATCGTGGCCATCTCTGTTGATTTTTTCATGCGCACCTTTTCCAGATGACTCACAATGATTTTTTTGACATCCTCCATGATCGCATCATTTTCCTTCACATAAACAAAGCCTCTGGAGATGAGCTCAGGCATCGCCAGCAGTGTGCCTTCATCCTTGGAAATGGTCATAACAACAACCAGTAAGCCGTCTTGAGCAAGATGCTTGCGGTCACGCAGCACCACGTTGCCCACATCACCAATGCCCAAGCCATCCACCAACACACTGCCGGCCTGTACTGTATCTGCCTTCACTGGGCTTTTCCCGTTTGCCAATTCAATAATGTGCCCGTTTTGCGGAATGATGATATTCTTCTGAGACATCCCAAGCGACTCTGCCAGCATGGCATGCTGCTTCAGATGTCGGTATTCTCCATGTACAGGGATAAAATACCGAGGCTTCACCAGCGTGTGGATCAGCTTCAGCTCTTCGCGACACGCGTGGCCGGAGGCATGAATTTCAGCCAGTGCGTCATAAATCACATGGGCACCCAGGCGGAATAGCTGATCGATCACCCTGCTTACGTATTTTTCGTTGCCCGGGATTGGCGTGGCAGAGAAGATCACCGTGTCACCGGGCCGGATCTCGACCTGGCTGTGTTCACCGCCGGCCATACGCACCAAGCCGGACATTGGCTCCCCCTGGCTGCCGGTTGTAATGACAACCAGGCGACGATCATTGAGGTTCTTGACCTTTTCCAAGGGAACGAGCATCTCATCTTTGACCTTCAGATAGCCAAGTTCCTGGGCCATTTTAGCAATCTTCACCATACTGCGGCCTGCGAAACAAACTTTTCGGCTGTAACGCATGGCGCTGTCAATGATTTGCTGGATGCGGTGGATATTGGAAGCGAAGGTGGAAATAATGATCCTGCCTTTTGCCTCGCGGAAGTAACCGTCCAGATTAACTCCCACATTCTTTTCAGACATAGAGTAACCTTTGCGCTCCACATTGGTGCTGTCGGCCATAAGGAGCAGTACGCCCTCCTGCCCCAACTCCGCGAACCGGGCAAGATCCATCACCTCGCCATCGATGGGTGTGTAGTCCACCTTAAAATCACTGGTGAACACCACCCGACCCACCGGTGTGGAGATCGCCAGAGCCACTGAGCCAAGGATGCTGTGTGTGGTCTTGATAAACTCCACCGTGAAACAACCGAGATTCACCTTGTCTTTCGGGTTGACTTGCTTGAACACCACGTCGTTTATGCCATTCTCAGCAAGCTTGTATTGAGATAGCATGATTGTAAGCTTCGTGCCATAAACCGGCACATTGAGCGATTTCATCACATAAGGCAGTGCGCCGATGTGGTCCTCATGGCCGTGTGTCAGTATGATGGCACGAACCTTTTGTTTGTTCTTTTCCAGATAAGTGATATCGGGAATCACCAGATCGATACCAGGCATTTCCTCTGTGGGGAATGACAGGCCGGCATCAACGACGATGATATCGTTGCCGCACTCAAACGCAGTCATATTCTTGCCGATTTCTTCCACTCCACCCAGTGGAATGACTCTGAGCCCTGACGAGGGCTTCCTTTTTGCCATAGTATGGTACCTCCAATTAATGCAACAGTATAAGGATTGCCAAGAAACGGATCATCATGAATATGATCACAGGCAATCTTCATTCTTCTTTATCTGAAACGATATTTCAGAATGTATCCGCAGTCTTCTGCGGTGTATAACCGGCAAATGCCGGTAAAATCCTTTGTTAGTGTCATGAACACCGAATGACGATATTTCTTATCAAGGGAACCGCCATGCTGCGGTGCTTATGCAAACACAATTATTATTATACCATATTGTGGAGAAAAGCGAACCCCCTCCCCCAGTAATTGGGGAGGGGGCAATGGTATGCTTTACTGAGAGCTGATATTAGTCCAAATACAGCTTTCTTTTCTTATATGTGGTGTGCAGCAACTCATGTGACTTGTGGCTGCCGGGCTTTCCGAAATACTCCTCGTAGATCTTTTTGATCGAGGGGTTCTCGTGGGATTTGCGCACTGGCAAGCTGCGATCCTCATCATAGATGGCTTTGGCCCTCTCGCGGCGAACATCGGTGTGGAACTTCACTTCGTCGGAGACTAGGGGCTGTCCGCCGCCAGTCACGCAACCGCCGGGGCAGGCCATGATCTCAATGAAGTGATAGCTCTTCTCGCAGCTCTTGATGGAGTCCAGCAGCTTACGGGCATTGGCGGTGCCGTGGGCAACGGCTACGTGCAAGGGCAGGTCGCCTACCATCACAGTGGCTTCCTTCACGCCTTCCACACCGCGCACGGCAGTGAGCTCAATATCTTGCAGGGGCTTGCCGGTGACGATCTCGTGCACAGTGCGTACAGCAGCTTCCATCACGCCGCCGGTGGCACCGAAGATCACGGCGGCGCCGGTGCTGTCGCCGAGCACCTCGTCAAACTTCTCGTCAGGAAGGCGGACAAAGTCAATGTTCTGCTGCTTGATCATACGAGCGAGCTCGCGGGTGGTGATGGAAATGTCCACGTCCGGATAACCGGTGCTGGAAAGCTCAGTGCGCTGCGCCTCGAATTTCTTGGCGGTGCAGGGCATCACGGAGACAACCACGATCTTTTCCGGATCAATGCCGTTCTTCTCGGCATAGTAGCTCTTGATCACTGCGCCCATCATCTGCTGGGGTGATTTGCATGTGGAGAGGTTCGGCAGGAATTCGGGATAATAATGCTCGCAGAACTTCACCCAGCCGGGGCTGCAGGAGGTGATCATCGGCAGTGCGCCGCCATCCTTCAGGCGCTCGAGCAACTCGGTGCCTTCCTCCATGATTGTGAGATCGGCGGCGAAGTCGGTGTCAAACACCTTGGCAAAGCCCATGCGGCGAAGAGCTGCAACCATTTTGCCAGTCACACGGCTGCCCATCGGTAGGCCAAACTCCTCACCCAGCGCCACACGTACGGCGGGGGCCGTTTGAACGACAACATGCTTGTCGGTATCGCGAAGCGCTTCCCACACATCGTCAGTGTAGTCACGCTCATAAATCGCGCCCACCGGGCAGGCCTGGATGCACTGGCCGCAGTTGATGCAGGGTGCATCACCAAGGCTCATCTGGAAAGGCGGCTCGATGATCGTATCAAACCCACGCTCGGTTGCGCCGATAGCAGAAACACCTTGGATGTCGCTACAGGCGGCGACGCAGCGGCGGCACAGCACGCACTTGTTGGGATCGCGAACGATGGATGCGGAGCTCTCATCTTTCTTGTAATCTTGAGGGCTGCCATCAAAACGGATGTCCTCAATGCCAAACTCATGGGAAAGCCGCTGCAACTCGCATTTGCCGCTGCGGATGCAGGTGAGGCACTTCTTTTCATGGTTGGAGAGAATCAGCTCCAGGTTGAGCTTACGGGCTTCCTTCACTTCATCGGTGTTGGTCTTCACATTCATCCCGTTCTCAGCAGGCAGCATGCACGCAGCTTGCAGCATCCTGGCACCGGTGTTGACCACACAAATGCGGCAGGAACCGATGCAGTTCACATCCTTCAGGTAGCACAGGGTAGGGATATAAACCCCCACCTTTCTGGCAGCTTCCAGCACTGTAGTGCCCCTCGGCACCTCCACCTTGATGCCGTCTATTGTCAAACTTACGTTTTCCATCGGTTACAGCCTCCCTTACTTCTTCAGTATTGCCGAGAACTTGCAATTGTCCTCGCACACGCCGCACTTGATGCACTTATCCTGATCAATCAGGAAAGGCTTCTTGCGCTCGCCGGTGATCGCTGCGACAGGGCAGTTCTTCGCGCACAGGCTGCAGCCGATGCACTTGTCGGGATCCACTTGGTACTGCAGCAATGCCTTGCAATGACCGGCAGGGCACTTCTTGTCACGGATATGAGCCTCATACTCGCTGCGGAAATATTTGATTGTGGAAAGCACAGGGTTGGGGGCTGTTTGTCCAAGGCCGCACAGAGCCGTACGCCGGATGCTGTTGGACAGTGTCTCCAGCATCTCAATATCGCCCTCTCGGCCCTTGCCCTCCACAATACGCTCTAGAATCTCCAGCATGCGCTTTGTGCCGATCCTGCAGGGCACGCATTTGCCACAGCTTTCATCCACGGTGAAGTCCAGGAAGAACCGGGCGATGTCCACCATGCAGGTGTCCTCATCCATCACGATCAAGCCGCCGGAGCCCATCATGGAGCCGATTGTTGCCAGAGATTCATAATCGATAGGCAAGTCAAGATACTGGGCGGGAATGCAGCCGCCGGAAGGGCCGCCGGTCTGGGCGGCTTTGAACTTCTTGCCACCAGGGATGCCGCCGCCGATGTCATAGACGATCTCACGAAGCGTCATGCCCATGGGCACTTCTACAAGGCCGGTGTTATTGATCTTGCCACCCAACGCGAACACCTTGGTGCCCTTTGACTTCTCTGTGCCGATGGAGTTGAACCAACTGGCGCCCTTCAGAATGATCTGGGGCACGTTGGCAAAGGTTTCCACATTGTTGATCGAGGAGGGTTGACCAAACACACCGCGAACCGCCGGGAATGGAGGCTTGCTGCGGGGCTCGCCGCGGTGGCCTTCGATTGAGGCCATCAGCGCTGTTTCCTCACCGCACACGAACGCGCCGGCACCCAAACGGATCTCAAGGTCAAAATCGAAACCAGAGTCAAAGATGTTCTTGCCGAGCAGCCCATACTCGCGGGCCTGATTAATTGCAATCTCAAGGCGCTGTACGGCAATCGGATATTCTGCGCGCACATAAATGTAACCCATGCTGGCACCGATGCAGTAGCCTGCGATAGCCATTGCTTCAATCACGCAGTGAGGATCACCTTCCAGTACTGAACGATCCATGAACGCACCTGGGTCGCCTTCGTCGGCGTTGCAGATCACATACTTCTGACCGACCGGCGATTTTGCGGCAAACTCCCACTTCATCCCGGCGGGGAAACCGGCACCGCCGCGGCCCCTCAAGCCTGACTCCTTGACAAGGGCGATTACATCTTTGGGTGTCATGGTCGTGAGCACTTTTGCGAGGGCCTGATAACCATCCAAGGCAATGTATTCCTCGATGTTCTCCGGATCAATTACACCGCAGTTCTTGAGCGCGACGCGCATCTGCTTTTTGTAAAACCCGATGTTATCAAGCGAGGCGGCCGTGGTCTCATCAGCCTTTGCGCCTTCCTTATAGAGCAAACGCTCTACAACGCGGCCTTTGATCAGGTGTTCGGCCACGATCTCATCCACATCTTCCACCTTGACGTGGCTGTAGAAGGAGCCTTCAGGATATACGATGACCACCGGGCCCTGCTCGCACAAGCCGAAGCAGCCGGTCCGGACGACCTTGATCTCTTTATCAAGCTTCTTTTCTTTGATTAATGCCTCAAAGCGGTTGGACACATAAAGCGACCCGGATGATGTGCAGCCCGTTCCGCCGCAGACCAGCACATGGGATCTATAAAACAACATAGTTTGCTTCCTCCTCTGCCCTATTCCTTGTTGCTTTCATGATGGCCGATTGTGAACTCCATCACGGGGCTGCCGTTCACAATGTGCTCGGCCACGATGCGGGGCACCATGTCCGGATCCACCTTCACATAGGTCACCTTGTCCTCACCGGGGCGGTAAACCTCCACGATTGGCTCAAGTCGGCACACACCGATGCATCCTGTTTGCGACACTGTGACATCGCTCAGATTGCGCTTGCCCACTTCGTTCATCATGGCCAGCAGAACTGGCCTTGCACCTGCCGCGATGCCGCAGGTGGCCATGCCGACCACGATGCGTGTGCCTTGCCCGCGCTCCTTGCGCAGGTTTACTGTTTCGAGTGCCCTTTTCCTGATTGCTTCCAATTCCTGTATGGTCTTCATGATTGATCCGCACCTCCGCGCAAATTCTGTTCAGTTTCATTGAGATATTGCCTGACCCACTGCAAGACATCCGAATTATCTATTGGCACATCGTCTCCCAGTGCTTGCCGGATCTCTGTTGTTTCAAACTCACCAACTGCTTCATTAACCTGGTGTCTATATGTGAAGTCCAGGTCCGGATTCGCCGCCACCAGCAGGTAAACAGTGTCTGCCAAATTACCCAATGGCGGCCTGTCGATGTGTGAGAGCCGATAGCTGCCCCAAACACTGGTGCCTTTGCCGGGAGCTGACTGAATGCCAAACTGCCCCCCGCAGGCCAAGCAACCTTCCTTAAACATCGGGATGCCCAGGCCAACTTTCCTGGTTTTCCTTGAGGTGGCGAAAGGGCTTTGCGCCTTTTGCGCTGCATCTTCATCCATACCGCAGCCATCGTCAGAGACTGTAATTGTCATCAGATCAGTCTTGAAATCCTCCACAACCTCCAGAAATATGTGCGCAGCGCCTGCCACGATGGAATTCTGCACGATATCTAGGATGTGTAAGGAGATTTCGTTCATTGCACTTACTTTTGATACTTCTTTAGGATGCCCGGCACATCGTCTGGAGACAGTCGGCCATACACATCCTCACCGATTGTCATAACAGGAGCCAGACCACAGCAACCGAGGCAACGGGTTTGGAGCAGTGTGAACTTGCCATCTTTTGTGGTCTTGCCGGGTTTTACACCCAGCTCTAAAGACAAACGGTCCAAAAGCTTTTCGGCGCCTTTCACATAACAAGCTGTGCCCATACAAACGCTCACCACATGCTCGCCATTGCCCTGTAACGTGAACTGAGAATAGAATGTGGCAACGCCATACACCTCAGTCAACGGCACATCGAGACCTTCGGAAATGAAATTCTGCACCTCCAGCGGCAGGCAGCCAAACAGATTCTGAGCGGCTTGCATCACTGGCATCAGGGCGCCCTTCACATGCTTGTGATCCTCAATGATCTGTGCAAGCTTGTCGAATTTGTCCTTTTCCTTCACGACGTCCATCAAACAGCCTCCTCTATGAAAATGAAAACCTAACTTTGTTAATTTCTTAACAGACCCAAACTCCCGATATTATATCATTGATTTGAAAAAAAAGCATCCGTAATGTTAAAAAAATAACATATATATAATATGAATTTTCTAGTCGATATTTGTGTAAAAAGGACGAGTATTTATTACCAGCGGTTCATGAATTGCAGATATCGACTAAAAACGCTATGGCTTGAGCGCGTTCAAGATCCCCTTTACAGATCGCTCCTGAACTGCCAGAAGAAAACCCGTCTCCAGAATATCCCCCAAGTTGTGTGCATCCGAAGAGCGTATTGACCGGTAACCATACGGTAAAGCGTATTCCCCTCTTATCTCCATCACGCGAGCCTGGAGTGAGGGCGGTATAAATCCCAAATTGGCCAGAAGGCTCTGCGATGGACGGTTGATGTGAGCCGGCACCATCACGCCGCCGCGAACCAATACCTGACGCTCCACATCTTCAACTGTGAACTGTATTGATTGCCCCAACCACCGTTTACATGAACCGGTAATGGTATCGTTCTCATCCATGATGATTTGCTCACCCAGTAACTCCGGTTTGTTGGGTACATATGCCTGGCTGCCTTCCAACAGCGTGCAGAAATCATGAAGGGCATCGTAATCAGGGAAGTAGCATAATGCATGAAGTTCCTCCGCTGTGGTCACTTCCACTCCCGGAACAACAAGCACACCATGCCTTCGGCCTGCACGGATGCAAGCCAAGGCGTTCGAACAGGAATTGTGGTCGCACACCGCAATAGCCGCAAGCCCCTTCAGCGAAGCCATGGCTGTGATATTATTGGGTGTCATATCTTCATCTGCACAAGGTGACAGGCATGAGTGGATATGCAAATCAACAGGCAGAGCCATCACTTCACGCCGGCTTCGTGGAGCAGGCCGCACAGACTGTATTCCGACAACGGTGTTGAGAACACTGCGATGCCTTCCTCCTCTGCTCTTTTCAATACCTCCGCAGGCATTATGCATCCTTCTGCGACAATGATGCAGGATAGCTCATGCAGCGATGCCACAGCCGCAACGTTCATATGAGTCTGCACTGTAATCCAAGCCATGCCCGGCTGGCCTTTGGCCATCACCCAGCTCAACAAGTCGCAACAGATCCCGCCGGTGATCTCTCTTGATGGATCAGGCAAGGCGCTCAGAAGGTTCAAATTATTCAGTTCGGTTAAGTTGCGAAGCGTCATTTCAGATCTCCTTCGTTCAGATCGCTCAGCTCAATCATCTGTTGGGCAAGATTCTTGACCCGATCCTTCAGGTTGAAAATGCAGTCCAGCTCGGTTGCTTGGCCTTTCACAATATCTTCTGCCAGTGCCCGGCAGGTGGGGGCACCACAACTACCACAATCCAGGCCTCTCAGGCTTTCGGTAATCCGCTCGATGCGTTCCATCATGTGCATGGCGTTTTCAATGTCATTATCAAGCTTTAGGGCTGGCAATTCTACAATTGGTTTGGTTGCGTAGGACTCCAGCTGCGGGGGTTCATCCACTGGCCCATCTTCCCTGCGCATCTTCTCCACAAGCTTTCGGATACGATTCTTGGCGACCCAGGGGTTTTCAAAAGTAAGAGCCCCGCCCACGCAGCCACCCTGGCACGCAAGACCCTCAAAATATTGCAGATCGTTAAGCTTGTTATTCTCGATCTCCTCCAGCACTTTGATCACATTGTGAATGCCATCCACTGCCAACGCGTTTTCACAGTTGACAGCGGCACTCTCTCCGCCGGATCGGGCCCAGCCAACTCCGGCGAACGACGCTTTCTTACCCAGATAAGGCTCATTGTTATGGCGCATCGTGCCGGTAAGCAACCCATAAATTTCCAAAATGGAGATCGCCCCGTCCACATTGGATGCTTCAAGCCCCAGGGGATTTCGGATGTATGTCATCTTGGCCGGGCATGGAGTGATGAAGAAACAACCAACCTGATCGGATTTTACGCCGTTTCTCAAGCAAAATTCAACGCGAGCAAGTTTTGCTGCGGCTTCTACCGGTGGCAACACGTTGATCACGTTGGGCAGTAAATCGGGGAACCGCACTTGAATCAAGCGCACCACAGCGGGGCAGGCTGAAGAGATCATCGGCCGAGCAGGTGAGTTAGCAAGTTCTTTACGGATCGCAGCAGAAACGGCATCGGCACCAAGCGCGACTTCGAATACTTCGTCAAATCCAATTGCTTTGAGACCTGCGATCAATGTGCCGGTATCATCAACGCTCTTGAATTGCCCATATAACGCCGGAGCAGGCAGAGCAATCTTGTATTGGTAATTGGAAATCACACCAATGCTGTCAGTGGCAGCAATCTTGGCGTGATATGGGCAGAGGCGAATGCATTCACCACAATCCACACACCGCTCCTTAATGATGGCAGCCTTGCCCCCACGCACACGAATGGCCTCTGTTGGGCAGCTCCTAAGACAATTGGTGCAGCCCTTGCATTTTTCTCGATCCAATGTTACGGAATGGAAATACTTGCTCATACGCCTTACCTTATGTCAAACCTCATTTGTATTGTCGTGCCATGGCCCGACTCAGAATTAATAACAAACTCGTCAGCACAACGCTTCATATTTGGCAGCCCCATACCGGCTCCAAAACCCAGCAGACGCACGCTTTCCGGTGCGGTGGAAAAGCCCTCCATCATTGCTTGATCCACATCTGCGATACCGGGGCCATTGTCCTCAACCAGCAATGAAACAGTGTCGCGGCTTACGGTGAGCGTTATCCTGCCACCCAAGCTGTGGATGATAATATTAAGTTCCGCTTCATAACTTGCAATGGCTACGCGGCGAACAGCGGCATTATTCACGCCAAGCCGCTTCAATACGTTTTTGATGGATGAGGATGCATCGCCCGCCGCGTTGAAATCGCCGGAATGCACAAGGTAGCTCTCCGTCAGCGCGTGCTCACGGTTCATCGCGACGGTTCCCCCCTCTTAGTCCCTTTTGATAAAGGATGCCACAGGCCTCATATAAGGTATGGGCTGTACGAAGAATCGCAATGTCCCTCTCCACAGCCATTTCCAAAATATCTTCTGAAGGGTTTTTCCCGCGGACAAAGACAATCAGCGATACATCCAGCATTTCTGCAGTGCGCACCACATGGGAATTGGTCAGGCCTGTCAGAAGCACCGTCCTGTCTTTTACATAGGCAAGCACATCGCTCATCAGGTCTGACCCGCAAGCTGATATGATCTCATAATCCAGTTTGTCCTGACCGCAAAGCATGTCGGCAGATAGCAATTGCTTGATTTCGTTTACTTTCATTCGTTATCCTTTAATCGTGGTTATCCCATGATATTCTTTTGAAGCATCAGCAGTATATCGATGATACTATATTTCAAGCCCGATAGCAACGCTGTTGGCTTTGCCGAATCCATCTGTGACAGTTGATCCAGCTTGCTTGCACTGTCCAGAAGCGACTGGTTGAGCTTCAGGATAATTTCGGATTTGGTGCTGCCCACCGCTTTCATCAACTGATCGCTGGATAGCTTGAGTTGTGCGGAAGCGCCAGTTATGGCCTGTTTCCAATCGTCGGCAGTCCCTTGATTCTGTTGGGCAGCTTTTTGAGTATTGATCAGGATGACAAGCTGGTTCTGGATCGTCACAAGCGAGCTGCGAATGGCATTGATCTGATCCCTGGTGGCGTTAACATTCCAGTTCACACCGCTAACCTCCACCTTGAGGATGCAGGCATCCGGTGACAGGCTCTTGCGATACTCATCTCGCAGTACTTTAGCGTCTGCCTCAGTATAAAACACCGAATCGACAACGCGGAACAACGCATCATCTTTCATGATGTATCCGGCAGATCCGCTTGCCTTAAATTTACTTGCAGAAGCCTCGGCGTTTTCCTGCTTGGTAAATACGCCCAATTGGACACCATACAGCGTGATGGAGTTCATTTTTATGTCTTCGCTGACCTTGTCTCCGGATGGAACCAAGGTTGAAGGTGCAGTGGTTTCAGCCGTTCCAGCCACAGACGATGTTGGCGGTATTGTCATTTTGCCGGTAGGTTCCGATGGATTGGACACCGGTTGGAACAGGATGTCATAAATGCCCAACGATTGAAAGGCAAAAATGAACGCCGCGATGAGCAGCAGTACCAGAATCGTAGTTGCGGCGCTGAAACGATCTTTGCTGTGTTTTGTTTTGCTCGTTCTTCTTCGGCGCATTGTGCTTCCCTCCAGGTTGATGGTATGATTAACTATATTCATAGGATTTTCGTTTATGTTAATCTGAAGGAGATATCTATACTGATTTTTCATGAGTTGATCCTGCTGGATCTGCACGATCCATTTCGAGCACAAAACAATAGCAACCTTACGTCTCTCTTGGGGTTGTGTTTTACAAAGTGAATCGGATCATCTGTTTCGTGGAGAATATTAAACCCGCCTATCAATGGATTCAGGAGTATCTCATGCGCATCACGATTGACACCCTCCCCCTTTGGGATGCCTTCAAGCAAACGGATGTTTGCCCATATTGCCACCTGGAAGACCGAATGGAAGCACTTTTCATTGATACCTATCTGGGTGAATCAGTGATGGAGCCGGACACGCGGGTGGAAGTGAATGCAAAGGGCTTTTGCCCCGACCACTACAAGCTGCTATATCATCAGAAAAGCAGCAAGCTGGGTCTGGCGCTCATGACGCACACCCATTTGCAGGAGCTGATCAAAATGATTGACGGTCAGATTGGTGCGCTGAATGCATGCAGTGAGCAGTCAACCACCATACTCAA
Organism: Bacillota bacterium; assembly: GCA_023421955.1. Classification (GTDB taxonomy): domain Bacteria; phylum Bacillota; class Clostridia; order Christensenellales; family UMGS416; genus JAEYRA01. Next base: position 214,064 of record JAEZSE010000046.1, read on the forward strand.
ACGGGCAGCCGGATCCAAAGATTTCTCTGCTGCGCTGCAAAAAGCTGCTGATCAGGCAATCCTAATAAAAAAGACCTGCGTGGTCTGCGAACGCACAGAAGTCCATATGGGTCGCTATTTTGAGACAGCACTGCATATGTGGGAGAATGACAGTGATTTCCGTAAGCTCTTCGAGCAAAGTCAGGGTTTCTGCATCCCTCATTGGGGCGCACAGCTTGCAGCCTGCAAAGGCATGATGATCACAAAAAGGCAAATTGAATTCATTAACAAGCTCAATGAAATTGAAAAAAGATCCCTCACCGAACTGGAGAAGGATCTGGAATGGTTCACAAGGAAATTCGATTACCGCAATACGGACAAACCCTGGGGCAACTCAAAAGACGCGCTTCCTCGTGCAATCAATACAATCGAAGGCCATATTGTGAAGTCCGACTCCTAACAGTCAATGTATTGCTCGAGTTTGAGGCCGGACTCTTCAAACAATTTCAAGGAGAACTCATCAGGGTATGGGTTGCGATAGACCACCCGCTCAATGCCACCGTTGATGATGAGCCTGGCGCAGATGGAACAGGGCTGGTGGGTGCAATAGAGCGTTGCTCCTTCAATAGAAACGCCCAACCGTGCAGCCTGGATGATCGCATTCTGTTCCGCATGAATTGCATAACACAATTGTCCCTGTTGGCCTGAAGGAATGCCAAGCTTGCGGCGCATGCATTCACCCTTTTCTTTGCAGCTGGGGATGCCCGCAGGGGCTCCGTTATAGCCGGTGGTGAGGATACGTTTGTTCTTCACAATCACCGCGCCCATCTGGCGGTTGGGCTGATAGCAACTTGACCAGTTTGACACGGTGTCAACCAACTCCATGAAACGATGATCCCACTTATCCAAAAGAGCACCACCTTTAATTTATGGAATATCATCATTTTACATAGTCTTATGCGAATGGCAAGTGAAACAGCGCTTAATGTCGCATTTTTGCCTAATTTCCCTCTCTTTGAGTAAAAAAGCGCGATTTTCCCCACCGGTAAAACCAGATAACAATAAGCAGCGCAAGGAATCCAAGCAGATAAGCTCCCAAGGAATCACTGGCCCAATGTTCGCCAAGGTAAACACGCGATACACCAATCAGTAACACCTGGTAGCCGAATAGGATTAGCAATACTGTACGATACCATGAATGTTTCATCATAGTATAAATGAGGAAGCATATAAACCCAAAAAATACTGTATAAAACATCACGTGTCCACTAGGAAAACTGTAGCTGGCATACACCTTTACGACATGCACCAAGCCCGCCGGTGGTCGTGGCCGATGAATCAAAGTCTTCACAGCGAAATTCAGAGTAACATCGAATATAGCAGAAAGAAACGCAATTGTTGCCTGCCAACGGAATCTGAGAATTAACAGTAATATCGTTACCAGTACGACAATCCCCAGCGACTGTGGAGCATATCCAGCCCAGCTTACAGACTTCAACACATCAGACACTACAGTATCAAGTGATTGAAGATACCTTGTGATTTTTAAGTCCACCGGGAAGTATTCCGATTGTTTCACAAAGAAGGTCAACACACCAAAAGAAAGTATGAGGATGATTAAGCCTGTTTGAAAAATCCAGGCCTTATATCTCCGAACAGGCTGCACAAAACCGGCATTTTTTCTCATGATTTCATCCATAGTATTATCCCTGTCCGCTTTAGCTTATTCTGATTTAGCTCAGTTTCTTGGCTAGCTTTTTTACAAATAATTCACAAAACTATCCAAATTGACTGTTGATTTCTTGTCCAACTGCCTGTATGATATGCGTGTGCAATTTAGCACTCACCATGTTCGAGTGCTAACAACTCAAAAGGAGGTACAGGAATGAATATCAAACCTTTGGGTGACAGAGTCGTCATCAAGAGCGTGGAGCAGGAAGAGACCACAAAGAGCGGCATCGTCCTGCCCGGTTCGGCCAAGGAAAAGCCCGTGATGGCTGAAGTGATTGAGGTTGGCCCCGGCGGCCTCGTGGATGGCAAGGAAGTCACGATGCATGTCAAGAAGGGCGACAAAGTGCTGTATTCCAAGTATGCCGGCACGGAAGTGAAGCTGGATAAAGTGGAGTACATCATTGTGCGCCAGAGCGACATTCTGGCCATCGTAGAATAAGGCAAGGAGGAATGAAACATGGCAAAGCAGATCAAATACGGCGATGATGCCCGTGCCGCATTGGAGCGCGGCGTAAACGCCCTGGCCGATACCGTGAAGATCACACTGGGCCCCAAGGGCCGCAACGTGGTGCTGGACAAGAAGTTCGGCTCCCCCCTCATCACCAACGACGGCGTGACGATCGCCAAGGAAATCGAGCTGGAAGACCCCTTTGAAAACATGGGCGCCCAACTTGTGAAAGAAGTCGCCACCAAGACCAATGACATTGCCGGCGACGGCACCACCACCGCCACGCTATTGGCTCAGGCCATTGTGCGCGAGGGCCTTAAGAATCTGGCCGCCGGTGCCAACCCGATGATCCTGAAAAAGGGCATCTCGGCCGCTGTCGACACTTCCATCGAACAGTTGAAGTCCATCAGCAAGCCCATCGAAGACAAAAAGGCCATTGCCCAGGTTGCTGCGATCTCCGCCAATGATGATTCCATCGGTGTTCTCATTTCCGACGCCATGGAGAAGGTCGGCAAAGACGGCGTGATCACCGTAGAGGAAAGCAAAACGCTGAAGACCGAGCTCAACGTGGTGGAAGGCATGCAGTTTGACCGCGGTTATGCATCCGCCTATATGGTCACCGACACCGAAAAAATGGTCGCGGTGCTGGATAACCCGCTGATCCTGATCACCGATAAGAAGATCACCAATGTGCAGGAAATCCTGCCCGTGCTCGAGCAGATCGTGCAGCAAGGCCGCAAACTCCTGATCATCGCCGAAGACATCGAAGGCGAAGCGTTGGCCACCCTGATTGTGAACAAGCTGCGCGGCACCTTCAACTGCGTGGCGGTGAAAGCCCCCGGCTTCGGCGACCGTCGCAAGGCCATGCTGCAGGACATCGCGATTCTGACCGGCGGCCAGGTGATCTCCGAGGAAATCGGCCTCGAGCTGAAAGATGCCAACATCAACATGCTGGGCCGCGCCCGCCAGGTCACCGTGGACAAGGAGAACACCACGATCGTGGAAGGCGCCGGCGATCCATCCGAGATCAAGGCCCGCATTTCCAGCATCAAAGCCCAGATTGAGGAAACCACCAGCGACTATGACCGTGAAAAGCTGCAGGAGCGCCTGGCCAAGCTGGCTGGCGGTGTGGCGGTGATCGCCGTGGGCGCCGCCACCGAGGTCGAGATGAAGGAGCGCAAGCACCGCATCGAAGACGCCCTGTCGGCAACCCGCGCTGCTGTCGAGGAAGGCATTGTTGCCGGCGGCGGCGTAGCACTCCTGAGCGCCATCCCGTTGCTGCAGAAGATGGTGGATGAGACTGAGGGCGATTACCGCACCGGTGTGCAGATCGTCAAGCGCGCCCTGGAAGAGCCCATCCGCCAGATCGCCGTCAACGCCGGCGTGGAAGGCTCCGTGATCGTCAATCATGTGGTCACCGTGAACAAGGTTGGCTACGGCTATGACGCTCTGAAGAATGAGTATGGCGATATGTTTGACAAGGGCATCATCGACCCCACCAAGGTGACCCGCAGCGCTCTAACCAATGCTGCCAGCGTTGCCGCCATGGTGCTCACGACCGAAAGTCTGGTCACCGACATTCCGAAGCCTGAAGCCCCAATGCCTGCGGCTCCTGGCGGCGGCATGGGCGGTATGTACTAAGTCCCACCCCGGGTGTGCCCGGTACATTTTCCTCGCAACAGGCAAAGGGCTCCGAAGCACGGAGCCCTTTGCCATTCTCTTTTTCATTCTGATCATGGGTTTATACGCTAAGCTTAAAGGTTTCTCCCTCTCCCCTGTTGGCTCCGTGTTCAAACGAATATGAGGACTTTAAGAATGCTTCCTTGCGCAGCTTAAGCTCTGTCAATTCCTGCTCGAAACTGCGGGCAGTATCCTCAGCCTGTTGGATCGTATCTTCCAGCTTGTTATAAAGCATATGGGCCAGGCTATCCAGGCCATGTATTTCATCCCTTAACCGCTCCTTTTCTGCAAATGCACTTTGCTCCCCCTCGCGGATGATACCATTTGCAGTGGCGCGGGCAGTGATCAGCACACTGGAGATTTCCTGTTCCATATTTCGAAATTGGGCAAGCTCATTTTTGAGGATATTGTTTTGATCGCGAACTTCGTTTTTTAATGCAAGCGCAGCGTCGTGTTCTGCGTTGAGGCGAGACACGTATTCATCCACCTGTTTTTTATCGTATCCCATAAATGTAGTACGAAACACGGTTTTCATTGATGCCTCCGGGAGTTCCGTGCATTCCAATATATCATTGGTAAAATGCGGATCAGGTCACTTTACGCTGCGAATATGGTCGATTCAACTGCATTTTTATGGTGGGGATCATGCGTTTTGCCGCCTTGTATCCTCTTTCTATCAACTCATTCACACGGGAGAAATCAAACAGCCCGATATCCGCCACATAGGGTGCGATCACAGCATTGGCATATTGCAGTGTGGTACCGGCCAGCCTGCGGGACATGATGTCGAAGGAGCGAGACGCTACCTCAAGCAAGTCGTCTGCCTGCTGTGTATCGCCTGCATCCCGGCCCAAATCCACTGCAACTACATAATCGGCGCCCATGTCTCGAAGAACCTTAACAGGCGCGTACTCAGTCACTCCCCCATCAACCAGATTCATTTCACCAAATGGTCTGGGCACAAAAACCGCCGGGATCGTGCAGCTTGCTGCAATCGCGTCGGCCATGGGGATATCATTGCAGACCACATAGTCACCACGGATGGACGGGATTTCTGCATTGGTGAAAAACACCGTGGAGCCGCTCACCAGATCAACAGCACATAGAGCGACCATGATTGGTGCTTCCCGGATGTTCATGCCAAATGTTAGCCGATGGGCCAGCTTTTGGACCTGATTGCCTTTGAACATGCCAGCAAACGATGCCTTTCGCCCGAAAATGGAGCCGACTAAAGCTTTTGCTGCACCAGAGGAATTGAAGTCCAGCAGACTGTCATCCAAACTTGTGGCGAATTCTTCCAATTCAACAAGCGAACGCCCTGCTGCATAACCGCCGCCAACCAGCGACCCGGCGCTGGTGCCCGACACGATGTTAATTGGTATCTGCGCCTCCAATAGTGCTTTCAGTACCCCTACGTGTGCAGTTCCTCTCACCGCGCCGCCGGATAACGCCAGACCGATCGTCATCGGGAACCCCACCTCTCATGATGCTATCCTCAGAGTATGCGCGATGGTTGAGATCCGTGAGGCACGAAAAAAGCCTCCACCCGTTGGGGTGAAGGCAGACAGTTGGTTGCTTATCAATTTGCGGTTGGAGGTTCCGATGGCTCAGTATGTTCTGGTTGTGGTTCTGCTTTTGCCTCAAACGTGGAGGAACCACCCACATGTCTCGAACTTCTCACAAAGGAGCTGATCATCAAGCCCGCACCCAGGCAGACTGCCAGGATCGCCAGGATAACCTGTCCGTTTGCCACGTCATAATACATCAACAGGAGCCCGCCACCGATGGCTGTGAGGATAAACACGGGGATCATGGACCCCTTCCGCCCTTTGCTGAACACATACAGTTCAAACAACCCAAACGCAGGGCCGAGGATGAATAACGGCCAAAGCTTGCCGATGGACTGCCCGCCTTGTGACAGCAGGAACAACACACCATAGACCAGCAGGATGCCGCCTGGCACCAGCAAACCTTCGTTATGCTCTCTGGAAAAGAAATAGTACAGATGAAAGATAAGCCCAATGGCAAGCACAATGACCGGCCAAGTCATATCACCGTCAAGCCGGATGACATTGAGCTGCCCGAGTGTCAACACTACGCCTACCAACAGCAGCACCGTGCCCCATACCAGGGAATTGATGCGTTTCATGCTCAACCCTCCTTCTGTCCGTTTTCCTCCACGGCATCATTGTCTACCGGATCACTGGCTACGGCTTCTTCACTTCCAACCAGATCATCGGTTTCCAAGACCGCATTATCATCGGTTTCAGATGCCTCCGAGTGTTCCTCTTTCTGTTGATCATCAGAAATGAGTTTCAGGGAATCATCCAAGGGTGTGCTAAGGTCATCCTGCTTGTGCTTGTCAATTGTCTTTTTCACAAAGGGGTAAAGCAGCATGAATCCGGAAGCCACGACCAAGATGCCACTCAGCCATTGGGAAACACGCACGTCGGAATCACCCAAGTACAGGCTGTCGGTACGAAGTCCCTCAATCACGAGCCTCCCGATGCCATACAGCAACAGGTAGAACCAGAACACATTGCCTTCTCTGCGCGTCTTGCTATTCTTGAAATAGAAGAACAGGAAAGCGAACACAAGGAAATTCCACATGGATTCATAAAAGAATGTCGCCATGTGGTATTGCCCATCGGCCTGGATGAACACAGCCGCCGGGAACCATTGCCATGCAGGATTGTCGATGATGGCGCCATATGCCTCTTGATTCACGAAATTGCCCCACCGACCGATGGCCTGTCCCAGGATCAGACTGGGAGCCAGGATATCCAATAGCGAATAGAGCTTAATCTGTTTCTTATTCACAAAAGCCCAATAGATCAACACGCCGATGAAGCCGCCGATCACGCCCCCATAAATGGCCATGCCGCCTTCCCAAATGGCAAACACCTTCCAGAACGGGCTTGGCGGGGCATAAACAGCGTCCCACTGAAATATTACATAATATATTCTGGCAAAGATCACAGCCAGAGGCACGATGATAAGCGCCATATCCAGAATGTTATCCGGATTGTAGCCCTCCCGCTTGGTGTGATACATTGCCAGCAAAATACCAAGGAGCATACCGGTAGCAATGATGATGCCGTACCAATGAATGGAATAGCCAAAGATGGTAAATGCAACCATATTCTCACCTCCATTTGATTATATCGCATGCGGAGATTCTGTCAAGAAAAGGCCGAAAGAAACTACTTAAGCAAATCAGGCCGGGAATTTTTGGTTTTCTTCAGTGATTCAGAGTAACGCCATTTCTCGATGTTGGCGTGATGGCCGGACAGCAAGACCTCTGGCACCTTCATACCTTTGAAATCAGCCGGCCGGGTGTATTGCGGATACTCCAACATGCCATTTTCAAACGTTTCATCCACATGAGCATCTTCATTGCCCAGCACGCCGGGGATAAACCTGCTCAAGGCATCCACCAGCACCAATGCAGGCAATTCGCCACCGGTGAGCACATAATCGCCGATGGAAATCTCCCGATCGATGAACGTGTCAAGCACCCGCTGGTCCACACCCTCGTAATGGCCGCAAAGGATCACGATATCTTCATGAGAAGACAACTCACGAGACACTACATTGTTCAGACGTTCCCCCTGTGGGGACATATAGATACGAAGCGGGTGACCTCCGGAATGCCATTCAAGAGCCCGCTCCATGCAATCAAAGATCGGCTGCGGCGCCATTACCATGCCCGCGCCGCCCCCGAAAGGGTAGTCATCCACCCGGCGATGCTTGTCAGTCGAGTAATCGCGGATGTTGAAAAGCCGGACATCGAGCAGTCCGGCTTCCCTGGCTTTCCCGAGGATGCTGACGGAAAGATAATGCTCCATCACCTCGGGGAACAACGTGAGTATGCTAATCCTCAAATACGGCCACCTCTTTGAATCGAGCGGCATTTACCACGATTCGCTTGGCTGCGGTATCAATGCTGATGATGACCGACTTCAACGCCGGAAACAGCACCTCACCTTCCGGCCCGCCGCGCAGCACATAGACGTCGGCCGCACCGGGTTGCATCACCTCGGTAAGCTTACCCAGAAAACGACCGGATTCATCCGCAACCGAGCAACCGATCACATCGGTGATGAAATGGGCACCGGCAGGCAGTTCTACGGCCTGATCTCGGCGCACATACAGCGATTTGCCGTTCAGCGCCTCTGCTGTGGTGCGATCCTCAACGCCTTGGAAACGGAGGTAGACGGCATCGCCGTTCACATCCGCCTCTTCGATCCAAAGGGCTGTATACTTGCCGCTCTCCAGAAGCCAAGCCTGGTCAAGGTCGAGAAAACGATCGGGGTCGTCGGTGAATGGGCGCACACGCACATGGCCCTTCAGGCCCCGTGCCCGGCCGATCGTGCCGATCAACATGTATTCGCCCGTCCCGCCGGCGTCGTAAATCATAGAATGTCCACCACGTATTTCTTGCGGCGGTTGGATGTGGCAGACTTCACCACCGTGCGGATGGCATTGGCGATCCTGCCCTGCTTGCCGATTACGCGGCCCATATCATCCGGTGCGACCTTCAGCTCCAGGATCACCGTGCGGCCCTTATCCTGTACGCCGACAGCAACCTTCTCAGGCTCTTCCACCAGCGACTGGGCGATATAGCTAACCAGTTCTTCGGGCTTCAATACAAACACCTGCCTTATATAATACCGTTTTTCTTAAACAGATCCCTTACTGTGTCGGTGGGCTGGGCGCCGTTCTTGATCCACTGCGCCGCCTTTTCTGCATCCACTTTGAACGTGGAGGGCTCGGTCAGCGGGTTGAAATAGCCGATTTCTTCGATAAAGTCACCATCACGGGGAGCATTGCTCTCAGAAACGACGATGCGGTAGAAAGGGGCCTTCTTTGCACCCATTCTCTTAAGACGAATCTTGACTGCCATTGGTTCTTCCTCCAAAACTGTTTTCTATCGAAATTCCCGCTCGGCGGAAATCTTCGTCAATTGAATTTGAATGGCGGCTTCATGCCCCGCCCGAATCTCTTGCCCATACCGCCCATACCGCCAAGCTGCTTCATCATCTGCTTGGTTTGCTCGAACTGCTTCATCAGGATGTTGACATCCTGCACCTTGGTGCCGCTGCCCTTTGCAATGCGGATCCGCCGGCGGGCGTTGAGAAGACTGGGATCACGGCGCTCCTCCGGTGTCATGGACTTGATGATCGCCTCCATGCGGAGCATGTCTTTCGGATCCACATCGTCGGCCTTCACACCCATCTTGCTCATGCCAGGGATCATGTTCATCACATCAGAGATGGATCCCATCTTCTTGATCTGCTCGAACTGCTCCAGGAAGTCTTCCAGGTCAAACTTCTGCTCCCGGAATTTCTTCTCCAACTTTTCGGCTTGAGAAACATCGAAGGTGCTTTGGGCCTTTTCAATCAATGACAGCACATCGCCCATGCCGAGGATGCGGGATGCCATACGGTCTGGGTGGAAGGGTTCGAAATCCTCCGGCTTCTCGCCGATGCCGCAGAACTTGATGGGCTTTCCGGTGACGGCCTTCACAGAAAGGGCTGCACCGCCGCGGGTGTCACTGTCAAACTTGGTCATAATCACTCCGGTGACATCCAGCTGCTTGTTAAAGGCCTCTGCCACGTTCACAGCGTCCTGGCCGGTCATGGCATCTACCACCAGCAGGATCTCATCGGGTGTGGTGAGCTTCTTGATCTGGTCAAGCTCGCCCATCAGCTCTTCGTCGATGTGCAGGCGGCCTGCCGTATCCAAGATGACAACATCATTGCCATGGGAAATGGCGTGTCTGATGCCAAGGGTGGCGGTTTCCACCGGGTTTTCCAGCCCACGCTCGAACACAGGCGCTCCCACCTGCTGGCCCACGACCTGCAATTGCTTGACTGCCGCCGGGCGGTATACATCGCAGGCAACCAGCAGCGGGTGCTTGCTGTGGCGCTTCTTCAGATAGAGCGACAGCTTTCCGGCCATACTGGTCTTGCCGGCGCCCTGCAAGCCACACAGCATGATCACTGCCGGAACCCTCGAGCCAAACCTCAACGAGCTGTGGGTACTGCCCATGAGCTCTGTTAACTCATCATTGACGATCTTGATGACCTGCTGGCCCGGCGTCAGGCTTTCTAGCACATCCTTGCCAACGGCCCGCTCGGAGACTTTCTTTACAAAGTTCTTTACGACCTGGAAGTTCACGTCTGCTTCCAGAAGCGCGATACGCACCTCGCGCATGGCAGCCTGGATATCGGCCTCGCTCAATTTACCGCGGCCGGTCACTTTTTTGAGGATTGCCTGTATCTTGTCGCCCAAGCCCTCAAAGGCCATCGTTGCCCTCCCAGATTTTAGCCGCTCTTTGCAGCATCGCCTTGAGTATTGCCGTGTCATCGGTGCTTAAGGTATCTTTGCCCTGTGTCAGGTCCGCCATGCTGTCCAGACTGGCCTTCACCGCAAGGGATCGGCCCATAAGTCCTAATCGCTGCTCGCAGCGCTCCAGCGTCTCCACACCGCGCCTCAGGCCATCGTGCACACCCTGCCGGGTGATACCGGCTCGTTCGGCAATTTCGGCCAATGACAAGTCCTCATTGAAGTGCATCTCCATGAGGCTGCGCTGCTTATCGGTGAGGAACTCTCCGTAGAAATCGAGCAGCCAGGAGATGCGGATGTTTTTGTCCATGGGACGCTCCAACAAAAACCATGGGTGTAAAGCTTTTAAACTTTACACCCGAAAGAATACTATAAGTTACCCATTCTGTCAACCGTCAAACAGCGCATCCGCAAAACGCTTAGCATCAAACTCCTGGATATCATCTACAGACTCGCCGGTACAGATGTATTTCACCGGCACCTTCATTCCCGATGAAATTCCGATCACGATGCCGCCTTTGGCAGTGCCGTCCAGCTTCGTCAAGACAAGCCCGGAGATGTCGGCCACTTCAGAAAAGACTTTGGCTTGCTCCACTGCGTTTTGGCCGGTCGTAGCGTCCAGTACAAGGAATGCTTCCTTGTGAGCGTCCGGCATCTCACGGCTGACAATACGCTGTATTTTTTCCAGCTCGTTCATCAGGTTTTTTTTGTTGTGCAAGCGGCCTGCGGTGTCGCAGATGAGAACATCGGCATGACGGGCCTTGGCGGCCTGTATGGCGTCATAAACCACAGCCGCCGGGTCGCTGCCCTGCTGCTGGGCCAGCACCGGCACGCCGATGCGGTCTGCCCACACCTTGAGCTGCTCGATCGCCGCCGCGCGGAACGTGTCAGCTGCAGCAAGCATCACATTCTTACCCTGAGCTTTAAAGTAATTAGCAAGTTTGGCGGTGGTGGTGGTCTTGCCGGTGCCGTTCACGCCCACCATCAGGATCACTGCCGGCATGGGCATCTCTGTGGCGGTGGCAGATTTCTCAAATTTAGCGGCGATTGCCTCTTTCAATAATCCTTTGATTCGAGCCGGGTCGCCGATCTTTTCTTGTTTTACCCGCAGCTTGATACTCTCCACCAGCTCATGTGATAAAGTAGCACCTACATCACCGGAGACCAGCACATCTTCCAGGTCATCAAAGAACTCATCGTTGATTTCTTTATAATAGCGCACCAGGTCGTCAACCTTGGACTTAATGGAGTCTCGAGTTTTGACTAATGAGTTTTTCAGGCGTTCAAACAGGTTCGGTTTGTCTGGCATGATGATCTTCCTTTAAGGCTTTATGTTTATCACTGGGGCGGGTATGGGCTGGCCGCATCCTGCAGATGCTGCTCGCCTATGCATCCTAGAACCCCGCCCCTACCAAGTAGCCGGATAGAACGAAGCCCTACCCCCTTTGTTTTTGCTGCAGGCAAAAATACAAGGGGGGATGCCGCCGCAGCGGCAGGGGGGATTTCCAGCGGGCCGGGACGGGCTGGCCGCAATCTACGATTGCTGCTCGCCCATGCAACCTGGAGCCCGGCCCCTACTGACTACTAATTACTTGTCACTGCCCGCTAGCCACATAATCGGCCATCTTCATGGAAACAAGCCGAGAAATCCCCTTCTCCTCCATGGTGACGCCATATATGGCATTGCTGGCTTCCATCGTGCCCTTGCGGTGTGTCACCACAACGAACTGGGTGCGGTCGGTATAGCCGTTGAGGTAGTTGGCAAAGCGCTTCACGTTCACATCATCCAGTGCAGCCTCGATTTCATCGAGCACACAGAACGGTGACGGATTGAGTTTCAGCATCGCGAACAGCAGCGAGATGGCGGTGAGAGCCTTCTCCCCGCCGGAAAGCAGAGAGAGCAGCTGGAGCTGCTTGCCTGGCGGCTGGGCGACAATCTCAATTCCAGAGTTCAGCAGATCGCTCTCGTCTTTGAGCACCAGTTTTGCCATCCCACCGCCGAACATCTCGGTGAAGGTTTCGGAGAAGTAACCGTTGAGCAGGTTGAACTGCTCACGAAAGCGTTTCTCCATCTTTTCAGAAAGCTCGGTGATGATAGCCACCAGGTCGAATTCTGCCTTTCGGAGGTCACCCATCTGCTTTTGGAAGTCCTCATATCGGGTTTTCATCGATACATAATCTTCAATGGCATTGACATTTATATTGCCCATCGCCCGGATCCGCTCACGGATCTCACTAATGCGTTTGGTCGCGCCTGTTGATTCAAAATCCGCGCGCTTGTGCTTTTGAGACGTGGCCCAGGTGAGCTCATACGTATCCCAGATGCGGTTCTGCATGTTTTCCAGGTCGGCTTCGATACGACCGGTCTGGCCTTGCAGCTTAGCCTGCTGCTCGCGGAGTTCATCAAGCCCATGCCGCTGCTCCTGCACTGCCTGCTCCAGGGCGATGCGTCGCTGTCGCAAACCATTGCGCTCCTCTTCCACGGCGTGCAGCCGGGTTTCGGCAGCAGATCGCTCCTCCGACTTGTCCTGACGGCCCGTTGTGCTGGCAGTCAAGGCTTCTTCCTCGTGGCGGGCAGCTTGTTCGTGCCCTTCCTGCTCTTTACGGGCTGATTCTGCTTGCGCAGTAAGGTAGTCGGCTTCGCGCTTTAAACGCCGTAGGTCGCTTTCCAGCGACTGGCGATGCCGCTCGCCGGTGGCTAGAGTGATCTTCATGGCGTTGGCCTGCTCCTGCAGGTCGTTGTATTGCTCCCGCTGGTCGTTGATCTGCTGCTGGATACGAATGATTTCCGCGCGGGCTTCTGCGTTGCTTTGCTCCTCGCCGCCCTGGGCACTTTCAATGCCGGCTCGCTCGCGGGCAAGCTCATCCAGATTGTCCTGCAGTTGCTGGCGTTCCTCATCGATGGCGCGGCGGGATGCTTCCACACGCTCCGCCGCCTGTGCAGCCTTGTCACGGCGCTCGCGCTCGCGCGTTAGCATCAGTTCAACATCATGGGCTTCCTTGGATAAGCGTTCCAGATCAGCCGCCGCCGCCGCCCCACGAGCCGTAATCTGCTCGGATTTGGCAGACAATTCTTTGATCTCAGCTTCGTTGCGCTCCCGCAGCGCCTGCAACTCCTCAAGCTCTGCAGAGCGACCAAGCACGCTGGTGAAACGGCTGCTCACGCTGCCACCGGTGATGGATCCACCGGGATTGATGATGTCGCCCTGCAGCGTGGCAAACCTGAGGCTGTGGCCACAGGCGCGGGCCATGGCAATGGCACTGTCCATATCGTCGGCAATCACAATACGACCCAGAAGGTTTTGCACAATATCCTTATAGCGGGAATCGAACTTCACAAGCTCGCTGGCCACACCCACGCAGCCCTTGATCTTCAAAACAGATTGTTGCTCCTGAGCATTCAATGTCCTGCCCCGGATGGCTGAAACCGGCAGGAAAGTGGCGCGGCCATAATTGTTTTGCCGAAGGTGGTTCACCAGTGCCTTGGCATCTTCTTCGGTGGGTGTGACGATGTTTTGCATTGCAGGGCCCAGCGCCATTTCCACGGCGCGGACCAGCATGGAAGGCACCTCGATCATCTCGCCGATCACGCCCTCCACGCGGGCATTGAGATTGGCGTTGCTGCGGCAATCCACCAGCAGGCGCTTCACTGCCTCGGCATAGCCGCCATAATCCCGCTTCATCGCCTGGAGCATGTTGATTCGAGTAGCTGTGGCCAGCACGCGCTCGCGCACCTTGGTGATGCTGTCGTCAATTTCCTTCTTGGCAGCCGCCAAGTCGCGCACCTTTTGGGCAGCTTCTCCGCTTTCCCGCTTTTTTTGTGTAGCTTCGGCCTCCAGCCTGCTCACTGTTTCGCTGATCTCACCGGCGGCATCCTGCACCAGTGCCGTTTCACGGTCCAGTGATTGCAGGGAGCCATCCAGTTGGCGCAGGCGGTTACGGATGCCCTCGTCCATGGCATTGAGGCGGGCCAACGCACTTTTGATGTCACCGATCTTGTTCAGGCGGGCCATCATTGCTGATTTGCGTTCCTCCGCCTGTTCCTCATCCTCTTTGAGCTGCCTGCCCATTTCAGTCAGTCGGCTCTCCAGATCACTTAAATGGCTTAGACCATCCTGCCCTTCGGTCTGTTGGCGTTTGATTTCCTCCTGAAGCCTGGCAGCATCGGCAAGGAGAACGTCGGACTTTTCCTCTGCCTGCGCCGCCTCGCCGGATAGGCGCAGTGCTTCTCGAGTGAGGTTGGCAATGCGCTCCACTGCCAGATTGTGTTCGCCCTCCCGCCTCTGCTCCTCAGCGATGAACGCGGTGATTTCATCCCGGATTCGTCCGGCAACGTCTTCCAGCCGGTCCATCTCAGCAGTGTTGCTGCGAAGCTGTTCCTCGTCTCGTGCGATGGCGGCAGCCATTGCAGTTATTTTGCCCTCAGCCAACACGCCTTGCTCCTTCATGGCCTCCAGCTTGGCCTTGGCCCGGTCATATTGCAGCAGGAACTGGTTCACATCCAGATCCTTCAGCTCTGCACTCAGCTCCAGGTATTCGCGGGCTGTCTCGCTTTGCTGGCGCATGGGTTCCAACTGGTTGCCGATTTCAGAGGCAATGTCATTGATACGCTGCAAGTTGTTGCGTGTGTTTTCCAGGCGGCGCTCGGCTTCTTCCTTGCGCACGCGGAACTTCATAATTCCTGCTGACTCATGGAATGCGCCGCGGCGGTCTTCCGGGCGGCTGTTGATGATCTCGGCGATCTGGCCCTGGCCCACAATGGAATAGCCATCTTTGCCCACGCCGGTGTCGCGAAACAGATCCACAACATCCTTAAGTCGGCAGCTTTGCTTGTTTACATAATATTCGCTCTCGCCGGAGCGGAAAATGCGCCGGGTTATTGTGACCTCTGAATAGGCCACAGGCAGCTGACCGCCGGCGTTGTCGATCGTGAGATTTACCTCACAAAAAGAAAGGGCCTTGCGCTTGGAGGTGCCGTTGAAAATGATGTCTTCCATCCGGGCGCCGCGCAGCACCCTGGCATTTTGCTCGCCCAGCACCCAGCGAACGGCATCGCCGATGTTGCTTTTTCCGGAGCCGTTGGGGCCGACAATGGCGGTGATGCCATCGTCGAACTGGATTTCTATTTTATCGGCAAACGATTTGAAGCCGAAGATTTCAAGCTTTTTCAGGCGCACGTTGTGACTTCCCGCTTTCTTCCCGGCCCTCGGTCAGCGCGGCAAGTGCTTTGCCGGCTGCATCCTGTTGAGCCTCCTTTTTGCTTTTCCCCGTGCCTTGCGCCAACCGGTTGCCATCCACCAGCACAGACATGGTAAATGTTCTGGCGTGTGGCTCTCCGGCAGCTTCATCCAACACATACTCAATACGGGCTTCTCCGTTTTGCTGCACCAGCTCCTGCAAACGGGTTTTATGGTCGGCTTGAAATCCTTCAGTGGCTGCCTGCTCAATGCTGCCTATCAGCCGGGGAAGGATGAATCCGGAAGCAGCTGCCAAACCGGCATCCAGATAGATCGCTGCGATGATCGCTTCAATGGCGTCGGAGAGGATGGAGGCGTTTTTTGCCTCTCCTGCCCTATCCATGCCACGACCCAACAGCACAAGCCCCGGCAACCCGATTTCCATGCCAACTTGGGCCAGTGACGGCTCAGACACCACCGATGCCTTGATTTTGGACATGCCGCCCTCAGCCATTTGTGGGTAAGCGCGGTATAGATGGTCGCTCACAATCATGCCAAGCACAGAGTCACCCAAAAACTCCAACCGCTCATTGCAAGTGAGATTGGGCGATTCATGCGAGCGGGAGGCATGCGTCAATGCCTCCCCCGCCAATTCTTTGTTTTGAAAGGTATACCCGATCCGCGCTTCCAGGGCGGCCACATCCGCCGTCCCGATGGTCTTTTTATGCATCCGATTACTTCTTGTGTTCCTCGATGTATTTCACAGCGTCGCCCACCGTCTTGATTTTCTCCAGATCTTCATAAGGAAATTCCATATTGAACTCGGTTTCCAGGTTCATGATGATGCCCACCACTTCCACCGAATCGGCCTTCAGGTCTTCGTTGAGTTTGGCCTCCATTGTGACCTTTGCCGGATCCACTTCCAGTTGCTGGGTGATGATTTCCTTCACTTTTTCAAACACCATGGGTCTAGCCTCCTCATTCATCCTGTATTGATATGGGAATCGGCGGATCCCGCCGTTATTCGCTTTCCAGCGCCGAGATCAGCGACTGGCGGATGCTGCCCACCACATCGCGCTCCACAGCGGTCTTGGCCTGCCTCAAAGCGCTTTCAAAGCTGCGGGCATTGGATGAACCGTGGGCCTTTACCGCCACACCGTCGATGCCCAACAGCAGTGCGCCGCCATACTCGGTATAATCCATTTTCGCTTTCACACTTTTAAAGCCCTTTTTCAGCACTGCCGCAGCCAGTTTGCGGGGGGCACTTGCGGTGAGCTCAGCCTTCAGCAACGTAAACAAAAAGCCGGCTACTCCTTCGGCGGTCTTCAAAAAGATGTTGCCGGCAAACCCATCGCTCACGATCACGTCCACGTCACCGTCCAGCGCGTCACGGCCTTCCACATTGCCCTTGAAGTTGAGCGAAGACGCCTTCAGCAGTTGGTGGGCTTCCTTATACACAGCATTGCCCTTTTCCTCTTCAGCACCGATGTTGAGCAGCCCGATGCGGGGTTTTTCCACGCCCATCACCTTGTTCATATAGATGCCGCCCATTTGGCCGAACTGCACCAGAAACTCCGGCTTGCAATCAGCGTTGGCACCGCAGTCGATCAGCATGGCGCAACCGGTCATCGTGGGCAGGATCGGGGCCAATGCTGGCCGCTGGATCCCCTTTATGCGGCCCACCCCAAACAGCGCGCCGGACATGAACGCCCCTGTGCTACCGGCGGACACACAAGCATCCACCTTCTTCTGTTTCAGAAAGTCAAGCGCCACAATCATGGAGGAGTTCTTCTTCTTGCGGATGGCAGTGAGCGGGTCCTCACCGGTCTCAATCACCTCATCAGTATGCACGATGGTGAGGCGCGAGACCACCTTCTCAGGCAAGTGGGCGCGGATTTCCGCTTCACGGCCGACCAGTGTGATTTCCAGATCAGTATGATGCTCCAGCGCCTGAAGTGACCCCTTGATGATTTCAACCGGCGCGTGATCGCCGCCCATCGCGTCTACGGTTATTCTTACCAAGTTTTC
Organism: Bacillota bacterium; assembly: GCA_023421955.1. Lineage (GTDB taxonomy): Bacteria > Bacillota > Clostridia > Christensenellales > UMGS416 > JAEYRA01. The sequence goes on from JAEZSE010000046.1 coordinate 231,458, forward strand.
TCATCCTTTGCGTATGATGATAAATAATACCAAACAGTAGTATAACGAAAACACAGGTGCAATGCAACAACAGATCCGCATGGATCCTGTATGTGTTTGGCATATTTAGTGATAGGCTTGCTCCATATCCACAACCGGTTGATTGTGTAGGCATTCAGGGAGTAAGAGTGAACCCTATGAAATTCTTCCGCCATCATGCCTGGGCGGTTTGCTCCGACTCTAACTGGGCAGGTTTCTTCCCCGGCACCAAAAAACAAAGGGCTGTATAAATCAAGCCAATGCCTGCACCGGCAGCAAACACCCACTCATGGCCCACAGTGGTCCAGATGATGCCGCCCAGGAAGGGCCCAATCACGCTGGCCACATGATCCATGCTCACGCCCACAGACAGTGTGGGCATGATCTCGTTGGGATCATCGGCAGTGTGCTTGACAAAGATGTCGCGCCCCATCAGTGTGGACTGCGTGAGGCGGTCAATGTAGCTTAGCGCCAGCAGCACAAGCACCACCAGAGAATCGCCGACCGGCAGGTTGCACAGAAAAATATAACTCACATAAATTGCAGTGCAGATGATCCCGCCGCCCACCAAAAGCTTGCGCTCACCGAATTTATCAATCAGGTGGCCCATGAACGGGTTGAAGAAAAACACCGTGGCAGAGCCGATGATTGCCAGCAAGGTCATCGTGGAAGCCGGCTGCATGAAGGTCTTGACCAGCAGCCATGGCGCAAACACGAGGTATATCTGCTTGCGGAACCCGCTGATGAAGCTGATCAGGTAATACAGTGTGTATTTCTTTCTAAGCAGTATCCTGGTTTTGGACAAGCTCTCTCCTGCTTTTCGGGTGCGCATGAAAAACAGCGCGACACCGGCGCAGAACGCCATGGCAGCTCCCAAAACAAAATAGAGACGGTAGCTTTGCGGATTGGCGCCTTTCAGAATCAGCATGATCGGCAGACTGGCCATGATATAGAAGATCGTGGTGGTCGCATCCATCAACCCGATCACCCGGCCCTCATATCCATGGTTGGCCACGGTGATGCCGATGCTGTTTCTGAGCGGCATGAAAATATGGTCGCCCAGACTGACCACAACCATGTAGACCACAAGCGCCGGGCTGAACGATGTGGTGAGCATACCAACCAACAGCAGGCCGCCGGCCCTGATAATCATCGCCAGCGTGCCCATGCGGCCGATGGTAAGGAAAGAAAGCGCCGCGATGATCAGCATCATCAGAAGCCCCGGCGTCTCGCGGAAGGGCTCCAGTACGTTCATCCTCTGGTGGTCGGTCAGGCCGATGTCTTTGTAAAAGTTGTTCCAGATGTTCTCGGAAAAGCCGGATGACAGGCCAATGAACGCCACGGCGACGAACAACAGCACAACCTCTCGCAGCATGGACTTGTTGAAGATGCTGTCACGCTTGAACATGAATTGCCCCCTACTCCCCTTGTCGCGTCGCGACATCTCTTATTGTTCCACCGCCCAAACCATTGTTGCGGTGTCGGAAAGCTGTAAGCCTTTGTTGTGGTCTTCCGCCCAAGTGATCGACCAGGTGTTTTCAAACAGCAGAACAGGCCTTCCGGCGGCATCTTCCGCCCGCAGCGTGGTGCTGGTGAGATTGAGCCTGGAAAGATCCTCCACGCCGGACACCCAGCGCACAAAGCGGTAATTGAGGCGCTCGGTGCGCAGCTCAACACCGTACTCACCCTTGAGGCGGAATTCCAGCACGTCAAACTGCAGCAAGCCAACCACGCCAACGATCAGCTCCTGCCTACCGATGTCGGTCTGCCGGAACACTTGAATTGCTCCTTCTTCGGAAAGCTGGCTTACACCCTTGACAAACTGCTTGCGCTTCATCGTATCCATACTGGTCACGCGGGCGAAGTTTTCCGGCGCGAACATCGGGATGCCGTCAAAAGTGAAGCGTTTTCCCATTGTGAGCGTGTCGCCGATGTGGAACACACCGGGGTCAAACAGGCCGATGATGTCGCCGGGCCAGGCCTCGTCCACCGCCTCGCGCTCCTTGGCCATAAACTGCTGTGGCTGGGCCAGACGGATGCGCTTGTCGGAATTCACAATCAGCGCCTCCATGCCCTTCTCAAACTTGCCGGAGCAGATGCGCATGAACGCGATGCGGTCACGGTGGGCCGGATTCATGTTCGCCTGGATCTTAAATACAAAAGCAGAGAACTCGTCATCTTCCGGTTCCAGGATATCCTCCCCGACCAGGCGGGCAGAGGGCGGCGGCGCCATCTCCAAGAACTTGCTGAGGAAGCACTCCACACCAAAGTTGTTCATCGCGGAGCCGAAGAACATCGGGCTCAATTGCCCTGCCAGCACCTTGGGCATGTCCAGGTCTTCGCCGGCACCTTCCAGCAGCAGCAGGTCGTCCAGCAGCCTGTTGGTGTGGTATTGGCCAAGCTTCTGTGCAAACTCAGGGTCGTGGGGGTCACCCTCCACCGACTCCACCTGTTTGGAGCCATGGGCTTCGCCGCTGTCAAACAGCTCCACGCGATCGCGGTCGCGGTGATAAATGCCCTTAAAATCGCCCTCGGTGCCAATAGGCCAGTTCACCGGCGAGCAATGGATGCCAAGCACGCTTTCGATTTCGCTCATCAGGTCAAAGGGGTCCTTTGCGGCGCGGTCCATCTTGTTGACAAACGTGAAAATCGGGATACCCCGCATGCGGCACACGTGAAACAGTTTGATTGTCTGCGGCTCCACACCTTTTGCACCGTCAATCAGCATCACGGCGCTGTCGGCCGCCATCAGCGTGCGGAAAGTGTCCTCACTGAAGTCCTGGTGGCCAGGAGTATCCAGGATGTTGATTCGGCATCCGGCATAATCAAACTGCATGGCACTGGAGGTGACTGAAATGCCCCTCTGCTTTTCGATCTCCATCCAGTCGGAAACGGCGTATTTATTGGCCTTGCGGGCCTTGACCGAGCCGGCCAGGTGGATCGCGCCGCCATAGAGCAGCAACTTTTCAGTCAATGTGGTCTTGCCGGCGTCTGGGTGGGAGATGATGGCAAAGGTTCTTCGTCTTTTGATCTCAGAAACGGCATCCTGGGATAATGGCATGGGAAACACACCTCAATGAACACAATACAGATTATTTTATAAGAGAAGCGGATCGGAAGTCAACAAAGACACAAACATTATTCTCGTGGCAAAATCACTGCCCATCTGGTTTTCGGTAGTACTCCAGCACTTTCATCGCAAACCGTGCGGAGACGGTCGCCGGCCCGCCGCCCATCTCAATGCCCACGCCGATGGCCTCGATCACCCGCTCCTCAGTGGCCCCCTGCTTTAGTGCCTGCTCAATATGCCACTGCATGCAGGATTCGCAGTTGATCACTACAGAAATACCAACTGCGATCAGTTCCTTCTCCATGCGGCCAAGGCTGCCGGCCTCGAACGCTTTTTCCTCGAAGGCGATGAATTTCTGAAACACCTCTGATTTTTTTAGATAGAATCCGTTGGCAAGCTTTCTGTCCCTGATGATTTTTTCGATTTTCTCGCGGTCTGAAGCGTCCATTGATACCTCCCTGGGGTGTTCAACATATGGCAAACATGTTATTCTACTTACCAGAACAATGCAAGGGAGCAGGCCATGACGTTTCTGGAAGCGCTGCAGAAGGCAAAGGTGGAAGAAACCATCATCAATCAGATCATGGGTGTGGAGTATCCCCATGACGCCAACCCCAAGCAGGACAACGCCAACTTCATGGCTGCGGCGATGTGCATGTGCGAGGAGCTGCTGGAGTTTGACAAGATCGCCGAGGTGATGTTTCACCGGGCATGCTGCAAGAGCGGTTTTCGCCTGAACAACGCCAAACAGCTGGCCAAAGAGCATGGAGACAAGCCTTTGGCAGAAAAGATTGAGCTCCTGGGACAGCTGCAATACATGGGAAAACCCTGGCTTACTGAGGGCGGAGACATCCAAACCGTGGGCATCGGCCATATGGATCACTGTCCCTGCTGGAACTTTGCGGGCTGCATGCCGGCAAACGGCCCAATGCCCCTCTCCTACTGCCTGTGCTGCGCCGGGCATTTCCGATTTCACTATGAAAAGGCGCTGGGGGTGAAGCTCCGGGTGAAGCAGGTTGTGTCGTCCAATATCAACAGTGGGGCGAAAGAGCCGTGTGTGTTTCTATATCAGATTATCTAAGCGTTTGGAGCCAAAAGGCGGGCTTGAGGCCCGCCTTTTGTATAACTTCTGTTAATCCAGTGTCCCTTTGAGCAACCCCACCGGCATTGGCGCGGGCTTTTCGCAGGTGCTGTTGAGCCGGTAAACCAACCCCTCGCGGCAAGCGTCGTGGAACGCATGCATAATGTCCAGCACATGGAAGGTCAGATCCACATTGGCGCGGTGCTTGCGGCCGGTGCGGATGGCATATGCCATATCCGCCACGCCTACACCGCGACTGTTCACGGCGTAACCATGCAGGATCGGGATCTCCTGCCAGTTGTCCATGCCGGGCTTGCGGAAGAGCACCGGCCCGCCGAAGGTGTTCGGATCGGGCACTGAAAGCGTGCCAAGACTGCCATAGATTTCTATGCGGGGCAGGTTGGCCGCCCACACATCAAACGATGTGATGATCGTGCCGATGGCGCCGCTCTTGAAGTTCATCAGGCCTGCCACATGGGTGGGCACTTCCACATCCACAATGGTGCCGTACTTCTTCTCTGAAGTGATTGTGCGGGTCGGGAATGTGACGCGGGTGGAGCCGGAAACACTTTCCACCGGGCCCATCAGGTTCACAAGCGCAGTCAGGTAATAAGGGCCCATGTCAAACATCGGGCCGCCGCCCACCTTGTAATAAAACTCCGGGTCCGGATGCCAGCTCTCGTGGCCATGGCAGGTCATGAAGGCTGTGCATGCCACAGGCTCGCCGATCCAGCCATCCTCAATGAGCTTGCGGCAGGTCTGTATGCCGCCGCCCATAAAGGTGTCCGGAGCGCCGCCGGCGAGCAGGCCCTTCTTTTCGGCCAGCTTCTTGATCTTCAGGCCGTCTTCCCGCTCGATGGAAAGGGGCTTTTCCACATAGACATGCTTTCCGGCTTCCAGCGCCGCCAGGCAGACAGCCGCGTGGTGCGGCGGCGTGGTGATGTTGAGGATGATTTCGATCTCCTGATCCTTCAGCATCTCCTGCACGGTGTCATAGATCACCGGGATGGCATACTTTTCTGCGGCAGCCTGCGCCCTGGCCTTGTCAAGATCCACGACGGCCTTCACTTCCAGGATGTCAAACACCTTGGTCATGTTTTCGAAATAGATTCCGCTGATGTTGCCGCAGCCGACAACACCCACCTTGACCTTCTTCATGCTATCCCTCACTTCAGCGTTTTGTAATCCAGGCCGTGTTTCACAGCAATGGTCTTGCTCTCGGCAGCCCACAGCATGCCGCGCAGCATTGTTTCCTGCGCCTCGGGGATGTCAAACACATCGTCGTGATGGCCCAACGACGAGTAAAACACACGACCATAGCCCCACATCTTGGTCCAGAGCACCGGCACATCCACCGCGCCGTTGGTGGTGTGGTAGCCCTTGGCGACCGGGAACCGCGTGGTTGCCAGCACGTCCACTGCCGGGTCCACATGCACATAGTATTGCTCGCTGGACACATTGAAATCATCAATGCCATAAACAATGGGGCTGGAGCTGTTCTTCCTGACGTTGACCACATAGGGTGTGCCGTCGTTGCCGGGGTGCGCCACCCACTGGCCGCCGGTCATAAATTGCCACTCTGTTTCATTGCGGAAGCTGTCGCACATGCCGCCGTGGCAACCAGCCAGGCCCACGCCGGAGGCCACTGCCTCAATCACGGGCAGCATCTGCTCGCGCTTGATCGTGCCCATCGTCCAGCAGGAAACGATCAGATCCAACGCTTTCAGCTTCTCCACATCCAGAAATGCGTCCAGCGTATCGGATACTTCCACTTCAAAGCCGTTTTCCCGAAGAAGCCTTGCAAACCTTTGAGAAACCTGTACAGGCTCGTGGCCGTCCCACCCGCCTTGGACAATCAATGCCTTTTTCATAAGCAGCCCCCTTTCATTTACAGTAATTATACTAATTCATACATCTTTTTTCTCGCCATCCTTTATGATACGATGGACATTTTTTGCGATCCTTGCTATTCTAGGTGCATTCATATTTGGGAGAGTGACATGCACGCAGTTTATGAAGACAGATCATATGTTGGCGGTCTTCCGGTGGTGGCATATGAAACCAGAAACATGAAATTTCCAGCCCACTGGCATGCTGACGTTGAGCTCGTGTGTGTGTGCAAAGGATCTCTCCTGGTCGGCATCAATAATGAGTCACGCAGCTTACACGAGGGTGACATCGCGGTCTGCTCCAGCGGCGACATCCACTATTATGACTGCAAAAGCGGCGAGTCGGTGCATCGCATGATCATTTTCCGGCCGGAGCTCGTGGACAACGCCGGCGGTTGGCCACGTGGTTTTACCTTCATAATACCGTTTGCTCCTACAGAGCGCTCGGAAGAACTGTACCAAAGTTTCAACGCAGCGTATACAACAATTCGCAGTGAGATAATGAGGACCGATCTGGCGGCAACAATGTTGATCCGAAGCAGCCTGCTGGGCTTGTGCGGCGCCCTTGCCAGAGCTATGCCAACTGAGGCTGTCTCGGTTGGCAAAACGACCCACAGGCATCACCGATTGAAAGCGATGCAGGAAGCCCTTTCCTTTATTGAAAGCAATTTCATGGAAAGCATCACTATGAAAGACGCTGCAGAGGTGGCAAATATGAGCGTTTGCCACTTCTCCAGGCTGTTCGGGAGCATTGCCGGTGATAGCTTCAAGGGTTATCTGAGCCAGCTGCGCATCAAAAGAGCCGAGGAGCTGATCAAAACCAGCGAGGAAAGTATCACTGATATCGCCTATCAATGCGGGTTTGGTTCTGTCCGGTCATTCAACAGAGCATTTCTGACGTTGCGCGGTGTCACCCCATCTCAATTGCGGGGATAATATCAATTGAAAACCCCTCTCCCAAATTGGAGAGGGGTTATGGTGCGTCATCTCATGGTCTCCAGCGCAGCCTGGGTTTTCGAGCTGCCATCACTTCGTCCATGCGGCCCACAGGCGTTGTGGATGGTGCCGCATGCAGCTCATAGGGGTTTGTGCACGCTAGCTCTGCGATCTCAATCAAGGCATTCACAGCCCGATCCAGCGTCTCGCGGGATTCGGTCTCAGTGGGCTCGATCATCAACGCCTCATGTACGATCAGCGGGAAATACATCGTGGGCGGATGAATGCCGTAATCAATGAGCTTTTTTGCCACATCCATCGCTGAGCAGCCGGTGTCTGCCTTCAAAGCCTCTGCCGATAACACAAACTCATGCATGCAAGGCCTGTCATAAGGCAGAGTGTAATGCTCTTTCAGTTTCTGCATCATATAGTTGGCATTCAGCACCGCCGTTTCCGATGCAGCTTTCAGCCCATCCGCACCCAACGACAAGATATAGGTCATTGCCCGTACAATCACGCCAAAATTGCCATAGAAGCTTTTCACCGGCCCGATGGAAAGGGGTCTGTCAGTATCGAAGGCAAAACTGCCATCCCCCTGCCGCACGACAACCGGTGAGGGCAGGAAGGGTTCCAATGCCTTTTTGCACCCCACCGGGCCGCTGCCGGGGCCGCCGCCGCCATGGGGTGTGGAGAATGTCTTGTGCAAGTTGAGGTGTACCACGTCAAAACCCATGTCCCCGGGGCGGGTGGCGCCCATGATGGCATTCATATTTGCTCCGTCGTAATACAGCAAGCCGCCAGCGTTATGCACGATCTCCGCAATATCTGCAATCCTGGTCTCAAACAGGCCCAGTGTGCTGGGGTTGGTCAGCATCAACGCGGCTGTGGTGTCATCAGCGGCCAGCTTCAATGCTTCCACATCCACCCCGCCGTCCGGCGCGCTGGCGATCTGCACGACCTCAAAGCCCGCAAGTGCTGCGCTGGCCGGATTGGTGCCGTGGGCTGAATCCGGCACCAGCACCTTGGTTCGCTTCTCATCGCCCCGATTGCGGTGCCAGGCCTTCACCATCGCCATGGCCGTCCATTCCCCGTGGGCGCCGGCCGCCGGCTGGAGTGTGAAGGCATCCATACCTGTGATTTCGGAAAGCCAAATCTGCATCGTATGCAGCACTTCCAGGCTACCTTGGGTTGTAGCTACTGGTTGGAGTGGGTGAATGTCGGCAAAGCCGGGTAGCCTCGCCACATCCTCGTTGATTTTGGGGTTGTACTTCATCGTGCAGGATCCCAGCGGGTAGAAGCCACTGTCCACACCATGGGCACGATGGGAAAGCCCGGTGTAGTGGCGGATCAGATCTACCTCTGCCAATTCCGGGAGAGCCGGCGGGGTCGCACGAAGGAATTCCGCCCCTACCGCCGCGCTGTCTGCTGCTTTCGGGAATTCGGTGCAGCGCCTGCCCGGTTTGGACAGCTCAAACACCAGCGGTTTCACACTCCTCATACCTCCGCCACCTCCCTCAGCGCCGATACAAGCTGATTGATCTGCTCTTCGGAGTTGAGCTCCGTGCAGCAATACAACATACAGTTGTGATACTCCTCACCGAGGAAACCGAGAGGCAGGCCAGCCAGAATGCCCCTGCTTGCCAGTTGTTTTTCAATTGTCTCCGGGGCGACTTCCGATTGAATCACAAACTCATGGAAGAACTGCCCTTGATACTTCAGCTTCATGCCGGGTAAAGTAGAAATGGCAGATGCAGCCGAATGGGCACGCTCCATGGAGAGTGTTGCAGCCTCCCGAAGCCCTTGCGGGCCCACTGCGCTCAGATAGACCGCCGCAGCCAGCGCGTTTAGCGCCTGGTTGGAGCAGATGTTGCTGGAGGCCTTTTCGCGGCGGATGTGCTGTTCGCGGGCTTGCAGTGTGAGCACAAACCCACGGTTGCCATCATGATCGACAGTCTCTCCGGCAATACGGCCCGGCAGCTTGCGCTGCAGCGCCTCGCGACAGGCCATAAAGCCCAGATAAGGACCGCCGAAGTTCAACGGATTGCCAAGGGGTTGGCCCTCACCAATGGCGATGTCGGCACCCCACTCGCCCGGGGATTTCAACATACCCAGAGAGATAGGATTGCAGGAAAGCACCAGCTTGGCACCTTGCGCATGGGTAACACGCTCAATGGCCGATACGTCCTCCAACAGACCGAAGAAGTTGGGCTGCTGGGCGATCAAGCAGGCAGTGCTGCCATCCACCAATCGGGCAATCTCCTCAGCATCGGTGCGGCCATTGCGGATGCCGGCAACAGCAAGCTCCACGCCGGTGGCATGGCACCATGTTTTCACAACGGTCAGCGTCTGCGGGTTCATAGCGCCACAGACCACTGCCTTGCAGCGCTTGCCGTCCAGGCACATAGCGATAGCCTCGCTGGCAGCCGTAGCGCCGTCATAGACCGAAGCGTTGGAGGCATCCATGCCGGTGAGCTCGCAAATCATCGTTTGATACTCAAAGATTGCCTGCAGCACACCCTGGCTCACCTCGGGCTGGTAGGGAGTGTAAGCAGTATAGAACTCGCTGCGTGATACCACATGGCCTACCACCGAAGGGATGTAGTGGCGGTAAGCCCCTGCTCCACGAAAGCAGGACTGGAACCTGGTGTTTTTGGCGGCGACGGCTTCCATGGCCTGCCGCACTTCCATCTCTGTTTTACCGGCGGGCAGGTTGAGGGGCTTGCGCAGACGCAGCTCTTCTGGGATGGAGCGGAAGAGCTCATCTGCATCTGCCAACCCAAGGCAGGCAAGCAAGTCGGCGGTCTCCTCTGCCGTGTGGGGGATGTATGGCATTGATGTCTCCCTTCCTACAGCAGAGCCGCGTACTCGTCAGCAGTGAGCAGTGTGCCTTCCTGCACATCGGTCAACCGAAACAGCCATTGGCCGTATGGATCGCTATTGAGCAGTTCGGGCTCCCCATCCAGCTTTCCGTTGATCTCCGTAACCTTGCCGGTGAGGGGGCAGAATACTTCCGAAACGGCCTTGACCGACTCGATGTTGGCAGCAACCGCGCCAGCTTTCAGGGTCGCGCCAACGGCTGGCAACTCCACAAACACGATGTCACCCAATGCATGCTGGGCATATTCTGTGATGCCCACTGTGGCTGTGCCGTCGGCTTCCTTCCGCACCCACTCGTGGTCCTTGGTATAACGTAATTCGCTGGGGATGTTCATTGCTAGGCCTCCTGTCTTTTATAGAACGGTAATTTGACGACTGATGCTTTGAGCGCGCGTCCGCGCACATCCACGTAAAGCTCCGCACCGGGCGTGGCATATTGGCTGTCTATCATGGCCATCGCGATGGTGCGGTCAAGCCAGGGTGCTTTAGTGCCGGAGGTGACGATGCCAACTTGCCTGCCGTCTGCCAGCACCGGAGCCCCCTCGCGGGCGATGCCTTTGTCCAGGATCTCTATACCGCATCGTTTGCGGGCAAGCCCCGCCGCCTTGACGGCAGTCATGGCCTGTTTTCCAATGAATTCTTCCTTCTCCAGCTTGACGAACCGGCCAAGGCCTGCTTCCAGCGGCGAAATCTCCGCTGTGAGCTCATGGCCGTAGAGTGGCATCGCCGCTTCCAGCCGCAGTGTGTCGCGAGCGCCCAAACCGGCCGGAACAAGGCCCAGGTCCTCTCCCTCCTCCATCAGGGTTTCCCACAGCAGCGGCCCATCGGCCGGTTCGACATAAAGCTCGAAGCCGTCTTCTCCGGTGTAGCCGGTACGGGAAAGGATGCAGAGATGATCAAACAGCGTAATGGTTGTGAATGTGTAGTATTTTAGCGGGATGAGCGCCTTGTCAATCACCTTTGACAAAATCGCCTCAGCTTGCGGGCCTTGCAGCGCCAGTTGGGCGTATCGGTGGGAAACATCTTCGATATCCGCCCCATACCGATTGTGGTCAAGCATCCACTGATAATCCTTATCCTTGTTGGAGGCATTTACAACAACAAGGAAATCATCCTGTGCATGCTTGTATACCAGCACGTCATCCACCGTGCCGCCGGTCTCATCGCACATGGGGCTATAGCGCACGTCTCCGGGCTGCATGCTGGTAAAGTCATTGGTGAGCAGGTACTGCAGCTGGCTAAAGGCATTGGGGCCTTTCACCGCGATCTCGCCCATGTGAGATACATCAAACAGACCAGCGCTTTCGCGCACAGCCCGGTGCTCGGCAATGATGCCCTCATACTGCACCGGTAGCTCCCAGCCGGCAAATTCGACGATCCTGCCACCGTATTTCAAATGAGTTTCGTAAAGTGGTGTACGCAACGCCATGTGAGGCTCCCCCTGATAATAAAAAATAGACGCAACCGTAGTATTTACGGTTGCGCCTCTGTTTTACTACCTGAGAGTTTCTCCCCCGCATATTGCTGGGGATTGCCCCGTCGGCGCCTGTGATCAGGCTTTCCAGAGATTCGTCGCGGCACGGTCCTGCTTGCCTGAGAGTTTCTGCGCGTTGCTCCTTCGGCGCCGCATCGCTGCGGTCTCTCCCCTGCCGGTCATCCGATATTCAATTCACATGATCATTATATCCAGCCTTGACAATGACTGTCAATCAAGTCTTGCGTTCTTTTTTTTGCGGTATTCCAACACAATGTTGATGTAGCCATACTGGAGCATGGAAACCACATTCATCGCCACAGCCAGATACATGAACCAGGCGTCGTAGGGCTGCACATACTCATGCAAAAACAGCAGCATGATCGCCAGGAAATATGCCGCTGCGGATATTTTTCCATACAAGTTGGCATAAACTACCTTTTTAAACACGAAGTAGATCAGCACGCCACCCACAACCATTAAGGCTTCCTTTGCGATGACCACGGAGAGCACGCCTGGGGTCAGGAACCCTTTCAGGAACATGCATACGAGGGCGGTAACCGTCATGAGTTTATCGGCAATAGGGTCAAACACTTTACCTACATTGCTGATCTGGTTGAACTTGCGGGCAATGTAACCGTCGACAAGGTCAGTGGCCGCTGCTGTAATATAGATAGCCATGGCGATGACTGGCTCGCCTTGCATAAAAAACCAAGCCATCACGCCCACCAGGATGAAACGCACCAGTGTGAGCGCATTGGGAACTGTCAGTATTTTGTTGGTGCTGTCCTGATTGACCATAAACCATCCCTTGTGCCTGATTCAATAGGATTATACATCATCTGCCTATTTTGGTAAAGTCTGGGTCAAAAAGTCCTCTGCAACACTTTCTTTTAGCACAGGTGAAAGCTTGAAGCTCTCCACGTGGCAGCTGCGGCTGGCCGTGATCGAGACATCCTTCATCTCTGCCGCCATACCACTCTTCTCAAGGTAATCAGCAACGTCCACATGCACTTTCAACTGCAACCGGTCACAAGTGAGGTTATCCTTGGTTCTCAGATATTGCCGCAAGATCTCTAGCGCCACCGACTGAGGCGTGAGCACCCTACCCGACCCGCCGCACACCTGGCAGGTGGAGTGTACGATTGTGGAGACCCTTTGGCGGATCTTCTTGCGCGTCATCTCCACAAGGCCCAACTGGGTAATGCCTAACACATTGGTGCGGGTACGGTCGCGTTTCAACTCCTCCTTGAGGGCTCGCAGAAGCTCGTCTTTGTGCTGCTCGGTCTCCATATCGATGAAGTCAATCAAGATGATGCCGCCAATGTCTCGCAAGCGGATCTGCCTGGCGATTTCAGCGGCAGCTTCCAGGTTGGTGTGAAAGATCGTCTCCTGCAGATTGTCATCACCCACATATTTACCTGTATTTACATCGATCACGGTGAGCGCCTCGGTGTGGTCGATCATCAGGTAACCGCCGCTCTTCAGCCAGCTCTTACGCTGGAAGGTGCGTTTGATGTCGCTTTCGATGCTAAACCGATCAAACAGGTCGTAGGCGCCGTCCATGCACTCCAGTGCGTTTTCGGGTAAGCCCTGCTCGTGCATCAGAGTGCGGATATCTTCACATGCCTTACGGTCGTTGACCACAAAGCGCTTCACATCACGGTCAAACATGTCGCGAAAGGCGCGCACGGCCAAGCCCTGGTCGCGGTATAGCTCCTTGGGCGCGGTGGTTTTTTTCTCCATCGTCTCAAGACTATGCCACCAATCCATCAGAAAGGGGATTTCATCGGCAAGCTCCTGCTCACTCACGCCCTGCGCTGCCGTACGGATGATCAGGCCCACATTCTGAGGGCGCATGCCTTCAGCCACGCGCTTCAGCCGCATGCGCTCTCCCTCGTCCTCAATGCGGCGGGACACACCCACATACTCCATGCGGGGCATCATCACCATCAATCGGGAGGGCAGCGTGATGTTGGTTGTGATGCGGGCGCCTTTGGTGCCCGATGGATCTTTGAGCACCTGCACCAGCAGCTCCTGCCCCACGCGCACCACTTGTCGAATCAGGCGGGGCTCCACTTTCTGCTGGCTTTCGCCAAACTCAAAGTCGCTGCTGTCCAGTGCGATGTCACCGATGTAGAGGAAGGCGTTCTTTTCCAGGCCGATGTCTACAAAGGCGGCCTCCATGCCTGGCAGCACGTTGCGGACGACGCCCTTGTAAATGTTGCCGGCAAGCCGCTCGCGGCCAGGGCGTTCCACATAATACTCCACAAGTTCGCTGTTTTCCAGCAGCGCCACACGGGTTTGGTAGGGGTTCGCGTCAGCCAGGATGATCTTGTCCACAATCAATTCTCCAGCATAAAGATCTCAGAAAGCGGTGTTTGCCGCCCATCATTCTTCGCATACAGCTCTAGCCGCGTCATGGCGCGGACACACTCCGCCGAGCCCATCGCTGCCTTAACAACTAGTTCAGGCCGGATGTTGAGGGCGCTGCCGGCAGCCAGGAAAAGCTCCACCCCACTGTTTTTCATCTCGATGGAATAAATCCCCTTGCGAATCTCCATGGCGGCAGGGCCGTTTTTACCGTCCTTGACAACATCAATTGTCTCACGATCCAACAGAGCCAGAAAGCGCATGGCGTCTTCGCCGGAAAGCTGCTGCTCAAACTCGATGCGCCAGCGTGCGGCAGTCACTTGCGCCATTAGCGTTGCCATGGCTTCGGGGACTTGCCACACACCGATGGCCTTCAGCCCATCGGGCAGAGTGTTATTCAACTGATCCATGGCCTGCAAAAGCGGATAACCATCTGGCAGGGTGATTTCCATATACTCCCCTTCGGAGAGATATCCCAACCCCAGCGCTTGCGCGAAGGACATCACGATGTGGGGGTGAAAGCCCTGAGAATACTGGGCTGGCAGGCCGGCACGGCGGATCGCGCGGTTCATCGCACGCATCAGGTCCAGGTGAGCGATATAGCGGGTCGCACCGCCTTTATGAAACTTGAATGCAGCCCTCATTTTGCCCCTCCGCATACATCCTGCATGCCGCAGCCAAGGCAGCCATCACGGCAGTCATCAGTTGTTTTCCCAGCCTCTGCCCTCTGCCGCTCCACCCAGAGAAACACCTTGCAGACGCCGGACCCGAGATGATCCCACGGTAGGATCTCAACCTCACCCGCCATGCGGTTGGCATAGAATGAGGGATCGACGCCAGTCTCTGTAAAAGCCGTCTGCCAGCGAGCCATGGAGAAATGCTCCCGCCAGCTGTCAAACCGGGCGCCCAACTGCCAGGCACGCAGCAGCACCCTGGACATGGGTCTGCCACCCCGGGCAAACGCCGCCTCCAGCAGCGACAGCTTGGCGTCATGCCAACTGTAGTCCACACCGCCAATCCTCAACGCCTGCTTTAAAAGTTTCTGTTTGCGAATGAGTTCGTCTACGGTGTCCTGCCCATCCCACTGGAAGGGCGTGTGGGGTTTGGGCACGAAATTGGATGTGCTCACCAGAATACTGACTGGCCTGCGGCGCTTTCCCTTGGGTAGATTCCGATATTCGTTGATGACCTTTCTGGCAAGGTCTGCAATGCCAAGAAGATCATCGTCAGTCTCTCCGGGCAGGCCCAGCATGAAGTAGAGCTTCACCTTGTCCCAGCCGGCATCAAAGGCGTCGCGGACACTTCGCATCAGGTCTTCTTCAGTCACATTCTTGTTGATCACGTCACGTAGGCGTTGGGTGCCGGCTTCGGGTGCCAATGTGAGGCCCGTGCGGCGGCCGCCTTCCAGCGAGTCCATATATTCTTTGCCGTGGGCATCCAGACGAAGCGACGGCAGTGACAGCGATACGTTACCCGAGCAAGGGCCAGCCTTGAGCGCCGTCACCAGCTCGGCAAACCGGCTGTAGTCACCGGTGCTGAGGGAGGACAGTGACACCTCGTCGTACCCGCTGTTTTGTAAGCTTTCCGCTGCGTGGCGCACAAGAGTTTTCACTGAACGCTCACGGATTGGCCGGTAAATGGTACCGGCTTGGCAAAAGCGGCAGCCCCTGGTGCAGCCCCGAAAGACTTCCAGTGTCACACGGTCATGCACAATGTCCAGAAAAGGCACGATGGGCCTGTCCGGCCAGGGAGCGCAATCCAGGTCGGCAAGGATTCGCTTTCCCACCACACCGGGCACTCCAGCGACAGTTGGTTGAATGGACTGTATTGTGCCATCCTCGTGGTATTGCACCTCATACAGCGACGGCACATACACACCAGGGATCGCCGCCAAGCGCAGCAGCAGCTCGTGACGAGATAGCCTGCTCTGCTTGGCCTGCTTCACCGTATCCACCAGTTCACCGGTCACTTCCTCACCATCACCCAGCACGAAGCAATCGATGAACTCCCAAAGCGGCTCGGGGTTGTAGGCGCATGGGCCTCCGGCTATCACCAGCGGGTGGGTTTCGTCGCGATCAACAGTTTTCAACGGCAAGCCGGCCAGATCAAGCATGTTGAGCACATTGGTATAGCACATCTCATATTGCAATGTGAAGCCAACGATATCGAAATCCTTGATTGGGTCGCCGCTTTCCAAACCATACAGTGGAATGCCGGCCTGTTTAAGCTCCTTTTCCATGTCGGCCCAGGGTGCAAACACCCGCTCGCACCAGGTGTCTTCCCTGCTGTTCAGCACATGGTAGAGAATCCGTGTGCCCAGATGAGACATCGCGATTTCATAGGCATCGGGAAACGCAAACGCGAACCGAATATCCACATTGGACGGATCTTTGACGATTGAGTTAACCTCCCCACCGGTGTAGCGGGCGGGCCGCTCCACGCGGGGCAGGATATGCTCCAGTTTGCTGTTATACAAAATCATTCTCCAGTCTGTGTGTTGGTGGCGCGGAATCCTTCCTCATAGAGCCGGTTAGTCAACGCCGCGAATTTGGCCAGGTCCAGCTGCTCGGCTCTTCCCTGCGGGTCCAAACCAGCCAGGGTAATCAAGCGGGCGGCTTCGTCGCCACCCAGGCTAAAAGAGGCGGCCACGTTGTTGCGCAGTGTTTTTCGGCGGGCAGCGAAGCACCCGCGCACCGTTTTCTCAAATAAAGTCATGTCGTGCACTTCTACCGGCTGCTGCTGCCGCACGACCATTTTGAGCACAGCCGACTGCACCCTAGGCGGCGGGGAAAAGGCTCCAGCCGGCACAATGAAAGACCGCTCTGCCACCGTGCGAAACTGTACAGCCACCGAGATGGCTCCGTAGTCTTTGCCACCTGGTGTGGAAACCAGCCGGTCGGCCACTTCCTTCTGCACCATCACAACAAGGCTGGTCACCGGCAGGCCACTTTCCAGCAGCCGCATGATCACCGGTGTAGTGATGTAATATGGCAAGTTGGCAACCACCTTGAAGGGCTTGCCGCCAAAGGTATCTTGCCATATCGCTTGAAGATCAACCTTCATGATATCGGCATGGACAATGGTGGTATTGGGATGTTGCGCGAGCCTGCCGCGCAATCTGGGGATCAGCGCTCCGTCCAGTTCTACAGCTGCCACCAAGCAGGCCCTAGCGGCGAGCACCTCAGTGAGGGTGCCCAGCCCAGGGCCCACCTCCAGCACGCAATCCTCACCAAACACTTCAGCGGTGTCTGCGATCTTGCCCAGTATCCCTTTGTCAAACAGGAAATGCTGCCCCAGCTTCATTCCCCGAGGCTGCGCGTTTGTCTTTTTTGGCATATGGCCCCCAAAACAATGGCACTATTATACAACCAACCGGCAAAATAAAAAAACCAGTTTGTGCATTATTGTCGCTCAATTCGAAGAAAATATCATTAAAGTATGCACCTGGAGGGATTTCCATGAAACGCATGTTCCTCGTGTTGCTCGCCACTGCGTTGGTATTGGCCGGCTGCAAGCAACCGATCAAGACTCCTGCTCCTTCGTCATCGGCTGCCGCGACTCCTGTGGAATCTTTGGCTCCGTCGCCATCGGCTGCACAGTCAAACGCAGAGGTGCCCAAGCTTCCGGAGCGCTTCGCCAACAAAACGGCGGAAGAGATGATCCTGAAGATTTATGATATCAAGTCCAAGCAAATCTCCGAACTCCCACTGGAGGAATACCTCTGCGGTGTCTTAGCCGGTGAGATGCAGAAAGACTGGCCGGAAGAAGCCTTGAAGGCGCAGGCAATCATCGCCCGGACCTTCCTGATGCAGTTCCTTACTGAAAACGAAACCAGCAAGGTGAACAAAGAAGCTGACATTTCCACCGATCCGGAGGAGTCACAGGCCTACGATGCATCCGGTGTCGATGAGAAAATCAAGAAAGCAGTCAGTGATAC